>JBGCGC010000071.1:0-52095 GCA_045110475.1 Granulosicoccus sp.
GCTGACTTTCACTCGGGAGTAGAAAATGGCAAGGACACACGGCGGAATGACGCCTGCACAAATGCGCGATCCGGACTATTTTCCCGGAATCATCAAAGGTACACCACTCGGAATCCAGCACGTTCTGGCCATGTTTGTCAGTAATGTCACACCAGCCATTATTGTGTCCGGTGCTGCCGGTTTCGGCTTTGGCTCTGGCGATATCTCAAACATGATCTACATGATTCAGATGTCGATGGTGTTCGCCGGTTTCGCCACTCTGATACAAACCATCGGCATCGGGCCAATGGGTGCCAGATTGCCTGTTGTACAGGGGACAAGCTTTGCATTCATTCCCATCATGATTCCCATTGCAATACAGTTTGGCATGCCTGCATTAATGGGAGGCATCGTCGCCGGTGGTATCTTCCACTTTTTTCTCGGAACGATTATCGGGCGAATACGTCATTGGCTACCACCGTTGGTAACGGGTCTAATCGTGCTGATGATTGGTCTGGCTTTGGTGAAGGTTGGTATTCAGTATGCGGCAGGGGGTGTTCCTCTGATGGACGACCCGGAGTTTGGAACATTCAAACACTGGGGGCTGGCTCTGACGGTCATTGTCGTTACTCTGGGGCTCAAGTTTTTTACCCGTGGGATGCTGTCTGTATCGGCAGTGCTTCTCGGCCTGTTGGCAGGCTACGCGGTAGCGTTTGTGTCAGGTATGGTCAGCTTTGATAACGTCGGTCGTGCTGCCTGGTTCTCAGCGCCTAACCCACTGCACTTTGGCATCGAGTTCAACGTTGCTGCTGTCATTGGCATGTGTCTCATGGGTGTTATCTCAGCCATTGAAACAGTGGGCGATATTTCAGGGATTACCAAGGGCGGAGCAGGGCGGGAAGCCACCGACAAGGAAATTACTGGCGGCACTCTGGCTGATGGTTTTGGTACTGCCTTGTCCGGCGTATTTGGCGCTCTGCCCAATACATCGTTCAGTCAAAATGTTGGTCTTATATCCATGACGGGTGTAATGAGTCGCCATGTTGTCACCATTGGTGCCTTGTTTCTTATTGTCTGCGGGCTTGTGCCAAAGTTCGGTGCGGTAATTTCCAGTATGCCCATTGCAGTTCTGGGGGGCGGTGTCATTGTCATGTTCGGAATGATTGCCGCGGCCGGGGCAAGCATGTTGTCCGATGTTGTCTGGAATCGACGCAACATGATGATATTTGCCATCGCCTTGTCAGTGGGTCTGGGATTGCAATTGGTACCCAGCGCGCTCCAACACTTGCCAGCAACGCTCAAGGTACTTTTGACATCAGGCTTGCTTCCAGCAGCAATGATTGCCATCGTACTCAACTTGCTCATCCCTCATGAAGAGGACGAGCTGGACGATCCAGCAGAAGCACAAGCGTAGTGCCACTGTTTTAGCAAACTAAATAGCCGGGAAGGGAGGTCTGCCAGACGTTCTGTATCGACGTCTGGCAGTTTCCACAAGGCCATTTTCCAGTGGTTTAATCTCTCACAACCTGACACTATCAGAAATGATGCTTGTGCCAGTGTTCTGCAATATCAATACGGCGCGCTACCCACACCTGTTCATAGCCATTGATGTAATTCAGAAAACGCGCCAGTGAGGCTATCCGGCCAGGTCGCCCTACCAGTCGGCAGTGTAAGCCGATGGATAAAATTCGTGGTGTCTCTTCGCCTTCGCCATAGAGCGTGTCAAAGCTGTCTTTTAAATAATTAAAGAATTGATCACCAGCATTGAAACCTTGAGGGGATGCAAAACGCATATCGTTTGCATCCAGTGTGTAAGGGACCATTAGCTGAGGCGTGTCGGCGTAGTCTGTGTCCCAGTAAGGCAGGTCGTCTGCATAGCTGTCCGCGTTATAACGAAAACCGCCTTCCTCGGCCACCAGTCTGTGTGAATTGGGGCTGCAACGTCCCAGATACCATCCGCGAGGTCTTTCGCCAGTTGCGCGCGTGTGTGCTGCTATGGCCAGTTGCAAATGCTCCCGCTCCGTTGCTTCATCGAGATACTGGTAATCGATCCACCGGTACCCATGGCTGGCAATTTCCCAGTCTGAAGCCTGCATGGCAGCCACTGCGTCCGGGTTACGCTCCAGTGCCATGGCAACACCGAATACCGTTACCGGTAGTTGTCGCTGTGAAAACAATTTATGCAATCGCCAGAAACCGACACGGGAGCCATATTCGTAAATGGATTCCATGTTCATATGTCTGACGCCTTGCAAGGCCTGTGCACCCACAATCTCCGACAGAAAAGCTTCGGACGCTGCATCACCATGGAGCACACAATTCTCTGCACCTTCTTCATAGTTGATGACAAACTGTACGGCGATACGTGCGTTACCTGGCCAGTTGGCCTTCGGCGGGTCGTTCGCATAGCCAACAAGGTCGCGTGGGTATCCTTCGCTAGCTAACGATTCCAGCCTGAGCATGGCAATGCGATTGATCTCCGTTAGTGCGCGCTCGAACTCTGCATCGGGTGCATTGTTTATACGCTCTTCAAACCCTGCCAGAATCTGGTGACGGTTGCTACCGCGAACCGCCATGATAAAAGGCATGTCAAACTTCGCCTTGTAGGCGTCATTAAGGTACGTGAAGCGCGCCAGCTCCTCAGCGGAACATTGATCCAGGCCGGCGCTTGATTGTTCGTCGGTTGAATCGTTGGTTAGCTCTCCGCGCTCTGCTGCACGTCCTGCGAGATCAGGATGGGCACGAATCAGTTCAAGTTTTTCCTCGGGTGTGGCCTTGGCCAGTTCCGAGGCCATGGCATCTGCCAGATTGGCGATATCCATATGACGACCATCGAGACCCGCCTGATACGTACGTTCAGCAACCCAGGGTGAATGCTCGTAGACGCCGCCAAACCGATGGACAAAAGCGTCGAGCGTCAGTGAGCCAGGTGCTTCTCTGAATAGTCTCGTGGTAGGGCGGTTGGTCATGTTGATGAATAATCCCTCTAAATGGTTTTGTTTTACAGGTGTGGGCACAATTGCCCGAAACGCAACTGGTTTGCCAGCCACCCAGTAAGCTACAATGTATACAATATTAAGAACAATATAAAGTACATAAGTGTTGACAGCTATTTTACGGGCGAGTACCGTCTGGCTGCATCATAAGTCAGTCTAGTCAGAATGCGTTGTTTGCAGCAATTATCGACGTTTCGGCTTTTCATTGGCGGTTTCTCAAGGCAGGTACGGTTACCCGCGTATTAGCGTCTGATCTGGAGGTCAGCAAGATGGAAGGCTATATTCTTGAATGGCTCAGCTTGCTGGGTCGATGGGTTCATCTGGTGACTGGCATCGCCTGGATCGGTGCCTCGTTCTATTTTGTCTGGCTGGACAACAGCCTGCAGGCACCCAGAGTTGCCAGCGATGAGCAGCGTGGGGTGGGCGGTGAGGTCTGGTCTGTGCATGGTGGTGGTTTTTATCATGCGCAGAAATACAAAGTAGCTCCGCCAGAACTGCCGGACACCCTGCACTGGTTCAAATGGGAGGCCTATACCACCTGGATTACCGGGATGTTTCTTATCGCATTGCTGTACTGGTATCAGGCGGAAATCTACCTTATCGATCCCGGCGTGATGGCTCTCAGCAAGCCTGTTGCGGTGGTTCTGGGCATGTTGGCACTCTTGCTGGGATGGATCGTTTATGACTTTCTCTGCAAATCATCCATCGGCAAACAGGAAGGCAAGCTCAGCGCCGCAATGTTTGTGTTTGTGTGTGTGTCCGCCTGGGGCTTGTGCCAGATCTTCAGTGGTCGTGGAGCCTACCTTCACTACGGTGCCATGTTGGGGACGATTATGGTGGCCAACGTTTTCTTTGTAATCATGCCGGGACAGCGCGATCTTGTGGCTGCCAAGTCAGAGGGGCGTGCGCCTGATCCCATCCATGGCATCCGCGCCAAACAGCGCTCTGTGCACAACACTTATTTCACCTTGCCCGTGTTGTTCGTCATGATCAGCAACCACTATGCAATGACATGGGGGCACAAGTACAACTGGCTGATACTCATCGTCTTGTCAGTCGCTGGCGCATTGATCCGTGTGTTTTTTGTACAGAGGCATCATGGCAAGAATAAACCCATGATTCTGGTTGCTGCTGCTGTTTTGATTATGGGCGTGGCTGCTGCCATCGCGCCGAAGCCGAGAGCTGCGGTTGCCGTGGATAACAGCACAAGTGCCGCAGAATTGTTTGCGCAAGTTCAGGGGGTTATGACAACTCGATGTGTAAGCTGCCACGCTGATGTTCCTACTCAACCCGGGTTCGCAGCTCCACCCCAAGGCGTAGTTGTTGAAACTGCCGATGATATCTTGCGGCAGGCGGACACTATCTACCAGCAGGTGGTGGTAACAAAGGCAATGCCTATCGGCAACCTTACACAGATAACCGAGGACGAGCGAGCCATTGTTGAGCAATGGTATCTGACGGGGGCAAAAGCTGAATGAAGCAAACAGACTACTACGCCCCGCAGGGTGGCTTGCCCGCTCAGACCCAGTTGTTAACCGATCGTGCGATGGTCAGAGATGCGTTTACGGTTATTCCCAAGGGTGTGTTGCGCGATATCGTTGCCAGCTTGCTGCCATTTTGGAGTGAGACGCGTTGCTGGATTATTGCGAAACCTGTTGCCGGCTTCTCCACCACGTTCAGCCAGTACATCGTCGAAGTCAAAGCCGGTGGTGGTAGTGATAAAGCCGAACTCGATCCAAGGGTGCAGGGTGTGTTGTTTGTCGTTGAAGGATCAATAGATCTGGTGGTTGATGGTCAAGCGCATTCACTTGATCCCGGTGCTTATGCATACTTGCCAGCCGGTTGTCTATGGACAGTACGCAACAGTAAGTCTGATACCGCACGCTTTCACTGGATACGCAAAGTATATGAGCGTGTCGAGGGAATAGACAAACCACCCGTTGTTATTTCCAGCGATCAGCAGGTGGCGCCCACACCCATGCCTGACACTGACGGACGTTGGGCCACAACACGGTTTGTTGACCCCACAGATCTAAGACACGATATGCATGTCACCATCGTTACCTTAATGCCGGGTGCGGTCATCCCATTTCTTGAAACTCACGTCATGGAACATGGTCTGTATATTCTGGAGGGCAAAGGGGTATATCGGCTTAATGAAGACTGGGTAGAGGTAGAAGCAGGTGACTTCCTCTGGTTACGTGCCTTTTGTCCACAGGCTTGTTACGCGGGAGGGCCTGGCCCATTCAGGTATCTTTTATACAAGGATGTGCACAGACATCCTGCCTTGTAGTTTTCCAAGGCCCATGGCTCCTGATAATACGTCAAAAGACTATGACAGTAAAAAACCGAAGGCGATCCAAAAGTGATCAAACGGCTGAGCCGCTTCTGGTTCCCGGCAGCGAGCTGGACAGCAATTCCAGATCCGGCGATAGTGGTTCTACTCAGGATGAGCGACTCTATAACGAGATACTTGACGCCATCCTGGATCATCGCCTTAGCCCTGGTGTCAAACTGAAGGAAGATGAGCTGGCTGATATTTTTTCTGTGAGTAGAACGGTTGTGCGTCGTGCCTTGCTCCGGTTAAGTCACGATCGTATTGTTGATATTCAGCCTAATCGTGGTGCGACCATCATGCAGCCTGATGTTCGCAAGGCGCGTGAAATTCTGGGCGCGCGGCGACTGATAGAATCCGAGTTGGTTAAAGAGGCAATAAAGTATGCCACCAAGGCATCACTGGAAAAACTGCGTGCCTGCGTAGAAGGGGAGCGCGATCAGGTCCGCAGGCAGCATGTAGGCAGCGGCTTGCGTCTGTCGGGTGATTTCCACATACAGCTTGCGTTGCTATCGCAGAACACAACTCTGATTGCGTACCTGAAAGAGCTTGTACCGCAGACTTCACTGATTATTGCAATGTATCAAACGCCACATCACACGCTGTGTGCTCATCAGGAGCATTTCGATCTCATCGATGTCATCGAAAGCGGTGATACAGAGGCTGCGCAAGCGCTGATGGAGCAACACCTTAAAAATATCGAAGCCAAGCTGGACCTGGGTAATGAGCGTTCACCCGGTGATCTTTATGCCGCGTTTGCTCATGTGAGAAATACCGCCGAGTAGATCATGTTAGGGTTGGTGTAATCAGATGCAGACCTCTCCAGTTAGGAAAAAAATACCCTGATGAAATGTCGAAACGCCACGATGCAAGACGTACCGCAAGCTTGCCACTTGCTCAACGAAATCATCGAAATAGGAGGAACCACGGCTTTCGAAAAGGCGCTTGAAGAAGAGGAGTTTTCGTCAATATTCCTGACTGGAGATGACTGTATTGTGTGCATCGTTTGTGAAGACGATACAGGCATCATTCTCGGCTTTCAGGTACTGCTGCATAATGACCTATTGCAGTCAGGTTGGGCTGATATCGCAACCTTCGCGCGCGTCTCTCAAAAAGTCAGAGGGGTTGGTACATCGCTTTTTAATGCTACCCGACAATTTGCCCAGAGCTCAGATGTGCCTGTGATCAATGCAACCATCCGGGCGGATAACCAATCCGGTCTGGCCTACTACACAAAGATGGGTTTCGTTGACTATCACACAGACAAGGCCGTACCCTTGAACGATGGCACACCCGTAGACAGAATTTCCAAGCGTTACGATGTGTGATTCAGTCCCATGAAATGTCGCATGAAATGTCGCGTGAAATAAAGGCGTTGTCATCCATGACATATCGCCCTTGTAAAATAGCTTGCAGGTGATTGGTGTCAGCTTCAAGATCACTCTTGAGTGTTGTTATCTATCAGCAGCAGTATTCTCCGGCTGAAGTGCAAACCTTAGCGCCTGAACAAATCTATGCAAACGCACTCGGCTTAGATCTTGCCCTGGGATTTTTTTTCATATCCGGCTTGTCCACGAAAATTGATAGAGTGCCAGTGCTGTATTTCGTATGTATATTGTTGTCTTTGATGTTAAAGCCCAGAGGAATAACGCGCCGGTAACACTCTGACTCAAGTTCGCCAAGGTAATAGCTTTGACTTGATTCCTGTGTGGTTTGCATTTCGATCACCAGGGTATCCTGCCACGATGAAACCTTGACGTTTTCGGCGCGGAATCCTGCAATATCGGCCTCTATCAGATAGCTGTCGATTGTCTCTGTAATATCGACGTTTATTAGCACGGGAAATTGATTACGCGTAGACATAATACTCTCCTTGTTCGTTGATATTGGTTAGGTTGAAACCTTGGGTCCAGCCGTTTTCACTCTTTTGATTCGTGCAGGGTATTTTTACCACTGCTATGAAAAAAACAGCACGTAATACCACGTTTCATGAATAGGGCAATGCCTCACGCGGGTCTAATGGCAGGCCTTAAGGTGTCAATCATTTGCTTGGCGATAAGCAGTTTTTCATCGCGTGATTGACCATTGCCAACGGGGCCATCAACAAACAGATTGGCTAGTCCATGAACTGACGACCAGGCAAGCAGTTCTTCTGCATCGAGTTTTGCTGGATCAACATCGTGTACCGAGTGGGCAAAGCCGCCTTTAAGGATTTCGCTGAGTCGGTTAGCTGCAGACTGGTAGTCGGCATCACTGGAGTAGATCGCTTCTTCTCGCCACATGGCGCGAAAAAACGCCGGTTTGTCGATGGCAAAGCTGATGTACGCCAGTCCGACTGACGTAAACGGCTCGCCCGGACTCTTGGGCGCGTCAGCTGTAGCATCGGTCATGGCATCACAGAGCTGATGCAGGGCGCGAACAGCGAAAGCGGTAAGCAACGCCCGTTTGTCGGTGTAATGACGGAAAGCAGAGGAGGGTGATACCCCGACTCTTTTCGCACAGGCGCGCAGTGTGACCGCTTCAAGCCCAAACTGGCTGGCTATCTCATCAACCGCACTCAGCAGGGATTCAGCCAGATTTCCATGATGATAGGTGCTTTTCTTAGACTTTTTGCTGGGTTTCATCCCTCTATTGTAAGGACTGATGTGATCAGTGTTAACTTTTTTTCGAAAACACTTGAAAAACGGGTATCATGTCCGCTATTATATGTGAACAGTGTTTACATGGGGCGGTTAGGAAGCGGTCTGTACCCCTCTAACACTGATCTGATCGACAACGCTTCATCTTTTTTAAAGAGGAAATCAAATGTCTTCAGCAACCAAGAGTGATGTTCGTCCGTCGCCTATGGGGCATTCGCATCGTTGGAGCGGCACTAATATTGCCGTTATGGTTTTAGGTTTTGTTATGTTCTGGCCTCTGGGTCTGGTGATTCTGGCATGGATCATGTCAGGTCGCGATGTGCGGGATCTGCCCGGTGCAGTCAAGGCTCGCTGGCAGCAGTTTTTTGGTGGCAATCCTGTTGATTGCCGTTTTGCTTCAAGCACGGATAACATCGTTTTTAACGAGTATCAGCAGACTCAATACGATCGCATCAGCGAAATCAGGAATGAGATTCGCGAGCGGGCAAGACGGTTCAAGGATTTCTCCATGAATGCAAGACGCCATGCCGACAAGGAGGAATTTGATCGGTTCATGTCCAGTGCACCAGACAGCCGTGAGTGATGGTCAGCGATGAAGATGGCCGTCGGGTTCAAAGAACGCCGGCGGCACCTGTCAAGTTCAAACCCTTTTAAATCAGTTAGACAATCTTTTTTATCACATCGTTGCGGCCGATAATGCTTGACTCACTGTCAGCACGGCCACGGTATTCCACCTCGTTGTTAGCCAGCAGCTTGTCGCTGATAACAAAGCGGTGTGGAATGCCGATCAACTCCATGTCGGCGAACATCGCACCGGGTCTTAGTGGTCGATCGTCAAACAAGACGTCTATGCCTGCACTTTTCAACTCTTCGTAGAGTTTCTCTGCGGCCTCTTTTACCGCTTCGGACTTCACCATGTTCACTGGACAGATAACGGCCTCAAACGGGGCGATGGCCATCGGCCAGATGATGCCGCGCTCGTCATTGTTCTGTTCGATGGCGGCAGCAGCCACTCGGGTGACACCAATGCCATAACAACCCATCATGAGCGTTGCAGGCTTGCCGTTTTCATCCAGCACCGTGGCGTTCATCGCTTTGCTGTAAGTGTCGCCCAGTTGGAAGATATGGCCAACTTCTATTCCACGCACGATTTTCAGCGTGCCTTCTCCGGCCGGATTCGGATCGCCTTCGACAACATTTCTGATGTCGCGAACGATCGGCTCTGGCAGGTCTCTTACCCAGTTCACCCCGGTAAGATGCTGACCATCAGTATTGGCACCACAAATGAAATCGCTCATGCAGGCCGCGTCGGCATCTGCAATAACGGGAATTTTCAGCCCCACAGGTCCAATGGAACCCGCCTCGCAATCAGCGGCTGATTTGATCAATGTGGCATCGGCCATAGTCAATGGCTCAGCAACTTCGGGTAAATGCTCAGCCTTGATTTCGTTGAGCTGGTGATCACCACGAAGTAGCAAGGCAACTACAGGAACCTCACTACCTTTGACGAGCAGGGTTTTCAGACATTGCCTCGTCTCGACGCCAAGCTGAGTGGCCAGCGCTTCAATCGTGTGGACGCCAGGCGTGTCTACGGTTTGCATGGTGGCCCCGGGTTCCGCACGGCTTTGATGGCAGACCGCCGCAGCTTTTTCCATATTGGCTGCATAGTCGCCCTCAGTGGCATAGACCACTGCATCTTCTCCGCTGTCCGCCAACACATGAAATTCCCGGGATTGCGCGCCACCGATGCTGCCGCTGTCAGCTTCCACTGCACGATACTCAAGGCCCATGCGATCAAAGATGGCACAGTAGGCAACGTGCATGCTGTCGAAGCTATCTTGCAACGAGGCGGCATCGATGCCAAATGAATAGGCGTCTTTCATGATGAATTCGCGCGAACGCATAACGCCGAACCGCGGTCGCATCTCGTCACGAAACTTCGTCTGTATCTGATAGAAATTCAGCGGCAATTGCTTGTAGCTTTTGATATCACGTCGCGCAATGTCGGTGATAACTTCCTCATGAGTCGGACCGACGCAGAATTCTCTATCGTGCCGGTCGGTCAGGCGGAGTAATTCCGGTCCAAATTTACCCCAACGCCCCGATTCCTCCCAGAGCTCGGCAGGTTGCACAGCCGGCATCAGAACCTCAAGTGCGCCTGCCTTGTCCATTTCCTCGCGGATAATGGCTTCCACCTTTCTCAATACCCTTATTCCCAACGGCATCCATGTATACAAACCGGATCCGAGTCGGCGAATAAAGCCACCGCGCAGCATCAATTGATGGCTGGCGATTTCCGCATCGTTGGGTGTCTCTCGGGTGGTACTGATGTGAAACTGACTGGCGCGCATGCCTGCTATCCTGTTGCGTAGCCAGCGAGTATAGCGATCACGCACCCCTGCTGTCGCGGCGGCTTTGCATCAGGCGTGATAACTAACAGTCTTGACAGGTAAGATAGAGCCACAAATGAGCACGGTGGGGAAGTATCAGGCAGATGTCAGATCGTCGACTTCAAGTCTTTCATATCGTTGCGGGAGTGCTTAGCTTTACAAAAGCAGCAGAAATACTGCATATGACGCAACCCGCGGTGACGCATCAGATCCGCCAGCTGGAAGAGGAGATGAACGCTCGCCTGTTTGATCGCAGCAACAACCGCATCAGTTTGACGGTCGCGGGCGAGCAGGTGCTCGAATACGCTGAACGCATCATTGCGCTCTATGGCGAGATGGGTGAGTCGGTCAAGGCGTTGACAGGTGATCGTGCCGGGCTCGTTACTATCGGTGCAAGCACAACCATTGCCGAGTACATGTTGCCGGGTCTACTGGGCGAATTTCGTCAGCACTTTCCTGAGGTACAGGTAAGGCTGCGTGTTGCCAATACCGATGCCGTAGTAACCCTTGTGGCTGACAACACCATTGATCTTGGTGTGGTCGAAGGCGAGGTGGATAACCAGCTTTTACGGGTGGAACAATGCCAGCAAGATGAACTTCAGCTTATGTTGCCACCGGGTCATCCGTTAGCTTGCGAGGACAAGATTGCACCGTTGGCGCTCACAGCCTTTCCGTTCATCCACCGGGAGGATGGCTCGGGTACCCGCAGTGTTATCGAGCGTTATCTGCGCGATCATGGTGTGGACGAGCACACGCTTAATCGCCCCTTTGAGCTTGGCAGCACCGAAGCAATAAAAGGCGCTGTGCAGGCGGGTATGGGAATTACCATCGTGTCGCGGGCGACAGTGAGTCGTGAGCTGGCTCTGGGTCAATTGGTCGCTGTGCCGCTGGATCCCCCATTGCTCAGACCTTTCTATTTTGTTCGTCAGCGTCAGAAATTTCGCACCTACCTGATGGACGAACTGTTCCAGTTCGCTCGCAAGTATTTTGAACAACTTGGTTAAAGCATGGTCTGAGTTGTCAAGAATCTGCCATCCGGACTAGCACCTTTATTGCAGATGCTTCATGGACGTCCGATCATTATGAGCATGTACCGCTGCTGAAACAGGTGTTGAGAATTCACGAGGTACAGTCAGCGAATTGGTAATGTCATACTCCGTCACAGATGTTGAGACGTACTAGCATGAAATTACCGCATTACCAGACCTCGCTGGAGTTCATGACGACTTGCATTCGGGTCGCAGTTGCCACATCTATGGTTAATGACATCGCTGATGATCAAAGAAGAAATTCATGAGATTGATGGCCCGGCACCAAAGTGCTGTATCTCATTCGCTGACAGGGAGTCGCACTAGCAATGTATGACATTCTCCGCGACTGGTACTCCAGGAACTTCTCGGATCCCCAGGCGGTCATACTGTCGATACTGCTACTGGTAGTATTTGGCCTGATCTGGTTGGTCGGGGGCATCATGGCACCGGTGCTGGTAGCCTTGATACTCGCCTACCTGCTGGAAAGCGTTGTAGCTACCATGGAACGATGGCATTTGCCACGTACCGTTGCCTCCCTGTTTGTGCTGGCTCTGATCATCGCGATCTCCATCGTCGTACTGTTTGGTCTCATTCCGGTGTTATCGCAACAGATGACCAGTATCGTGCGAGAGTTACCCGGCATGATCCAGAATATTCAGGAACAGCTACTGCGTCTGCCTGAGAAATACCCGGATATGTTCACGGTCCAGCAGGTCAATGAGCTCATTGGTAACCTGCGAAACGAACTCACCTCATTCACCCAGAGTGTCCTGTCATTTTCACTGGCCCGCCTTGGCACCATCGTCATGATCTCTGTTTATGTGGTGCTGGTGCCCATCATGGTGTTTTTTGCACTCAAGGATAAACACAAGCTGTTGTCGTTTGCGTCCAGATTCGTGCCCAAGGGCAGCGAACTGACGTTTCAGGTTTGGCGCGAGGTGGATCAGAAAATTGCCAACTATATTCGCGGCAAATTCTTCGAAATTCTTATCGTCTGGGCCGTTACTTTTGTGCTGTTTGCCGTTATGGGTCTCAACTACTCGTTGCTGCTCAGTTTTCTGGTGGGACTGTCGGTCATCATCCCCTATGTCGGTGCTATCGCGGTAACTGTGCCCATTGCGCTAATCGGCTTCTTTCAGTGGGGGTTTTCTGCCAAGCTGGGCTATTTGCTGCTCGCTTATCAGGTTATTCAGGTTCTGGATGGCAACGTGCTGGTGCCGCTGCTGTTTTCGGAAGTGGTCAATCTTCACCCATTGGCCATCATTACTGCTGTGCTGTTCTTTGGTGGTTTATTTGGTCTTTGGGGAGTTTTCTTTGCCATTCCTCTTGCCACGCTGGTACAGGCGGTCATGAACGCCTGGCCCAAGGCCAGGGAATCCTTGCCACATCGTTAGCCTGTAAAGCGCCGCTCTTACAGTGCCTGCACCGCAGTCAGAACCTCATCTACGTGTCCCGGTACCTTGACCTTGCGCCATTCGCTTCGCAGCACGCCTTTTTCGTCTATCAGGAAGGTGCTGCGCTCGATTCCTTCAAATTCCTTGCCGTACATCTTCTTGAGCCTGATAACGTCGTAGGCATTGCAGATCTCGCCCGATTCGTCTGAGAGCAGTTCGAAGGGCATCGCCTGTTTGGCCTTGAATTTCTCGTGGCTTGCCACTGAATCCTGAGATATTCCCAAAACCACGGCACCTGCCTGGGTGAAGTGCTCAATGGCGTCGCGAAAGTTCTGACTTTCCGTTGTGCAACCCGGCGTCGCATCGCGGGGGTAGAAATACAGCACAACCTTGCTACCTTTCAGGCTGGCCAGAGAAATCGTCTGGTCCGACGTGGCTGGAAGATCAAATTCGGGCGCGGCTTTATTAAGTTGAGGCATGCTCATTTGGGGTACCTGATCTGGTTTTCCGAGGGGTTCGGATGAGTGCGATGTCATAGTAGGTGGGTGCGATGACCCGAAGCGAGGCTCAATTCTAACGGATACGCATTTACGGTTGAGAAAGCCGTGTCTCGTCAGTACCATGAGCGACTTGATATCAGGAGTAAGACATGTTCAAAGGCAGTATGGTTGCACTGGTTACCCCGATGCTGGACGATGGCTCGGTGGATGACGCAGGGCTTGCGGATCTGGTTGAGTTTCACGTCGAGGCGGGAACTGACGCCATCGTTGCAGTGGGCACCACGGGCGAATCTGCTACGTTAACCGTGTCCGAGCATGCAACTGTCATAAAACGTGTTATCGAGCTTGTGAGTAAGCGCATACCGGTCATTGCGGGGACTGGTGCCAATGCGACTGCCGAAGCCATTGAGCTGACACACCATGCCATGCAGGCTGGAGCAGATGCGTGCCTTTTGGTCACTCCGTACTACAATAAGCCAACGCAAAAAGGTTTGTATACGCACTTCAAGGCGGTGGCCGACGCCGTTCCTGTGCCGCAGATCCTCTACAACGTTCCGGGCCGTACAGCGCTGGATATGTCCCCGGAAACCAGTGCACAACTTTCAACCATCAGCAACATCATCGGTATCAAGGAAGCGTATGGCACCGTCGAACGGATTTCCCAACTGGTTGAGCAGTGTGAGGATGGCTTCATGATTGTCACGGGCGACGATGCAACGGCGATGGAGAGCATGCTTGCCGGGGCGCATGGCGATATATCCGTGTCTGCCAATGTGGTGCCAGCGCAGATGCATCAGATGTGCATGGCAGCCATCGAGGGCGATCGGGCGAAAGCGCAGGCAATCGAGGATCGCATCAGTGATTTGCATACCGTGCTGTTTCAGGAATCCAATCCGATTCCGGTCAAGTGGGCTTTGCACGCCATGGGCAAGATAGGTGCTGGAATCAGGCTGCCTCTCACCGTATTGGATGATCAGTATCACGAGTCCGTAAAATCTGCTCTGGTAAAGGCGGGTGCCTTGTCATGAAATGCGACCATTTTGAACCGGGAAAAACGATGGTGAGACAAAATACGACGGTCGGTTTGAGTGCGATCTGCCTGTTGTTTATCAGTGGTTGCGGTAGCCTTAATTCCCAGAACAGTCCCGACGTCGTTTACGCCGCAACGGCTACCGAGGCTCGATCGCTTCAGGTTCCGCCTGATCTGACGGATGTCAGCAACGCCGAGCAGTTCGTATTGCCGGGGACCAGTGGTGGAGCCGTTGCTCGAAATACACTACTACCGCAGTTCGAATCCGTTCGCTTTGTGCGAGAAGGCGGGCAAAGCTGGCTGGAATTTCAGCAGACTCCGGAAGATCTGTGGCCCCAGTTGCTTGAATTTGCCAGGAAGGAGAAATACCGGATTGATCAGACGGAGCCTGTGGCAGGTGTGATTGTTACTCAATGGCGACCCGCCAGCGCTCTGGCAGGAAACAATATCCTGCGCAATCTGGTGGCAGATGATGAAGAATTTACGCGTATTGCCTTTCGCCTGGAGCGCGCGGGTGCCGGGGCACGATTGTTTGCGCGTATGCAATCTTCCTCAAAGGCCGCTGTAGACGCATCCTCAAGTCCATCCGCTTCAGACTGGCCAGTTCGCTCTCATAACCCAGAGAGCACCAGTGCGCTTTTAAATCGTTTTCTGGTATTTCTCGGTGTTGAGCAACAGAAAGCCCGGGGTATTCTGGGCGCTGATCAGGCGAGGGCGGTGATTGATGACGCTGTGCTGCAAAGAACCTCTTCCGGTAATGAGGTTCTGGTCAATCGTGGCTATCAGACCTCATTCAGGCAAGTGCTGGCCGCGCTGCAGGCGATGGAATACATCATTGTCAGCAGTGACGATAACTCAGGTCGTATTGAATTTACCGATGCGCAAACGCCTTTGGTTGTTCAGCTTTCACCGGTACATATAAGTGCGGTGAGAGTGCTGTTGTCCAGAAACAATGGCGCAAAATTGCCGGCTGAACGCGAACAGCAGCTGTTGTCGGCGCTGGTTCAGCAACTGGCTTGAGTATGAAGGTCTTCTGCACAGATTCGACGGTCATTCAGACATCATGATTCGGGTGGCTGCGCTGGGTAGTGGTAGTTCAGGCAACTCTTTGCTTGTTCAGGCAGGTAACACGACGTTGCTTGTTGATTGTGGTTTCACCATGAAAGATACCATCGCACGGATGTACACCCTGGGCATAACGCCGGGAGATCTGGACGCCGTACTGATCAGTCATGAGCATGGCGACCATGTGAAAGGTGTAGGCCCACTGTCTCGTAAGTTTGGACTGCCAGTCTGGTGCACGCACGGTACTTATCACAAGGCGCGTGACAACCGGTTTTCGACGGTGCGGCTGTTTCATGCGCATGAGCCTTTCACCATCGGTGATATCCATGTCGATCCCTTCCCTACGCCACATGATGCCGCAGAGTCATGTCAGTTTGTGTTCGAAGCCTTCGCTGCACGATTCGCCAACGTCACCGATCTGGGTACCTGTACGGCCCATGTCAGGGATAAGCTTAAGGGCGTGCATGGTCTGGTGGTGGAGTGCAACTACGACATCGACATGCTGGCAAACGGACCTTATCCCCCAAGTCTGCAAGCACGTATTCGCTCCGACTATGGACACCTGGGTAACGAGCAGGCAGGCAAATTACTCAGCCATCTGGATCATCCTCAGCTGCAGTGCATTCTTCTGGGACATCTGTCAGAGCAGAACAATTCGGATGCGATTGCACTTAATACAATCCAGAGCCACTTGCAGGAAAGGCCTGAGCGCGTGAATGTGCTAGCTCAACATTGTGCAAGTAACTGGTTCGATATTTCTGTTGAGTTGCAAGAACGCACGCTCGAAACTGCCTGAGCCTGTAATTGCCGCAAGATTCGTTCTTGCCACGGCCATGGTAAGTGGCAGATACAGGGATGGCGACTCTTCGCGCAAAGCGCCTGGCCTCCTTTTTCAGCCTACTTCCAGAAGCCTGCCCTGCTCATCGATCAGCGCGCTGATCTGTTCGCGCAAGCCTGCCTCGTCCAGTCTGCAATGCTGGAGCAGTTCTTCACGCGAGCCGTGGTCAACAAATTCGTCGGGCAATCCGATGATCCTAATTGCGGTGCTACTACCTGAATCGAGAAGGTGCTCGGCAATACCCGCTCCTGCACCACCAGGTACGGCATTTTCTTCCAGCGTAATGATCAGGTCATGTGTTGCTGCGATGTTGTCAATAAGTTCGGTATCCAACGGTTTGACAAAGCGCATGTTGACGACGGTATAGCCGGACTCGGTGCCAATGGTGATTGCCGGGGCGACCAGGGTGCCGAATGCCAATAGTCCCACCCGGCTGCCGTCATGCTTGATCTGTGCCTTGCCGACAGGCAGTGCAGTCATGGTGTCTTCTACGTCAACGCCCGGCCCATTACCGCGAGGGTAGCGAACCGAACTCGGGCCATCGATCTGCATGCCGGTGTACAGCATCTGGCGACATTCGTTTTCATCAGCCGGTGCCATGATCACCATATTAGGCAGGCAGCGCATGAAAGAGAAGTCGAAGCTACCTGCATGCGTGGGACCGTCAGGACCGACAACACCAGCACGATCTATAGCAAACAGCACCGGTAGATTCTGCAACGCGACATCGTGTACCAGTTGATCATAAGCTCTTTGGAAGAACGTGGAATAGATGGCAACAACCGGACGCAGGCCACCGCACGCAAGCCCGGCAGCAAGCGTTACGCTGTGTTGTTCGGCAATACCGACATCGAAGTACCGGTCAGGGAATCGCTCTTCGAATTCCACCATGCCCGAACCTTCCCGCATGGCAGGTGTAATGCCCACCAAGCGCTCATCCGTTTCAGCCATGTCGCACAGCCAATTGCCAAACACCTTGGTGTAGGTGGGGCGATTGGACTTTGAGCTCTTGTGCGCTTTGCCAGTGGAGGGGTCGAAAGGTGTCACGGCATGCAAGGCGAGTGGGTCTTCCTCAGCAAACCGGTAGCCATAGCCTTTTTTGGTAACCGCATGAAGAAAAACCGGTCCTTTCTGCTCCTTGAGGTTCTTCAGCACCATTACCAGGCTTTCGATGTCGTGCCCGTCAACGGGGCCGTAGTAATTGAATCCAAGCTCTTCAAACAGCGAGCTGGGAACAACCATGCCCTTGACATGCGCCTCCGTGCGACGGGCCAGTTCCAGCATGGATGGCACGGTACTGAGTACCCGCTTACTGCCTTCTCTGACACCGGAATAGGTCTTGCCTGAAAGCATGCGCGCAAGATACTTGTTCATCGCGCCGACGTTAGGCGAAATTGACATGTCATTGTCGTTCAGGATAACCAGCATGTCAGCCTTGACACCGCCCGCATGATTAAGCGCCTCGTAGGCGAGCCCAGCGGTGAGCGCACCATCGCCGATAACCGCAATGGATTTTTCGGCCTGTTCGAAGTCTCCACCCGAATTCAATCTGGCGGCCAGAGACATGCCCAGCGCTGCGCTGATTGAGGTGCTGGAGTGGCCGACGCCGAAGGTGTCATATTCACTCTCTGCCCGATTGGGGAATCCGGCCAGACCGCCACTCATTCGCATGGTGTCCATCTTGTCCCGGCGTCCGGTTAGGATTTTGTGACCGTAGGTCTGGTGTCCGACATCCCATACCAGTTTATCTCGCGGCGTGTTGTACACGTAGTGTATGGCCACGGTGAGCTCGATGGTGCCAAGACTGGCGCCCAGATGCCCACCGGTGCGGGATACGGAGTCAACGACGTACTCACGAAGTTCTGCGCATAGCGCTGGAAGCTGAGACTCATCGAGGCGCCGCAAATCTGCAGGTTCATTGATGTTGCTCAGCAGGGGGAATTCTTGGACTGTTGTCATGGTTTCACACAGAAGGTGTCACGCGCGATTATCACTGTTGTAACCATACGTTGACAAGTTAACTATTTTTTTAACTTACCGGGATCGGTGGTGAATAAGGCTTTATGGGTCTAATTGGCACTCTTGATAGCATCAAACCCGAAGCTCACATCTGTGTTCCGCAACTGTTTGACATCAGGCAACAGGTTAGTGAGTTCGCTCCACGATATACGCTGAGAGCATTCGAAGTTCGTCAAAATCTGCGCCAAGGTCCTCTAGTGAGGCAATGGCCTTGTTGTGCATGTTCCGGGCATGGGCACGTGCGCCATCAAGACCAAGCAGGGCAGGGTAGGTCGGCTTGTTTAATGCAATGTCGGCACCCTGGGTTTTGCCCAGTGTTTCGGTATCGCTAACCACATCCAGAATATCGTCCACGATCTGAAAACTCAAACCGACAGCACAGGCATATCCATCCAGTTTTTTCAGCACGGCATCATCCGGTTGAACGGCGATCATCGCCGGTATCAGCACGCTGGCCCGAATCAGCGCACCGGTCTTGTGGCGATGCATGTTTTCCAGTTGCGTCAGATTCAGTGAGTGGCCGACTGCCTCAAGATCAATTGCCTGACCTGCTGCCATTCCCTCAGCACCACTGGCATTACCAAGTTCCTGAATCATCAAAAGTTTTGCACGGTCAGACAATTCCGGGTCTGGGTTAAGGGCCAACAGCGTGAAAGCAAGCGCTTGCAAGGCGTCACCGGCCAGAATAGCAATAGCTTCATCGAATGCCTTGTGACAGGTTGGCTTGCCGCGACGTAGATCATCGTCATCCATCGCAGGCAGGTCGTCATGCACGAGTGAATAGGCATGGAGCATTTCCAGTGCGCATGCGGGGGTGTCGACGCGTGCCAGCGGAATACCCAACGCTTTGCCGGTCGCGTAGGCAAGTACTGGTCGAACACGCTTTCCCCCGTTGGTTACGGCGTATTGCATGGCAACGGGTAGTTGCGTGGACGGTTTCTCACTACTCGGCAGGCGTTCCAGCAGAGCGGCATCAACCCGTGCCTGATAGTCTTTCAACACGGGTTCGAATTCGTGAGTGACCATTTTGGCATTGGTGGCACTGGCGTCAGAAGCTGTACTACTCATCAGGGGGTCTCCGACGCATCGAAGGTTTCCAGCGTTTCTTCACCCTCTTCATCGGCGAGCAGAATTTTTACCTTTTGTTCGGCATCGCTGAGGTTTTGCTGGCAGAACCGCGAAAGGCTTACACCGCGTTCAAACTGCTCCAGAGATGCCTCTAGTGATTGATCACCACTCTCCAGGGTTTGCACGATGGTTTCCAGCTCGGCCAATGCATCTTCGAACTTGGTTGATTTGGGGATTTTGCGAGCTTTCTGAGACACCGGCGTGGCCAATCCTGATGATTTGTCCGAGTATTTTCGAAGCGGCTAAACCATTCGCCTCGCGTGTAGCGTCTAGTTTACTACGTAGCGCTAGTCAATTAAATCCAACGCTTCGTGCAGACGGTGAATTCCATCGATATGCAGGCCCTTTATGGCCTGTTTAGGTCGATTGCCGTTCGGCACAATCGCTCTTTTAAAACCGTGTTTGACTGACTCTTGCAGTCGTTCCTCGCCATTGGCGACCGGGCGCACCTCACCTGCCAGCCCGATCTCTCCGAAGACCACCAGATCGCTGGGCAGCGGGCGAGTCCTGAACGAGGACAAGGCAGCCAGCAGCACTGGCAGGTCGGCTGCAGTTTCCGAAATTCGCACCCCACCAACCACGTTGACGTAAACATCCTGATCAAACATGGCGATGCCGGCATGCCGATGCATGACCGCCAGCAACATCGACAGTCGATTCTGCTCCAAGCCCAGACAAACCCGCCTTGCGCTGTTGCTGTGGCTTGTATCGACCAACGCCTGAGCCTCAACGAGCATGGGGCGGGTGCCCTCGCGGGTTACCATGATAACGCTGCCGCTGACAGGCTCCGGATGGCGTGAAAGAAATATGGCCGATGGGTTTTTAACCACCTTCAGCCCGCCTTCGTCCATGGCAAACACGCCGAGTTCGTTGACTGCTCCAAATCGATTCTTGACCGCTCGTATCACCCGATAGCGGCTGCCCGGATCGCCTTCGAAATACAGCACCGTATCCACCATGTGCTCAAGCACACGCGGACCTGCGAGCGCCCCTTCCTTGGTGACGTGTCCAACGAGAAAAATGCAGGTGCCTGTTTGCTTGGCGTAGCGCACAAGACGGGCTGCGCTTTCACGAACCTGAGCGACCGCACCTGGTGCTGAACTCAACAGCTCGGTGTACATTGTCTGGATGGAGTCGATCACCATGACTTCAGGTCTTTCCTTGCTGGCATGAGCAAGGATGGCCTCGACTTGTGTTTCTGCAAGAAGGCGCAGTTTTTCTTCCGGCAGATTCAATCGACGGGCACGCAAGGTCACTTGCTGTAACGACTCTTCTCCGGTGATGTACAGAACCCTGTGTTGCTGGCTGAGATAGGCCAGGCTCTGAACCAGCAATGTGGACTTGCCGATGCCCGGATCGCCGCCGAGCAAGGTGACCGAGCCTTCGACAAGTCCACCGCCCAGAACCCGGTCCAGTTCGCTAAGCCCGGTATGGATACGAGCCTGCTCCACCAATTCCACATCCGAGGCGTTGGTGATTCCACTGCCCCCTGCATAGCCACCGTAGCGTGCGTTGGTGGCCGCAGCCGTTGCGGACTGGGTTTTACTCGCAGCAGGCGCAGTTGATTCTTCCAGACAATTCCACTCGCCGCAGTCCATGCATTGTCCACTCCATTTGGACGACACGGCTCCGCATTCGGTGCACTGATAGCTCTGCTTTGCTTTGGACATGATGACGCGGGCAGTCAGCTGACGGCCGTGGATTCATCGTCTTGCGTATCGAACGCTGCAGGTTCGATGCGTACTTGTTGTACCTTGTTGTCTTCGACGGCAAGAATGGTTATCGGGTGCCCATTGAAGGTGAAAACCGCGCCTTGTGGCGGAAAGCTCTCAAAGTGCTCGACAACAATGCCGTTCAGTGTTTTGGGGCCTTCGGAAGGTAAAGACCAGTTCAGCGAGCGGTTCAGGTTACGTACCTGAGCCGTACCGTCAACGATGTAACTACCGTCCGGTTGCGGCCGGATTTCTGACGGTGACACGCGCGGATCGTTGTCGAATTCACCGACGATCTCTTCCAGAATATCTTCCAGAGTCAGCATGCCCTGGATATCACCGTACTCGTCTACTACCAGAGCCACACGACGCCGTTCACGCTGGAAATTCAGTAGCTGCACAGTCAGCGTTGTACCCTCGGGAATAAAGTACGGGTCACGAATTACCGATTCCAGGTAGCTTCTTGTGATCTTGCCCGAACGTAGCGCATCGATCATCTTGCGCAGGTAGATGAACCCGACCACGTTGTCGACATTCTCTCGGTAGACCAGCAGGCGGCTGTGCGGGCTGTCGCTGATCTCCTTGAGCACATCGTCCCAGGGGTCTTCGAGATTGATGCCGATAATCTCGTTGCGCGGCACCATGATGTCATCCACCGATACCGTTCCAAGATCGAGGATATTGACGAGCATTTCACGGTGCCGTTGAGGGATCATGCCAGCGGTTTCACTCAGCACCGTACGCAACTCTTCGCTGGACAAATGCTCATCGTCAGATGAAACCTCATGCGCTTTGAGCAACTTGAGAAGAAAGCTGCTTAGCCAGTTGGTTGCCAGCACCAACGGGTAGGTGATGTACATCAACGGTACGTAAACGGCTGAGGCAATAAAGGCAAACTGTTCGGTGCGACGAGTGGCAAAGGTTTTCGGGGTTACTTCGGCAAAAACGAGAATAACCAGCGTGAGCAATCCGGTGGCGACGGCTATTCCTGCCTCACCCATCAGTCTTAGTGCGATAACGGTGGCAATGGCCGAGGCCAGAATGTTGACAAAATTGTTGCCGAGCAGGATCAGGCTGATGAGCCTGTCCCGGTTCTCCAGCAGGCGCGCCGTGCGCTGCGCCGCCTTGTTGCCATTGTTGGCTTGATGGCGCAGCCGATAGCGATTGACCGACATGAGCGCAGTCTCGGAACCTGAGAAAAAGCCCGAGATACATACCAGCAAAACCAGGATCGAGCCCAGTACGCTGATGGGGATGCTATTCAAGTACAGCTGGCCTTTCTTGCATTAGGTAGTCGCACTATAGCAACGAGCAGGCCTTTTTTGCGTTATCTGGTGTACAACCGGTACTTTGCCGGCAAATAAATCAGTTCAATACCACTTCGACGACGATTTTAGTGCCGAAATAGGCAAGAACCAGTATGCCGAAACCACCCAGTGTCCAGTGGACCGCCTTCTTGCCGCGCCAGCCAAATTGCCAGCGACCGAACAGCAGGATGCCGAAAATGCCCCAACCAATACATGACAACACGGTTTTGTGGACCAGCCGCTGGTCAAACATGTCGTCCAGATAGGCAAATCCACTGGCCAACGCCAGTGACAACATCACGAAGCCGACAGCCAGCAGCGTGAAAAGCAATTTTTCCGTGACATCCAGAGGTGGCAGTGCGCGAATGAAGCCACCGGGTTTGTGGATGGACAGATAATGACGCTGGATGGCCACCAGAACGGCCTGAGCGGCAGCCAGAGAGAGCACACCATAGGCGACGAGAGACAGCAGTACATGAATCTGAATGGCGTCCCCTTCGATCGGCGTTCCACCGCCAGAGGCTTGACTGACAATGAGCGATATCGCCGCCCCCGGATACACCGCCAGACCCAGATAATCTGCTGGTTGTCTCAGACACAAAACAATGTGCAGCAACACGATGGTTAGTGTCATGGTTGCAAATGAGGTAAACAATGGCAGAGAAAGCCCATGCGGCAGTCCGGTTTGATGAATAACAACCCATCCGTGAAGGATGACTGCAACGGTGGCGAGAACGAGGGTAAGCCTGTGCATCTGGCCTGAATTGGCAGGTGTGGACATGCCCGGCCGACCAGAACCTGAGCTGACAGGTGTTGATTTCGCGTGATGTGGCTGATTGGCGGCAGACAAGCCATCAGAGCTTGTCGCTGCCGCCTTGCGACCCTTTAGCGTGTGCGACAGCATGGCGCTGGAGACGCTATAGAATGCTGCTGCAATAAGTGACAGTACAAAACTCACAATGGCCAGATCCTGTGATTAGCAATGGCGGGAGTGTGATGGCTGTTCTGGATTATCCGCCAATCAGATAGGATATGCCACCGTGTCAGTGCCGACGCGTGAGTTTAGGATTTGTGGCTCCTAGCTACCCATACAGTAATGTGCGAATAACAGACGAATCAGCTTTGTCCGACATGACATTATCAGGGTAAGCTATCTGCCCTTCCACCGTACCGAGACACAGCGTATGGATACGCGGCAGTCAAACAAGCGCACTGACAATCGCGAACAACACGACGGTCATCAAGGTCCAGGCCAGGTCTCGTCAGAGGCGGATAACCGCGAAAAACTGCTAAACCGCATTCGAAAGTTGTATGCAATGAGTCGCGAGAGTGATTCCAGCCCGCACGAGGCGGAGATTGCGATGCGGCGGTGCCAGTCGTTGATGAGTCGCTTCGGCATTACCGAGTCGGATCTCGAGACCAGTGAGTTTGGTGCCAGCAAGATTGACAAGGCATTTCGCTCCATACCCGGTTATGTGGGTGTGCTGGGTTCGGCTGTGGCCTTGCTTCACGATTGCATCTGCGTTCGTAGTAATACGATCGAGTTTCGTGGATTCAGCATCGACGCCGACGTGGCCTCACTCACCTACGCGTACCTGTCCGAAGCCATGGAGCGCTCGCTCAAGGATCACAAACGTCGCGGTTCGGTTGAGCCCGGTCGTTCAGCAAGCTTTGACTACCGCGTCGGTTATGCCTTGGCCGTCTTGCAGCGCGCACGTCAACTGGATGCCGAGCGACGCAGTCAGGAAGAACAGGCCGCGGCTGCTGCCGGGCAGGAACGTGCAGGGCCCGGCTCAAGTCTTGTAATCAGAAAACGCGAAGTTGTGCGCAACGCGTGCATGGAAGGTCTTGTCACTCGCAGAGCCACCCGGGTGCGTTATCGAAATGGACGTGCACACGAGGCAGGAACCAGTGACGGCTCGCGAGTATCGCTGGACAAGCAGATGGGCAATGTAAAACGCAAGGCAGTCAAGGGCTAACCCTGACAGCAAGCACGGGGTTTACACTTGTCCCCACTCCCATATACTAGTGTGCTGTGTCGAGTCCGGATTGGCCGGACAATCACACTCAACAAAACGGGCTTTTTATGTTCGATTCACTCAGTGAACGCCTTGGCAGTACTATCAAGAACCTTCGTGGACAGGGCCGCCTGACCGAAGACAACATAAAAGATACGCTACGCGAAGTTCGCATGGCCTTACTGGAAGCGGATGTCGCGTTGCCGGTGGTCAAACAGCTGGTAGATTCGGTTCGCGACAAAGGGATGGGACAAGAGGTCATAGGCAGCCTGTCTCCCGGACAGGCGTTCGTCAAGGTAGTCAACGACGAGCTGGTATCGGTGATGGGTGAGGTTGCCGAACCTCTTAATTTGTCAACACAGCCACCGGCGGTCATGCTGATGGCGGGCCTGCAGGGCGCTGGCAAGACAACCACTGTTGCCAAACTTGCCCGTTTGCTCAAGGAACGCGACAAAAAGAAAGTCATGGTGGTGAGCTGTGACGTCTATCGGCCTGCGGCCATCAAGCAACTGGAGACGCTGGCAGGTTCTGTAGGTGCTATTTTCTTCGAAAGCTCTGTTGATCAAACACCTCTGGATATCGCTAATGCCGCGCTGACAGAAGCGCGCAAGCAGTTTGTCGATGTATTGCTCGTTGATACCGCAGGGCGTCTGGCCATCGACGATGAAATGATGGACGAGATCAAGCAGTTGCACGGCGCTATCAAACCTATTGAGACGCTGTTTGTGGTGGATAGCATGACCGGTCAGGATGCCGCCAATACCGCCAAGGCCTTTGGTGAGGCGTTGCCGCTGACCGGTGTGGTACTCACCAAAACCGATGGTGATGCGCGTGGTGGGGCGGCCCTGTCGGTGCGTGTCATCACCGGTAAGCCCATCAAGTTCATCGGTGCGGGTGAAAAGACAGACGCGTTGGAGACCTTCCACCCTGAGCGTATAGCGTCGCGCATTCTGGGTATGGGCGATGTCGTCAGCCTCGTTGAGGAGGTGACGGCCAAGGTTGATCATGCCAAGGCCGAGAAGTTCGCCAGCAAGATGAAAAAAGGCAAGAACTTCGACTTCAATGACCTGAAAGATCAACTGGAACAGATGGCCAACATGGGCGGAATGGCATCGATCATGGACAAGATGCCCGGCATGGGCGAGATACCGGACTCGGTAAAAGCCAAGATGGGGGATGACAAGCAGTTTGTTCATATGATCGCACTGGTGAATTCCATGACCCCGCAAGAGCGAAAATACCCGGCCATGCTCAAGGGCAGTCGTAAGAAACGTATTGCCGCTGGTGCCGGGTTGCAGGTTCAGGATTTGAACAAGCTGGTAAAGCAGCATCAGACCATGGCCCGGACGATGAAAAAAATGAGCAAAGGTGGCATGGCCAAGATGATGCGTGCCATGCAGGGAAAAATGCCGCCGGGTATGGGTGGCATGGGCGGAATGGGTGGCCCTGGTGGGATGCGCTAGCCCGAATAATCTTGAAACGCGCGAAAGTAGGAAAATAAAATAAGTGAGCGACACACAAGGTCGTAAACTAATTGCCGTGGATTGTGATGGAACACTGTTTGATCGCAATGGCTATCCGTCTCAAAGAACGTGCGATGTTGTAAAACGCGTTGTTGAGGCAGGGCATCTTATCGTTGCGGTAACAGGTCGCAGTAGACTAACGGCTTGCGATCGGCTTGAGGCGGTCGAGGGTATGCGTTATCTGGTGTGTTCAAACGGAGCTTATACCTGGGATAGTCACAACGGTGAACTGGTCTGGGAGACGCCAATGCCACAGAGTCTGGTAACAGATGTTGTATCCCGGCTGCGCAATGTAATTCAGGACCTTGCATTTGGCTGGGAGACACGCACCGGCATCGGCTTTGAAGATCGGTTTGTCGAGCTTGCCGGTGGCGTTAGCGAATTGGAGAGTGGCGGTAAAGCCGGAGACCCGTGGACGCAACCGCTATACAAGCTGAAGGTTCGACACGCGGACGTATCGCTTGATGAACTCCAGCGCAAGGTTGCTGGCTTATTGGGTAATGAGCTCTGTGAAATCACAACGTCGGGTGCACCGTTCATTGAGATTACGGCAAAAGGTTCGCACAAGGCGTCAGGTCTTGAAAAAGCTGCCGTTATGCTGGGCTTTGTGGCCACCGATACCATAGCGTTTGGTGATAACCACAACGACTTGCCGATGCTCGAAT
Organism: Granulosicoccus sp.; assembly: GCA_045110475.1. Taxonomy (GTDB): domain Bacteria; phylum Pseudomonadota; class Gammaproteobacteria; order Granulosicoccales; family Granulosicoccaceae; genus Granulosicoccus. Next base: position 26,570 of record JBGCGC010000071.1, read on the forward strand.
GGGCGGGGCATGCAGTGGCGATGGGCAACGCACTGGAAATTGTCAAAGAAAAAGCGCATGCAGTAACCTTGCACAACACCCAGCATGGTGTTGCTCACTATCTTGAAGGATTGTTTGATTCAGGTACGTTGTGATCCAACAGTATCAGGCAATGCGGCTGTCAGCTTGGTTCCTCTTCATGTCATATTTGCTCTTGCAAACCTAGCGTTTCTGCGTCGAGAGTTCTTCAGGTAATACATCTGTATTACTTTGCATGCCTTGTCTATGCGTTATTAAAAGCATGTGCGTTTTCCCACAGAGTAAAAACATTATCCTGGCTTAGGGTAAACGTAATCGTAGCGATAACACGCTCTCCACGAGCGGACAAACATCCTGCGATTACCATCAATTTACTCAATAGGAAGGAGCGAACAATGGCAGTTTCACATCCGCGCCCTAACCCGGAGGGCGATACACGGCAAAATCAGGTTAAAGAACGTAGAAAGGCTGCTGAACTTCTGGCAGAAAAATACGTAGGTCCGCTAACGCAAGCAAACAGCGACGAAAACACCCTTGAAGGCGATGGCTATGCCATGAGTTTTACCAAAGGCCTGCATCATGGTGATAACGGTATTCTCATCAACAACGCCCATTACTCATCGCTGACAGAGGCGATCAATCAGGATGCACCGACAGACTTCACGCAGTTGCAGCGTGGTATTTCTGATAATCCTGTTCGACAGGCTAAAACCGAGTTCAGCGGTGATGCATTGGATATGGAAGGCAGTGCACCGCTGTGGAGAGGTTGGGAAAGTCCGCGTGCGGGTCACTACTATTCCCTCGAAGGCCCTGATGCTGATGCGGTAGGTATGCCGCCAGCGCCTGCCTTGAATTCGGTTGAACTGGAAGCGGAGATGGCCGAGGTTTACGCGCTCGCCTTGCTGCGTGATGTGTCGTTTTCAGACCTTACTTCGGATACACCGACTACGACAACATCCGAAATCGCAGTGGACGATGTTGTTTCTGCATTGACTGGCCTCGAATGGTATGCAGACAAGACAGCGGGTGATTTATCGTTGCAAGAGCGTCGCCGGCGAGCTGCTCGATTTGCAAGTCATGCACAACATGACATTGACAACCCGCCCAACGACGGACAGTTCCAGCGCAAGAATCTGTTCAGAGGTTCTGGTCCAGGCGTAACTGCTGGACCCTATCTGTCACAGTTCATGGTGCAAGGTACCCAAATGGCTAAAGAATGCGACGACGGTCCCGACGAGTACTCCCACTCCTCGATAAGCTACGGCAGTCAGGAAATCGATCAGAAAGTCTCGTTTTTTCCAGAAGCGGTCGATTACATGCTGCACTGGAATGCCTACCTTGATGTGCAGAATGGCGCGGATTTCGGTGCCGCCAATATCCGTAGCCACTTACCGCGCAAATTTATTGATACACCGCGTGATCTGGCAACCTACGTCCGGTTTGATCAACTGTATCAGGCATATCTGAATGCTTGTCTGTTCATGCTTGGCAAGTCGGGTAATTTCAAGTTTCAGCAGCCAACAAACACGGATAATGACAATGGGCCGGGGTTCCCCGATCGGTCGTCCATGGACAGTCGACAGGGCTTTGCCACGTTTGGTGGCCCGCACGTTCTGTCGCTGGTAACGGAAGTTGCCACGCGTTGCCTCAAGGCTGTGCGTCGACAGAAATATAACTATCACCGAAGGGCCCGTCCCGAGCGTCTTGGTGCTCTGCTGACACTCGATGCAGGTGCCTTGTCGGAAACAGTGGCGCAGACATCCCTGCAGGCAACAACAAGGGACACTCTGGGTACTCTTCGCACACGTCTATCACCCATGTTGGAGCTGGTCAATCAACACAATCAGTCTCGGCGATTGGATACCAGCTCTCGTGACGATCGTCCACCTCGCAAAGATGCCATGGATGTGACGGGGCGCAGTCATGCTGATCCCCACTTGCTGAATGACGATGGGCAGCTTGACCCCGCTAACTGGGATAATGATAAAAACTATCTGCTGCCTATGGCCTTTGCAGAAGGCTCGCCAATGCACCCAAGTTATGGTGCCGGTCATGCAACGGTTGCAGGCGGTTGCGTCACTATTCTCAAGGCGTTCTTTCATACTGTAGATGCTGACGGTGCAGCGGTGCTCTGGCCAGAGGAATTGCCATTGTTCGAGGTGCAGACGGGTGGAAGAAAAGTGCGGGATATCAGTAATCATGTGAACGATACTGATGCAGAACCCGTGACGATTTCCGGTGAACTCAACAAGCTCGCTGCCAATATTTCCATCGGACGAGATATGGCGGGCGTGCACTTCTACACGGACTACTATGAGTCACTGCGCATGGGGGAGCGGGTATCTACCGGCATTCTTATCGAGCACATGACTCAGATTGATGAGCCTATGGAGATGACTTTTCACAGCTTTGATGGTGATCGGGTGCATTTATACAAAACGGGAGGCGGCACTCAGGTAGAAACGCTCATCACCAATTCGCAGGGTTTGCCGGTCGATTTCAACGTCTGGTGGAATCGGCATCTGCCGGAGGACTCGGTTTCTGAGCTGCTACCCCGAAACCGGGAACGTCGACAAGATGCTGCGATTCCGGCATAGGCAGCTTATGACGGATTTGGCCAAAGAGTGAATGGAGGTCTGGAATATCAGCGGGCGAAAACTTGCTGTCAATTCCAGACCTTTACGCTTGGCAGGGATTCTGCGCTGGAAGATGTACGGAATTTTTATGCTTCTATATTGTTGATATTATGAAATATTACTTGATTCAAGCCTGTTTTGCCTACGGTTTATGACCATGAATCGTTACTGATGTAGCGTTCTAAGGTGGGAAGCACTGCAGGGCAAAGGTGTAGATAAATCAACATCATCGCTGAAAAATCGAGAGGACAGAAACAGAAATATCCAAGACTTTGTGCTAATGCGCGTCCAATGTGCGGATTACCACATCACCAAATGTAAACAAATGCGAATCTTTGTCTGGGCCAAACAGTCACATGGAGAAAGCATGATGTCCCAGTTAGCAACCAGAAGTACACCGGATAATTCAGCGCTGCAAAGTCTTCCTACCCAGACCACATTGGAAGACTGGTTTCAGGGATTGTCAGGAAACGATGTAATGCAACTGCATAGGATGATTACCTGTCGCTTGTCCTCAGGTTCTTCCCCGCAAATCAGGACGACCAATACTGCACGGGAATTGGTCAATACCAAGCGATTAACGGCGCGCGAAAGCGAAGTTCTGACACTGGTTGCCAGTGGCTACACTCGTCCGGAAGTTGCTAAAGCACTCAATATTAGTCGTAACACGGCAGCAAAGCATGTTGCCAACATTTATCGTAAGCTGGAAGTGGAATCAATTGCTGAGGCAACCATGATAGCGTTTCGGTGGGGTATCGTTTCCTGATCCGGTCGCTGCAATGGAACCTGAATCAAGTCAATTGCTACTACAAGCACCACGGTTACCGAAATTACTGGATAGGGAGCCCCCTTTTTCAAACTACTGCGCCGGCAATTTTCGCCTTGTCAGTTGAGCTATAGGGAAGGGAGGTCTCCTTGCAACAAGGCGTTGATTGAGCAGTTTACGTCTCAACAATGTCCCGGAGATCGTGATTTCCAAAGCTGTCGGGTAGCAGCAGATCCGGCAATTCCGGTCAGCGAACGCCGATACGTGCTTGATATTGCATAAGATTCGGAGTCAGGAAAAATTCGTTGTTGTGTGAGAGTATGAGCTGCCAACAAGGGAGTCTCAAACTTGACCTCGTCAGGGACCAATCGCAGAAAGCCGCAGGCTGTAACGCTCTCAGGTTTCGAGCTGTTTCAGGATCTCACGGTAGATGAGCGCTCTGCCATTGGCCAGATGTGTGAGCTTCGCAACTACGCTGCGGGTCAATATGTGGTCAAGACTGGTGATCAGGGCGATCACGTCTTTTTTCTGGTTAGTGGCCGGGTGCGCGCTTGCGCTTTTTCTGATTCGGGCAGACAGGTTCATTTTGAAGATCTGACTGCAGGTCAAATGTTCGGCGAGCTTGCAGTGCTGGACGGTGATTTCAGAAGCAGTGATTGCATCGTTGTGGATAGTGCCAACATCATCAGTATAACCAGACATAATTTTTCCATAATTATGAGTGAGCATCCTGTGGCAATGCAGTTTTTGCTCAAACGTCTGGCTACCATGGTGCGGCAGAACATGCAGAAGGTTTATGAGTTTTCATCAATGGGTGTCAATCAGAGAATCTGTATGGAGCTCACCCGTATGGCATCGTTGAGTTCTAATCTGGACCCACCCATTGAAATCCGGGACGCACCCACTCACGCAGAAATAGCCACTCGTGTGAATGCCCACAGGGAAGGTGTCACTCGTGAACTGAAGCGACTGGAGCGAGAGAAAATTATCGTATGGAAGCGGGAAAGGCACGCCATTCTTGATCTGGTCCAGCTGACTGATCAAGCAAAGGTCTGACGCGGCGGATTGATACCGGGCGGCGCGATTTGTGTACCAGCAGGACGCTGGATAATCGCAGCTATCGTCGCTCTCAGACTTTATTTCACTCGATCACGAGGACAAGATGTAGTCATTTTTTAAGTGCCCCGCATACCGATTGTCTATTCAACTTGCTGTAAGGTGGAGCGACTGTGACCCTCCGAGGTTGCGTCGAACCCACAAGTCATTGGAAGATCGTTTTAAATGTCTGTTGATCACCCGGCCCGCGACTCGGTAACGGGCGCACTCCCGCTTACGCCGGAATCTGCGTCTGCCTTGCTGCAAAAAATAATCCGCGATTGTAATGGCCAGCGAGTACTTTTCGATCTGGATTCTACCTTGTTGAACAACCGTCGTCGCAGCGCCGTCATCATGCGCGAATATGCAACGGCGCATGATCAACCATTGTTATTGCACGCAACGCCTGAACACTTTCCGACATGGAGCGCGCGCGATAGTATGGTGCTGATGGGAATGTCGGAAAGCAACGCTGATCGAATTCTGGATGACTATCTGGATTTTTGGTCCGTGCGTTTCTTCAGCAGCGAATACTGTCAGTACGACACGGACATTGCTGGAGCGGTTAAATTTGTCAACGCCGTGCACAACGCAGGCGGTCTTGTTGTATATCTGACGGGTCGCGACGAGTCGATGCGAGAGGGCACAACGTTGTCGCTGCATTCTCTGGGTTTTCCGAAACCTGAAAAAGAGGGCGTCAGACTGATTATGAAAACAAGGTTGAGTGATTCAGATGATCAGTACAAGCAAGGCGAACTGGAAAAACTCGCAGAGTCTGGTGGCATTGCTGCAGCATTTGACAATGAACCTGCTCATATAAACAGCTACCGAACGGTGTTTGCAGAGGCAATTTGTGTGCATCTTCACACGGATGATTCCATGCGTGAGGTACGGCTATTGGATGGAATTATTTCGATCGAGAATTTCGTCCACTGATGTTCGGGTGTATGTCATAGTCTAGCTCATGAAAGATTCGCGTAGCAACGGTCAGGCCATCAGCCTGAGGCAGGTGTCCAAGTTCTGGGATGGCGAAGCTGCAGTTGACAATGTAGAACTTGACGTCGAGCCGGGGTCGTTCACGGTACTTCTGGGCCCTTCCGGGTGCGGAAAATCGACCTCGTTGCGAATCATTGCAGGCCTGGAAGCTGCCGATCGCGGCGAGGTGCTGATAGGCGATCGGGTTGTGAATCAACTCCCTCCGGCAAAGCGCGACATTGCCATGGTATTTCAGTCCTACGCGTTGTTCCCGCATATTACCGTAGCTGACAACATCCTCTTTGGTCTACGCGTGCGGCGAACGCCCAAAGCGGATCAGAAACAGCGCCTGCTGCGTACGGCTGATCTACTTGGTCTTACCGAATACCTTGACCGCAGGCCGTCCCAGCTCTCTGGTGGACAGCAACAACGCGTTGCCCTGGGCAGGGCTATCATTGCCGAAAAGCCGGTGTGTCTGATGGATGAACCACTATCCAATCTAGACGCAAAACTGCGCAATACCATGCGCACGGAAATACGCGACTTACAGCAATCACTGGGATTTTCGATGGTATACGTCACCCATGATCAGGCTGAGGCTATCACCATGGCAGATCAGGTGGTATTGATGAGAGACGGCCGTATAGAACAAAGCGGTAGTCCGCGCGAAATCTACGAGAAACCAGCCAGTGCTTTTGTTGCCAGTTTTATCGGGACACCGCCCATGAACCTTCTGGCAGCAGAAGATCTGGGTGTGGCAACTCCCGGCATAACCGTGGGAGTCCGGCCGGAACATGTCCGACTATCAGATGCGGTGGGCATCAAGGCGCAGATTGAGCACGTTGAGTATTTGGGCGCTGATGTCTTGCTTGATTGTCGTATCGGTCATTCAAGGCTACTGGCCCGGATAGAAGGCCATGCCAATGTTCAAGCACACACCGAGGTCAGGCTGATCTGGAATACCGATCAAATGCATTTCTTCGATAGCACAGGCGGTGCTCGTATCGCCGGTGTGCCTGAAGGGTTTGGCGCTGTAACACCACCACTTTAAAACCACAAAAACTGGAGAGGCAAGTATGAAAAAACACCTGAATTTTTCGCTGACACTTTCAGCGGCAACGTTGATGATGGGTATGGCCACCTCGGCACTGGCGGTTGATCTGGAATTTTACTTTCCTGTCGCTGTTGGCGGCAAGGCCGCAGATACCATTCAGTCATTGACTGACGAATACGTTGCTGCCAACGAAGGTGTCAACATTGATGCGGTTTATTCCGGCTCCTATACCGATACCGTGACCAAGGCGCTGACGGCTTCACGCGGCGGCAAGCCCCCTCAGTTGTCCGTCATATTGTCGGTGGACATGTTCACCTTGATTGATGAAGACGTCATCATGCCCTTTGACGAGCTGGTGCAAACGCCGGAAGATGAAGCCTGGCTTGATTCCTTTTATCCAGCGTTCATGGCAAACAGCCAGACCGGTGGTAAAACCTACGGTATCCCTTTTCAACGCTCTACACCGGTACTGTACTGGAACAAGGAAGCGTTTGCAGAAGCAGGCCTCGACCCCGAAACCCCACCCACGACATGGGACGAAACAGTCGAGATGGGTAAGAAGCTGGTCAAGAAGGATGACAACGGCAATGTGACTCAATGGGGTGTGCGCATTCCATCATCCGGTTTTCCCTACTGGCTCTTTCAAGGGCTAACCACACAGAACGGTGCCATTCTGGCCAACGCTGAAGGTAACCAGACAAACTTTGATGATCCCAAGGTGGTTGAAGCACTGGAATATCTCGTCGCTCTGAGTACAGAGCACGAAGTCATGGCTCCCGGTATCGTTGAATGGGGCGCAACGCCCAAAGCCTTTTTTGAGGGGCAAACCGCGATGATGTGGACGTCTACAGGAAATCTGACCAACGTGCGTGACAATGCACCGTTTGACTTTGGCGTAGGGCTCTTACCTGCCAAGGAGCGATTTGGTGCACCAACGGGCGGCGGTAATTTCTATATCTTCCGCGAGTCTTCAGATGAACAGAAGCAAGCAGCATTCGACTTCGTCAAGTGGATTACCGCACCAGATCAAGCAGCCAAATGGTCTATTGCCACCGGCTATGTAGCGCCCAGCCCGGCAGCGTGGGAGAGCGTCGACATGCAAGCCTACGCAAAGGATTTTCCACCCGCATTGGTTGCACGCGATCAACTGGAGTTTGCCGTTGCCGAACTCTCTACCTATGAGAATCAGCGAGTCACCGGTATTTTCAACGATGCACTGGCTGCCGCAATAACTGGTAGCAAGTTGCCAGCAGATGCACTGGCTGAGGCACAAGAGCAGGCAGAGGCTATTCTCAAAGCCTACCGTTGATTTGATCTGAACTGCGTGAGTTCAACAGTGTCACCCGTGTCAAGGCAGTATGTCTGCAGCTTGCCCATCCTGGCAGTGTCGTCAGGGTGGAACACTGTGACGTGCCGCTGCCTTGGTGCGGGTGGCTTGATAGAGCGTCGCTCCCTATGATTCATCGGCGTGAATGGGTATACGGCTGGCTTTTCCTGAGCCCTGCACTGCTGTTTTTGTTTACGTTCACGCATTTTCCGGCAGTGAAGACCATCGTCAGTAGCTTCTTCTCCACCCCCAGAGGAAGACGTCCTGCCGAATTCATCGGTCTGGAAAATTACCAGACGCTGGTAAGTGATCCAGTCTTCTGGAAGGTTCTGGTCAACAATTTCTGGTTTGCTGTAGGGACAATTCCAATCTCCATCGGGCTTGCCTTGCTGATGGCGTTGTGGGTCAACAGTCGATTGAACGGACGCACGCTTTCGCGTGTTGCGTTCTTCGCTCCCACCGTACTACCGCTGATTGCTGTCGCCAATATCTGGCTGTTTTTCTACACCCCGGGGTTTGGTCTTATAGATCAGTTACGTTCGGGTCTGTTTGGTCTGCCAGCCATCAATCTGCTGGGTAATCCGGATACCGCTTTGTCGGCAATGATTGTTGTGGCCATCTGGAAAGAGGCGGGGTTTTTCATGATTTTCTATCTTGCGGCACTGCAGTCCATACCGCCGGTCTTGCGAGAAGCGGCATCGATTGAAGGCGCCGGCAGTTTTTATTTTTTCCGGAAAGTCCTTTTTCCACTTCTCATGCCGACAACGCTGTTTGTATCAATCAACGCGGTTATAAATTCTTTCCGACTAATCGATCACATTTTCGTTATGACCGATGGTGGGCCGGACAACGCAAGTAGCTTATTGCTGTTCTATATCTACGAAACAGCTTTCAAGTATTGGCAGACCGGGTATGCGGCAACGCTGACTGTCGTGATGCTGGTGCTGCTATCGATACTGGCTATTGGCCAGTTTTTTCTGTTTGATCGCAAGGTGCATTATCAATGAGCACCTCGGTTGTTCGCCATCGTAGCTGGCCGTCTTTTGACACCACACTGAATACGTTTGCCATGTGGTTTCTGGCGTTCCTGTGGGCCTTGCCGCTTTTGTATGCAATCTGGACTGCCATTCACCCCGCAGAGTTCGAAACCCGATTTGTACTAACGGCGCCGCTGACGTTCGAGAATTTTCAGAAAGCCTGGGCGGCAGCACCCTTTGCTCGCTACTTTCTTAACACGTTTATGCTGGTAACTTTGATACTGGTTTGTCAGCTGGTGTTGTGTACTCTGGCAGCTTTTGCCTTTGCACGCTTTACCTTTCCGGGGCGAAATATTCTGTTTACTCTGGTCTTGCTGCAACTATTGGTAATGCCGGACATCCTCATTGTCGAGAACTACAAGACCATTCGATGGCTGGGGCTGGTGGATACCATCGTCGCCATAGGTTTACCGTATATGGCTTCAGGGTTCGGCATATTTCTACTGCGGCAGACGTTCATGTCCATTCCCAGAGAGCTGGACGAAGCCGCACGCGTCGAGGGCTCTTCCTTTTTCGGGCTGTTGTGGCGAGTGTATATTCCGTTGGCAAAGCCCACTTATCTGGCTTATGGTCTGGTTTCGGTTAGCCATCACTGGAACAATTTTCTGTGGCCGCTGATCATCACCAACTCGGTTGAGACCCGGCCAGTCACGGTTGGCCTGAGTGTATTTTCCGCCATTGATGCAGGGCTTGAATGGTCAGTGATAAACGCCGCTACGCTAATGACTTCCGGGCCGCTGCTTGTTGCCTTTCTTCTGTTCCAGCGCCAGTTCGTTCAAAGTTTCATGCGCGCTGGTATCAAGTAAAGTGGTGTCAAGTAAAGACGGCGCTGTTCAACCTAATGTAAGTTTTAATGGTTGATGATCAGAGGCTGCGGTTTCGGTGTCCACTTCAATTGCCGTAACGATTCGTGCGATTTTCCTTGAAGCAAAAAAGAAGTCGCGACAGTGGGGGCCTTCTTCCCATTGCTTGTGATCGTAGATGCCGCAGGTGGGCAAGTGTGGCTTGGTTCCATGCAGGTGTGTCCAGCAATCCACTAAAGCATCGTCGGTTTCAGGGTTCGAGTTGACATGCATGATCTGGTAGTCCAGCGAATCCACAGGTAAATTAAAGTCACCGCAGTAGATACTCAGATCTGTCTCTGGCACGGATTTAAATTGACCATCTCCTCCGGCAGGTGATGGCTGTTGGTAGCGCTGAATACACTCCATGTGATGCGCAGCAAGGTAGCTGACCTGAGCAGATCGCTGCCCAGCGGCGAAATAATCCAGATGTGTGGTAACCACACGCAATGGCGTGCCTTTTAAATCCACAATGACCTCAATTGCCTGTCTGGGCATATGCTTGACTGAAGGCTCGGCAGGTTGTGGCAGTTTGTGATGCACGATTTGCAGCAAGGGTAGCCGGCAGAGAACGAGGTTGCCGAACTTCAATCTACCGGCGGTATCCAGCCTGTCAATTGCTGCACCGAATACCGGTGTATGTTGTGCGAAGTGAAGGCAGAGTTCTTCAACCTGATGAGTCTCTGCAGTTACCAGTACCTCTTGAAGGCAAATGATATCCGCGTCCCCCATTGCCTTGAGATCGTTTGCAATACGATCAACACTGACGACGTCGTCAACGCCCTTGGCAGCTTGAATATTCCAACTGATAATGTCCATGGTGTTGTGTCTCAGTGCTATTTGGTTTTTTGCTTTTCGTAACGTTCAGTGTACGCAGAATCCGGTAGCCTACTGTTTGCTTTTTTTATGCAGGTTTTTAGCAACCCGAAAAACTCTGTCAATGACCAGTCTGACATCCGGGTGGTGTCTTTCCTCTTGGTGAACAACCAGCCATTGTTCATGCGATAGAGCCGGGATGGTGTTGGTCACACGTGATAGTCGCAGGTTTTTATCGCCGATGAATGTCGGAAGAACCACTCGCCCCACACCTTCCAGTGCAAGATCCAGAGCACTAGTCGGTGATGTGACCTCTACGGGCGCGCGTGTGCAAGTCTGGCTTGCGAGCCACTGTGATGATGGCGTAGGTGCATCAACCCAGATCCATTGCTTTATGGAGGCATCAATGGCGTATCCGGCAAACGATACCCGGCCTATTTTGCGGGTGGCAAAATTGGGATTGTCCGGGCGCTGATTGCGTATACCGATAACAGCTTCGCGGTGATTGATATCCAGCCTTTGCTCCGATGAGATGAACCTTACCCGGACGTTCTCATCAGTAGTGATAATGTCGCTCAGGTTAAGGCAAAGGGCTTTTGTCATCCAGCTACCGGCAGAGACCTTTATCAGCTTTCCACCACCTGATTGACGCGTATTCTCCAGTGGAAGGATTAATGCTTCGAGCTTCTGCACAAGGTTCAACAGGTCTGTTCCGTCTTTAGTGAGTTCATACCCGTGTGAGTGGCGCACAAACAGCTCCTTTGCGGTGCTGGACTCCAGCGCAAGCATGCGCCTGCCGAGTGTTGGGGCGCTCTTGCCAGTCTGTTCGCTGGCCCCTGAGAGGCCGTTGGCACGAGCCACTTGCAGAAACAGATACAAATCCTGCCAGTTCAATGTTGTTTCATTCATGAACAGATCATTACATTTCTGATCGTTCCAATTCAAGCACGAAAATCCCATAGTGCCCTCACGCAATAAGCGCCAACCGTAAGAGCACTGACAATGAAACTACTGAACAAAGATGTTAAACGTATTGGAATGGGTTGCTGGGCCATTGGTGGTCCGTTTGCGGCAGGGAGTGAATCCTGGGCCTATGCAGACACCAATGATGAGCAATCCGCTCGAACCCTGCACGCTGCGCTGGATGCTGGTGTGCAGGTATTTGATACCGCGCCAGCCTATGGAGCGGGGCATTCTGAACGACTCCTGGGAGAGGCCTTAAAAGGAAAAGAGAACGTCTTTGTTGTTACCAAGCTGGGTGTTGGTATTGAAGAGAAGACCCGTCAGGTGACTGGCGAAGACACACACCCGGATAATGTCTCTGTAGCCATTGAGTCAAGTCTTGCCCGTATGCAGAGAGAGCATATTGACGTTGTGCTGCTGCATCTGAATTCTCTGGCTGTTGATAAAGCTGACAAACTATTCGATCAAATGGAACAAGCCGTAACAGCAGGAAAGGTTGGTGCAATTGGCTGGAGTACCGATTATCCGGCAAGCGTTCAGCACATGGCTGGCAGGGAATCGTGCCAGTTCATAGAGCATGGCATGAATATCTTGATGGATGTTCCCACCATACAAGCCACGGCCAGGCAAAATAAGCTGACTGCTTTCATCCGTTCACCGCTGGCCATGGGGGTGCTGACGGGTAAGTATGGCCCCGGCAGTGTGATGTCCAAAGATGACATCCGGTCAACGGGTGCACAATGGATGGAGTACTTCAACAATGGTAAACCTTCACAAGACTATCTGGCGAGCCTTGACGCCCTGCGTGAGCTACTGAAAAGCGATGGGCGTACGCTGGTTCAGGGCGTGCTGGGCTGGTTACTCGCCAAGGCCGAATTTAATATTCCTGTCCCCGGTGCGCGGACACCGGACCAAGTTATCGAAAACGCCGGTGCTATCGAGTATGGCCCTCTATCCGCCAATGTTATGGAGGAAATCGAAGCGTTGATAACACGGCCGCCTGAGGGTGAGCCTAGAGATCGGTAGTGATGCCATAGTCCCAGAATTGCTCTCGGCCGATGAGTTTGAGTGCGGCCACCTCTGGCTTTGCAGGCTAGAGGTGTTGCTGCATAAGCCGGTGTGTTAAGTCAGAGTTCAACTCGGCATACCGGCACAGCCTTCCTTGTGTTTTTAGCAATCCGTGTTTTTTAGCAATCAATGTTATACCCGGAGTATTGTCTGCCAACTTCAAGTCGCGGCATAAGGCATTGCAAAAATCAAGATAGCGATTTAATGGGTTACCCGACGAATTCAATCTGTGAATTCCGTGAAAAGATAATTCTTGCATTATGAAACAAGCAATATAACGGGTATTCGGCAGGCTGAATGCAGTCGTACTGGATGTGATATTCAAAGCCAAACGATCTACGGATGTCTGTGCGAGCGTGCCTCACAAATGACCATTGCCATCTTTTAATCCTGAAGACAGGCATTCCAACCCGTAATGTCGCTCAAATCAGCATCAATAGCGCTAGTATCGGGGATGTACTCGGTGCATTGATCTGGACAAACCTATCCATGGAAGAACGTAACCATTCTGAAAATCTCTGCCTGGCGACTTCGTTGCGGCTCGTGAAGGCATCGTTCTTCGGACTATGTTTACTGTTCATACTCCCAACAGCCAACGTTGAGGCCGCATCGACTAAATCCTTGCCAAGCAATCAGTGGGCAATGATTTCGCTGCCCGCCGACCCCGGACCCTCTGCCACTGTTCGTACTGTTCTGGCTGATGATTTTCCTGCTGGCAGCTACGGCACGTCTGGTCAGTGGATTCTCTACAGTCTTGATGCCAATGCGGGGGTGTATGAAGAACTGACGCTGGACAGTGTGCTGGAACCTGCACAAGGCTACTGGATCTATCATATAACCGGCAGCACGGTCGTTCTGGACTTGCCCTCCGGTGCGTCTGAGTTTACGGGTTCGACTGGCGTTGCTTGTCCGTCACCAGAGGGTTGTATCAGCACACCGCTGAACTCTTCAAGTGCCCCTGCCTGGCACCTGCTTGGCAGAGCGGGTGATTCTATCCTTGCATTCTCCGGCACCCGTATCTCAGGCAACAGTGAGCCTTGCATTGTAGGTTGTACTCCCTTGCGAGCCAGCTACGTCAACGCACTGCAACCTCAGCTATACACGTATGACCCTGCTACAAACAGCTATATCGTCATTGTTGACTCGAGCCCTCTGGAGCCGTGGGCGGGCTACTGGCTGCAAACCTTGCAGGGGGCCAATGGTCGCGACGCGCAATGGCTGCAACCTATTTATTCGCCCGGTACAACCACCGCCACCCCTGCCCAGCGTGACGCAGCCAGACTGCTAACGCAGGCGACCTTCGGCACCAACGAGCAGCAGATCAGCTCAGTGACACAGCTTGGAGGTCCCTCAGAATGGATCGACAATCAAATTGCGCTTCAGCCCAGCCTCCACCTACCCATTGTCAATGCACGCTTCCCGGAAGGCTTTGATGGGCAGATTGGTCGCTATCACGCGTTCTGGGAACATGCGCTACGTGCTGATGACCAGCTTCGCCAACGCGTTGCGTTCGCTCTCAGCGAAATCATGGTGGTCTCTGAAAACCCCGATCCTCTGTTCAGCCACGGTCAAAGCCTTGCGGCCTACTACGACAGGTTGATTGTTCACGCCTTTGGTAATTTCCGAGACTTGATGGAATCGGTAGCGCTCAGTCCAACAATGGGTGTTTACCTGAGCATGCTGGGTAACAGCAAGCCTGACCCCGCTACTGGCCGGCGTGCGGATGAAAATTTTGCCCGCGAATTGATGCAGTTGTTCACCATCGGACTTGTTCAACTCAATCAGGACGGTACGCCAGTGACGGGCGAGCCGGTTACCTATACACAACCCGATGTAGAAAATCTGGCGCGTATCTTTACCGGCTGGGCATGGGATGTCCCTGAATTCGATGCCAATCCTTTTAGCGGATGGTATCCAGACCGAGGCGCCATGGAACGACCTATGAGAGCCTTCCCTGAGCATCATGATATGGACAGCAAGGTATTTCTGGGTCAGGATTTTCCTGCGGATCAGAGCGCTGAGCAGGATATGGACCAGGCGCTGGACATACTCTTTCAGCATCCCAATGTAGGGCCGTTTATCAGTCGTCAGCTTATCCAGCGTCTGGTTACCAGCAACCCCACGCCAGCCTATGTGCAGCGTGTTGCGAGGGTTTTCAATAATAACGGCCAAGGAGAACGTGGTGATCTCGGCGCTGTAATAAAAGCCATCTTGCTCGATAGCGAAGCACGCGATGAAACGGTTGCGCAGCGTAGTGATTTTGGAAAGCTGCGCGAGCCGATTCTGCGTCTGTCACACCTGTGGCGTGCCTTTCCTATGCGCGACGAGCTGGATATGGAATATGCTCGCGCCATGCTCACTCAGCACGCGCCGCTCTCGGCCCGCTCAGTGTTCAATTTTTTCAGCCCGTCGTTCAGTCCACCTGGACCTATTCGCGATGCTGGCCTGCTTGCGCCGGAATATCAGATCAACAGCGAGACAGAAATCAATGGCGTTAACACAACGCTGATGATTTTGATTCAGCAAGAACAACTGTACGAATTTTTCCAGGCACGCCTGAGTCTGGATACCGAACGATCTCTGCTGGATTCGCCGCCTGAGTTGATCAATCGCCTCGATTTACTGTTGTTCTCAGGTGGTATGTCAGCAGAACTGCGACAACTGCTACTACGCTATATGGCAGAAAACGATGATCCCGAGCAGATAACACGAGAGCGGCTGCTCAGAGATGTCATCAGTCTGGCATTTCTGTCCGCCGATTACACGGTACAACGTTGAATGACTCGCCTAAAACGGGATACAAGAATGACAAACAGTAACAGACGCGACTTTCTTCGTTGGAACCTGGCTCTGGCAGCCAGTCTGGCGCCGGGGCTGGGTATCGTGAATGCCATGCGGCCAGTACACGCAGCCAGTATTTCAGGCGGCTACAAGGCATTGGTCTGTGTTTATCTTGCAGGTGGCAATGACTCGTTCAACATGTTTGTACCCTATGGAGGTTCGGCTCATAGTGCGTATGCCACCGCACGCCAGGATCTGGCTATCCCCACTGCCGACCTCATCCCGGTAGACCCCGTATCCGGTGGAACCATTCGACATGGTTTTCACGAAAACATGCCCGCTATGGCAGATCTGTTTGACCAGGGCTCTCTTGCTGTTGCGGCCAACGTTGGCACACTGATACGACCCATTACCAAGAGTCAGTACGAGTCCAATGCCAGCAGCGTCCCGGCGCACCTGTTCTCGCATAACGATCAAAGCGATCGATGGATGGCGGCTGACGCCAGTAATCGTTATGGACAAGGCTGGGCAGGGCGCATGATGGATATGCTGTATGACAATGCCGCTGTGCCCAGACCGTCGCCCAGTATCAGCATAGGTGGTAACAATCTGTGGCAAAGCGGCCGCGATGTGCGGCTGTTCGAGATGAGCGCTGGTGGTGTTAGTTCGGCCCATCTTCCCTGGCATGAAGGTCCGTTCAAGCTGCAAGACGCGTACGAACAAGTTAGTGCGGCCGGCAAACGCAATGACAGTTTGTTTGTTGCGGAGCATGCGTTGCGACAAGAGCGTGCAATCGAATTCAGCCGTTACGTCAATGCAGCGCTGGAAGGTGCTCCCGATTTTGAAGGCGTGTTCGGGGGTGACCCACTTAGTGCTCAGTTACGCATGGTGGCTCGCTTGATTGCCGTGCGCGATCTCCTTGATCCTGATAGAACCGTTAATCGACAGGTGTATTTCGTGCAAATAGGTGGTTGGGATACGCATGCCGAGCAAAACGGCGATACGGAAAGCAATCACCCCAACTTGCTGGGTGTGCTCAGTGGCGCCCTGGGTGCTTTTCAATCAGCGTTGGACAGTGTCGACATGCGCGATCAGGTAACAACCTTCACAGCCACTGAGTTTGGTCGTTCACTAACACCCAATGGTAGTGGCACCGATCATGGCTGGGGCGGGCACAGTCTGGTGATGGGTGGGGCAGTCAGTGGCAATGCTGTGTACGGCACCCTGCCAGAACTTGCGATCGACAGTGATGATACGGTAGAGAACAATCGAATTATTCCAAGCACATCTGTCGATCAGTACGGCGCGACGCTTGCGCGCTGGTTCGGAATGAATGAGAGTGAGTTGAATAATCTGTTTCCCAACCTCGGTAATTTTCAAGACAGGGATATGGGTTTCATGTTGAGCTAAGTACCAAAAGGGACAGAAAATCCTCGTTTTAACGATCCATCAGCTATAAAACAGGCTTTCACCTACGTCGCGTCGAAGCTGATCAATTCCGCTGTCGGTATGTCGCGTTGGATGTATGCGGTTGGTCAACAGGGTCCACGCCAAGCCGGCTTCAAAATCAATCCACAGGCCTGTCCCAGTGAACCCTGTATGGCCAATAGTCTCAGAGCTGCAACGCGAGCCTCCAGCCCAGCCAGAGTGAGCACGTTCCCAACCGTAGGTACGTGTTTCGCCAACAGGGGTTCGCATTGTGCGTATGAGATTGGCGGAATAGGCTTGGCTATTCAACAAGCCAAGGGCATGATCGAGAACGGCCCTTGCGGTACCGAACAAACCAGCATGACCTGCACCTTGCAGTGCAAAGCAGTTATCGTCATGAACCTCGCCACACATGACTCTCTCCCTCCAGGTGCAATATTCTGTGGCTGCCGTTTCTGTGGGCGCAGCTTTAAACGCAAAACCCTTGCCCGGATTCATTTGCCACACACGCCTGCCGTCAAGACGCTCCAGTGCAAGACCCAGTAGGATAAAATTGATATCTGAATACACAGACGTCACTTTTTTCCATTGTCTCTGTAAAACAAATGCACGCAGCAACGAAGCATCACGGCCGTAGGTGTAAATTGGCTCGACAGCGGGCAGCGAAGTCTGATGCGACAGGCACTGAGCAAACGTGATCTGACGTATCCAGCTATCAGAATCATATTGTTGTAGATCCGGTAGTACTCTAGTCAGGCAGTCGTCAAGTAAAAGGTTTTTTTGCTCATTGTGCAACAGGATTCTCGGTGTGGTGAACAGTACCTTGGTTAGCGATGCGAGATCGAACCAGGTATCTTCTGTCATCAGGCGTTTGTGGGGTTCAAGTTGAGCCATTCCGGCAAATCGTAGCGCATGATCTCCATTGGCAGATACGGCACCTAACACGGCGCCTGGAATTCGAGTATCGTCAATGGCCTGCCTCACCGGATCAAACGCGCGTTGTACAATTCTATCGATAGCTGTCGTAGTGTCGTGCATAGCCCGTCACGCTGGCCCTGAGACTGGTTCATATAAATGACAGGCATTCAAGTTTGAACTATCTATCGAGCGTTGCGAGCTGGTGTTGGTAATACGATTGGCAAGTGTTGGTCTGCGATCACGGCAAAGGTCCATCGCTTGCGCGCAACGAGTGCTGAATACGCACCCTTTGGGCGGATTGGCAGGATCAGGTAATTCACCCTGTAACATGATACGCCGCGATTCTCTTGTACGCCATCCGGGTACGGCAGACATCAGAGCCTGCGTATAAGGATGTTGAGGGTCATTTGTTACTGATTCTGTATCGCCAGTTTCAACAACATGACCCAGATACATCACCGCGATGCGATTGCTGATGTGACGAACAACTGATAGATCGTGACTGATGAACAGCAAGGCGAGTCCCAGTTGTTTTTGCAAATCACTTAGCAGATTGAGAATCTGACTTTGTATCGACACATCCAGGGCTGAGACGGGTTCGTCTGCTATCAGTAGCCGTGGCTTTAATGCCAAAGCACGAGCTATGGCTATTCGCTGCCTTTGTCCCCCGGAGAACTCATGCGGCATACGTATCGCCGCTGATTCAGGCAGTCCCACCATGGACAGCAATTCCTGCACTCGCAAGCGCTGCTTATCTGTTGTGCCTTGCTGGTGTACTTTCAACGGTTCTCCAATGATGGTTCCGATCGAATGACGAGGGTTAAGCGCACCAAAGGGATCTTGAAAGATGACTTGCATGTCGCGCCTGACCATCTTTAATTTACTACGGTCAAGCTTTGTAATGTCCTCGTTGTTGAACGTGATAGTTCCACTGTAGGCATCACATAGACGCAACAGGGTTCTTGCAAGCGTTGATTTGCCGCAACCCGACTCACCAACAATGCCCAGAACCTCTCCAGACGCAATATCGAGTGAGACGTTTGATACTGCCTGTAGTGGGGGTTCTCCGGGTTTTCCAGGGTATCGGGTACACAGATGTTGTACCCTTAACAAGGTCACAGGGCTGGATTCCAGCACCGTACTGCGTGCTCGTGCACATCCAGCTGGGGGGCATCTTCGGTACAACGTGAAACCCGGTGAGTGCAACGTGGCGCAAAGCGGCAGGTTGCCGGGTAATCTTCAGGCTGAGGTACTGAGCCTTCAATTGCCGGCAAGCGCGATCCGGGTGTATTTGCTGCAGGCACCGTTGTTAGCAAAGCCTGAGTGTAGCGGTGACGGGCCTGGGCAAACACCATTTTGCTGGGCCCTTGCTCGACAATCTGACCACAGTACATCACACAGACTCGATCACAATGGTTCTGTACTAATGCCAGATCATGGGTGATCAGCAGAACAGCCAGATTTTGTTCGCGACACAACACTTCCAGTAGCTCGAGTATTTGCGCTTGTACGGTGACATCCAGTGCAGTTGTGGGTTCATCGGCAATGAGTAGAGCCGGATCACAGGCCAATGCCATGGCTATCATTACCCGTTGGCGTTGTCCTCCGGATAGCTCGTGAGGATATCGATCCAATAGTTTTTCGGGCGAGCCGAGCCCCACACGATCGAGCAATGCTGCCGCTGTTGAGCGTCCCTGACGTCGCCGGTTTTTGCGGGTCAGGTAGCCGTGCAAGTGCTGCCCCTCAGTTAGCTGATCGACAACCGTAAACACCGGATTCAGCGACGTCATCGGCTCCTGGAAGATCATGGCAATAGAATTACCTCTGATGGCGCGTATCTGGTGCTCAGACAGATGCAGAAGATTGTTATTCTGGAAAACAATCTTGCCACCACGTACTGACATCGGAGGGTGAGGCAACAATCCGAGTACGGATAACGCAGTAACCGATTTACCGCATCCGGATTCACCTACCAGACCAACCATTTCACCCGGATTTATACTCAGGCAGACTCGATCAAGGACCGTGTTTTTGCCAAGGGACACGCTTAGGTTATCGATATCAAGCAAATCAGGCTCAAAAAATGGCTGCGGCATCCACTGATGCCTTGATCTTGCTCAAGACAATAGCATAAGCTCGGAAGGAAGCTGGCTGTTGCGTTTCTGGATCAGCGGGCACCATAGCAAAGGAAAATACCATGAAAAAACGTTCAAACCGTCTTCGCGAAGACAATTGCAGCAAGCATTTCGGGCATGCACTTCTGCTGTTTGGGGTTGGTTTTGCAACGAACGTTTCTGCAGCAACACTCGATGTCGCTATCGATTCATCTCCAGCAGGGCTCGATCCTCATCTGATTACTGCATTTAATTCGGTCGTTATTGTTCAGGATACGATCTACGAAGGGCTGACCCGCATCGAGAAAGATCTATCAGTCGCGCCCGGACTGGCCAGTAGCTGGAGTGTCTCTGATGACGGGCTCACCTACACATTCGAGTTGTTTGATGGCGTCATGTTTCACGACGGTAGCACTTTTGATGCTGAAGATGTGGCCGCCTCAATCAGGCGCGTACAAAATGAAGAAACCGGATCCCCACTCGCCAGTCGTGTTTCACCTATCACTGGCATTGATGTTCTGGATGCGTTAACGGTAGAGGTAAGTCTGGATGCACCATTCGCTGCCATCCTTTCCTCGCTTTCCGGTATTGCCATCGTACCTTCCGAGCTTGAAACCAATCTGGAGGCCTTACAGCAAAAACCGGTTGGAACCGGCCCTTTTCAGTTCAGCGAATGGCAGCCTAACTCGCACATCAGTCTCGTCAGCTTTGACAACTACCGTGTTTCCGATGAGCCCCGACTCGATGAGGTGCGCGTTAACTTCGTTCCAGAATCTGCCACTCGCCAGGTGGGAATAGCTTCTGGAGAATATGATCTTTTGCCAGGATTAGACCCGGCCACGGCTTTGCAGCTACAGTCAAACCCGAATGTGACCGTGCAGAATACGCGCGATATGTCATACACCCTGCTGGGTATGAATACCACCAGACCACCACTGGATAACCCTGCAGTGCGTCAAGCGATTAACACGCTGCTGGATAGACAGGAAATCATAGATGGAGCACTGTTCGGTGCCGGTGTGCCTGCCGGGCCCTTGTCGCCAGCATTGGCTACATGGGCTTTGGATACCAGTGAGTATGCGTGTTACAAACCTGATGTAGAGGCGGCGAGTGCATTGTTGAAAGAGGCTGGTATCGAAACACCCGTTAAATTGTCAGTTCTGGTTTTGCCACGTCAGGATGCGCGTGATATTGCACAGGTTGTTCAGCAGCAACTGGCTGCAGGGGGCATTGAAGTAGAGTTACTGAATAAGGAAATTGGTGAGTTTGTTCAGGATTGGAAGAACTCCGATTTTGATATGTTTGTGTCGGCCAATGGCGGCAGCCCTGACCCCGATGAATACTTCTTCCGCACATTTAAAAGTGGTGGATCTACCAATGTGTTTAAGTACTCGGATGAACAGGTTGATCAATGGCTGGATGAAGGTCGCCAACTGACGGATGTGTCAGCACGCAAGAGTGTCTACGACAACGTGCAGAAAAAACTGGCTTGTGAAGGTCCGGTTGCACATATCGCATACAGCAACCTTGCCACCGCGGTGCACAACTCAGTTGAGGGCTTTGAAATTCTGGCAACTGGAAGACTTGCATCATTAAAAACAGTGGGTGTCAGCCAATAGTCAATTTTACGTGATGCAATATGTCATCACTCAGACTAGCGAATCCGACAGGCGTGCATAAAAGACGATTGACGCAACGGCTGCTGGATTTGCTGATCGTGCTCTTCGGTGTATCGGTCATCGTTTTTTTGATGATACGACTGATTCCGGGTGATGCGATTGCCATCATGCTCGGAGCTAACGCTGAGGTCACCCCTGAGCGGTTGGCTGCGCTGGAATCACGGTTGGGTCTGGATAAACCACTGGTGGTGCAATACGGCCACTGGATAGCAAACATGTTGCAGGGTGACTTTGGCACCTCGGTATGGACTGGACGCCCGGTGCTGAGTGAAATTCAGGCACACATCTGGCCAACGCTGCAGTTGACTTTGCTGGCAACGCTTGTTGGTGCTGGCTTGTCAGTTCCTATTGGCTGTTTCATGGCTGAGGCACGCGGCAAGCTTGCTGAAGTGCTGGTTCGTATTGTCGCTATTATGGGCCTCACTATCCCATCTTTCTGGTTGGGGATAGTGGCTATATTTATAATGGCACGTTATGCCCCTGGCGTGACCACGATTGGCTATGTGCCTTTCAGCGAAGACCCGCTTGAGAATCTGCAGCGCATGGCCTTGCCTGTCGTGGCCTTAGCGCTACCCATGGTCGCAAATCTATCGCGACTGCTGCGCTCTTCCATGCTGGATACATTGGGTCAGGACTACATCAGAACAGCACGTGCCAAGGGTGCTGCGCCTCGTCGTATTCTGTATGTCCATGCCTTGCGCAATGCACTCATTCCCTTTGTCACGAGTGTTGGCGTGTCTCTGGGGTATCTGCTGGGTGGGTCGATCGTTATTGAACAGGTCTTTGCCATTCCCGGGTTAGGGCGATTGGTTCTCGGTGCGATTGCAGAGCGCAACTACCCGTTGGTGCAAGCATCCATTCTGGTGATGACAGCCACTTTTGTACTGGTCAATTTTTTTGTCGATCTGTTGTACACGGTTATTGATCCACGGACCGCGCGTGAGTAAGCGTAATTCCATAATCCGATGGCGAAAGCTTACACAGTTTTTGGCTCGTAACAAACTGATGACGTTTGCACTGTTGTTCGTCAGCCTGCAAGTGCTTCTCGCAATTCTGGCCCCGGTGCTCGGTTTTCAGGATCCCTACCATCAAGTGATGATTCAGCGAATGAAGCCACCCAACGAACTTAACTGGCTGGGTACAGATCATTTGGGCCGGGATGTGTTATCACGCATTGTCTATGGATATCGTACTTCTTTGCTGACGTGTAGTACTGCGGTATTGATGGCACTGCTATTCGGTGGTGTTCTTGGTGTCTTGTCTGCATGGTACGGTGGCTGGTTTGATCGTATCGCCATGCGTGTCATGGACATTTTCTTTGCTTTCCCTATATTACTACTTGCCATTGGGGTGATCGCCATTATTGGTGCCAGTATCTGGGGAGCAGCTATTGCTATTGCTATCGTATACACACCTATATTTGCGCGACTGCTTCGCGGCCCTGCTCTTGTGATTGCCAGCAGCGAGTATGTTCAAGGCGCACTTGCTATCGGTGCATCGGATACTCGCATACTTGTGTACCATCTCCTCCCGAATCTGGCCTCGGTCATTCTGGTGCAAACCAGTCTGTTGCTATCAGCAGCAATTCTTGTTGAATCCTCGTTGTCCTTCCTTGGGCTTGGTGCACAGCCACCTGTTCCGTCGCTGGGACTTGCGTTGTCAGAAGGTCGGAATTTTCTTTTGCTATCGCCATGGCCTGCAGTATTCTCTGGTCTGGCGATTCTGTTTTTATCTTTCGGATTCAATCTGCTTGGTGATGCACTTCGTGACACGCTGGATCCACGATTGCGTCAGGCTTGATGAATTGCTGTTGCTATGGATAAATTGGTAACACGAGTGCGTTTTCCATCCTGCTGTTTGTATTCTGCCCATACTAAAAGTCTGAAAAATACATGAGTTCATACACACAAAAACCCCTGTCGCAGGCCACCCTCGTTGCCAAGGCAGACGATTACCTTGACACTCACACAGGCAGCATTACACCGCCCATATACACCTCTACAACTTATGCTCGAGACAATCACTACGATTTACTCAACGATGCGAACGTCTATTCTCGTGATGACAATCCGAGCTTCATCCAGGCAGAGCGTGTACTGACAGAATTGGAGCAGGGCGAAAACGCGTTGTTGTTTGCCTCAGGTATGGCAGCGATAGCGTGTGTTTTTTATACGCTTGACAGTGGCTCGCATGTGGTGCTTCCAGAATCCATGTACTGGGGTGTTTACAACTGGACTCGCATCTATTGTGATCGTGCCGATATTCGCATCAGCTACTACGATCCGGCAGATACTGAGTCAATTGCCAAGGCTATGGAAGGTGCTGCACGCACTAGTCTGGTCTGGATTGAGACGCCGACTAATCCTATGATGCACGTGACCGATATTGCTCGCGCAGCAGACATTGCACATAAAGCCAAGGCAAGGTTAGTGGTTGATAACACAACATCCACTCCTGTTTTTACCCAACCTTTAACGTTGGGCGCAGACCTTGTCGTTCACTCTGCAACCAAGTCGCTTAATGGTCATAGTGATGTTCTGGCTGGGGCAATTATAACAAGAGAGCTTGATGACGCATGGCAAAAAATAGTCGCAGAGCGGCATGGTGCGGGCGCTGTCATTAGCCCATTTGACGCGTGGTTGCTACTACGCGGGATGCGTACGCTAAGTTTGCGTGTGGAACGCGCCGCGCAGAATGCCATGGAGCTTGCCCGGCGTTTAAGTCATCATGCAGCGGTTACCGAGGTTCTGTACCCCGGGCTAGAGTCGCATCCAAACCATGAGATCGCCAAAACACAAATGACCGGCGGGTTTGGTTCACTGATGTCATTTCTGATAGACGGTGATGCAGAAGCTGCACGTGCAGTTGCAGGGCGTTTGAATCTGATTGTTAGCGCAACATCACTTGGCGGAGTCGAAACCTTGATTGAGCATCGACACAGCGTTGAGCCACCTGAGACGGCTGTGCCGGTCAACTTGCTTCGGCTAGCTGTCGGTATCGAGTCCGTCGATGATTTGTGGGATGATCTGGAGCAGGCGCTGGGTTGAAAGCGCTACTGTGCAACCTCAGGCTGATTGACGTTGTTGTCGCGCGTTTCAGGAATTGCACCATGCCAGTTATTGAGCAGATTTGGAATCGTGAGTCTTGATTTCTTTAAAGTCACTGACTACCCAACAGGTTCCGCAGTAGGCAGAGTTGATGCAAACGAATCACGCGTCTCTATCGTCTCAAACCACGGCCCAAGCTCTGGATAGCGAGCGCGCCACTCATACTCGGGAGCTCTGAAATCCAGATAGCCCAGCGCACACCCCAGCGTGATTTGCGCCAGATCAATATCCCCCTGCCATAGGGCAGGATTGGCATTGAACCAGGTGAGGGAGCGATCAATCTTGCTCCATTGATCGTTGACCCAGACATCCCACTGCATGGGTTCCGGGCGCAGGAACGTCTCGTATCGAATGACAACGCTTGACTCGCAGATACCATGCGCCAAAGCTTGCCGAGTGAGTGCAAGATAGCGTTCACTACCACTGGTCGGAAGCAGTTTTACTGAATCACTCAGGCTATCCAGATACTCGCAGATGATGGTTGAGTCAAACAGGATATCACCAGCGTCCGTTTGCAGAGCTGGAATCTTGCCAGACGGATTTTGCGCCTTTGCGTACGCTTCATTAGGTTGGCCGGGAAGAACCGGGGTAAATTGCAGTTGTACTCGTTCTTGTAACCCTAGCTCAATGACAGAGACGTGAACTTTTCGGGCGAACGGCGAGGCAGGGGCGTAGTAGAGTTTCATAAGCGCTGGCTAAATACCTCGTGATTAGTTTTATTGAATTTGTGAATTCTCTCATAGAACTAAGTTGGTCGCGATCAGTCCTAGCCTGGACTATTCATGAAACGCGGAAGGCCGCCCCGCCTGATTCTTCCACCAGACCCTTTTTCTGTAGTGAATTCTGAGAAGGAGCGGAATACAGACTGTATTGCCGACGGGGGCGCCCAGCCTGAGCAGGAT
>JBGCGC010000072.1:0-4147 GCA_045110475.1 Granulosicoccus sp.
TCACAGCAAGGGTGCAATCATTGCGGCCACTACTTAGAATCGTGTGATCTCCGATTGCGCTCAACCTCATCTCACTTGTCGCTGGTTGCCAGTTGGGTTGTTTTCGGTAAAGGTTCTGCGCGGTATTCGGAGCGATAGTCGCCGAAACGCTTCCAGTTGTTTGTCCCGTAAGGACTGAAAAAGCTCAGATCATCTCGGGATACCTCCTGCCCGTCTGCCTGCAGTTCGTTCAATGCGTGCGTTTGATCGGCGACATTTTGCAGCATGACCGCATTGCAAACGAGTTGATTGTATATCACTCGTTTTTCCTGTTCACTTGGATTGCTGGTGGTGCTGACTCCGGCACTGCCAAAATCCAAATGAGCTGAGAACGCGTGAAACGACTCGACTTTATTGGTGTTGCCTGTGATTTCCGCTCTCAGCTCATCGTCATTGATCCAATCCAGCAGGTAGATCGTCCTGACTACTCGACCCAGCTCCTGGAGCGCACGGTACAACTTGTTACGACGACTGTAACTGTTCAGTCGCGCCAGAATAGCAGAAGGACTGATGCGTCCTGATCCGATCGCGAGTCGCATTCGCAGAAAGTCCTCCCATCCGTCGGCAATGATGTCCCAATTGATGGTTCCACCATATATACGTCGAGTCTGGGTAAATTCCACGCTCTCCCCTGCGCTGTATAGAGTCAACGATCGCCAGTTCCGAATTCGAGGCATCAGCTCAATGCCCAACAGCCAGGCTAATCCAAACACTGCTTCGGATTGCCCATGAGAATCTGCATGAAGACGATTCGGGCGTACATCGGATTGATTCTTGAGTAAACCATCCAGGATGTAAACTGCTTCATGAACTCCGCAAACAACAAAATGGCTGAACAATGCCACATAGTTGTCGGCGATGTGGCGATACGCAATGCTCCCCACGCGTTGGTAGCGTACATGATACGCCGCCATCAGGTTGTTGGCATAAGTCTCTATCAAACTACCATCGGCTGCCGCAGACTGACCCGATCCCCAACAGGACGGTAGCTCAAACTGGGCGTAAAGATTGATCAGATCAGTACACGCAGCTCGCAGATCATTGACACCAATATGTCGTCGATTGACATACCTCAGCAGATCTTCCGAAATCTTTACATCGAGGTGTCTGGCTGCTTGCGTCGGTCCAAGACCGCACCCGTAGGTGAACGTAGTCAGCACGTAGCGCTTGGTCGGATCATCGATCTGCGAACCTACGCTCCCCGGAGGTCCGAAATGCCGCGTCCAGCCCACCCATCGATCAGTATTGTACAGCGCTTCAAGAATGGCGCGTTCAGGAAGCCGCCGATCAAGTTTTGTGGCCAGATCATCGACTGAAGGCGGTACAGTCCTCGCAGGCGGTCGATGGACAATCGGCTGACCGTGATCATCCAGATTGACGCATTCGTATCGACCAACGGCCTGTTCCAAAGCCCGAGATGCCCGACCGAGTTTGGTCTGAAGATCCGCAACCAGTGCGTCGGCTGTTTCCGGAAAGTCTGATGAGTCTGACTCTGAATTCGCCGCCCGCGAACTGTCCTCTGACTCAAACAGTTGTGCTTGGTAATTGCCAAAACTGTCCGCCCCTTCAACATAGATCTCGCCGGCACGAATACTGGCTACCAGCTCAAAAATGACGGCAATCTCCAGTTCTCGACGACGATACACATGCGGAAGATTGGGATGACACACAAGTGACTCCCATTTCTTGCCTATGAACCGGTGATCAATGTCGTCAAGCTCAACCCATGTGTCACGCTCCGATCTAAGTGCCGTGATCAATGGGAGGGCGCTCAGGACAGGCTCGTCGTCATTCACGGCACGAAACGACACTGCATCCACAATATTAAGTAAGGTGGTTCGTTGAGAACGGTACGGTTGGCCTAGAAACTTGCGCCAGTCACCGCGTTGGTGCTCCAGGCGCTGTTCACAGACTTTAAGCAGTTCTGCAGTTCCGCCCGCGCGCTGCAAATTGCCCGACACCTTGGTATGGCATTGTTCAGGATCCAGCTGATCGTGGAACTCGCGAAGAACATCTCGGAAAACAATCAGTAGCTGTTCGCTAGATCGAAGGTGAGATGTCTGCCATTCATTAAGCATTACCCTGGCACGACGTTGGAGTCGACGCACGATCTTGATCAAAATGGTCGTCAAGTCGTCAGTCAGGCGAGCTCGCCTCGAATGTACCAGGCAGAGCAGCAAGGTACGGCGACGATGCGATCCATACTCCCTGAGCTCGGCCAACGTGAGCCTCCGTGCCTCCTCTGCCCACTGTTGCACCTTGGAAGTGGGTATGTCCGCTAACGCAATTCTGGTAATCTCATGTGGAGACAACTCCTTGAGTTGCTGAATCAATTGTTGCGTGTTCTTGCGAGTCGCTGGGCCGGTTGATTGACATAGACGCCGAAATGGTGAACTGCCCTCCTCGTCTTTGGACATCATCAGATCGATTTTCTTGACGTGTTCCGGTTGCAGGCGACTGTTCACGCGCTTGTATAATTCGTTGTGCACCTTTTCTTGAACCGATCCAGCCAGACGACGCAGTGTGCTCAATGCAGGCAATTCGAATCGTGCTTTTGCTAACGCCTCAATGGCTGCATTGATCAGATCAGCTACATCGGGCCTAGCAATGGCTGCCTGCTCCATGCTGGTCCGGGCCACACGTT
This sequence comes from Granulosicoccus sp., assembly GCA_045110475.1. GTDB lineage: Bacteria > Pseudomonadota > Gammaproteobacteria > Granulosicoccales > Granulosicoccaceae > Granulosicoccus. The sequence continues at coordinate 2,684 of JBGCGC010000072.1, forward strand.
TACCCTCGGCATTCCATGCTGAGACACCCAAAATATCGCGTATCATTTGATGATGGCGATAGAGCGTTCGACCAATGTAAGTTGGGTGGATTAAGCCCTCCGCATCGATACATTTCGCAATATGTTGCACAGCATTCATGGGAACATCCTTGAGCGGTGGAAAGTAACCCAGAATCTCGAATGTCTTCAGCAATGTAATGATGCCCACCCGGGTATCGCCCGTGTAGGTAACGGACAGAGCCCACGCTTTCTGTGAAGGTCGTGGTGTGAAGAGGTTTTCGACATCTTTTTTGCTAAGAGTAGAAGGCAGACGCGGGTAGACTACGGGATATTGTTGAGGCAGATCTTTCATGCTGATTGTCCAAGTGTGCAGACACACCATCACACAGCAAACGAGGTTTACAAATCAACTACTTCCGAAGCTCTCCCGTAGCAAATGTCCTATTTTTACATGAACCTTCTTGCTCCCTCTAAAACGTCGCAACCCAAGTTTTGGCTGTCCTCGAATCGCTCAACAAATTAATCTCGCTTTCGGTACTACCATCAACAAAGATGTAGTCAGACGAATATTGTCAGCACATCCTCAACTATATCCGGGAAATGGAGGACCATCATGGCTGAGCTTTCTTGGACACACCAAGGATAGCCTTTGGAGTGTTGATTTATTTCGATGCGAATCCATTCTCTTGAAAAGCCACTGGGTGCTTGTCATCATGGATCAATTTTCAAGACGCATTGTCGGATTCGGTGTGCATGCCGGGGATGTCGATGGTATCGCCCTTTGCTGTATGTTTAATTCTGCCATTGCCGACAAGGGACTTCCAAAACGACTTAGCTCCGATAACGACCCGTTGTTTCGTTACCACCAGTGGCAAGCCAATCTGCGTATTCTTGAGATCAAAGAAGTCAAAAGCGTACCCTACTCTCCAACCAGTCACCCTTTCATTGAACGACTAATAGGAACCATTCGAAGAGAATATCTTGATCGTCTGTTTTTCTGGAACGCTCAAGACCTGGAGCGAAAACTGGCCGCTTTCCAGAACTATTACAACGAACATCGAGCTTACCTTTCGCTAAAAGGTAGTACTCCCCTACTCGCTATTGATAACGCCCAAACCCAGCACGGTAAGCTCGACAACTATTCGTGGCAATCGCACTGCAAAGGCTTATATCTAACTCCGATCGCTGCTTGAATTTTTGAATTCGCCATGCACAGGTTTTATGGTAAATGATTTGTATACCCTCCTCTACCTCACTAGGGTGAACTTTGCCAGGCGAATTGTTCATGTACTGTTCAGCGCTGTGAGCTTCCGGCAGCCCAGCAAAATATCACCCTGAAAGTCTGAGAGAATTACGGCAGAAAATGGCGGTTTAATTCTTGTCGCTGATGTGGAACACCTACAACTTCGATAGTGTCTTTTCCAATACGGTAAAAAATGACATGCCTACCTTCGGGGAAACTTC
>JBGCGC010000073.1:0-118942 GCA_045110475.1 Granulosicoccus sp.
CCTTGTCAAGAACAGCAACGCGGCGGAGGGTGTTTTGGTGGTCTCCCGAAGGGCGGCTCGTCCAGGGGTCATCCGCGTTGTTGCTCGCTCTCAAGGTATACCCGATACCTTTTCCAGCTCGCGCCTAGCGGCTGACCCCTGTACAAACCGCTGTTTGAAGCGTTTGAAGGTCACACTACACTAGTGGGCCACGAGATTTTTTGAAACGATAGTTCTGGCGCTATAGCGACTCGATAAATACCCAGTGTTCTTCACTGACCGGTTGTATGGACAGCCGACTGCCTTTTTGAAGTAGCGGCATATCCTCCACCTCGGGCATCGCGCGCAATCGCTGCAAACTGATGACCTCTGGATATTTCTTGATAAATTTGACGTCTACCATCACCCATCGAGGGTTCTCCGGCGTACTTTTGACATCGTGATATCGGGATTCGGGATCCCACGCAGTGTGATCCGGATAGGCTTGCTTGACGATTTCCACAACTCCAACAATTCCCGGCACCTTGCAACTGGAGTGATAAAAGAATCCCAAATCCCCTTTTTTCATCTGATCTCGCATCAGATTACGCGCCTGATAATTACGTATCCCATCCCAATGATCGCGCCCACCCTTCATCGCCTTGAGATCATCGATGCTGAACGCGTCGGGTTCAGATTTGAATAACCAGTAGTTCATTGCTCTGCATCGCCCGTCAAATTGCACCAAAACCGCAGTCCTGCCACGCACCAGACGGGCAGTACCTCACGATAACAAGGTTAACAAGTCCTGTGCAGCAACTAGTACAAGCACGGAAGGTACGAACACGGTAAGCTCCCGCCATGACGCAAACAGACACATTTACCCGATTCTCCGAGCTCGCATTGCCAGAATCGGTACAACAAGCAGTGGAATCGGTGGGCTACGAAACCCCGACACCCATCCAGCAACGCACCATACCTCCGCTGATCAGCGGCCACGATGTTCTTGGCCATGCGCCTACGGGCACTGGCAAGACGGCAGCGTTCGCACTGCCCATTCTCGCAAGACTCGATTTGAATGCCAAAGGTGTGCAGGCGCTGGTGCTGGCACCCACGCGTGAGCTGGCCATCCAGGTAGCTGAAGCCTTTACAAAATACGCCGCCCGGATGAAAAATCTGCGTGTGCTACCTATCTACGGTGGCCAGGAATACACCGGCCAGATCCGCCAGCTCAACCGCGGCGTCAATATTGTGGTGGGCACCCCCGGGCGCATCATGGACCATATGCGCCGTGGAACACTCAAACTGGACAACCTGCAAACGCTGGTACTGGACGAGGCCGACGAAATGCTACGCATGGGGTTCATCGACGATGTTGAATGGATTCTGGATCAGACACCAGACACGCGGCAAATGGCCCTGTTCTCTGCAACGATGCCTGCGGTGATCAAACGCATCGCCAACAAGCATCTGAAATCACCGATAGAGATCACTATCGAAGGGCGACTCACCACGGCGGCCACTATCCGGCAACGATTCTGGATGGTTAGCGGCCTGCACAAGCTTGATGCACTTACACGCATTCTCGAGGCAGAAACCTTCGATGCCATGCTGGTGTTCGTGCGCACACGAAACGCCACCGTAGAATTGGCCGAAAAACTCACCGCACGGGGTTTCGCAGCCTCTGCCATGAATGGTGATATGCCACAAAAGCAACGTGAGCAGATGGTTGACAAACTCAGACGTGGCAAGCTGGATATTCTTGTGGCAACCGATGTCGTTGCTCGTGGCCTGGATGTGGAACGCATCAGCCATGTCATCAATTACGACATCCCCTATGACACCGAAGCCTATGTGCATCGCATTGGTCGAACCGGCCGAGCCGGAAGAAGTGGAGAGGCCATTCTATTTGTCACTCAACGCGAAAGACATTTGCTCGGATCCATAGAAAGGGCAACACGCCAGAAAATCGAAACCCTGCAATTGCCCACCGTCGAGATGGTCAATAACAAGCGTATCGCTGATTTCAAGCAACGCATCGCTGACACACTTGCCGGTGGGGAGCTCGCCTATCTGCAACGATTGGTTGAAGAATTTTCCAGAGAACAGGACGTGCCACCTGAGAGAGTCGGGGCGGCATTGGCCAAACTCTGCATGGGCGACCAGCCTTTGCTATTGGCGGCAAAACCCGAACGCCCACGTAAGGACAAACACGAGCCCAGAGAGCGTACGCGTCGCAATGAGACGCGTACCGATCGTGGCGACAGAGCTTCAAAGCCGCATCGCACCAACACCGAAGGCCCGCACGCGTTTGAAGCTGACAACAGGCAGCCCAAGGCAACGCTTGAACCCACCGCCTTGACACGACAGGGCACCACTGAAAACAAGATGGACCGGCCCCGAAAAACTGTTGAGCCAGACCCTGCTTCAAAGGCCAGAAGTACGAAAACGGAACAGGGTCAGACAGCTACTCCCAACATTGACAAATCAGTTGCACCTGGTTCACGCGCCGAACGCCGCCGTGCTGCGGAAATTGCTGACATTGAACTTGAGCGCTTTCGGGTAGAGGTCGGAAGCTCACATGGCGTACAACCGGAAAATCTGGTAGGTGCGATTGCCAATGAAGCTGGCCTTGACAGTGAATTCATCGGCCGTATCAAGATCGAGGAAAAACATTCCTTTGTGGAACTACCTGCGGGCATGCCAAAGTTTTTACTCAAGGATCTCAAGCGCGTCTGGGTTTGCAACCATCAGCTAAACATCACACGCATCGGCTCCGGCAGTAACGATATGCAATCCGATGGCAGGCGGCCCACGGACGGTGAAAAAGCTCCCAAAAAACGCAAGCCACGAACACCTGCTGCTGATAAGAAATCAGCCAGGAACAGAAAACCCAATGCAACCTCTAGCTCAAATGACCTTGCCAGTGGCGACACTGTGGCAACTCTGGAAAAACGCGAAAAGAAAAAGAAAGAGCGCCACAGAACGAAAAAGAACAAAGGCAAGCGCACACCCTGAGCGGCCTGGTTCATAAGTCGGCTTTGAAACCCAGTTCTTAACCCTAGTGCGCACCGGGGGCTTTACTTGTTATCTGAACAATATCTAGTAGAGATCATTCTCAAGAAAGACGAAATCAGCGATTCGTCTGTGTATCCATTCAATCTCGATGCGATTAGCAATCTCGATAGACTCAAACTACACCCCAAAGTCACGTTCTTTGTTGGCGAGAACGGCTCTGGCAAATCAACCCTCCTTGAAGCCATAGCCATTGCAAACGGTTTTAATCCGGAAGGTGGAACAAAGAACTTCGGGTTCAGCACCCGGGAATCGCATTCGATTCTGGAAAAGTACATTCGTTGCTCCAGAGGTATAAAGAAGCCAAAAGATGGGTATTTTCTTCGGGCTGAAAGCTTCTTTAATGTAGCCAGTGAAATAGAGGCGCTTGATAATGAGTTCAGTTTTGGCCCGCCAATTATCGAATCCTACGGTGGCAAGTCACTGCATGAGCAGTCACATGGAGAATCCTTTTTTGCTCTGCTAACAAATAGATTTTCCCGAGAATCTCTTTTTATTCTGGACGAGCCTGAAGCTGCATTGTCACCATCACGCCAGATGTCAATGATCTGCAGAATGCATGAGCTTGCCAGCTTAAATTGTCAGTTCCTGATCGCAACACACTCACCAATACTCATGGCATACCCTGACGCCGATATTCTTGTATTAGGTGAAAACGGAATAGTCAAAACAGAGTACAAGGAAACAGAACACTACACGGTTATGAAGAGCTTTATTAGTAACCCGGAAGGTATGCTGAAACAACTGCTGGAACCGACCAACGATGCGGTGTAAAAAAGCCAGCGGGAAATGCGTAAACCCGACAATGATCTGTCATTTTATCCTGTCATGTTCAACTTGACTGGGCTTGTACCACCTGCCGCCTATAGAGCACAAGAGCTAGCAAACCCTCGGCAAGCCCTCGGCAAGCTGTTTCGAAAAACGCGCTTTGAATAGATTTTGCAAGACTGATCATTTAACATTCAAAACAATGACACAACGAATAGCCTTGACAACGATAGTCGTAACCAGCTACGACAAAGCCATTGATTTTTTCGTTAACAAATTGGGATTTGATCTGATTGAAGATACGCTGCTCCAACCTGACAATAAGCGCTGGGTGGTTATCTCACCCGCCTACTATGCAGCCTCTGCGCTGCTGCTGGCAGAAGCAAGCAATGATCAGCAACGCGCGGCGGTAGGCAATCAAACCGGGGGACGTGTAGGATTTTTCCTGCATACGGATGATTTCTGGCGAGACTACAATACCTATAAAGACAATGGTGTGAAGTTTTTGGAAGAACCACGTGACGAAAGTTATGGCACTGTCGTTGTGTTTGAAGACGTTTGTGGGAATAAATGGGACTTGCTTCAGCCGAAGTAATAGTGATTATTTTTTGGTGCCAATTCAGCAATGAGGACTTGTTCTATGACGTTAGTCTTCTCAGGACACGGCCTGCTCACTCATGATGATCAGCGGGTGTTGCCCTGCAGATCGGTCAAGCGACCGGTCACGCTGCCAGGCTGCAAACCCTGCAGCCCCTGACGGCGAAGTGCTCAGACCCAGATAATCCAGAGACCTGACAGCTACTTCAGCTTCACTGTCACTAATTGTCATATACTCAACATCACAAACAGATAACGCATCAAAAGCCAGTAACGATGCAGCCTTGCAATCCAGACGACCCATATTGGACACAGGCCCAGTGGCTTCCACCATCTTGCCTGCGCTGGCACTGATGGCCAGACAATCCGCTGCCACCGGCTCGACGATGACAATACGAGGCTGTGCAGGCCAGTACTTTCGAATCATCAGGGTAACAGCGGCGGCCATACCACCAACGCCTGCCTGTAGATAAATGTCACTGGGCCAACGGTTTTTAGCCGTAAACTGATCATGCAACTCTCTGGCGATGGCCGTGTAGCCTTCCATCACCAATGAGGGTGGATAGGTATAGCCCTGCCACGATCCGTCTGCCAGCAACACACCACCGACCTCGTTGGCGTCCTGTTCGGCTAGCTCCAGAGATTGCTCGTACGTATCACCTGAACGACAAACAACCGCACCGACACCTTCAAGCCGTTTACCAAAATCCTCTGGCACCGTGGCTGATAGATGGATGCGTGCCTGAGCACCGAATAGTTGTGCACCTGTTGCTACGGCAAGACCGTGGTTGCCAGCGCTGGCACAAACAAAGGTAAGTCTTGCGGCAACAGTTCTGGCGCTGTCATCAAGCAGTTCATGCGTCTGAGGACGTGCACCTGTTGTTTTTTCAAGCGCATCGCTCAACAATTGTGCCACCGCATAGATTCCGCCCAAGGCCTTGAACGATCCCAGCCCCAGCCTCTGTGATTCGTCCTTGACCCAAACGCCAATACCATCATCACTCATGCATAGCAGGGGCGTCGGACGGTAACGTGGGCATCTATTAAGAACTTGCCAAGCCCGCTTGTCATCAGGGTTGAAAGCGATTGTGCGCAGCGATGTGGCAAACTCTGTATTGATGGGTATTGTCGAATCCATGTCACCGATGCCCGCCGTATTAGCTTAGAAATATCCAGATGTTCAGTGTACTGCAACAGGCCATTGATAAAAAATGCCGGTTATCGCCGTGAAGCTGCAGGCGGTTCTGGCGGCTTACCGTGCTTTCTTTTAACAGGCTTCACCAATGCCAGTGCTGCGAACATGAGCGCTACCGCAATCCACAAGGTAATGCCATATCGTTCTCCAAGAAACATCACTGATAACACCACACCCGTCAATGTTACGATATATGCGACCTGACTGGTAAACACAGCGCCTGCCCTTCCCAACAACCACAGGTAACCCGTGTACGCGATCATATGCCCCACGGCTGCACTCACTATGGCCCATCGGGTTGCGTCCCATGCCACCAATACCGGAACCTCCCAACCATTGGCATAGACGAAAGGCACAAGCAAAATCAAACCACACGCAGAAGCGCCAAATAGTGTGGTGACAGCAGTGAGCTCTGCTGGCGCTCTCACGGCAACAAAATTACCTTCTATCGCATAGCAAACCGGGGCGATTAGCGCCACCAGAATCCAGGGTGCTTTACCCGGATCTGGCAAACTGGCATCCGGTACGGCGATGAGCAAAAGAGACACAACGCCGAGAACTATGCCTGAGAATCGCAGCCATGAAAAAGACTCGATACGCGCAGACAACGCGATGAGAAGAGACATGATAGGAACCGTGGCAATAACAATGGCTATGATGCCACCCGGCAGATATCTGGTTGCCAGAAGACTGAACGTATTGGGAATGAGCGTACCAATCATGGCAATAAGCAGCAGATAACCAAGGTTTTGCCGCCCTATTCTGAGCGGAATAGCGCGCCATAAAAGATAGCCGCCGATGATGAGCACGCTAATTGCCAATTGCCAGATCATCATGCCCAGAGGGTGATAACCTGCTGCCACCGCGAACTTTAACAAGGGTATCGATGCCCCCCAACAGACACCGAAAAATGCCAGAGCTGCCAGATTCAGTGGCACAGGATGTCTGACCGATGCTTCATATTAGTTGATTCAAACCCGAACATAAGACGACGCCTGTTTACAACGTTTAAAAGCCCATCTACTCTTTAAACCATGACAGAAAAATCGGCAAAACACTATCAGTTAAACGTACCCAGATCACCGATGCGTGTGGCCCCCGATCACGCTGCAGAATGCAGTAACGAGTGCCTTTACGGAGAAAGATTTGTAATAGCCTCCCCGGGTAGTACACCCAAATACCCGTGGGCACATCGTGATCTGTTGTCCGAACCCGATAATCAAGGCTCTCAATGGATGTTTGTCATTGCCCAGCGTGACAGTTATACAGGGTATGTCGAGAAAAACCATCTTCAGGCTGTGAATAGCCGAGGCACGTTGCCAACTCATTGGGTCCATGCCAGAAGTACCCTGATTTTCAGTCAGCCCTCCATCAAGAGCCAGGTTCTCAACCGACTACCGTTTTTATCCAGAGTGACGTCACAGGCAGAGGTGCAACCGCCATTTCGCGCACTGACCACAGGGGGGTATGTCTGGGATCAGCACCTGTTGAAAACCGATCAGTCAATTGATGTCACCCCCTTGCAACTGGCACTGTCACATTTTCTTGGCGCGCCATACCTCTGGGGAGGATGTACCCCGGAGGGACTGGATTGCTCCGGACTTATACAGGCGCTTGCGCTGGCAAAGGGCCTGTCAATTCCACGAGACAGTAAAGATCAGGAATACCAGCTTAAGCACAGCGTTGCCATTGGCTCAAAAAAAACTCAGGACATTATCTACTGGCCAGGCCATACAGGTATTCTTGTCGACCCGGAAACGCTACTGCACGCCACCGCTCACTCGTTAAGTTGTGTCATAGAACCACTCGACACCGTTATAGAGCGAGCGGGTCAGATTTCATCAGTCAAGCGACTTTTTTAATTCATTGTCATGCCTGCATACCAGCTCGTCAATTTATCCAAGCGTGGTAAGCAACGCTGATAGTTCATTTCCGGCCACCTTACGCCACTGACCGATCTCCAGACCACTCAGAGTGATATGCATGATTCTGATTCGCTCCAGCTTCTGTACTGAATAACCATGGTAATTGCACATGCGCCGAATCTGTCTGTTCAGCCCCTGTACCAGTGTAATTCTGAATGTATAGTCCGACAGCTTTACCACTTTACACCCTTTGGTAACCACACCGAGCATAGGAACACCGCAACGTAGATGTGCCAAAAATGTTTCAGTGATTTTCCAGCTCACTGTGACGTCATATTCCTTCTCATGACGATTACCCGTACCGAGAATCTTGTTGACCAGATCGCACCGATTGGTTAGAAAAATCAAACCTTGCGAATTCTTGTCTAATCTGCCGACAGGAAATATTCTGGAGTGGTAGCCAACAAAATCTACAATATTCAGGCTTTTAACGTTCGCAGCTGTACATACCACCCCCACAGGCTTGTTTAACGCAATGAACGCAAGCTTGTCAGCGGGCAATGGTTCGATGGGCAAGCCGTCCAGAGTGACTTTGTCGCCAGGCATGACTTTATCGCCCAGCCTTGCCTGCGAGCCATTGACAAACACGGCACCACGCTCAACATGCATGTCTGCTGCCTTGCGCGAGCAGAAACCGCTTTCACAAATAAATTTGTTGATACGGATTCGCTTATCAGCCGGCATGCCATTCAAAACGCTAGTCAATCGGTAGGTTATGAAAAGCTCCGTTGTAAGCACCTGTCAAGCTCATCCCATCCTCAAGCGTCACATCAAACGTTACAGACCAGTTGGGCGACTCACCCGTGACATTGATGTTACCGGATACGATATTTCCGACCTCACTTTCTTCCGAAATCGTCAGGTCTGAATTCCTGTCAAGAAAAAGATAGACCCAGGTAGCTGTATTCGCGTTTTCTGGTGACGATGAATCGCTCAGTGGGGTGACATTAAAGGTTCCCCCTGTAAACACCTCAGTATTAATTTGAGTCAGGTTTACCGAAAATGCCGTGCTTGCATTATAGATACCCCAGTCAGTTCTGGTCGATGATTCAGTCTCATTCTCGGTTTCGACAGAAGCCGATACGGTCAACGAACGAGTTTCACCATCATGCAGTAAAAGCAAGACAGATACTCCACTGTCTAATTCTGTCGATTGTGCATAATCGGCAGTTGCCGCAGTCAACATGATTTCGCGGTTTGAGTAAGTCAGTGATCCGGCACCTGTCTGTCCAACTCCGGGGCCGGGCAGGTTTCTATCAAGCTCTGAAACGCAATCAACGTCAGCGGATGTTTCCGGATTGGTCTGACTCTCGATTTGCATCGGCTCCATCGCCCCAGGCGAAGGAGGCGTTTCAGGTAGAGCCATAGAAAGACTTACAGAGGTTGAGCAGATGATTCCTCCCACAAAATACCTCGCTTCCGATTGGCTGGATCCATCGTTAGGAGGATCAACATCGGGGGAGGATTCGACGTTAGAGCAGCTGGACACGATGCAAGCGCTCGCAAATACGGCCACAAGAAGTCTGTTTTGCATAAACGCCTGTCCGAAAATCCTTTTTGGTTCGATTATAGGCACCAAGTATAGCCCACTGGACTCACACATAAAATAGTCAAGTTCAGTGTCACTACGCCAATTATTGCCAGCGCTTGATTTACAAAACGGCAGTACCAGCCAACGTCTTAATCGATCAACACCGCAAGAGCGACACCTGCCCTGCCTGAAACGCTACTCGTCCTTTTTTTGGTTAGCAATCAATAAATGAGCCAATGGTTGATTCTGCGTCTTTAGAATACGCTGATCCGGATGCCGTCCAATCCGTGTCAGTAAATCGTGCTTCAGACCAAATAGGTACCCATACCATTCCCGCGACAAGGGTGTTTTCCATTGCCAGAGACAATGCTCTAGTGCCGACAAAGCCTCCTGGCTGTCTATATTTTTCATCACGGGATTATCCGTAACTTCTATATTGTTAAAATGCGGATGATAAAAAAACGGGGCAATATGTTTAAACGCCTGAGGGACATCGTGACGTAGCAACACGCTCTCCCAGCTTGAATTTGTCCTACCCGGTTCAGTTGCACCGTCTGATGAATACCGCAGACACTCCGCCATAAGTTCAAGCAATAAGCAATCGGTGTGTACCATGCCGGTGGGATTCAGTAATACGTCCTGCAGTGGGCTTCTGTGTCGCCACGGACCAATGAACAACCTGCGAGGACAATAATCATTGGCGTACAAATTGTCCCAGAAGATCACACGGTGCTTTGCCACTGGAGCAGCCATTTTTGTATCCACCACTCGCAAGGCGTTAGCTGATTCGGTGTTCAGCACCCGGGCAACCACATCACTGCCGCAATAAAGTACATGATGGTGCTCTTTCAGCGTCTGTACAAATGCTGGCAGGTAATCAACGGCATCTGCAATCAATTCGTCGGCATAGATACGCGGCGTTACCCATAAGCAGGTATCAGACCGGTTATTTTCATCAGTCACACCTTGCGGTGTCGATAAGGCGTCACCCAGTGCGTTGGCCAATGCAGCATGCGCTTGTCCTTCTGATTCAAAGTGGCCGCTGCGTTCGTCAAAGTCTGCATCGATATCATCCATCAGAAGTGAAATCAGGTCCGCACCTGCATCGAGCAGTAGCTGACTCTTTGTCACCAGCGATGAAAAATCTGCGCTGTTCGGAAAATCGGAGAAGTCAAAATCCAGACCGGGCGCTACACCGGTAACCACGCGAACATCACGTTGATGGGCATAAGTGCAAAAAAGCTTGAATTCTTCAGTCCATGGTTGCTTATAGGGCATGCGCCACTGCAAGCGATGGCAAGGATCTTCCTTGGGCGCGTAGTAATAGGTTGTTAATTCTAGACGCTGCAGGGTGTTTACGATTTGCCGGCGTTCAGGCCATTCAAGCAAGCGCCCGTAGTAGCCTTCAGCGTAGCCTGTTATGGGTGAGGTCATCGATTCGCGGCAGCTCACAGTAGCTTGTCAGACACCAGACTAGCATGTGTGGCAAGCCTCAGACGACCTGCGCAGTGGCGGCCTGATTGAACTACCGCTATAGTGTCGTTTGACCCCCACGGCATGTAAATAAATCATGATTGACGCGGCTGCCAATTCAAGACCATCGCTCAGCGTATACGCTGATAAACGCATGCTCAGAATCCTGCTGCTGGGCGCCATGAGCGGATTTCCATGGGTGTTGATCGGCAGTGCCTTATCGCTATGGCTGAAAGAAGATGGCATGAGCCGGAGTACCATCGGCTGGGCGTCGCTGATATTCGGTGTGTACACCATAAATTTCCTATGGGCACCATTGATTGACCGTATCCGCATACCGTGGCTGACTGAACGCGTGGGGCATCGCAAGGCGTGGATACTTTGTCTTCAATTGATCATGCTTATATCACTACTGGTATGGAGCAATCTGTCACCGACCGAGAATCTGGCGCTTGTTATCGCTGTGGGGCTGGCGATTGCCATCAGCTCGGCCTCGCAGGACATCACTATCGATGCATTACGCATAGAGCAAGTTGATCGTAACGAATCAGCTGCTATGGCCGCAGGCGCGGCGGTGGCAGTGGTTGGCTGGTGGACAGGCTACAAGCTGGGTGGATTTATCGCCCTCATGATCAGCGACGCACTGCAAAACAATGGCGTAGATAACTACTGGCAAGTCACCTTCCAGATTCTGGCAGGTCTTATCGTTCTGATGAACGCCTTGCTGTTGTTGATACCTGAGGCTTCCTGGCGAGAGCGACAAGCTGCACAGGCGAAAGATCAGGCAGCCTTCGGCGCAACCATCGGCAGCAGTGAGGGTGGATTCATCGCCTGGCTGGGCAGCACCATCATTGCGCCGTTTCTTAGCTTCTTCCGTCAGAACGGCGTGTATGTAGCGTTGTCTATTCTGGGCTTTATCTTTCTATTCAAGCTTGGTGAGGCTTTCGTGGGAAAGATGTCTATCGTATTCTACAAGGAGGTAGGGTTTTCCAAATCTGACATTGCTATCTACTCCAAGGGACTGGGATGGGTAGTGACCGTCATCTTTACTCTGATTGGAGGCTGGTTTGCCGTAAAACAGGGTATCGTCAAAGCCCTGTTTCTGGCAGGCATTGCCATGGCAGCCACCAACCTGATGTTCTCGTTCATGGCCTGGAGCAGCGAGCCGTCGGTACTGCTATTTGCTGCAGCAGTTCTGATTGATGATGTTACTGCCTCTATCGCCACAGTGATCTTTGTCACCTTTATCTCACTGTTGGTGGACAGAACCTACACGGCAACACAATATGCCCTGCTGGCCTCACTGGGTACAGCAGGAAGAACGCTACTCGCCGCCTCTTCCGGCGCCATGGTTGATTTTCTGGACGGCGACTGGGGATTGTTTTTTATCATTACAGCCTTGATGGTCATACCGTCTCTGGTACTACTGCTGTTGGTGCGCAAGCGTTTCAACACGCTGGAGGCAACGGATAAAGGCGCGTTAATGACACCAGGATGACATTGGAATGCAACGCTCACTCAACGCTCACGCAATCCTTATCGGCCCCATGGCAATCCCTCTCGACGCACACCAGACAGCAACATCGAAGTTCGGGCACGTCTTATCTGTGTAGCTAAAATCCCGATGACCACAAATAGTCGCTTGGGGATATTCTGACTGCCACAGCCTCAGCTGTGCCTCCAGAGAATCAAACTGCTGTGCAGTGAACGCCTTGCGTCCAATAAGGCAGACGCCCAGGCTGATTTCGTTGTGTCCATACACATGCGCACCTTGCCAGTAATCTGGCCGGGCGGCCTCTATTACACCGCCGCGATTGATCACCCGGTGATAGCCTATCCCATGCCAGCCAAAGCCCAGATGCATCTGATGAATTTCCCGCGCGCCGATTGCCTCGTTATCCGGGGTATCCGAACAATGCACCACAAGATGCCGAATGGCTGATGCTTCAAGCACAATACACTCCCCGTGTAAAACCTTAGTTATAGCAGACTGCTATCGTTGCTTGTACTGTGTGGGGCAATACGCACGACCCACCCCGGCCGGGCGCTTGGCAACATGTTTGGTCGCACGGTTACTGACACGCTTTCGCCACAGGCGAAAAGAGCCGGGTTTCATGTGCGTGCGCATGAGGGTTATCACCTGCTGCTCACTAACCCCAAAGCTTGCGCTAATGGCATCAAATGGCGTGCGATCTTCCCACGCCATTTCAATGATTCTGGATAGATCGCTTTCGTTGAATTTGGGTAGACGCTTACTCATGCATTCTCGCAACAGATGAAACGAACATAACTTACAGTAATACGGGAAAATACAGATCCCGGTTTGACAGACAGCAGCGTCAGCTCCAACCTGTACTATTGCTTTACCAGTACACCGGTAAAGCTCTCATCGGTACTGGTACTGACGGGAAAAGTCACGTTACCCATCCCATCAAACTGCACAGTAAACACCGTCACCTGACCGCTCTGACCCACTGGATACACCTTGCCTGTATCCAGCTGTGCATTGACATCTATCAAAGCATCGATTGGCCACGTCACATTGTTGCGTTCACCGTTTAGCTGGTTTTCGTTGAAGGGTTCAACAAGAGGTGCACCAATCCCGATGTCAGCGCATATCGAATCACCGCTGAGGATTTCACTGGTCATGCTGATAGCTGTCCTGCACTGTTGCGGCTCAAATACGGCCGTTGTCGTCAGTTGCATGTCAACGTCCCACAGGCAGGTTGCATCGGGTCTGAAGTACCTGATCTGACCATCGTAGTTACCGCGCAATTCGCTATAGTAGACGTTGCCACACAGACCTTCCTGACCTGACATATCGTCCAGCAGACCCGTTGCGTTATCACCACTTTCTGTACTACTGTCACAAGCCACGACCAAAGCTGCTAAAGCGATAACTACCTGTTTCATTGTGCACCCGTGAAATTTGCGTCATTACTGTAATCACGCTCATACAGATACCTAGCACTTAACCTGCCTACTGCGTCAGGAAGCTACCGCTGAAACACGGTTAGTGTGGGTTGTCGAAAGCCACAAGCTTTGGCGAATCGTTAATGAACAAAAGTGTTTTATCGCAGGCAGACTCACCGCCGTATAATCTGGACGAAAACAGTAGCACGCTGTGGTGCCACCCACAGTCAATCAAAGCTCCAGACTAGGAAAACGCACAGGTTCAAGCTGCATTCCCATGCTGCCCAGCAAGCGCGTGATTGCCTGCGATGGCTCACCGGACGTCATGACAGCCAGATCTCCCGGTACCGGAGCATCAGCTTTGCTAATCTCATCAGCGGATTGTTCGAGCAAGCGCCGCGCCTGCCGGGCAACGGCGTGTGCAGGGTCCAGCCAGTCGACAGGCCACGGGGCCAGCTTGCGCATCTCGTTGACAAGAAACGGATAATGCGTGCAACCCAATGTGACGATATCGGTTTTACGCTGTCCGCGCTGAACAAAGCAGGGCCGTATCTCTTCCCTGAGCAACTGAGAGTCAATCTCTCTTAACTGCATGTGTTCCTCTGCCATACGAGCAAGCTGCGTGGCACCGACAAGCTTTACCTCACATTGACTACCAAACTGCCGGATAAGATTTTTTGTGTACGGGCGACTAACGGTACCCGGGGTTGCCAGAACCGTAATCAGACCCGATGCCGTACGTTCAGCGGCAGGCTTTATCGCCGGCACAATTCCCACAAACGGGATACTGAAACGTTCACGAAGTGCTGGCATGATCAGCGTCGATGCCGTATTACAGGCAACAATGGCAAGACGCGGACGAAACCTGTCCATCAGGGTGTTAAACAGACCAACCATCCGGTCTGTCAGCGCTTTCTCTTGCCAGTCACCATAGGGAAAACCGGCATCGTCACCGACATACACAAACTGTTCTTCGTGCATGAGTAGCCTTGCCTCACGCAACACAGACAAGCCACCGATACCAGAATCGAAAACAAGAATAGTCATTCAAAGGAAAGCTTCAAAATTGATACTGATGCGACACAGTAACAGCTCTGTATGCAGCTACAAATTGCAAACTCGCTGTCAGGAGCCTGCGCGGCCGGAGGCTCCTAGCGTTTGAATTTGCGCCAGTATCGTCGTTTTTCTACCTACTGTTGTGGAATATGCTGTTCAGGTAACACGGCTACCCCCCACGGATAACGGCCAACCTTGATGGTTTTTTCTGCTCTGAGACTGGCTACGTCCACAACCGTGACATCGCCCGAAACACCATTGGTGGTATACAGCTTGTCCTCTTCTGGTGTCAGTGCCATGTGCCAGACCCGACGGCCAACCAGGATATACTCCTTAACGCTTAGATCTGATCGATCCACTACAGCAACATGATTGGAAGGCCCCAAAGCGATGAATGCAAGTTCCCCGTCGCGGGTCAGCTCCATGCCCACCGGTTGAATTCTGTCAGAGGAAATTCCCGGAATCTCAAAGTTGATAATGTGCTTGATCTGTTTGGTCTGGGTATCAATAACAGACACAGTGCCACCGATTTCTGATGACACCCACAGCTCAGAGTCGTCCAGCGTGAACTCAGCATCACGGGGGCGTTGATCAACCAGCGTGTTGTCCACGATCTGTTGCTGTTCGGTGTCAATCCAATGTGCCATGTTGGACGTCTCCGATGTCACGATCGCATACTTGCCATCATGACTGACCGCCATGCCTTCAGGCTCTACACCCACATCAATCTGGGCCACAACCTGCCGGCTTTCAATGTCTACAACGGTTGCAATCGCATCATCTTCGTTGGCGATATACAAGTGCCGGTTGTCCGGATGCAGTGCGAATTGCTCAGGATCTTCACCACTGGGCAGTTCAAACAGCATCTTGTTGTCCGCTATATTCATAACTTGCACCGTGTCTGAATCCGATGCACAGATAAACAAGCGGGTGTAGTCATGACTAATCGTCACGCCGCGCGGTCGTTCACCAACGTCGATTGTGTTGATCACTTCATTGGTGCTGGAATCGATAATCGAAATCGTGTCATCCTTCTCGTTGCTCACATAAAGCCAATGAGCCCAGAGAACTCCTGAAGGCAAAGTGGCCAAGGTAAATGCCGTGGAAAAGACCGCAACAGCACGTTGAACGATTTTTGATTTCATAACGTTATATCAGAGATAGGTAAGGTCAACAGGGTTAGCGGTTAACCGGCAGAGTGCGCAGCGAGCATACTCAGGGTGAATATCACAGCCGGAATAGATCACATTGTGTTTCCGGCTGGTCTACACCAAGCGTGTCAAGCTCAGTTATCGGATGAAGGTAACCCTCAATAGGCGCAGAAGCGACAACCGCATTGGCATGAACCAGTTGCACGGGTTGTCGCAGTTGCCCGTTCCAGCGACGATAACTTAGTGAGGCTCCCTTGAACCCGGCCAATTCAAATTCTTCCGACAGAATATAGCTTCTGACAGTCACGGCATCCACCGCTTTGGTTCGGGTTACTGCTTCACCAATTGAACGTATTGCCGCCCAGTTGGCGTAGTCACGCGATGTCATGTCGCGCTCGGCCAGTTTGCGAAAACGCGATTGCAGTTGCGCCGCTCCCCATTGCTCGATAACCGCAGACCAGGCAATTGGGGTCAAGCCTGCACTTCCTGCTACTGGGCGCGGTAGCCAGGTGTTGTATAGAATGTATTGTGAAAAATCCCTGTCTTCATCGGCAACAGCCACCACATCGTAGCTTCGTGCCTGGGTAAATACTGGCACCTCGGTAGATGCTGTACGTCGCATGTCTGCATCTTCAACCCAGGTCTTGTCCTCCACAACCTCCAGACCGAATTTTCTGAAGGACTCACGCATGGATTCAGCCAACGCCTTGTCACCTTGACGGTTACCTTCGACAAGAAATACCTGTCGCCATTTACGGAAAGTAAAAAACTGTCCCAGCGCATCCGTCAACATGGCGCGTGACGGGATAGTGTGCAGCACATTAGACCGACAGTCGGTTTGCCTTAGAACGTTGTCCGTTGCCTGCACATTAAATAACAAGTCATCCTTAGCATCATCAAGATCCGCCACATCAATCAACAGACTGGCTGGCAGATTCAAAACAACCAGCCGAGCATAGCCTGCAAGTAACTGCCTGATCTTCTCAAGTGCCTCTTGAGGATTCTGATCTGCCTCGAATATCAATGTCTCAAGGCGATAGTTCTGGCCTAGAAATTTACCTGTTGTGTTGTTGTCCTCAATGCCGAGGCTGGCACCTTGAAACCCCTCGTCGTCAGGCCAGCTAACCAGATTGGACAACACGGGTGGGCGCTCGATACGTTGTTCGATGTACAGGACATCTACATCCATCGGATCCTGAGCGAAGCCGATTACAGGGTTCAGCCCTGCCAAGGCTATCAGCCCGCAGATTACCAAACCGTGCATCCTGTCGTACTGAGAACGACCGCTGAACAGACCTTGTAATCGCACCTGGCGTGCAACCGCATTTACCGCCTTGATAAAACATGCTGCCAGCAATTTCTCTGTTTCCATCAGATTTTCAACGATATAACCTAGCGCGTAAGCCTTTGATGGAAAATAGCACTTTGGACTACTCTGAGCTACTGACTCTTGTCTACCTGACCTCAACAACCTTGCTCAGCCACCAATAAACGACATTTCAACCTTTGGTCTAAGCACCGCAACCTGTGTGCGGGTTTCGGAATAGCGGTCAGTACGCAATGACCACAGCGTGCGCAGAGCTTGCAAAACGCCGTCATTGTCCGTTTCACGCAGCGTTGGCCTTAGGTCATGGCCACTACTGGCAAACAAACAGGTATAGATGCTACCGGTGGCGCTCAGCCGCGCACGTGAGCAATCCCCACAAAAGGGCTCGGAGACTGATGAAATAATGCCAATTTCACCGCCACCGTCCAGATATTCCCAACGCTTGGCTACCTCACCTCGATAATTGGCACTTGCCGGACTTATGGGCAAGCGTGCACTGATCATTTGTGCTATCTGTGCACTGGTTATCACGTGCGACAGGTCCCATGCGTTGCTATTACCCACATCCATGAATTCGATAAACCGCAAAATATTGCCACTGCCATGAAAGTACTCGGCCATGGGTAGAATGCACTGATCGTTCAGCCCTTTTTTGACCACCATGTTGACTTTGGTACCGGTAAAACCTGCGGCTGTAGCGTTATCGATACCGTCAAGTACCGCCTGTACGCCCACATCAACATCATTGACTCGCTTGAATGTGTCGTCGTCCATAGCATCAAGGCTGACGGTGATACGCTGAAGCCCAGCGCTGCGCAGCGCTTTGGCCCGTTCCAGCGTCAACAGCGAGGCATTGGTTGTCATGCTGATGTCGGTAATGCCCGGCACCTGTTTTATCTGACTGATCAGCACTTCAAGATCGCGCCTGACCAGAGGCTCCCCGCCAGTCAATCGAATCTTGGTTACACCCAGATGAGCGGCGGCTCGAACCACACGCTCTATTTCCTCGAAGGTCAGCAATTGCGCACGCGGCAGAAATTTGTAGTCCTTGTCAAAAATTTCCTTCGGCATGCAATACACGCAACGAAAGTTACAACGATCCGTTACCGATATTCTGAGATCTCTCAACGGTCGGTTAAGGCGATCAGTTACCACCGCAGACGAAGCCATTAGCCCCCACCTCTCTGAAAATGAAGATCGAAATGCGCCTTGAACGCCATCTGCTGTTCCTGCTCGACTCCCGAGAAACGAAAGGACACCACCGAATACGGAAGCCGCAACAAAGCTATCTTGCGAATCTGCGTAGGGCCAAGATGTATTTTCAAGGTGCCTTTTTCAACAACCGCATGAACATGATCGCCGTCTCGCTCGAAAGGATGACGACCCATGGCACGGGGAAGCAATCGCCAGAAGTCGTCGTGTGTCAGACCCATCTCACGACTGTACTCAATAATTGAATCACTCATGAGTATTTCTGGATCAGGCTGACTAAAGCACGCGTGGTCAAGCTACTGTCTGTGCCACGCGCATGAAGTGCGTACATCATCCGCCAGCAACAGGCGGCCAGATTGCCAGCACGTCGTCATTCTTCAGAACCTGGGGCTTGTCACGATCCGCCTCGCACTGAAAAACACCGTTGATCAACACCAGATGCGCAAGCTCTCTAGGGACCTTGTACATGTCGATGACGTCGTTAAGCGTGACGTCGTCGGCTACCTCTATTTCAACGGCGTTTTTCACAGCACCCGCCGGTAGCAAATGTTGCAGTGTTGCGTAAAGCTTGAACGTGATTTTCATGACATAAAAAGCGATTACGCAGGTACCATCGTGACATCCTGCGCCTGAGCACTAGCCAGATAAGCCTCTGAAATGCGGTTGGGCTCCTCCATCAGCTTGTCTTTCCACTCACCCAGATGCGCGCCAGTCTGTATCAGGCCACGCATGACGCCCACATGCTGGGTCATTCCCAGACTGCTGGCGCCTACCAGCACATCGTCCTTGAATTGCAGATTCAGGTACTTGAAATTGTCGATATCAGACATCTCGGCTTCTTCGCCTCCATCAACACCCATCCACATACCGAAGGAGGTGGATATAAGGCCTACTGTATCCAGAACGTTCATGTTCAGATTGCCCGGATGCGGGGTCTGCGTACCAAAAACCATGTTACTGGCAGCCAGTTTTCCATGCTCGACTGCTGTTGGCTGTATTGCCTGAACGTAGTAATCACCGGTGGATAAATCACGACCCTGAGCGACATCGCCCGCAGCAAATACATCAGGTACGCTGGTTTGCAGAAAATCGTCGACGATGATGCCCATATCCACATTGATGCCACTACCCTCAAGAAAAGCAGTGTTGGAACGAACTCCGGTTGCGCAGATAACAACATCAGCGGGCAAGGTCTGACCGTCTTCAGTACTGACACTCAACGGGTCATCACCTTTCTGTGCATCGATTCTGGACACCTTGGTTGATGTGAGCACCTTGATGCCCTTGGCAACACACCAATCCTTGATCATCGTACCCATGACCTCATTGGTCATACGCGACACCATCCGGTTTTCCATTTCGATGACAGTCAGGTCTACACCCCGTGCTGCCAATGCTTCCAGAATGATGCAGCCAATGAAACCAGCTCCCATGAGGATAACTTTGGATCCGGGTTGGGTGGTCTGGACAATCTTGTGCGAGTCAGCCAGTGACCAGCAATTGAACACGTTGTCCAGATCGATACCGGGTATGGGTGGTCGGGTAGCTGTCGCACCCGTAGCAACCAGTAGCTTGTCGTAGCTCACTGTTTCACCACCGAGCAATGTGACAGTTTTGGTGGCTGGGTCAACCGAACTGGCGCGGCCTTGCTTCAAGTTGATGTTCAGGCTATCGAAGTGATTGTCGTTCTTGCGCAGATAAGTGCCTTCGGACTCAATGTTGCCGACCAAATAGTAGGGCAAAGCCATACGCGAATAGGGAGGTACGTCCTCGGCAACCAGCATCGTGATCTGACCGCTGGGGTCGAATTTACGTAAATGCTCCGCCGCGTTGACTCCGGCAGGCCCTGCACCAATGATCACGTAATGCATGTTTGTTTCCTAGTCTTTGTTGGCGTCACCTGAAGCTCGTCACTGCCGCACGGCAAATGGAACTGCTGTGCTGACCAACGCCGGTCATGGTGATTATAACGTTACTGACCCGCAGACAAATCAGGCGCAGATTGACTGCGCCTGACACATCGTACTTTACCTGTAACGCTGATGCCAACCGTGGTTGGCAAATTCTTGACACGGCGCGGTAGAAAAGCGCCGTGTCAGGCCGCTAGCTTGGCAGTGCCCACTTCTGACGAGTTTCGTCGGTCATGGAACCATCGGCCGAATAACCACGCAGCTGATAGTACTCAGGCAGCATCTGATCCAGCTCAGTGACCTTGCCTTTGGCAGGGCCTGAAGCCGCTGACTCTTTCAGCAGTCGTTCTGGCAGGGTGTCATCTGCGCCGGTGATTCCGGCTTTCTGGTTAAAGTCTTTTTCCAGGTTCCAGATACGCTCACCCACTTCCATCATGCGCTCAGTTGACCAGTCGCCTTCACAAGCGGCGTCAACCTGTGGAGCGATATCTTCCATGGTCCACGCGAATGTCGTAAAGACGCACAAACCAGCAGAATCAACGGCTGCAGTCGCATCCTGAAACGCCTTTACAAGACCTGCCTTACCACTTGATTCCAGTGGGTCGGTTTTCTCTGGAATACCCAGTATTTCAGAGGCAACGGTATAGCCACGCAAATGACAGGCTCCTCGATTGGCCGTCGCATAAGCCAGCCCCATTCCCTGAATACCACGTGGATCGTAAGCCGGAAATTCCTGCCCCTTAACCGTCATAGATAACTCAGGCTTTCCGTATTTCTCACACAATCGCTTGGAACCCAGCCCCAGATCAACACCGAAGCCTTCGCCCTTGGCAGTCACTTCTGCCGCCCAGCACAATGCTTCTGCAGAGCCGAACTTCAGCTCGACACCACCGGTTTGCTCTGTGGTGATAGCGCCGGTTTCAAATAATTCCATGGCTGCGGCCACGGTTGAACCGAAAGAAATCGGGTCCATACCATCTTCGTTACACAGAAAATTCACATACGTCAGGGCATCGATATCATCGACGCCGGTATCCGGACCCAATGCCCAGGCCGCCTCATATTCAAGACCTCCTGAATTGATCCAGTACTCCGGCTTGTCCTTGACCGAGAAATGTGTACGGTCGATTGTTGAAATGCGACCACAAGCGATGGTGCAGGCGTAGCAGGCACCATTGGTCGTCAGATTGGGTTTGCCATCGGACTTGCGTGGCTCGTGCATGGCCTCGCCGCTAACATTGGAAGCACCTTCAAATTGCGTTTCACGCATGTTGCGTGTCGGCAGCGCACCAACCTCATTGATGACGTTCATAAGAACCTGCGTGCCATAGGCTGGCAAGCCCTGCCCGGTAACTGCGTTGTCGGCCAGTACTTTCTTGGCATCGCGGGTAACCTGCAGAAAGCGCTTGGGATCCTTGATACCTCCAAGGCCCTTCGACCCACGCACGATAACCGCCTTGAGGTTTTTCGATGCCATGACAGTACCAACACCTGATCGGCCCGCAGCACGATGCAGATCATTAACGATCGCAGAGTACAAGCAACCCTCTTCAGCAGAACGACCAACACAGGCAATTTTCACCTGTGGATCCTGATGCTTCTGCCGAAGCATCTTGTCAGCTTCCCAGACTGATTTTCCCCACAAATCATCGGCGGGCATCAGCTTGGCGACATCATCCTCGATATTTAAATAGACCGGTGTTGCGGCCTTGCCTTCAAAAATAATCATATCCCAACCGGCAAACTTCAGCTCTGCACCGAAAAAGCCGCCTGAGTTTGAGCACGCAACCGTGCCGGTCAGCGGGCTCTTGCACACAACAGAGTAGCGCCCACCGGTGGACGCTATAGAGCCTGTCAGAGGCCCTGTGGTCATGATCATCTTGTTTTCAGGCCCCAGCGCATCACAGGCTGGATCGATCTCGTCTACCAGATAGCGCGTGGCAAGGCCACGTTGTCCAAGATAGTCATGTGCCCACTCCATGTTCAGTGGTTCTTCAGACACTGACCCACTGGTCAGGTTCACACGCAGTACTTTTCTAGTCCAGCTCATAGTCGGTTATCTCCTCAAGCGCCCGCGTTGTCAGTCTTGGATGCCCAGGCACGCATCTTGTCGAAACCTGTGGCGTTAGCATCAACGTAGGTAATGGCCTGTGTCGGGCAGGCAGTCACGCACTCCGGATCGCCTCCGCACAGATCGCACTTTACGACCTTACCGGTAGACGTGTTGTAGTTGATTGTGCCGAACGGGCAGGCAATTGTGCAGACCTTGCATCCAACACAGACGTCTGCAAGGACGTCTTTGGAACCGTTGGCAGGGTTAAGCACAATGGCATCGACAGGACAGGCCTGCATGCACCACGCCTCATCACACTGAGTGCAGGTGTAGGGGACGAAGCGCCCTTCGTCGTGGAAATTGAATACCTTGATACGAGACTTGGCGGGATTGACTATCCCTTCGTTGACCAACGAGCAAGCCGCCTCGCACTGCAGACATCCGGTGCACTTGCCCGGATCTATGTGCAGGGATTTCTGCATTTTGTTTCTCTCCGTGTGGTGTTTTTTTTGAGACAGGGGTAAAACCCTTCCCAGACTAAGGATAATGACCCAAGTCATTATTAGCAACTATGGCCTATGAGGCCCAAGGTAAACGTTGCATAATTCACCCACATTAGAATAAAAAGACACTATATGCTACTTTATGCATACGTTTGCGCTATCCTTCGACTGTTGAAACATCAACGATGAAGGGGTTGGTCGCACTTGCGCTTGCCTACGTGCTATCTCAATTCTATCGCTCCTTCCTGGCAGTTCTGACGCCACAGCTGACCCAGGAGCTTGCGGCTGACAAGGGTGACCTGTCGCTTGCCTCTGGCGTGTGGTTCATCAGCTTCGCACTTATGCAGTTTGTCGTCGGTATTGGCCTTGATCGCTATGGTCCACGGCGAACCGCTGCGTTTATTTTTGGCGCTGGCGCTACCAGTGGTGCCTTGTTGTTTGCGACCGCCCAGTCTCCGGTGGCTATCGTCATTGCCATGTTTCTTTTTGGCATCGGTTGTTCGCCGGTTTTGATGGCCTCGTTGTTCATCATTGCCCAGCGATTCAATGCCAGCAGCTTTGCCGTGATGACCTCCTCACTGGTGGCATTTGGCAATACTGGAAACGTCATTGGCGCCACACCGTTAGCTGCCGCCGTCGACGTATTCGGATGGCGAGAGACCATGCTCGGTTTGGGAGCCATCTCCTTCATCATCTCGCTTGCGATATTCGCACTCGTTCGTGATCCCGACGTTGACAGCACGACACAGGCAGGTTTCAAAGGCTACCTCGTATTATTAAAGTCCAGAGTCCTTTGGGCAATCATGATAATGACACTACTTTGCTATGCCCCTGTTGTCAGTATTCGCGGTCTGTGGGCGGGTCCCTACCTTCATGATCTCTATCAGGCTGATAGCCTGCAGATTGGTCAGACGACGTTTTACATGGCGATTGCCATGATCGTTGGTAGTCTGGTCTACGGACCACTGGACAGGGTGTTCAATACGCGCAAATGGGTGGTGTTCACGGGCAACCTGATCGTGCTCGGCGCACTGATGGTACTGGTTTTTGTGCCGTCCATCGATAGGCAAGACGCCACACTTGTGTTTGTTACGATCGGTTTGTGCGGCACCAGTTACGGCGTCATCATGGCACATGGACGCAGTTTTTTACCGACCCATCTGATCGGGCGAGGTGTAACGCTACTTAATTTCTGTTCCATATTCGGTGCCGGTGTCATGCAGCTGGCGAGCGGGCGACTCATCAATGCGCAAACCCAGCCGGATTCGCCCGAAAGTTACCAATTGCTGTTTGGATTCTACGCACTGATTCTGTCTCTGGCATTACTGCTCTATGCGTTTTCCAGAGATGCAAGGCCGCAGCCAGATTCGGTGCGAAGCCTATCTAAGTAGTCGAGTGCTGTCACGCAAGCTGAGCGATACATTAATCTGGAATTTTTTTGGCTCCTTGCGTGAATCTTTTGGATTGGCAAGCAACCGTAATACAAGTTCTGCACTGACACGACCCACCTCAGCTGGATCGACCTGTACTGTGGTAATGGACGGCGTGGCATAACGCGATACTTCGAAGTTGCCAAAGCCAGCAACACCCACATCATTGGGCACTTGAATGCCTTGTTCCTGAAGCGCTCTTTGAACACCGAACGCCGGTGAGTCCGATACGCAGAATACACAATCGATATCTGCATAGTATTGTTTCAGGTTCTTGCCAATAAGATAACCATCCTTGATCGACATGGGTGGCGTGCCAAAGCGAATCATTCTGTGTGATGACAAACCGGCAGCCTTCATGGCGTTGGCGAAACCGGCACGCCTTGCCGCTCCTCGGGTCCAATCATCGTTAGTTTCGCAGACAAATGCGATGTTCCGATAACCGAGTTCAATCAGCTTTTCAGTCATTTGATAAGACGCTTTTTCGTTAGAGAAACCTACCGTGTAGCCGATAGGCTTCACCGGTGTTTCCCAAAGCTCCACAACGGGTATTTGTGCCTGCTTCAACAACTTGACCGTGCGTCTGGTATGCCCGTCAAATGGCAAGGCAATGGCTTCTGGTCGACGCTTGAGCATACTTTCCACCAGTTGCTCTTCTCGCACCATGGAATAATCAGTGTGGCCGAGAAGAATCTGCATCCCTGTGGTTTCTATGGTTTCTGTCAACGCCTGAACCATCTTGGCATAGTGCACATTGTTGAGAGAGGGAACCAATGTTGCAACGAAGCCAGAGCGTTTGGTAGACAAACTACCTGCCATCTGATCTGGCACGTAGTTCATCTTGTTGACAATTTTAAGTATGCGCTCGCGAGTGCTTTCCGATACCGTGCCATCTGCTCGCATGGCACGCGACACGGTCATGCGCGACACACCTGCGGCCTGCGCAACATCCTCCATCGTGACAGGATTGGATTTACCGCGAAGTGCCATGAAGATCACGCCTCCTGCTGAAGAACATGTCAGCTCCAGAGGATGATTGTCTTGAGCCGGGCATACAGTATATGCTCAGAGCTGGCGAAACTGATCAAGCCAGCCCAGACCTGATTCTACCGATTGACCACGCGGCTTGTACTCCGCTCCGATATAACCTGAATAGTTGTGCTTATCCAATAGCTGCAGCAGGTAGGGATAGTTAATTTCGCCAACATCAGGTTCACCACGGTCGTGCACCGCTGATAGTTGTATATGACCGATATAAGATAAATAGCTCTGCAACAGCGCGCCCAGATCACCCTGCACGATCTGTGTATGAAAAAAATCAAACATGATCTTCAGGTTGTCTTCTGCTACCGAATCAATGGTGGAGACGGCCTGCTCGATCCGGCTCAAATGATAGTCGGGAACAGAGCGCGGGTTTAGTGGCTCGACAAGTATGGTTATGCCCAATACCGCAGCCTGTTTGCAGGCATAGGTGAGATTTTCCTGAAACACCGTTTCCGAGGTTTTGACATCGGCGCTGGCCCCGGCAACGACATTGACGTTACCAGCACCAACAACCGCAGCATAGTCAATGGCCTGATCAATATAGCTGCGTGCCAGATCCTCTTTCCCTGCAACGGCCGCGACTCCGAACAAGCCCTCGCCGGGTGGCCCCAGTAACGTGTTGAGACCGATCATCGGTAGCTTGTTCGCTGCAAGCACAGAGGCTATTTCGTTACTTGCATACTCATAGGGAAAGTGACACTCTACCGCGTCGAACCCCGCGTTTGCTGCTGCCTCAATCCGCGCAGGCAGTGGCAGAGACTCCCACAGGAATCCGATATTGGCTGAATACTTAAGCCCCATGACAAGTTACCCGGTCATCGCGCTTGTCACTCATTGGAAAAATCGGACGTAGTTCGGTGCGGGTATCTCGTAAGTGTCCCCGGTGGCAACAACAAGACCGGTTTCCACGTCACGATGAAACAAATTGACCGTTGATGAATCCTGATTGGCAATGATTACTGCCTTGCCACAGGGCGTAATGGAGAAATGCCTTGGAAACTTCCCACCGGTTGGCACAATATCAATTCGCGCCAGTTGGCCATCGCTCAATACCTTGAATATGGCAAGTGAGTTATCTCCTCGATTGGACACGTACAGAAATCTGGCGTCAGGCGACAGTTTAATCTCTGACACATACGATGTTTGTTCACGATTGTCCAGCGTCGACTCGTACTGAACAGGATGCAGACGGGGCTTTTTCTGATCAGGCTCTGATGCATCAAGCTGAGCCACACAGACCGTATTGAACAGTTCATTAGATACGTAACAGATGTCAAGCGATGGGTGCATCACCATATGCCTTGGACCGGAACCTGCCTCAAACTCAATATGGGTATCCGGTTCCAGCCGTTTGCTGAGTGGATCATAGCGGTATTGAAAAATGGCATTTTCTCCAAGATCTGGAATGAACACCCAGTCCTTCCAGAAATGCGCGCAGTGAGCGTGTGGTCCGACTTGCCTGTTGGTCCAATGGTCCTCACGATGAGTGACCTGTCGCCATTGGCCCTCCTTGCGGTAGTGTTGCTTGAAGCTTTGAACGACGTCTCCAAGCTTGCCACTTTCATCAACGTTAACCACGTCAATGATGGCATCCCAATAGTTGATCACAATGGCAATATCTTTTGCCGGTGACAGCGCCAGATAGCAGGTGGACTTGCCCGATGCGACGAAAGAGCCAACCAGTGTCAGTGCAGACGTATCATCTATGCTGTACTGCAATACTTCCCCGTTGTTTTGAATGGTTTCCACGATCGCATACATCATGCTGTTGTTGCTGTGCGGAATAAGCACAGCAGGATTCAATGCATCTACCACCTCACGCTCAACCAGGTTGCCGTCCTGAGTGAGCGTCAGACCATAGATTCCCTTGCCTGACGTTGGTGCGTAAGGTTGATGTGCCAGCGCATCCAGATCGGTGTAGGTACCAATCACCAATGCGTACTCTTTTTCCAGCGTAATAGTTGCTGTTGTCACGTCCATCTCCAAAAAAAATCTCGTTACTCGAAAACCATCGTCGCCATCCGCTGATTGAAAAACGGCCCAGACGACTTATCATGTGATCTAGCCTTTTACTGCCCCGGCCGTCATACCGGTAATTATCTGGCGAGAAGCGAAAAGCGTAAAAATGATTGGAGGAATAGCCAGCAGCATACCGGTCGCCATGATCACACCCCATTCCACATTGAATTCGGACATGTTGTTAACGATCAGTATGGGGACAGTCTTGGTATCTCTATCTGACAATGCAGATGCCAGCAAGTATTCGTTCCACGCAATACGAAAAGTGAATATCGCAGCTGCTGCAAGGCCCGGCTTGATCAGAGGTAAAACCACCTTGAAGAAAACCTGAAAAGGTCCAGCACCGTCCATCCGAGCAGCTTCTTCCAGTTGCCGTGGAACCTGCACGATGAAGCTTTGCAATATCCAGATAACAAACGGCAGGTTCATGGCAACATAGATCAGAATAATGCCTGAATGGGTTCCAGCCAGACAGACATCGCCCCGACCACCAAACTCTTCGCGGATCCATGAACCGAGCCACGATGCCTTGTCTATACAGAATTCGTTGTTCCATAAACCGAAAACCGGTACCAGCAAGACAGCAGGCGGGACCATACGAACCATCAAGGTAGAACCGGACACCGTGTCTCTGCCCATGAAGCGAAAACGCACCAACGCATAGGCTGCCATGCAGCCAATTACCAAAGTCAGTACCGTTGACACTAGCGCGATAATCAACGAGTTGACAAACGCACCACCAAATTTCAGGGCACAGAAATCCAGATGCTCAAGCTCGTACGGCAGCACATCACACAACGCGGTCTCATAGTTCTGGATAGTGGGCAGAAATAACAACCCGGACGTGCCTGAGATAATATCAACGTCGAGCTTGAACGAATTAACAAACATCAATGCGATTGGTCCAACCGCCATGATAATAAGCATGACAACAACCGCATAGAACCCGGGATGCTGCGATTGTGACTTATCCGCGTGCGTGCTCATGACAAGTCCTCCTCAATGTTTCTTATGGCACGAGCTGCCCGATACTCCTGCACCTTGTTGTAAACAAGCATGATGATGGTCAACAGCAACAGCATCATTAACAAATAGTTCGACATGGCGGCGGCTACCCCCAGCTCCCGGAACTCTGAAGCAGTACGGGATATGCGTAACGCCAGTATTTCAGTTGACAAACCCGGGCCGCCTTCTGTCATCACCAGAATGACTTCAAGGACCTTGAAGGCATCAATCAAACGCAACAGGCCCGTCACAATCAATACGGGCATCATCAGCGGAAGCTTGATATGAATTATTTGCTGCCATCCGGTTGCTCCATCAATACGTGCAGCTTCCAGCGCAGATCGTGGCAAGGACTGCAATGCGGCGAGCGACAGAATAAAAATAAACGGAGTCCATTGCCAGATATCCGCGACAATAACCGAGAACAAGGCATGCTGACCAAGCCAGTCAACAGAGTCAAAACCCAGCGAGGTCAGGGTCTTGTTGAAAACACCAATACTGGGGTGATACATGTATCGCCAGATGAGTCCAACGACAACGGGGGCGATCATCATCGGCAGAATAAACAGCGTTCTGAGAACGGACATGCCACGGATATTTCTGTCAAGCAGCAGAGCCAGACCAACGCCAATCAACATCTCCACGGTAACGACAGAGACAGCAAATATCAGCGTTACACTAACGCTTTCGCGAAAGTTGGGATCGTTCCACAGCGTCACGTAATTGGCCAAACCCACGAATGTGGATTCACCCAGGGCCTGACTGGGGTCCCAGTCTCTAAAACTGCCATAGACCATATAGCCGAGCGGGTATAACAGAGCCAGCGCCATTATCACGAGCGCTGGTGCCAGAAAAAGGTACGGTGTTAAACGGTTATAGGTCGCTGTGCTCATGGTCTGAGACTCGAGTTAAGGAGGGCACTGTTGGACACAATGGGTGCCTCGTACTGCGATTCCTGAAGTGGTTGGAATCCTTGCGGTCATACTGCAGATTTGCGCCTTTGCAGGAATAACGGTGCTTGTGGTGCGAACAATTGCTTTCGCTCTATCGCTTAACAATGCTCAGCACGATTCAAACAGGATCAGGTTCAGCACGCTCTGCGAACTATCGGGCAAAGCATGCCCGATAGTTCAGCATTCGCGCTTTACGTCATTACTTCCAGGTGTAGTAACCCGCCTCTTCCATAATTGCCGTGGTGCGTTCAGCAACACCATCCAGCGCTTCCTGAACATCGAGATCCTCAGTGAGGACTTTAGACAAGGTAGTGCCGAGATCGGCATTGATCTTTCCCCAGACAGGGATTATCGGACGCCAGTCAGGATCAGCGTGCTGCAAGGCTTCACCGAATGTCTTCATATGCGGGAATTTTGCATTGACGTCTGCATCATCATGTGTTGAAAATCTCGAAGGGTTTCCACCAGCCAAGGCCACGAGCTTGTCGCCTGTTTTTGAAGTAAGCCACTGCATCAGCAGAAAAGCCGCTTCCTTGTTTTCAGCATTTTTAGGGATACCGATACCAAAACCCCCTGTTTGACTGCCACGACGAGCACCCATCGGATGCATCGCCCAACCCACCTTGCCTACCACCTGAGATTTATCCGGATCGTCAATCTGGCCCGCGACAACGGTTGTATCCAGAAACATGGCCGTATCGCCAGACAGAAAAGAACCCAGCGCTTCACCAAAACCGAACGTCGCTGCGCCTTCTGGCCCGCAATCAACAATCGATTTCAGGGCGTTGGCCGCCTGCACGCCGGCTTCGTTATTCATGATGGGATTCCAGCTCTCATCGAAAATACGTCCACCCAGTGGAGCGAGATGCAACAGGAATGCATGGCTTGCGTGGTGACCGGAAGCTGCACGTGAACTCAGACCACCCATGCCTGGCTCCAGCTCCGGAATCTTGCAGGCAATCTCCAGCATCTGGTCATAGGTTTCAGGTACTTCCAGCCCGTGTTTTTCAAAGATGTCTTTGCGGTACCCCAAAATCGATGTTTCAGAGCCATAAGGTATTCCAAACAATGAGCCCGTCTTGCCTTGCAAATAGCCTTTTTCACCACCGGCGAAGCCGATGTTGTAAACATACCCATCAATCAGGTCTGATGCATCGTAGCCGGGATCAGACAGTCTTGGATTCATGAAATATCGGGCAAGGTTCTCCAGTTGATCAGCGTAGACA
This sequence comes from Granulosicoccus sp., assembly GCA_045110475.1. GTDB lineage: Bacteria > Pseudomonadota > Gammaproteobacteria > Granulosicoccales > Granulosicoccaceae > Granulosicoccus. Next base: position 30,325 of record JBGCGC010000073.1, read on the forward strand.
TAGTCAGCTTTTGAAAATACCACGTAGGCAATCAGATCGTAATCACCTTCATCCTGGCTGAGTTCAAGCGTTTGTCGTTCACGCATTTTCAGATACGGAAGCTGATCTACCTCAACTTCGATACCAGTCTGCTTGGTGAATTCAGGCAGAATTTGTCGTACGGCATCGTAATGCGGATGCGCAGGAAAATTTACGACCAGCGTAGTGCCGGCGTAGTCATCATACGGGCTTGCGATTGCTGGCCCGGTCAACAATAGTGATGTCGCTGCAGCACACAGCAGTGACTTTGAAAATTTAGTCATGTACTCCTCCCATTGATACTACTTTTCGTTTGATACACATTTACAACAGATTGAAAAACGAATGACGATCAACCTATGGCCTGACCATCATCCACGTCAAAAAAATGTAATTCTCCATGATCCACTCGGAACCTGAGCTTCTCACCAAGCTGTACCGGTGCATCGGACTTCAGCTCAACCATGACTTTCTCTCCACCACAATCGCCGATAAGCACTGACTGAGCACCCACGTATTCCGATACAACAACGTTGACTTCCAACGCATTTTCGCTGTCCACGCCAGGGTCGAATAACAGGTCTGAAGGTCGGATTCCCAGCACCACCGATGATGAGCTGGATGTCGACAAACGCTGCCTGTTCTGTTCGTTGCAGAGCAACTTGAAATTCTTGCCCACCAGATAGGTTGACCGGTTCTCTACAACAATGGTGGCATCCAGAAAATTCATGGGCGGTGTACCCAGAAACCCTGCAACAAACTTGTTTACCGGTTTTTTGAAAAGCTGCTCAGGCGTGCCCTGCTGCTGGATTTTTCCGGCGTGCATGACAACAATGCGGTCAGCCAGCGTCATGGCTTCAATCTGATCGTGAGTCACGTATATCATGTTTTTATGGACACGCTGGCGCATCATGGCAAGCTCAGCCCGCATCTGCGTCCGCAGCTTTGCATCCAGGTTGGATAGCGGCTCATCAAAAAGAAATGTGGAGCTGTCCCGAGTCAATGCTCTGCCCATGGCTACGCGTTGACGCTGCCCCCCTGAAAGCTCGGCAGGCTTTCGATGCAGGTAGTCAGTCAGGCCAAGCATGTCTGCAACATCACCGATTTTCTGATCGATTTCCTTTTTAGGTTTTTTTTGCAGCCGCAGTGCAAATGACATGTTTTTCGCCACGTTCATGTGTGGGTAAAGCGCGTAATCCTGGAACACCATGGCCAGATCGCGCTCCTTGGGTTCAAGTCGGCTGACGGCACGCCCATCAATGAATATCTCACCGTCTGACACGGTCTCCAGTCCGGCAATCATCCGCAGAGTGGTGGATTTTCCACAGCCTGAAGGTCCGACCAGAACCGTAAACTCGGCATCCTCCATTTCAAGATTGATGCTATGCAACACTTCAACCTTGTCGTAGCGTTTGGTCAGGTTTTCAAGCTTGATTTTCGGCATGGTCTTCTGATCGCTTTGTTCAACACGTAACCGGACGTCTGGAGCTTTGTCGTCGCTTAAAATGTTACCGGTAACATTTTATGGCGAAATAGTACAACCAGTTGCTCTTGCGATGCAAGCGATTATTTTCGAATGGTTTGCTTGATGTCGTGCAATGCATGGATTCCTGCGTTTGCGGGAATGGGCTCTTGAAACGAGTGCAAGGAGCGAATTTGGCGTGTCTTCACTGACAGGGCGACAGCCTCGGCTGTAAAAGCTAGGAGCCTGCGCGGCAGAAAATCCCTGCTGCGAACAGCCCCACTTCGGCCAGTTTTACCACTCATTTTCGTTACTTAGGCCCACTAAGCGCCTCAAATGAGCGATAAAACTGACTAGAATTGGGACTGCTCTCGCGACGGTATTTTCTACCCCGCAGACTCCTAATGCGCCTCTTCCCAGCTATTGCCGATACCAACATCAACTTCCAGTGGAACTTTCAATGTTGCCGCTGCTGTCATCAACTCACGAATTCTGGCTCCGGCCTCATCAAGTTCACCGGCTTTTACCTCTAGCACCAGCTCATCATGAACTTGCATGATGATTCGCGCATCCACTTTCTCGATGAACAACCACTCATTGACGTCAATCATGGCGCGCTTGATAATATCAGCCGCAGTGCCCTGCATAGGTGCATTGATGGCCGTGCGCTCAGCATAGTTTCGCATCTGGGCATTGCGCGCATTGATGTCCGGCAGATACAGGCGTCGACCAAACACTGTCTCGACATAGCCTTGCTCCTTGGCTAGCGCCCGGGTCTCATCCATATAGCGCTTGACCCCTGGATAACGCTCAAAATACAGGTTGATATACTCCTGAGCCTCGCCACGAGGAATGTCCAGTTGCTTGGCCAGACCAAAGGCGGACATACCGTAGATCAGGCCAAAGTTGATCGCCTTGGCAGAGCGACGCTGATCAGATTCGACAGCGTCCAACGGTACTCCGAACACCTCTGCAGCAGTGGCTTTATGCACATCGAGCCCTTGCTCGAATGCCGTGAGTAAACCTTCATCTTCCGACAGGTGCGCCATGATTCGAAGTTCAATCTGTGAATAATCTGCGGCAAGCAGACGATACCCATTCTCGGCTATGAACGCCTCGCGTATTCGGCGACCTTCCTCGGTTCTTACCGGAATATTCTGCAAGTTGGGATCGGTGCTGGATAACCGTCCGGTGGAGGCAACTGCCTGATTATACGAGGTGTGAACCCGGCCTGAGTTGCTATCAATCTGAAGCGGCAGCTTCTCGATATACGTTGACATCAGTTTGGTCAGACTACGATGCTCAAGGATGAGTCTGGGCAAGGGGTAGTCCAGCGCCAGCTGCTCAAGCACCTCCTCGGCGGTCGAAGGTTGGCCTGTCTTGGTTTTTTGAATGATCGGAAACTGTTTTTCGTCAAAAAGGATGACGCCTATCTGCTTGGGAGAACCCAGGTTGAATTCACGTCCGGCATCTGCATAGGCAGCAGCCTTAACCTCACTGATGGTTGTCGCGATCTTCTTGCCCTGTTTCTCCAGCATTTTGTCATCGATGCGAACACCGGTGCGTTCGATGAGCGCCAGTACATGTAACGCGGGTATCTCAACCTCCTCATACAATTTTAGAAGCGTTGGCTCAGCACTGAGTTTCGGCCAGAGTACCTCGTGCAACTGCAACGTGATGTCTGCATCCTCTGCAGCGTACCGGCTGGCGATCTCTACATCGATCTCGTTGAAGGTTTTCTGTGCCTTACCTTTACCGGCGACATCAGCAAATTTTATCGTTTGTACATTGAGGTATTTTTTCGCCAGAGAATCCATATCGTGGCGCGTGGCCGTGCTATCCAGAACATAGGACTCAAGCATCGTATCGTGCGCAACGTTAACCAGATGGATATCGTGGTTGGCCAGAACGTTGATATCGTACTTGATGTGCTGACCCACAAGGTTTCGTTTGTCACCTTCCAGCAATGGGCGGAATTTCTCCAGCACCTGCCCGCGATCAAGCTGCTCAGGCGCGCCCTCGTAGTCATGACTTAACGGCACATACGCCGCCCGTCCACCTGGCAACGCAAACGAGATTCCGACGACACTCGCTTTCATATAGTCCAGGCTGGTGGTTTCTGTATCGAACGCAAACAACGCAGCGGCACTCAGCTCATCAATCCACTGATCCAGCACTTCCATGCTGATGATAGTTTCGTACTGACTGTCAGCGGCAGAAGCGGCTGCCAGATCCGATGTGGCAGGGCTACCTCCCTGCGCGGCCCGGGTTTGTAGTGGCGACATACCATCAGCAAGCTCCTTCGCCCAGGTCCTGAATTCCAGCTCTGCGTACAGGTCTGCCAGCGCTGATACGTTTGCTTCGTTTAACGTCAACTCCTCAACACCGTGTTCCAGCTCCACATCAAGACGGATTGTTGCCAGCTCATAGGACATCGGTAGAAACTCCACAGAATCACGTAGCTTTTCACCGATCTTGCCCTTGACTTTATCCGCATTAGCGATGACCTGCTGCAATGAACCCTGTGCTGCAAGCCACTTGGCTGCGGTCTTGGGGCCACAACTGGGAACCCCCGGAATGTTATCCGACGTATCACCCACCAACGCCAGATAATCAATTATCTGCTCGGGAGGGACGCCAAACTTTTCCTTGACTTCTGCAACACCCATTACGGTGTTGGTCATGGTGTTCACCAAAGTAACCTGCTCATTGACGAGCTGGGCCATATCCTTGTCGCCAGTGGAGATGATCGTCCTGAAGCCTTTGGCCGTTGCCTGAACCGCCAGCGTACCAATAACATCATCGGCTTCAACACCCGGCACAATCAACAGGGGAAAGCCCATTTTCTCAACCACCTCGTAGAGCGGCTTGATCTGCGAACGCATGTCATCAGGCATGCTGGCACGGTTAGCCTTGTAGTCCTGGTAGATATCATCTCGAAAAGTCTTGCCGCTGGCATCAAAAATGACCACCATGTGCTCAGGCTGATAGTCAGCTACCAGCCGTCGTAGCATGTTGACCACGCCATAGATTGCACCCGTGGGCTGCCCCTTGGAATTGGTCAGGGGAGGCATGGCATGAAATGCCCGATACAGATACGCCGACCCATCCACAAGTACAACGGGACGATCGGTATCCTGGGCGGCGGTCGCACTTGGCATAGGTTGAAATCTTGCAGACACTGGACGGCCCCCTAGTGTACTGGAACCGGGCAGGTGAAAAAAAGCTTGAGCTGGCGCACAACCTGCGACCGATTTAGGCCTATTCTTAAGTCAAATTCAATCAGGCACGCTCCATGCGACAACTTCCTACCCACAACCAGATGCGTCGCGATTCCCGTGACAAGGCCCTGACGCGTGATTCCTGGAAAATTTTCCAGATCATGGCTGAATTCGTCGATGGCTTCCAGCAACTGGCGGATTTGAGCCCCTCTGTCAGTATTTTCGGCTCCGCACGCTTCAAGCCGGACCACCCTTATTATGAAGTCAGCGAACAGATCAGCCGACTGCTTTCAGACTCGGGTTTTGCCGTGGTCAGTGGCGGTGGCCCGGGTGTTATGGAGGCCTGTAACAAAGGGGCCTTTGCCGGAAAGTCTGCCAGCGTGGGACTCAACATCAAGCTACCGCACGAACAGTCCGGCAACCCGTATCAGGACATCAGCCTGAACTTCAAGTATTTCTTCGCCAGAAAAGTCATGTTTGTAAAATATGCCTCAGCCTATGTGGTCATGCCAGGTGGGTTCGGAACACTGGATGAAATGGCCGAAGTTCTGACGCTCGTCCAGACAGGCAAATCCAAACGCGTACCCATCATTCTGTTCGGGACATCATTCTGGACAGGACTGTTGGAGTGGTTCGAACAGTCGCTCATACCTGAAGGCACCATCAGCCCTGGCGATATGGATCTGCTCCAGCTGACCGATGATCCGCAGTTTGTCGTCGATGCCATTTTTGATTTTTACGAAGGCGTCGAGCTCGATCGGATTATCGAGGATTCGCAGCTAATGATGGACTTGTAGCAAGACAAACGAAGCACTCTCGTTGCAATCAGCAGACACTTGGGGGCAGGCCAGGACAGATTCGCTGCTGCTGGCCGATAATAAAACGCAGTGTTAGCGTAAAACCTGACATGTCATTGACCTGATTTCAAGCGGCTTTGGTCGTCAGCCCGGAAATCTCCGACAATGCCGCTGCCACACGTTCGTAGTCTGAAGCAATGTTGTTGATCAGAAAGTCAAGATCGGCATAATTGGAAGTAGAGAGGCTTGCCTCAACCTCTCTGCAACTTCTGGAGAGTATCTCCGCGCCGAGATAGGCGCTGCTGGATTTCAAGCTGTGGGCACTGGCTGAGATCAGCGGATAATCATCGTTTGCAAGCCCTGAGCGCATAGCGTCTATAACCTCAGGCGTCTTGGCAAAATACACATCGATCACTTTTTTCAGCAAGTCAGGCTTGCCCGGCCGTTGAAGCCCGCGAATCACGTTGATGGCTTTCATGTTGATGATACTGTCGTCTGGCTGTTCGTCCAGCAATTGAGAATCGATGACACCGGTATCCACCGGCCTTGCACACTCATGCAGATCGCTCGATGCCGAATCAATGATGCACTCAGCAGTTGCCTCCTTCGGATCATTAATCTCAAGGCAAACATCCAAGGCATCATTGTCTGGTTTCAGATCGACAACGTCACCGCGTAGATCATCCTCACGATCACCGCTTGGCAGCAGTGCCGGTGTTTTACTATGAGCGCTCTTGTCAAATGGCTCCATTGGCTGACCAACCCACTTCTCCAGCATGTGCGATAGCAACTGAGTTCTGACAGGCTTGGACACATAATCGTCCATGCCTGCATCCAGGCATTTTTCACGATCCCCTGCCATCGCATTAGCGGTCAGGGCAACGATGGGGGTAGGCGCATTGATGGAATTTCCGGCTTTGATCAAACGCGTGGCTTCATACCCATCCATTCGGGGCATTTGGCAGTCCATGAGCACGATATCGTACTTTTTGGTTGCACCTTTGGAAACCGCATCTGCACCGTCTGTTGCCAGTTCAACATCACAGCCCAACTGCTCAAGCATACCCATGGCCACATCCTGGTTGACAGGATTGTCCTCAACGAGAAGAACACGCGCATTAATCGTCGGCAGAGAAGGCACTTCAAAATCAGTGTCCTGTTCGTCTGTTGGTTTCTGCCCAGTGAGCAGTGGCATCAGGGAGGCCAGAGAGTCATGCAATACCGACTGTCTGGCAGGTTTGCTCACATACTTGTATATGCCCAGACGACGCAACTCCATACCATCCAGTTGCAAAATGGCGGATGTCAGCATAATAGAGCGAATGTGCTTGAAGTCCGGTTCCGCCTGAATCGCCTTGGCCAGTTGTATGCCATCCATCTCTGGCATGTGCAAGTCAAGGATAAGAACATCGAATCCCTGACCCCGATCATGAGCCGCACGCATGACTCCCAGAGCCTGCTTGCCGCTGGCAACCGTTTCTACAATCAGCCCCCAATTGGACAGCTGATGGAAAAGAATCGTGCGGTTGGTTTCGTTATCATCCACCACCAACACGTGCGCACCATTCAATGATCGACGTCGGGTATTTCCATCCTGCTCGTTAGCGATATCTTCAAGCTCCATGCTGAAGCTGAAACGCGTACCCTCTCCCAATCGACTTCTAAACGTGATTTCACCGTTCATCATGGATACCAACTGACGGGCAATGGCCAGACCCATCCCTAACCCACCGTGTCCACGGGTATTGGAAGCATCCGCTTGGGTAAATGCCTCGAACAGCTTCAGTTGAAGTTCAGGTGAGATACCAACCCCGGTATCCTGAACATCACATTGATAGACTGTTTTACCTTTTTTCTTACCGCCGGATGAGCCTTTGCGAGTGAGCCTGACAACCACTTCACCTTCATGAGTAAAGGCTATGGCATTGCTGATCAGGTTATTGAGTATTTGTCTGACACGACCCGGATCGCCATCCATATGCTTGGCCACGTTCTCGTCAACGTAGCAGATAAGCTCGATATCTTTAGCGTGTGCATTACTGGCCAGCGATGCACAGACATCTTCAACACAGTCACGCACACTGAATCGGCCATGCTCCAGTTGCAAGATGCCAGATTCGATTTTTGAAAAATCCAGTAGATCATTAATGATCGCCAGTAGCGTCGTGGCCGACGCTGATATGGAACGCACAAATCGCTCTTCACGTGCAGACAATACACCCCCCAGAAGTAGATCTGTCATACCCATGATGCCATTCATCGGTGTACGCAACTCATGACTCATGTTTGCAAGAAACTGGGCCTTTGCCGAATTAGCAGTTTCCAACTGTTGCTTGCAACTGACCAGCTCTCGCCGTAATCGGGCAATCTCATCCATGGCAATCTGCGCTTGCGCATCAGCATTGGCTTCACAGCGTGCGGTGACAGGGGCTGTCGTACCATGGACGGCTATGTCACCAGTAGCGCTACTCGCCCTGGCCGAGTGACTCCACGTGTCGTTCTGGCTCAATGAAGCGTCATTCAGCAACTCGCTATTTACAGAACGTCCACAAATGGGCGGTGCAGATTCATTGGTCAATCTATCAGCACCAGCGATGTTCGCCGTGCCACGATGTTGTCGACGTCTTAGCACAAAAAGAACAAAGTTTAGAGTAACCAGTGTGGCGGCAGCGACTTCGTAGCGTGCGGCATCCAGCGTTACCAGAACAAGGGGGCTGATGGCATTTGATTCAATCCATTGAACATCCCACGGCGCGGCACTGAGCTTGTGGCTCACAAGCGCCACTATTGACATCAGAAATCCGCCAAGGATCACCAGAATCGCAAATGCGCCTGAGCTTCCTGTTGTGTGGCTACCGTTCTTGTTCATCTGGGTGTTCTCGACTCCATCGGACAGCCTGCCTTCAGTGTTGGCTTTTAGCTTCCTTGGCGTTCTTATCGGCGCTTCAGCTGAAACCTTGAAGCGGGAAATAAAACCCATTTGCACCCAATGTCATTTTTATCGACAAGGGCGAGTGAGATAGCGTCTGACGGATCACATATTCGCCGCCCTGTCGCACACCAGACCTTCAGTAATGCTGCTGTATGCCGTTTGCTAGACGTTAGCTAATTTAACGAGTCCGAACGCCATGAAATTAATGTCCCTCTCCAGAGCCTGCACGCTGGCAGCTACCCTGCTGGCCGTTACCCTCAGTACATCGGCCCATGCACAAGAAAAGCTACGCTTGAACTTTGGTGTATACAGCGCTAACAAACCGTCCGCCATGGTCAAGGTTTTCAGGCCAGTACTCAAACAGCTCGAAGTCAGCATGTCTGAAAAACTGCAGCGAGAAGTTGATATTCGTATGCAGATTGCCAAGGACTATGATCAGGGAATATCAGATCTGGTAAACGGGCGAGTAGACTTTTCGCACTTTGGACCTGCCTCGTACGTTGAAGCCAAACGCATGAACAAAGATATCAACATCATCGCGGTAGAGAAACTCAACAACTCCAAGGTCTCCTACGGCATCATCGCAGTGCACGAAGATAGCCCGATCAACACGATTGCAGACCTGCGCGGAAAATCATTCGCCTTCGGCGACGAAGGCTCCACTATTGGTCGTTTTCTGTCTCAGCTGGAACTTGTGCAGGCCGATATTCTCGCTGTGGATCTGAGCCGCTATGAGTATCTGGGTCGGCACGACAAAGTCGGTACGGCTGTAGGGGCCCGCGCCTTCGATGCGGGCGCTCTCAATGAAAAGACGTTCAAACGTCTGGAAATAACAGGTGAACCCATCCGCGAGCTTGTCAGGTTTCCCAATGTCAGCAAGCCATGGATTTCACGATCCGGCCTGGATGTCGAGGTATTGACCGCTTTGCGCGAATCCCTGCTGTCCATTACTGACCCCAAAGTTTACAAGGCCATGAAAATCGATGGCTTCCTTGAGGGTAGCGACATCGACTATGCCGTCATACGTCGTGCAATGGAAAACAACGACGCGTTTTTCACCATACGCGACGAAGATTCTGCACAAGCCTATCTGACCGATCGCGTCTCTGACCGGGAGCCGGGCATGCAGGCAGCGGTGGCTGACGATTCAACCAGCGAAGTGACTGCTGACGCACAACACGTTGCCGATGCAGCAACGCCGAATTCTTCCGCATCACGCAATATTACCGTCAATATCGAGTTGCCTGCAGAGCTGTTCACACAAGGGCTCTACGTCGGCCCGGACTCACTCACGATCAACGTCAAGATCCCGCAACCGGCGCAGTAACACACGCAACGATCGCACACGTCCTGATTCAATCGCACCAACTCGAGAGTCCACGCCACCGTGTTTGCAAAACTATTCAAAAACTGGCCATTGCGTCAGCAGATCATACTGGTTATGGGATGCACCATCCTGGCGGTAGGGCTCTCGGCTGCAGAATTTGTACGCTTTAACGAAAACAGGGCGTTTGAACGCAACTTTCGCGATCAGACTCAAAAACTGGTCTCAATGCTGTCGGCAACGTCGCTGGATGCAATCCTGAGCGAAGATCGCCCTGTTCTGGATACCACCATCAAGCAGTTAACAGACAACGATGCCGACGTTGAAGCTGTTTATATCTACAACGAAAACAATGAAATCCTGACTCAGTGGCAACGCAGTGATTACATTGACCAGTCACTGTGCCTGGACTTCTCTCACGATGTCTTGCTGGAGGGTGAATCATTTGGCCGTATAGATGTCACCTGGAACGTCCAACGACAACAGGCAGAGATACGCGAATACGCCATAAAGATCTACGTTTATGCAGCTGGCATATCGCTGGTGCTCGCGTTACTTGTCGTTGGACTTATCAATGGCCTGGTAGTGACGCCTATCCGCACCATTCATAATCACTTGCTATTTCTTCAAGCCAACAAGGCCTGCGGTGATCTGGATGTTGTCGCAGCCAGAGAGCTAATGGATCTTGGCAGTTCAGTTAACGAGCTGGGCAGCATTCTTGAACTGCGAAAGCAAAAAGAGAAAGAACTGGAAGAGGCATCCAAAGCGAAATCAGAGTTTCTGGCAAACATGTCTCACGAACTTCGTACGCCAATGAACGGTGTTCTGGGGATGCTTTCCTTGTTAAAAGGCACCAACCTGGATCCGGAGCAAACCGAGCAGGTCAAAATCGCGACAAGCTCTGGTAAAAGCCTGCTAACGCTGATCAACGACATTCTCGACTTCTCCAAGGTCGAAGCGGGCAAACTGGATTTTGAAAAAATAGAATTCAATCTGGAAGAGGTGGTTGAAGGTTGTGCCATTTCCTTATCTGAACAAGCCAACAGAAAGAAACTCGAACTGCTATGCCACATCAGCGGTGAAGTACATCAGATGGTCACCGGTGATCCAACACGCTTGCGACAGGTACTCACGAATCTGATGGGCAATGCCGTCAAATTCACTCCTCAGGGACAGGTCGCTGTAACAGTGAAACTTATGGGCAGCACGGACAAGGGCTCCCGTCTGCTATTTTCGGTAACTGATACCGGGGTTGGGATCGAACAGAATGCACTGGACTCGGTGTTTCAGTCATTCGCCCAGGCAGACGGATCGACAACACGCAAATACGGTGGAACCGGCTTGGGTCTGGCCATCAGCAGGCGCTTGATAGAAGGTATGGGTGGCAAGATTGGAGTTACCTCTACGGTCGGGGAAGGAAGTAACTTCTGGTTTGAACTCATTCTCCCATGCAGTGGCGAGACACTGACTGAAATCGCCCAACGTCAAAATGTAGATGCTGCGCACGTGATGTTGATCGAACACAATGCAACGCTGGTCACGCAACTGCAGACCCTTCTCGCCGAACTGTCCCTGGCGACCACAACGGTGGATAGTGGCGCTCACGCACTCGAGGCGATTCGTAGCGGTATGGACACTGATCAGGCACCCGACATTATTCTTTTTGGAGCAACATTGTCCGACATGCCTGGCGAGGTCTTCGCACGATGCGTAGATGCTGATCCGTTGTACGACGGCATTCATCTGGTTCCCATGGCCTACGTCACTGATCAAGTCGCTGAGTTGTATCCACACAAAAACCCACGAATAGCGGCGCAGATTACCAAACCAGTGAAACGTTCGGAGCTGGGCGACATCTTGAACCGTGCCATGAGAAACGAGTTCAATGAGACATGCATTGAAGACACACAGAGCACTGCGCGAAAGCAGGCATACCGCAAGCTGAACATTCTCGTCGTTGAGGACAATGCAGTAAACCAGGAAGTTGCGCTTGGAATGCTGGAAAAAATCGGCTTCAGTGCTGTTGTTGCAGACAATGGCCAGGATGGGCTGGAGCGCCTCGCCGCAGAGTCATTCGATCTTGTATTGATGGATTGCCAGATGCCCGTACTGGATGGCTATGCCGCTACCCGGGCACTACGAGAGCGTGAGAATTTACGAAAAGACGATCGATTACCAGTTATTGCCTTGACGGCTAACGCCATGACCGGCGACGCCGAAAAATGCCTGGCATCTGGCATGGACGACTATCTTTCAAAGCCATTTGAAGAACACGTACTTGAAGAAAAAATCGTGTTCTGGTTATCAACCCACCTGTCGGAGCTGTTGGCTGAAGATTATGCCAATGACCTCGATAAGGCAGCGTGAGGCATTAATGATGAATAGTATAAAGCACACAATCAACGTGCCAGCGTTCAAGTTAACGCTCAAGCTGCGAAAGTTGTCGAGCGCTACTTCGCTACTTGTATTCTCAGGGCTGTTTTTACAAACCGGCAATGCTCTGGCAATTCCCTCACCCGATCTGGTTATCAATCTGTCAGCCAGTGTTGCTCAATTACTTGGCTTGCTGAGTGTCGTGTTCGGTGGCGTTGCCATGTCGGCCAAGAAAAAAGCGGCCAGGAAGCGCAAGTCAACCTCGATGGGAGGCAAGATTGCACTGGGTGTCGCAGGTGTCATGCTGGTAGGCTCTTTGGCCGCCAATGTATTGCAATACACTGGCTCACTGGATCTGAAGAACAAACGACTGCACACGAATCTTGTACGCAAGTCCGTCGAGAATGGCGAGGCGGTTGGCGATGTCAATCTCAAGACACTATCCTTCAGCGATCAGCTGTCGCACCCACAAGGTGTATCCACTGATACTCTGGCCGAATGGCTGGAAAACGACATACCCGTCAATATCATCGACGTCCGCGAAAACGAAGAGTTTGAAACCGGCGCAATAGAAGGCGCAGCGCATCTTCGCTATCCGGATGTATTGTCCAAGGCGTCGCTGTTTCCAGACGATGCAAAAACTCTACTGATATGCTACTCAGGCAATCGCAGTTCTGAATTGTGCGGTGAATTAACCGAACAGGGCAAGCAATGTAATTTCATGATGGGTGGCTACGAAAAGTGGTTGACTGAGTCACGCCCATTATCTTCATCGGTTGATCTGACAATGGAGGATCTACGACAACTACCCGATTTCAAAAACAAGGATTTACTTCTGGACACACCAGATGTCCACAAACTGGTGCAGGAAGAGGGTGCAGGCTTTATTGATGTCCGCTACCCTAACGACTTCGTGAAGGGTCATCTGCCAGATGCGGTTAATATCACTATGCGGGCGTTGAGTAGTGCTGCCCTGGCTGAACGAATAGCCTCTCTGGAAGACAAGCCCTATATCGCGGCGTGCTACGACAAACGCAGTTGTTTTTATGGTCAGCTAATTGGCTTGCGCCTCGAAAGAGCAGGGCTTGATTTCCGTGGTCGTTACACGGTGCCTCACGAGTACTATATTCCAAAGAGTAGTAGTCGCGCACATGTACAAGCCTGGCAGGCGAATCAGCAACAGCTGACGCTGGCAAGCTTCATCGTCACACCGATGCAGAATATTCTCAACAAGCTGGTTGATCTCACCGGTCACTATGCACTGGCATTATTGGCTATCGTGTTGATCATACGGCTGATACTTTTGCCATTGTCATTGAAAGCCGAACGCGACACACGCGTTCAGAAATCACTGGCTGGACGAATTGCTGACATCAAGGACGAACTGGGCGAACATCCCAGGGCAATGACCGATGCCACCATGCAATTGTACAAGCGATACAAGATCAGACCCGTTATCAACATGCTGGCCAGCCTGTTCCAACTGAGCCTCATGTTGCTGTTTTACTCTGCAGTTAACAAGAGCGCTGCTGCATGGCAACATGACTTTCTATGGTTCAACAAGGCATCCGATCTGGATCCGTTGATGATCATGCCCGTTCTTGCCGCAGCACTGTTCGTTGGCGTTCTTGCTACCCAGAGCCCTGCGAAAACGGTACGCAAAACCTTGCTTTACGTATTGGGTGGTGTCGCGTTGTTGTGGTTGCTACAGGCGCTAAGTGCAGCAGTCAATCTGTATCTGGCTGTCAGCATGTTGTTTCTCATACTTCAAAGCGCTGCGTTTAAAGTGATTGGCAACGAACGCGAATGGGATACCGCGGGCGCAGACAAGACCAATTCAATAGAAGATACAGGTCTGGTTCCATTGGCACAGGCACACTATCTGCCAGAGTCAACAGGCAAGAAAGCTGCGCGTTTGGGCGAGCTGATTGAAGCTGGCTACAACGTACCCGATGGGTTCGTCTTCACCAGTGAGATTACTAACCGCACACGCACGCAACCCGGCAAACCACTGCTGAAAAAAGCCGAAATCAAGGCACTGGACAAGCTGTGGAAAAGACTGTCGACCAAAAAAGTTGCGGTACGGAGTTCAGGTGCCAATGAAGATGGCGAAGACAGCAGCTTTGCCGGCGTCTACGAATCCATTCTCAATGTCACGCGGGATAACCTGGAGTCAGCGGTGAGAGAGGTTTACGAGTCGCTGAGCTCTGATCGATCAGCTGCCTATACTCAAGGTAGTGTTATCGATGGCCAGACACTCGAAATTGATCAAGGCGGCGTTGTTATCCAGAAAATGGTTCCGGCCGAGTATGCCGGCGTCATGTTCACCGAACATCCGGCGACAACCGGAGCCATGATGGTTGAAATGGTATCGGGACTGGGCGAGGACCTGGTGAGCGGAAACGTGACGCCAGATACCTACGCCTACGGCAAGCTGACGGGCGATATGCTAGATGCCGAATCCAGCGTCAATACCCCTGCACCCATCGAAATCGCCCCCCTGCTGGCACTGGGCAGGGAGCTGGAAACCTTATTCGGGAATCCGCAGGATATAGAGTGGGCTTATGCTCGTGGCAAGTTCTATCTGCTGCAGGCACGCGACATTACACGCTCGGTTAGTGATGGTGATTCGCTGAAGAGTCTGGCAGAGAAAGAGCGTCGCAAGTTACTTCAAAACTTGCTGGGCACGCGCAAGCGGGTTCGCAAGAGTGAGCAGATCAGTGCCGATGAGCCGGTCTATGTACAAAGCGAATTGTCAGAATTGCTCCCACGGCCAACACCACTGAGCGCTGATTTTATGGAGCGTCTGTGGTCAGCCGGAGGTAGTACCGATCTGGCATGTAGCGAGCTGGGTATTCCTTACAATGTTCACTTTCGCTCCATGCCGTACATCAACACAGTGTTTGGCTGGACATATGTCAACAAGCAGGAAGAAAAACGTCGGCTGGGCAAAGGCCCGGGAGCCATGGCATCCTTTCAACTTGCCCGTAGTGCTGAGAGCATACAGCTGCATTTCGTCGAGGAATTTCTGCCACAGTTCCAGGCAGAGATGATCGAACGCAACGCGGTTGCGATGGAGCGCCTGAGTATCGATGCGGCAACCGAGTTACTACAGGCATGGGTAAGGCGCTTTGTTGAGCAGACCTATTGCGAAGCCGAAAGAATTAATATCAGTGCAGACTTTCATATGAAAACCGCGCTGGACAAACTTAAATCTGCCAAGCTTGAACCTGCCCGATATCTCAACGACCATGAGGAAACCGTAGTCAGTCGTGCCATGTCTCTACTCAATCGCGACAACATCACCGCCGAGGCCATAGAAGAATTCCTGTTGACGTTCGGGCATCGAGCGCCGCTGGACTATGAGCTGGCACAGCCCCGTTTTTATGAAGACATGAATCTCGTTCGCCAATATATTGAACGCAGTACGCAGGCCATTGGTGAGCAGTCCACTCATGCCTCCTCAGAGTTGCCTGACAAGAAGGTCTTGCAAATCACCGTCAAACGGGCGAGAGACTTCATGCGTCTGAAGGAGGAAGCCAAGCATTATTGCCTGATAGAACTGGCTCAGATCCGTCGCTTGCTACTGGCGATAGACAACAAGTTGCAACTTGACGGACGTATCTTTCAGTTAACGATCGATGAAGTGGCCAAGCTTTGCAACACCTCGGCCCGTCGTCAGCTTATGAGTCTTGCCGATGAGCGTTTTGAAGCTTCGATGACGTGGAAATCACTGCAGTTACCGGCCTCATTGTCCATTGCGGATCTTGAGCGCATCAACATGTTAACAGGCACTCGGCCAGACATCGTTCAACAGGGGGAGCTGGCAGGTAAGCGAGTCGCAGGCGACAACGAAGTGACAGGAACAGTTCGCGTGATAACGGACGTAGATCAGATTAATACCTTTAAACGCGGTGAAATTCTGGTTGCCAGAATGACCGACCCTACCTGGTATCCCTTGTTTGGACAGGCGCGCGGTATCGTGACGGAAGTAGGCGGCTGGCTCAGTCACGCAGCCATCGTCGCTCGCGAGTATGATCTGCCGGCGATCGTCGGCGTTAGCGGTGTGTGCCAGACTCTGAAAACCGGCGACGTTATCCGCATGAGCTTGTCAGGTTCGATCGAGCTGGTATCAGACCAGCGCAAACCGGAGTCCCCATTGCGTCAAGCCCCATCGGCTGCTGCCAACGACAGCACTCTCGATACCATTTCTGAGGGCGAACGTGAACAGCGTAATGTTTATCAGATCAGTGCCAGAAAAATGTTCAGCTATAGTCAGGGTATTGACCGTCGAGCGATGAAACAACGGATCACCGATCGTCGCGCACAGCCACGCTTTTCAGAAACCGGCGAACTTGAGCAAGATCGACGCCTGGCCAATCGTCTGGCCAATGCAGAAAAAATGCGCAAAGCCGGTTGATCACGGGCCCCGGAAGGGGGTTTGCAGGCTTCAAAGCTGCAGACCTCTTTTTCAGTGTGATTTGTACGCTACCCGTTTGTGATATCCCGATAGCACTAAAAGCGTTTTACACCATACTGCTTGATGCGCTTTGTTACCATTGTGGTGTCTGTTCACCATCGAACAGATCTCCAAGGGTTTAGCAATGCGCACTGATTCGCCCAAAAAGCACGGCATGATCTATAAATTCTTTCGCCTACTGTGGCAGTCCCTCAAAGCGTTTAACACAGTTGTGCTCACACTCGTGTCGGTACTTTTGATAGCCGCTTTGCTGTATGCCTTTTTTAGCCAGAAAGGCACGGACATACCAACGGGTGCGGCATTGGTCCTAAACCCGGCAGGCGCGCTTGTGGAACAAAAAAGTGCTGTTGATCCTGCAGCCTTCTTGCAAATGAGCAATCTGCCCCAGCAAACGCTGGTCAAGGACCTGACTGACGCACTGACGCTTGCCAAAGAAGACGAAAGAATTGGACTTGTCGTGCTCAAGCTCGACAGACTTCAACACGCCTTGTTGCCAAAGCTTGAAGCCATTGCGGCGGCAATTATTGACTTCAAAAGTAGCGATAAAAGAGTGATTGCGATAGCCGACAGTTACAGCCAGTCGGCTTTGTATCTGGCAGCGCATGCCGATGAGGTGTTGCTCAATCCTGAAGGCATGGGGCTACCTCAGGGCTTTGCCATGTATCAGCCATACTTTAAATCCTTTCTGGACAAACTCGATGTAACGGTCAATTTATTCAAGGTTGGTAAATATAAGTCAGCCGTTGATCCCTACCTGCGAGATACTATGTCGGTAGAGGACCGTGAGGCACGCACAGCCCTTCTCGATACGTGGTGGCAAACCTATACGACAACTATCGAGAGCGCCAGGGGCATTGCACCGGGCACGCTGCAAACGATGCTGGAGAACGCGCCGGAACAGATTCGTCTTGTCGAGGGAAGTCTTGCTCGATTATCTCTGGACAAAGGCCTTGTTGATCGTCTTGTCACTGATACCGAACGGCGTGCCTATCTGATCGGACTGGCTGGCGAGGATAGCGAGAAAAACGACTATCGCAAGATTGGTTATCAAGCGTATCTTCGAGTGGCGCGGCCGCCAGCAATGCTTCAGGACAAACGAGTTGCCGTTATCACGGCGGTCGGTCTCATTCTCGACGGCCATGCGCCTGCCGGTCAGATCGGTAGCCAGTCGCTCAATGAGCTGATCAGGAAGGCCCGGCTGGATAATGATATCGGGGCCATCGTCCTGCGCATCGATTCAGGCGGCGGTAGTAAAACAGCGTCTGAAACCATTCGCAGCGAGCTGCAGGCGGCCAGGGATTCAGGCATTCCTGTGGTTGTCTCGATGGGTTCAATCGCCGCTTCTGGTGCTTACTGGATTGCCGCAGAGGCTGATGAGATTTGGGCGTCACCAACCACTATTACAGGATCCATCGGAATTTACGGGCTCTTACCCACCTTTGAAAAAACACTGGCTCGCTTCGGCATCAACAGCGACGGCATTGCCACCACACCCATCGCTGGCGGCGCAAGCGTTACTCGCGGAATCACACCCGCTTATCGTGAAATCCTGCAAACCGTCATAGACGCAGGCTACCAGCAATTTCTGAACACCGTCGCCGACGGACGAGGCATGGATATTGACGCTGTACATGAGGTGGCCCAGGGACGAATCTGGACAGGTGACAAGGCTTACGAACTGGGTCTGGTTGATGAGCTGGGAGAGCTTGATGAGGCAATCAGAGCTGCGGCGCGTCTGGCCGACCTGGCGGACTATTCAGTCTGGTTCGTGGAGCCCGCGCTATCTCTGGAAGATAAATTATTACGTAAGTTTACCGAGACGATGTCCCGCAGTTTTCCCACTATCAGAAACAACCCGCTTTCGCGGATAACGACACTGGTTCATCGGGAGCTTGGTTTTCTGGGTAGCCTCAACGATCCACATCATGCCTATGTGATTTGCAGCGAATGTCCTTTGCAGCAGTAGTCACGATGTTGATCTGCATAGCGTTGTCAATGAGCCACAGCGACCCACACCCAGGGTGATAAACCCACAGCAAATCCGAGCCCTTGCGGCTATCAAGCCAGCGATTTCACAAAAAATCTGGCCGAAACGACCACATCAACGGGCTAGATCGATTATTCCTGCATGTACACAGTCTTATCCCTGTGGTGTAATTAGGTGATGGGTTTGCATCATCTCGACGCAAACGCTGCATCTGAATACATTCCCTGGAGAAATTAAAATATGTCTCGACGTAAATTCCTGACCGGCAGTGCTGCTGGCCTGACGGCTGTGGCCGGCTCTGGCCTGATCACCTCGGCACCGGCCATTGCACAATCCAAAGTAAAGCTCACAGTGGTATCAACCTGGCCGCGGGACTTCCCAGGTCTGGGTACTAGCGCACAGCGTCTCGTGTCACGCATCAGTGAGCTCTCTGAAGGACGAATCGAGACCGAATACTTCGCCGCTGGCGAACGTGTTGGTGCTTTCGACTCATTTGATGAGGTTGCGTCCGGCAATGCTCAGGCCTACATCGGTGCTGATTACTACTGGAAAGGCAAGCACCCTGCATTTGCCTACTTCACGGCAGTACCGATGGGTCTGACCACCACAGAATGGACAGCCTGGATCAAGTACATGGATGGTCAGACCCTGTGGGATGAGGTCAGTGACGGGTTCGGTATCAAGGCCCTGCCTTGCGGTTCAACCGGTTGCCAGATGGGCGGTTGGTTCAACAAGGAAATCGAAAGCGCCGACGACCTCAAGGGTTTGAAGATGCGTATTCCAGGCCTTGGCGGAGACGTCATGGCGAAGCTGGGCGCATCCCCGGTTTCACTGCCAGGCGGCCAGATATACGAGAACCTGGTCTCTGGTGCTATCGATGCCACTGAGTGGGTTGGTCCATACAACGATTACTTCATGAAGTTTTATGAGGCTGCCAAGTACTACTATGCGGCCGGCATGCACGAGCCTGGCAGCTCACTGGCCTTCGGCATGAACAAGGAATTCTGGGAAGGTCTGTCCAAGACGGATCAGTCCATTATCACAGCGTGTTGCTATGAAGAGCATGCCAACCAGTACGACGAAGCCACGGCCAGAAACGGTGAATATCTGCAGAAGATGATCAACGAGAACGGTGTTGAGCTTCGTCAGTTCAACGACGACACCTACGACAGCTTCCAGGAAGCTGCTGAAGAGGTCTTCGAAGAGACACGTGATCACAGCGAACTCGCTGCAAAGGTACATGACAGTTTCGTCAAGGCGCGAACTGAGCTGGGTACATGGATGAAAAACGCAGGCGTCGGTTTCAGCAACCAGCGTAATCGCGTTCTTGATCTGTAAATTCTTTATTTGTTACCGCAGTTATGGCCGGATTATTCACGCATAGTCCGGTTCAGGTAAGGTGTAAATCAAGGATGGACCATGAGGTTTGTGGGCTTTTTTCCAGACATAATCATGGTGCTTGACCCGCTCAGGCCACTACGCTTCACCGTCTGACGACAGCCAGTGACAACGATTGTTGCTGGCTGTCTTTTCTCGTCGACGCAGTATCCGATACACCAGCATCAACGGGGCCCGCCTTTTCTCCCCGAGGGCTTGCTGGGTTTTTGTGCCTGACTGGCCAACACCTGACCACAATGACCGCTTATGGATATGGAACAGCAGAATCTCCCCCCTGCCCTGAAAATTCGCTTGTTCGGGTGGGCCATGCTAGCCACGCTGTTTACGTATTTGTTGAACAATTATCTGAGCATTGGTCAAAATGTTCCCGGTGCAAGTGAACTGTTCTCCGGAAATTTCTCGCTTGGCGCCTTGTTGCAGCTTGGCATCTATGCGGCAGGCATTGCGCTGGCGGCCTATTATGTTTTTGCCAGACGTGATCGCCCCTTGCGCGACGATGCGGCAACCGTTACCCGTTTCAACACCTATCTGATCAGAGGCTGCTTCTGGGCCGTTCTGCTGGTCGGGCTGGCAGATATGAGTATCTCGTTTCTGCGTGTGGAAGGTATTCTTGGCAATTTCTTCTCGGAAGACATGGTGAAGGAGCTGGGTCGGTCCAACTACCGTGGCCTCTATGTCCACTACCCTCTTATCGCTGCCGGGTTTTTCATTGCCCTGTTTACCCGCACGCTCGGTTTTCACTGGTTGGCATTGCTTATCGTGGCAGCGGAGCTTGCCATCGTTATAACGCGTTTTATCTTTTCCTATGAGCAGGCCTTCATGGGTGATCTGGTACGTTTCTGGTATGCGGCGCTCTTCCTCTTTGCCAGTGCCTACACCCTGCTGCATGAGGGGCATGTTCGCGTCGATGTGTTCTATGCAGGACTGTCACGCCGGGCCAAGGGACGAGTGAACACCGTCGGCGCCATCCTCTTTGGTATGGCCTTGTGCTGGACTATCCTGATCATTGGACTCAAAGGCAAGGCTTCCATCATCTACGGTCCACTGGCGAATTTTGAAGTATCGCAGTCAGGCTTTGGCATGTACACCAAATACCTGATGGCAGGGTATCTGGGTGTTTTTGCCATCACCATGCTTATCCAGTTCGTCAGCCAGCTGTTCGAAGCTTACGCCGATGTCCGCGATGACCCGGGCGCCAGAGTCATCGCTCCCGAAGACGTCGCCACTCACTGATCAGTGCAAGGATAAAATCTCATGGAACTTCTCTTTCTCGCCATTCTCCTGATCACGCTGGCCCTTGCACTGGGTTCCGGTTATCCCGTGGCGTTTGCCCTACCGGGTGCCGCTATCTTTACCATCTGTCTGGCAGCAGCAGCCGGGTATCTGTTTGGCGGTAGCCCCGATGCCTATTTTGCGCATGGTGGGCCCAGCCAGTGGCTCAGTGCCGGCATTACCAACCTGCGCGGCATTTACTGGGAAGTCGAACGAGACACGCTCATTGCGATTCCTCTGTTCATCTTCATGGGCATCATGCTCCAGCGCTCCAAGATTGCTGAAGACTTGCTCGTGACCATGTCTCAACTGTTTGGACCGGTACCCGGCGGATTGGGAATCTCCGTCGTCTTCGTCGGTGCACTTCTGGCGGCCACAACCGGCATCGTTGGCGCGACCGTCGTTGCCATGGGGCTGATATCTCTACCGGTCATGCTTCGCAATGGCTACTCGCAATCGCTGGCCACAGGCACGATCGCAGCATCCGGCACCCTGGGGCAGATCATCCCACCTTCCATCGTATTGATTATCCTGGCCGATCAGTTAGCGAGCGCGACCGATCAGGCTGGCACTGCGCGCAAGATTCTGCACAAGGAGGCGACGGGTGAGATATCCATGCCTTCCGAGTTCGCCGTGACCTCAACCAGCGCGGGTGAGATGTTTCTTGGTGCACTGGTGCCGGGGCTGGTACTCGTAGGCTTGTACATGACCTACATTCTTTGCTACGCCATTCTCAAGCCGAAGAATGCACCGGCGGTACGGTTTGAAGGTGCCTACGATGGCAAGTTCTTGCTCAACGTTCTCGGCACGCTGGTGCCTCCGCTAGCGCTGATCTTTCTGGTGCTTGGCTCAATCATCACCGGTATTGCCACGGTTAATCAGGCCGGTGCCATCGGCGCGGCAGGTGCACTGATCATGGCCAGCTATCGACTGAAAGACGGTAAACGCAAATACTGGCCGGCCATTCTGGCGTTGCTGGCGATTGGTGGTATCACGATTTCCATCATGTTCAACGACACCAACATCAAGAACATCAAGAGCGCCGAAGACCTGCAAGCGGTTTACTTCGCTGTGGGTGTGGTCGCTGTTTTGATCCTTGCGTTGCTATGGAGCGGATACCGTGTCATCAAGATTGACAACACCCTTCACGAGGTCATGATCGAGACGGCAAAGGCCACATCGCTGGTGTTTATCATTCTCCTGGGTGCAGCGATGCTGACGGCCGCCTTTCGTGCCTTCGGTGGTGAAGAGCTGGTGCGAGATTTTCTCAACGGTCTGCCGGGGGGATTCTGGATGAAGTTCGTGATTGTCATGGGCGTCATTTTCATTCTCGGTTTCTTTCTCGATTTCATCGAAATCGCGGTGGTTGTCGTTCCGATTGTTGCGCCGATACTCCTCGCCGATCCGGGTGCGAACATTACAGCCGTCTGGCTCGGTGTGATGATTGGCCTGAACATCCAGACATCCTTTCTGACGCCACCTTTCGGGTTTGCCCTTTTCTATCTCAGAGGCGTTGCGCCCGCGGTGGTCAAGACTATCAACATGTATAAGGGGGTCATCGCCTTTATTGCCCTGCAACTCACCGCACTTGGCATCGTCGGCTACTTCCCACCACTGGTGAATTACCTGCCTAACCGCATGTCGCTGTTATCAGAGACTGCGCCACCACCGCGTAATCCGCGACTGCAGTACTGCATCGAGGAATATACCTACGCGCAGTTCTCCGAAAACAGGACCTTGTTTGATGCCGCCCTTTCTAACGCCAGAGAGCTGGATCTTTCCTCTCTGCCCGAAAAAGTGGCTGAAGAGCTACAGGAAAGTTTTGACTCCGCCGATGAGGCCATCGCCCTGCTCGCATCTGCCAAGGCTGCCGAACAAGCGGTTATCGATAATCAGGAACGCTACCGACCGGTGCATACCGAGGTGCGGCGGATACAGGCGGATATCCGAAAAGTCGATGAACGAATCGCCGATCTTGATACAAGACTTGATCGTACCCGAGGCGATGATGCCGAGGCCAGAAGAGCATCACTTAACGAACGTATTGAAGGGCTGCAGGCACAGATCAGCGCACTTGAGGCCACCATACCTGCCGATTGGGAGGCGGAAAACCAACGGCATGTGGAGCTTCAGCAAGCCGAGGCCAAGGCTCGTATCAGTTATCGCCGGGCTGCTGACGGTGGTTATGAGAGCTCTCGGGAGGTGGTGGAGATACTGGGCGGTACCGCCGCGCTGCGCGAACTGGGCAGTGCCATTCCCGACATGAAAACGTTAATGGCCACCAATGAACCTGCAGACCTTGTCGATCCACTGGAAGCACTGGCAGATCAGTTTGGTGATATCGCAGGTGCCGGGAAGATCAAATCGGCCGTCTCCAAGGCACGATCTGCCATGCGCAAGTCAACGCCTAAACCTGAAGATGCCCTGGAAGCTATCGACAATGCCATGGAAGAATATGACAGTGAGATGCAGTGGCGCGAGGTTGCAGAGGCAGCGCTGTACGACGATCTGACCACGTACGAAAACGTGATGAAGGATACGATTGGCATACGCCAGCAAGACAGGTTGTCTCGCGAGCAGGCGCTTTCCGTTGCCTCGTGTAGTTCGCATCACCGCGATCTGTCGTTGAACTTCTAGGCGACTGCTCAGGCAAGCTCAGCAAGATTCATGAAGTGCGCTCGTACGCCCATTTAAAGGATAAGACCGCACTTTATGAAATAGCCAATAGCAAAGGTGACAAATTTTCGTTGGTTAACACAGCCAGCAGAATTGGGTAAAACGTCTGTACACACTGTCTGATTTTACTATCTTGTTGATATATATAATTTTTTAATCTGCGACGTACACGCGCACCTGAGCGTCCTGTTAACTCTGAGCGCGATACGGGCGCCGTCAAGCGTAGGAACACACATTTGCCAGTTGAGATTCTCCGACAAGCAGTTCAGACTGAACACAGATGGTACTAATGGAGAATAGGTAATGAGCAATCAGCCCCTTGCCAGAAAAGCACGAGCCAACGCGCACTCGATGGCGTTATACAGATTCGCACCTCTTGCCAGGACATTGCTGCTGGCGACCGCGGTGATCTCCACCTCGTCACTGGCGCTGTCGCATGCTGGCGTCTCCATCGCAACCCAGTTAAAAGAGGTACAAACCGGCACCATCGACGGTCGTAACTACTTGTCACTGAATATCGGTGGACATGAAATCGGACCCAGTACCTGTCGCAGCAACATATTACGCATGGATACCAGCGGCGAGGCAGGCGCCGAGCGTCAGGAAGAAATTGAAGCCATAGCCATTACTGCCATGTTGTCAGGCTCTACCGTGATGATTGATGTGCCATTGGACAAAAGCCAGTGTGTGGACGGCAAGCCGACATTTACGAATCTGTACAGGATCGCGTCCCGGCTTTGAAGGTCACACTACACTAGTACTTTCGCCTGTTTCAACCCTGCTCAATCAGCTTTTCACTATTGGCTGCATCACTGGACATTGCCTGCCTCAACATACTGACATCGGTACCACTGAATACCAGATCGTACCCATCCTTGAATAACGCTTTTGCAGCAAACTTCGGGGTGTTCAAAGTCGACAGCAATTTCCCGGCATTTTTTGTCGCCTTGCTGACCTTGCGGATAGCCGCACGAGTCACTTTGTGATCGGGCTCAGCACGGTTGCCCAGACTACCCGCCAGATCGAACGGTCCGATAAAAATACAATCGACGCCCTCGACCGCTGCAATGTCAGCGGCAGCATCGACAGCTTCCGCACTTTCAATCTGTAATAACAGCGTGAATTGACGTCGGTAATTGTCCAGGTAGTGCTGGGTGTTGACGCCATAGCCAGTTGCTCGCACGATAGGAGCAGCCATACCGCGGGTGCCTTCCGGGGCATAAACAGCTGCAGCGGCCAACGTACTTGCTTCCTCGGCAGAATTAACCATCGGCACCATGACACCATCAGCTCCCATATCCATCAAACGGCCGATCCACTGGGGCTGCTTGTCAGGCACGCGTACGATCGCCTTGGCACCACCAAGCTGAACCGCACGAATCATAGCCAGTGTCTGTGTTAGATCAACCGGACTATGCTCCATATCAATCATGGCGTAATCATAACCACAGCGCCCAACCAGCTCGCCGACAATCGGATCAAAGATATTGACCCAGCAGCCACTGGCCGGGAAACCTGATCTACGTCCCAAAGATGTTGCCTTTGTACCGGAATTAACTGGTCTACTTCGTTTTTTCTGAGCCACAGGTTTGTCCTTTCAGCAATCTCTGATAAACTGGGAATATTATCCCAACTAGTAAAGCGGAGCTTTTGAAGCAATCCGCAGTCGTTTAGTATGCCCCAAACTCTGCAAAAAGCCGTTACCAGCGTTCTGCAACCCCTTGTCAGGTTGCTGCTGCGCCATGGTGTATCGCACGCAGAATTCTGCAACTGGGCAAAACAGGCCTACGTAGATCAGGCAAAAACCCACTTCGGAATCGATGGCAAGTCGCCTACTGTGTCGCGAATAGCCATCGTTACAGGCATCAATAGAAAAGAAGTAAAACGGATAAGCGAGTTACCCGCCGAGGTCAATACCGGCGTTAGCAAGCATAACCGGGCAGTACGAGTCGTTACCGGCTGGTTGCGCGATACCAATTTTTGCGATAGCAGAAGTCGACCTCGGGTTCTGACTTATGGCGACCCGGAAGACAGTTTTAATCAGTTGGTCAAGCGCCATGGCGGCGATGTACCGGCAAGGGCCATGCTTGACGAACTCACGCGAGTAGGAACGGTCAGCCACACCAATGGCCGCGTCAAGTTATTGCACAAAGGCTATGTTCCACATAAAAGTGAATCTGCCCTGCTTGATCTATTCTCCACGAGTGCAACCGACCTGATGAACACGCTTGAGCATAATTTGACGCATGATGAAAAAGGTCGATTTCAAATGAGCGTCGCCTATGACAAGGTTACGACCGAAGGCGTTGAATATTTCAGGAAACTCAGTAATGAACAGGCCATGGATCTATTGCGCGCCCTTGATGTTACTTTGTCGCAATACGACAGGGATGCCAACCCAACGGTCATCGGAGAGGGTGAGCATCGCGTCGGGCTGGGTATTTATTTCATTGAAGATGTAAAGCAGGGGTCAGCTCCGAATGAATAGTTCAAATCTGAACATCAAGCAGTTAAGGACTCTGTCTCGTTTCTGCATTTTCGTTGTCATGGCATTTGTCGCAACCCTGATTGCCGGTTGTGGCGGCGGATTGTTTGGCACCAACGATGGTGGTGATTCAGACACACTGGCAACTGCCCCCGACGTCAACGCTTCGGATAGTGAGATGTCAGGGCCGGATGTGGCTGGCACGCCCGTCGCAGCCCCCGACGCCAACGTTGATGGGACGGAAGAAGCAATGGGGGAGGCCGGGGCGGACAGTCAATCACTCACGCTGGCTTTCAGTAATTCAACACCCAGTGGAATCGACCCTGACAGCTCGTTGGTACCTGCCTTGAAACTGATCAACCTGACCGAGGCGACTGCCACAGTCAGTACCGTCGAACAATCCGTGAGTGTCTCATCGCAAGGCACCAGTGAACTACTGGGCGTCAACATCGGTGAAACGGTAGTTAATATCGGTGTTCAGAACGGTCAGCCTGACTTAATCAGCATCATGCCGCTGAACGCAGTAGCGGACAGCATTACAACACTTGTTGTTCAACCCCTGAACGCAGACTCTGATGGGTCCGAGCAAAATCCCGGCATCTCGCTGCTGGCACTTGATACGCGTGGTGTTGCATCCACAGTCGGTATGGCCGATGTGCGCGTCGTGTCTACCGAATCGGCCGAGTCGGCCAACGCGTCACAAGCGCTATTTACCCTATCACCTGTGCAAAGCAGCTCCAGTGGGACCGAGCTTGTATTAAGTAATGCCAATATGGACAACCCGTCGGTGGGTGCGTATACCTTAGCCAACGCAGGCGAATATTTACTCAGCTCGAGTGACTCCGGCTTTACACCTTTACCGGTTACTCTGCTGGCGGATGTTGTCTACACGATTGTTGTCACGGGAAATTCATCAATGCCAGTTTATCTGGAAGTGGACAGCCTTTGATCGTTTCAAGCAAAATACCAATGGCGATTATTCATCGCCTTTGCATTGTTGCGACATGCGTGCTCATTGTCGGGTAAGACAAAGGGCTATCAGTTGGAATTTCTGAATGCTCAGACGCCCTCTCAAGAGTTACCCCTACTCCACGATCAACCGTCTGGTTGTCAATTTCAGCTCAACTGCCATAAAGTAGCGCAACAATGACTAAATCGCTGCAAGATGCCTAGCAACAAAAAGTTAATCATTATTTCCCACGCTCCGTCTGAAAACACAAACAGGATGCTCGATGCGGTGGTCAAGGGCGCAAGCAATCCTGAGATTACTGAAGTGGACGTCAATGTCATCTCAGCGCTGGATACACGCTCTGACGATATTAAAACCGCTCACGCTATTATTATCGGCACTACCGAAAACCTGGGGTACATGGCCGGGTTGACAAAGGATGTCTTCGACCGCTGTTATAACGACTGCCTTGAAAGCACCCAAGGCCTGCCTTTTACCTTCTATGTACGGGCTGGGAATGATGGAACCGGAACAAGACGAGCCATTGAGAGTATTGCTACAGGTTTACGCTGGCGCGTGGTTCAGGAGCCATTGATATGTCGAGGAAATTTCAGAGAAGAATTTATCACTCAATGTAAGGATCTGGGTTTGACCATGGCCGCCAGTCTTGAGGCAGGAATTATTTAACCCTGGGGATACATAAAATTTCGAGTCCAGAAGCTTACAGAGCCATATATAAGGGGCTGTTAGCAGCGGGGATTTTCTGCCGCGCAGGCTAGGCCGGCTGAAGATTGGCATACGCCAGCACCAGCCACTTACTACCTGCGTCTTCAAAGTTTACCTGCACTCTTGCCTGCTTGCCTCGCCCTTCCTGATCCAACACTACACCCATACCGAATTTACCGTGCCGTACCATCTGCCCAACGGTAAGGCCGGTATCGTGTTCTTCCTGCATGAACGACGGTTGTTCCTGCCGATACACCGGCATACTGACTTGCATGCGCGGGCGTATCTCCTCAAGAAGTTCGCCGGGTAACTCGGTTACAAACTTACTGGGTGGGTTGTACTGGTCGCGTCCGTGCAACCGACGCTGCTCTGCCATGGTCATGTACAACCTTTTTTCGGCGCGGGTAATACCTACGTAGCATAGTCTGCGCTCCTCTTCCATTCGCACCGGGTCCTCAGCCGAACGCTGATGGGGGAACAAGCCCTGCTCCATACCCGCCATGAACACCACCGGGAATTCCAGCCCCTTGGCCGAGTGCAATGTCATCAACTGCACCGCGTTGTCATCAGCATCCGACTGCCCTTCCCCGGCTTCCAGCGCAGCATGCGCCAGAAACTCATCGACGGCATTCATGTCAGGGTCATCATCGTTCTGGTGCACATAGGTGCGGGCAGCGTTGGAGAGTTCCTCGACGTTCTCTACCCGACTCTGGCCACGCTCGGAACTGTCCTTTTTGAAGTGTTCGACAAGACCACTCATGTCACTGACAGTCTGTACCTGCTGTGGCAATGCTTGCTCAGCGATGGCCTCCCGGATGGCCTCCATAAGCACCAGAAATTTACCCACCGCGGTATTCGCCCGGCCACTCAATCGTTTTTCATTAACAAGATCATTGGCTGCCTGCCACATCGGGATAGCGCGGCTGCGTGCCTCAGTGCGGATATCACCCACTGTCTTGTCACCAATGCCCCTTGCCGGTTGATTGATGATGCGCTCCAGCGACACATCATCGTAGCTGTGTGTCGCCAGACGCAAATAGGCCAGAGTGTCTTTTATTTCGGCACGTTCAAAAAATCGCAGACCCCCATAGACACGATACTGAACACCTGCTGCCATGAGATATTCCTCAATGACCCGTGACTGCGCATTGGAGCGATACAGGATCGCGCAATCGTTGCGCTGACCACCATCGGCAATGTAGTCGATAATGGTTTCCACAATGAAGCGTGCTTCGTCAGTTTCGTTGTAGGCGTTGTAGAGCGTAATGGGGTCGCCGTCCCCGTCTGCGGTCCACAGGTTTTTTCCAAGGCGCCCAAGGTTTTTGTCAATCAGCGCGTTGGCAGCCTTTAGTATGGTGCCGGTGGAGCGGTAATTTTGCTCAAGGCGGATGAGTTCGGCGCTGCCGTATTCCTTATCGAAGTTGAGAATATTCTCAACCTTTGCACCTCGCCATGCGTAGATTGACTGGTCATCATCACCCACCGCAAACACATGCCCGGTCTCACCGGCCAGCAAACGTATCCATGCATACTGAATGGCATTGGTATCCTGAAATTCGTCGATCATGAGATGTTGCAACCGCTGGCGATAGTGAGCCAGCAGGGCAGCATTGTCACGCAGGGTTTCCAGCGCTCTTAGCAACAGCTCGGCAAAGTCAATAGCGCCAGCGCGCTCGCAGGCCGCTTCGTAGGCGGTGTACACCCGAATGTATTCAGCCGTGATGGGATCATTCTCATCATCAATATGCTGTGGGCGACGGCCCTCGTCCTTGTGCCCATTGATAAACCACTGCACTTGCCGAGGGGGAAAATGCGTCTCATCCAGCTCCAGCCCACGCACAGTACGTTTGACCAGACGCAGTTGATCATCAGAATCGAGAATCTGGAAAGCCTGAGGCAAGTGGGCCTCCTGCCAGTGCATTCGCAGAAAACGATGGGCTATACCGTGAAAGGTGCCAACCCACATGGGCCCAATACCTGTACCCAGCAATTGCTCTACCCGCTGGCGCATCTCACGAGCAGCCTTGTTGGTAAAGGTGACTGCCATAATGCTGAACGGGGACACACCCTCCACACGGGTTAGCCACGCAATCCTGTGTACCAGCACGCGAGTCTTGCCGCTACCGGCACCTGCTTGCACAAGAAGATGCCCCGGCGGTGAGCTGACAGCCCGACGCTGTGCATCGTTAAGAGAATCCAACAGGTCTGAAACATCCATGGGTGCATGGTATCAATGCCGGGACAGGATTACACCTTTCAGCTGAGCATTCATCCAGTAATTGTGTGTTTGGGCAGACACCGAATAACACCTACCATTGTGTTATCCACGCTGATCGCCACCGGCTCGGTATCATGCTAGGGTTTACCGTCACCCATCAGAAACACGGTACGCCGATGAGCTACAAACCTGCCGAATCCCGCTATGAAAACATGCCCTACCGCCGTTGCGGAAACTCGGGGCTGCTTTTGCCTGCGATATCGCTGGGTCTGTGGCACAACTTTGGCGATGACGCCAACTACGACAACCAGCGCAGTATCTGCCATACCGCGTTTGATGCCGGTATCACGCACTTTGATCTTGCCAACAACTACGGCCCACCGCCAGGTTCTGCCGAGACGGCCTTTGGCAAGATCCTGTCAACCGATTTCAAGGGCTACCGCGATGAACTGATCATATCGTCAAAAGCCGGTTATCTCATGTGGCCAGGGCCCTATGGCGAGATGGGCAGCCGCAAATACATGATTGCCTCTTGTGACCAGAGCCTCAAGCGCATGGGGCTGGACTACGTGGACATATTCTATTCGCACCGCTTTGACCCAAACACGCCACTGGAAGAAACCATGGGGGCACTGGATACCATCGTGCGTTCCGGCAAGGCACTCTATGCTGGCATTAGCTCCTACAACTCGCAGCGCACAAAAGAAGCTGTCGCCATCCTTGAAGACCTGGGAACCCCGTGCCTTATCCATCAGCCAAGCTATAACATGATCAATCGATGGGTAGAGACCGATGGTCTCAAGCAGACGTTGAAAGAGCTTGGAGTCGGCTCAATCGCTTTCACGCCTTTGGCTCAGGGAATGCTGACAGATCGTTATCTGAACGGGATTCCAGAGGACAGCCGTGTCACCCAGGGTAAATCGTTGAAACCGGAGATGCTCTCCGCTGGCGCTATCAAAAACCTCAACCACCTCAATGACATTGCACAGTCCAGAGGGCAGAGTCTGGCGCAAATGGCAATTGCCTGGGTGCTGCGTGATGAAGGCATCACCACCGCGTTGATCGGTGCGTCCAGAGCTTCACAGGTTGAGCAGTGTGTTGGGGCCGTCAATAACCTGGAGTTTACAAAGGCCGAACTTGATGAGATAGACCAGTACGCGCGCGACGAGGACATCAACCTCTGGGCAAAATCATCAGCTCAATAGTGATGCAGGTTTTCTCTTTCAGCCTGTTTCAAAGACACTAACTCAATGCTGAACCCAAAGCCCTGCGCACCTGCAGCCGAACGTAACAAGCAAGCTATCCTACTAAGGTTACAGGGTATTCTGCGCCCGAACGATACAGTATTCGAGTTCGGTAGCGGTACAGGTCAGCATGCTTGCCATATCTCTTCAGCCCTGCCCGAAGTCATCTGGCAACCCTCTGATCTTGAAGACAAGCTCGCTGGCATCCGGCAATGGATTGCAGAATCTGGCTGCCACAACATCAATCAACCGCTACAACTTGATCTGAAAAAACCGGTATTGCCAGAATTCAAGGCATCCATTTGCTTCAGTGCGAACACGCTGCATATTATCAGCTGGCCACTGGTAGAAGTGTTGTTTGAAATATCATCAACCATGCTGGGTCACAGCGGCAAACTCTGTATTTACGGGCCATTTTCCTTCGATGGACGGTATACCAGTGACAACAACGAGCAGTTCGACAAACAGCTACGCGCCAGTGATCCTGACAGCGGTATCCGGGATGTTGTCGCACTTCAGGATTTAGCCCATAGCAACGGTTTCTCCTACGCAACCGTATTTGACATGCCGGCGAACAATCATCTATTGGTATGGAATCGGGATACTTTATGATCTGTAGTCTGCGATCAGCATCAAAGTGCCAGCAGATCGATTCTCATGTGATGCGACCTTAATCAGCTTTGTACAATCCATTCTCTCCGAAGACACTTGCATGTACGTATTCAATCGCTTTATCCCATTACTGACACTGGTTGTACTCGTTACACCTGTGCGCACACTGGCATCCGAACAGATAACAACAGATCCTGACACCTGCGGATTTTCATCCAGCATCCGGTTCACCGAAAGCGCACCCAGAGATCGCTTTACCATTAAAAATACCTCCACCGATTGGCACATCAAACGTATCAATCTGGATGTGAGTACCTCGGCAGGCAATCTGATCTTCGATGTCACCGCCGAAGGCGCAGGCGTTGAAGTATTTCAGCCGTTCCGATCCGAGGATGGCGACGCTACACTGAGCAATCAACCGCTTGTAAGTGATGGAGATCAGGCAATAGAGCTGATTTTTTCCACCTTCAAACCCGGTGATCAACACCAGTTTTCGATCGACGTGGATGATCAGCTAAGCCAATCCGAACTGGGACAGATCAGGGTGTCTGGAGGCGAGATGACAGGCGCGAGCGTGACGCTGGATATCGTGGATCTAAACGGCAAACAACAAAGCATCTCTGCAGTATTTGACAATAACAATCTGGCAACGGTAGATAGCGGCAATTGCTAGTGTAGCGTGATAAAGCTTATGAACCCGGCATCATGCCCTTGAATGAGTGCGGTCCCGGTTGCTTCTATACCAGTCAAAAAACTCCTTGATCATCGCCTTTTCCAACATCATGATCTCCTCGGTGGGACAGAAGACAGTGATGGTGGTTACGATCTTGGCTATTTCATTGGTTGAAAAATCCAGCGACGGCTTGGCATCGGGAATATCAATACCTGTACGTTGCTCCAGCATCTTGTTGTAGCGCTGTGCCGTGTCGTTAAAATGCCGGGTTATCGCTTCGATCCGCTTGAGCAGTTTTTCCTCAGCGTCGATCGGGAATGCATCGGGCTCTATCGTGATACTGAAACTGTGAAACTGATAGCGTCTGAGAAAATTCTGATTAACCACCGAATTTGACAGAAACTGACTATTAGGAACAATCACTGTCCTGCCCGTGTAAGTGAAGGATCGCGATTCTATCTCCTGAAGCGTGGTTGACATGAAATTGCGTTCGATTACCTCGCCGAACTGGTTACCCACCAGAACCCAGTCACCGATGGAAAAAGCCCGACTGGTTCGAATCAAGATGGCACCGGTCAGGCACAATAAAAGCTCTTTGGTGGCAATAACGAGCGCAACGGCTATGGCGGTAATGGACAAGACAAAGTGCTGAATCTGCGGGAACCACAATGCAATGACAGAAATCACACAGATACTGACGGCCACCACGTGCACCGTGGACATATCGCGCCTGTCTTTCCAGTTCAGGATGACATGCCGACGACGTACCCGACGGGTCAGCAATCCACGTAACAAAAGCACACTGCAGACAATTGCGACGGTCAGGGTGACGCGATGTGCCAGCAAGTCCCGAATCCACTCATCATCCATAGGCAATTATCGTGGCTCCGCTCTCTCTCGACTGTCGATCAATGGCCAGTTTTCCCATTGTCAGTCGTTGGCGGATTGGTTGATGTCAGCCTTGCGATCATTTTTCTTGTATTTTTTCAATTGTCGCAATTCGTTGAAGCCCCAGCCAAAGGCGATCAGAAACACAAGTGACAATTCGATTAATATCAGCAGATTACCGCTCATCTGGCAGGCTCCTCGAATGAGAAAGGTGGGGGTAAACTGAATCAGATCCCCGCTTCCCCACTATACTACCCGGCATGATACCCGCAGATGAAGCACTGGCCAGACTCAAGGCCGGTAACCAGCGTTTTAAGTCCAATGTACGCGATCTGGACGCCATGGCTAGCAATGCCCGGCGAGGCGAGGTGGTGCAGGCTCAGGAGCCCTTTGCCATCATTCTCGGCTGTTCGGATTCACGCGTGCCAGCAGAGATCGTCTTCGATCAGGGGCTTGGCGATTTATTCGTCATCCGCGTAGCTGGCAATATCGTCGCACCCTCGTTGTTGGGCAGCGTGGAGTTCTGTGCGGTAAAACACGGTGCCAGACTTGTTGTTGTTCTTGGGCATACGCATTGTGGCGCCATTGAGGCAACTGTCAGCGAGCTCAAACGGCCAACAAATAACCGATCACCCAATCTGCAATCCATTGTTAATCGAATTCAACCGTCCGTTCAGACCCTGCTGGAAGCCGGACTGGAAAACAACGAAGAACAACTCATCAGTCTTGCCACACGTGCCAATGTCCGCGCATCCGTCTCTCAACTGCGTCACGGTTCACGCATTCTTGAAGGACTCATCGCCAATGAAGGTCTGCAGATTATCGGTGCAGAGTATTCTCTGGAAACCGGGGAAGTCGACTTCTTCGGTGACGATGGTAATGATGCAAGCGATGTGGCTATTGAGCACTGACTGACCAAACCGCTCTTTTTCACTGTAGCGGCGAAACGCTCTCAACCGCGCGGGCCAGGTGTCTGTGCGGCCGGAGGCGGCCCCGTAGAAAGCGATCGAGCGAGAGTCGTCCCGGCTAGATAGCGGGTATCCAGACACCGCTAAAGGCAGCCAGATCATCACGACCAATACGCCCCTTCGCATAGAAATCGTCGAGCGCTTCCTCGTCAAGATCCATCGATTCGCCTTTTTCATCACAATAGTGCCATGCGCCATAGATGGCCATGAGATAAAGCGTTTCCAGCAAGTCGCCCACCCGGACTGCCTTGTCGGAGGCTAACTGACTCAACTGGATGGCAGTCAACGGTACCTGCGTTTTCCGATATTCATCCTCCAGAAAGGACGATATTCCCTCATCCCACAAGGGTTCAGTGAGTTGTGCTTGCATAGTCGAATACACCCAGCGATCTTTAGTGGACACGTTCTGAGTAGCGGCACATGGGGCAGCCTCTGAGCCGCCGTAAGGCTAATTTGTGATTGCCTGCAAGCCTTTCTCCAAAGTAACCCGTCTACTGACCTGCCTATCACACGGATGTCTTTTCTCAACTCACTACCATGCGTTTCACGTTACCGACTGGCCTGCACAATGGCAACTCCGGTGACGCGCACGCAACAACAAACTCACCTATCGTCGTAAACCCGACACCAAAAAGCCGGCTCCCAATAGCCCGGGTATCCAGATCCACCACCGAATATCACCATCACCACTCATCATCGAAGCCGCAGCCAGTAACCCGGCCACAATGAAAAGGCTGGCGCCGGTAATACTTCGCCTGAGAGAACAGGCTTGTTTTTGTGTCTGTGCATACTGTGCAGGCACGGCCTTGTCACCCGGTTGCAGCGTTGCCAGACTAGCTGCCTGATTCTGCAGTTTAAGAAAGTCATGCACCAACATAGGCATTTCCGGCATCGCTTTTAAAATAGCTGGCGCTTGATCGACAAAGCGCTTGATCACCGTCTGTGGGTTATTGGTCTTAAGTACCCAACGTTGTAGAAACGGTTTGCCCGTGGCCCACAGATCTAGATCGGGATAGAGCTGACGCCCCAGACCTTCGATGTTCAACAGGGTTTTCTGCAGAAGAACCAACTGTGGCTGTACTTCCATCTCGAACCGTCTAGCCACATGAAACAGTTGTAGCAGGACATGACCAAACGATATCTCCGATAAGGGTTTATCAAAAATCGGCTCACAGACAGCGCGGACACCAGCCTCCAGTTCACTGACTCGTGTGTCACGCGGCACCCAACCCGAATCGATATGTAATTGTGCAACCCGACGATAATCACGTTGAAAAAACGCCAGCAGGTTTTCACCAATGTAGCGTTGATCTTCATCTGTTAGTGACCCGACGATACCAAAGTCAACGGCAATGTACTGTGGGTGATCAGGAGTCTCCCGAGAAACAAAAATGTTACCCGGATGCATATCGGCATGAAAAAAATTATGGTCAAACACTTGCGTGTAGAAAATCTCGACACCGTGCTCGGCCAGCTTCTTCATATCCATATCAATGTCTTCCATCGCCTGGATATCACGAATGGGAATTCCATCAATACGTTCCTGTACCATCACCGAGCTACGCGTTAAATCCCAGAAAATTTCAGGAATGTAGAGCGTTTTACTGTCCTTGAAATTGTTTCGCAGTACAACAGCGTTGGTTGCTTCCGCAACAAGATCCAACTCACCGTGAATGGTGCGATCGTATTCGGCAACCACCTCACGCGGACGCAAACGTTTGCCATCACGCAGCACAGCGGCCGCCATGTCCGCCAGAATAAACATCAGACTCACATCGCGATCGATGGTCTCTCTGATGCCCGGCCTGAGCACTTTGACGACAACGTCGGTGCCATCGTGCAACACAGCACCATGCACTTGCGCGATGGAGGCTGAGGCTATCGGTGTGTCTTCAAAGCGATGAAAGAGCACCTCGATCGAGTCATTGAGCTCAGTCTCTATCTGGGCACGGGCAAGTTCACTGGAAAAAGGCCTGACCTTATCCTGCAGTAGCGTCAGTTCATCACCGATATCATCAGGCAGAAGATCGCGTCGGGTAGATAGAACCTGACCAAGTTTCACAAAAACGGGGCCAAGTTCCTCAAGTGCCAGGCGAATTCGCTGGGCGCGTGGTAAGGCGCGTGTTTCGCGATTCATCCAGCGGGTCGGCGATAGCAAAAACACATGCTTCAAGGCACTGACAGGCGTGCCGTCCAGAAACAGCGCTTCCAGAGCATACTTGACCATCACACCTTCGATCTTGGCAAAGCGCCCGATATGACTCAGCATGACCTAAGGCTCGCCCGTATCGATCACGCAGGCAGCTTCCAGTCGTTGCACATGCGCCTCCAACCGGTCAGAAGCCGCCCTCAGTTCATCAACCTCTTCGCAGAAACTGTCTACCTCGGCATTAGGTGCCAACAGCTCGATTTCCTCTTGCAGGTATTCGCTGGTGTTCAGGTCGAAGCTGTGCCGACTGCGCTGTAGCCAACGACCAAGCTGTGTCTGTGCCCTGTCGAGCCGGTGCGTCACGCTGTCACCCAGAAAGGGCGAAACAGCATCCTGCCAGTCGGGATCAAGCAACGACAGAATCTGTTTCAATTGCTGGCTTGTACCAACATCACCCTCTATTGTCACATCGCCCTTGTACACCGCATCATTACCATTCAAAAGTGAACGCAGTGCGAGCACGCTACCGGTAATCGTGGTGTCGGCGCTGGCATCCAGACCATCGGCATCATCCGGCGGAGAGAGCTGAACCTTGCCATCCACCACGATCAGCATCACCGACGTCGCAGGCGCGGAAATGTTGATACGCACAACACTGCCATCAATTGAGGTAAGTCGCTGGCGGGTTTCAGGATCCAGACGCAAAACCGCTTCGATGGCTTTCTCTAACGCCAGAGTTATGGGGAAAGGCAGATTCATCAGCCAGTGATCAGATCTTGTAGCCTTTGTGCAAGGCAACGACACCACCTGTGAGGTTGTTGTAACCGGTTCTGGCAAAGCCTGCTGCCTGCATCATCTCTTCCAGTGTTTGTTGATCGGGATGCATGCGAATGGATTCAGCCAGATAGCGGTAGCTCTCAGCATCATTGGCCACCAGTTTGCCCATCAACGGCAGTGCGGTGAACGAGTAAGCATCATAGGCTTTGCTCAGCAGCGGCAAGATCGGCTTGGAGAACTCAAGAACCAACAGCTTGCCGCCGGGCTTGAGCACGCGATGCATCGATTCAAGCGCTCGCAGCTTGTCAGTGACGTTGCGCAGACCAAAGGCCATGGTGATGCAATCAAACGTGTCATCTTCAAATGGCAACGCCTCGGCATTAGCCTGCGCGTAATCGATATTCCCTACCAGACCCTCATCGGCCAGCCGATCCCTGCCAGTTGTCAGCATGGCGCTGTTGATGTCCGACAACACCACCATGCCCTGTGAGCCAACACGGTGCGAGAATTTTGCGGCCAGATCGCCAGTGCCTCCGGCCAGATCAAGCACGACATGACCTGGACGGACGGCCGCCTGCGAAATCGTAAAGCGTTTCCAGAGTCGGTGAACGCCAAACGACATAAGGTCGTTCATCACGTCATATTTTGATGCGACCGAATCAAATACCTGCCCGACCATACCGGCCTTGGCAGAAGCATCGACGGTCTGATAACCGAAATGTGTCTTGTCATTACTCACGACTTGCATACCTCGTAGGTGACTGGCTGGATCAATGCAAAAACGTAATTACAGAATCCAGAGACAAAATAAATGAAGGCTTGACAACATCACAGCGCGAGCCGTCTTGAAGTCAGCGCTACGAAAAGGCGGCGCAGACTCCTAGCTTGCCTTACGACTTTTGCCGGCAGCTTCCAGCTTTTCAAGATACCTCTGCCAGTTCTCTTCGTAGTGCTTGCCCAGACCATACAGGTAGTCCCATGTGAAAAGTCCCGAGTTATGACCATCATCAAAATGGATTTTCAACGCATAGTTTCCGCTGGGTTCCAGTGTGGTAACACCCACATCCTGCTTGCCGAACTGCAGCACCTCCTGACCCGGCCCATGTCCCTGTACCTCCGCAGAGGGGGAGTTAACCCTCAGATACTCACAGGTAAGGTTGCATTCATATCCATCATCAAAACATATCTCCAGAACACGGCTCTTCTGGTGCAACTTGATATCGGTAGGTCTGGGCATAATTGTCTTTAATCTTGATTTTCTAGAGAATGTACCGA
Source organism: Granulosicoccus sp. (assembly GCA_045110475.1). Classification (GTDB taxonomy): domain Bacteria; phylum Pseudomonadota; class Gammaproteobacteria; order Granulosicoccales; family Granulosicoccaceae; genus Granulosicoccus. Next base: position 69,229 of record JBGCGC010000073.1, read on the forward strand.
CTGAGATCGACATCCTGTACGAGATCGCCCAGATGACTATCGACAAAATCCGCATCGACTGACACCGTCTTTCCCGCATTGTCCGAGGCATCGAAGGAGGCTTGTTCCAACAACCTCTCCATCACGGTGTGCAGTCTGCGCGCACCGATGTTCTCGGTACTTTCGTTGACTTGCCAGGCAACTTCCGCAATACGGGCAATACCGTCAGCGGGAAAACTCAGGGTGACGTTCTCGGTACCGAGCAAGGCTGTGGCCTGCTCGGTCAATGAGGCGTCGGGTTCACTCAGGATTCGCTGAAAGTCATCGGTGCTGAGCGCCTCAAGCTCGACGCGGATCGGCAATCGTCCCTGCAGCTCCGGTATAAGGTCAGAAGGCTTCGACAAGTGGAAGGCACCACAGGCAATAAACAGGATGTGATCAGTCTTGACCATGCCGAATTTGGTCGACACCGTGCTTCCTTCGATCAGTGGCAGCAGATCGCGCTGAACGCCCTCGCGTGAGATATCAGCACCACTTCCACGATCAGCACCACGCGCTACCTTGTCAATTTCATCGATGAAAACAATGCCGTTCTGTTCGACACTGTGTAGCGCCTTCGTCTTCATATCCTCATCGTTGACCAGCTTGCCCGCCTCCTCGTCAATCAACAGTTTCATCGCATCCTTGATAGGCATCTTGCGTTTCTTGGTCCGCTCACCGCCCAGATTCTGAAACATGCCCTGCAATTGCTGCGACATTTCTTCCATCCCCGGGGGGGCCATGATTTCTACACCAGCCGGTTGCTGGTTGACATCGATCTCGATTTCCTTGTCATCCAGATCCCCTTCGCGCAGTTTTTTTCGGAATTTCTGCCGTGTACTGTTTTCCGGTGTTTCATTGACGTTGAAGCCGACTTTGGAGGCAGGCGGCAATAACACGTCCAGAACCCGCTCTTCGGCGGCGTCTTCAGCGCGATTTCTCATTTTGAGCTTGGCTTGTTCGCGCGTCTCTTTTAGCGCTACGTCGGCCAGATCACGGATGATGGATTCAACGTCACGCCCGACGTAACCTACCTCGGTAAACTTGGTGGCCTCCACCTTGATGAACGGCGCGTTGGCCAGCCTTGCGAGCCTTCGGGCAATTTCGGTCTTGCCAACACCGGTCGGCCCGATCATCAGTATGTTCTTGGGTGTAATCTCGCTCTTCAGCTCATCACCGAGTTGCTGACGACGCCAGCGGTTACGCAAGGCAATAGCCACAGCTCGTTTGGCCGAGCTTTGGCCAATGATGTGTTTGTCCAGCTCCTGGACAATTTCTCGCGGGGTCATGTTGGACATCGGTAGACTGGATTCGTTGGCACTCATTGAAAATCGGCGGGTTGTCTTCCGAACGCTCTGGCAGGCCATGCGTGCGGTGCTATCCGTTGACAGAGCGGGTTACGCTTCGGATTCAAGCGTCTCTATCGTAAGGTTGCTATTGGTATAGATGCAGATGTCAGCGGCGGTTTCAAGACTGTAGCGCACAATCTCTTCGGCACTGAGTTCAGTATGTTGCAATAACGCCCTGGCTGCTGACTTGGCAAAATCCCCACCGGAACCAATGGCAATAATTCCACCCTCAGGCTCAATGACATCGCCGTTGCCGGTAATCACCAGTGAGGCGGTCTCATCTGCCACGGCCAGCAAGGCCTCAAGACGCCTGAGCATCCTGTCGGTGCGCCAATCCTTGGCAAGCTCGACCGCAGCACGAGTCAGCTGACCGTTGTGTGCCTCCAGCTTTGCCTCGAAGCGCTCGAACAAGGTAAAAGCATCGGCCGTACCGCCGGCGAATCCGGCCAGCACGCGATCCTTGTATAACCTGCGCACCTTGCGCGCATTGCCTTTCATGACGACATTGCCCATGCTCACTTGACCATCACCGCCGATGACCACCTGATTACCCCGGCGCACCGAACAAATGGTGGTTCCACGGAACTGTTCCACAAACAAATCCTCTCTATTGACTACCGCCAGTGTACCTGTTGAACACCCTGTACGGTTCTACACAGAACGTTTGTCGCATGGTGTGCTAGCCTGCGCTTATGCAACTTACCGTGCCACACAGAACCGTAGCTGACACCGGCAGTTTCCCGGTAAATCCCGATGGGGTCGCTCAATGGCTTGCCGAATTACGCCCACTGGAATCAGAGGCGGATGCCCGCCATGTCTACCGCGGCCTGAAACACAGTAACCGCTTGCACAACGACGTCGATCAGCGACGCTCGGTAATCAGCTGTTTCGTTCCGGTGTTGCGCGATCTGCATCGTCATCTGAGTGAGCTCAGCGATGCGCAGCCCCTGCCACTAACGCGCGAATTTGCCCGCAACGCACGTTTGCGCGACTCCTTGCTCAGAGAAGAGGCCTTCGCCTTCAAGATACTGCTTTGCGACAGCGAAAAGCCGCTGGCTGATGATGCCAGGCGCGCCATGCAAGCCCTTGCACGGCAGGCAGAATCGGTTGTCCATGCTTTTCGCAGTTTTCCGGATGCTCTGATCGAGGACGCCCATCAGCTGTATGCGCTTGCTGAAGAACACCGACTACTGTCGTCACAACAAGGCTCCGAGCTCTTGTCTCTACTGGACCATTACCGGTTTATTCTGATGTTGAGCGTCGCTGATTTATCCCAGCAGCGGGCCAGACAGCTGCCCTTGATTCTTGAATTTTTGCGTAACGCTGTTGCCGATATTCACATTGAACGTCAACGCCCACCCAAAACAGTGGGAAATACCGACTACGCTATTGACCTGAAGCAGGGCTCACTTCCAGAACCGGCGCACAGCCTGTTAAGTTTCAATCAGGATGATGTCCGATGGTTCAGTGTCGCACCACTGCTGTACCGGATTGATCAGATGTCCGCTAAAATCAAACACCGGGCCACAGGTATATTGGGCAGCGATACACTGGAGCGGCAGTCCCTGGCTCGTTTGCACGTCGCTGTGGCGCGCTCTCGGCAACGCCGTCTGGCACGTCGCATTACCCATACACCCATGCGCGTCGTCTTCGGGCACAAGGAAATCTGTGCGCATCTGTTGTACCGACCTACGGAAATCCCGGCGGACAGCGAATCCAATTGGGTAGTCACCAACGAGACGCTGCACGGAATGTGTCTTCATAACAGCACCTGTCGAGCAGGTCTGGTACAGGTTGGCGAACTCGTAAGCGTCACCGCGCCCGATAAGCCGCTCATCTCAGAAAATGCGGCACACAATGGCAAGGTCAATGCGCTTCTCGGCGTTATCCGCTGGATTCATGCCAGTGGCAGCGAAGGTATTACCATTGGTGTGGAATTTTTGGCTCGCACACTGCTGCCCGTGCACGTTACACGTGATACGCAACAGGCAGAAAGTAATTCCTCCGACACACGCCAACATGGACTTGCCGAGGTCGGTGAAAACGCAGTGATTATTGCCTGCAAGTTCCAGAACACAGTCATCCAGACGATGCTGCTTCCATCCTATCTTTATCAAGCCGGTGACCGACTGGTTGCCGCACAAGGTGTCAAATCACGCACCATGCAGCTGAGCAAATGTCTACAGACCAATGGTTTGTTCAGCCAGTATTCGCTAAACGACACGCAGGAGTCCGGATAGTCAACTTTGCTGTACCCACTGCGCCCAGAACAACGCAGCGTCATTCTTATGAAAATACTGTTTTGGCGGCAAAAGCCGGCCTGCTGCTCATCTGTCGATCTGTTTGATCAGCACACCCGCAAAGTTTTCGTTCGCCAGTCGCATTACGGGAAACATGACGTTTCCGGTCCCATCAAACCGCAGCGTCACCAACTGAACGCTGCCTGTTTGACCCACGGGAAATAGCTTGTCCGCAGCGAGCGTCATGCTCAGTGTCATACTGGTATCGACAGGCCATACCGGGCTGTTTAAGAGCTGAAGGCTCTGTTCGGCGATATACGGCTCATCCAGTTGAGCACCGATACCCATATCGCTGCACCTTGTACTGTCGCCAAAATCACTACTCAGGATATCACTGCTCAAGCTGACAAACGTAAAACACGGGCCCGTGGTCTGTGGCTGTGTAGACACCTGCATCTCGACATTCCAGGCGCATGCCGCATCGGGGCCGCTGTATTCAATAGACCCCTGATAGTTACCACGTAGTTCGCTGTAATAGGTTGTATCGCACCTGCCACCCTGCCCTGCTTCAATGTCTGGCAAGGCAACTGTCTCCTCATTACTGCCACTGCAGGCCATCAATACAAGCGGCCATAAAAGTGTCAGGGTTTTCCTCATAAGTTAAAGCAACACACTGACACGCAACAGCCGTACAGGATACCGTTTATCAGGCACAACATTCGGGACGGTCCCGTAACACACAACGATAAGAACTAACTGTCCTCAGCAACCTGATTGCGTCGTGCTCTGGGATGAGACTCGTCATACACCTTCGCCAGATGCTGAAAATCCAGATGAGTATAAATCTGGGTGGTGCTGATGTCGGCATGCCCTAGCAGCTCCTGTACAGCTCTCAAGTCGCCGCTGCTCTCCAGCAAGTGGCTGGCGAACGAATGTCTGAGCATGTGCGGATAACAGTCCCGATCCAGGCCCTGTGACTCGGCGAGCTTTTTCAAACGCATCTGTACCGTTCTTGGAGCAATACGTTTCCCGCGAGAGCTGAGAAACACCGCAGAACAATCAGCACCTGGCAAACTGCGTCGATACCCCAGCCACTTATTGACGGCATCCACCGCATGCTCACCTACAGGTAAGTCACGTACCTTGCCCCCTTTCCCGGTCACACGTACCTGACCAACGCTCAGATCCAGATCGGCAAGATCAATACTGACAAGTTCAGCCAGCCGCAAACCCGACGAATACATCAGCTCGAACATGGCAAGGTCGCGACAGATCATGGGATCGTTGAGATTTTGCGCAAGGAGCCTGTTGACCTCTTCAGGCGCCAACGTTGCCGGTAGTGCCTTTTTATCCTTGGGCGCAAGAATATCCTGTGCCGGGTTAACGCTGGCAATGCCATGATCAATCATGAACTTGTACAACCCGCGAACCGCGGATAATCTTCTGGCTAGACTTCTTCCAGCTATCCCGTCACGATGTTGCTCAGCGACGATGGCGCGCACATCGTTTGCGCACAATGATTGCCAGTTCAGTATGTCTTTATCTGCCGCCGAACGTGCAACGGCCTTGAGATCCCTGGCGTAGTTGCTGACCGTATGAGGAGATGCGCGCCGCGCAACAGTCAGCTCCTCCAGATACTGATCAATGACACTCTGAAACTCGCTCACTTCTGAGCCGCCTTTGCATGCGCAGCATAGCTGTGTATGCGGCGGCTGAGCAGCTCACCCATCTGGTTCAGAAACATGACGCCCTTGGCAGCGCCGAATCGAGATTCATCGCGACTGGTGAGCATGACCACGCCCAGCTTGCGTTCGTACTGCAGCGGTATCATCGCCGCAGAACCCACGTGGGCAAAATCACCACCCATCATGGCTTTCAGCTGCTCGTCAGAAGGCATACCGCAGATCGTCTCTGCGCCTTTGAACAATGTGTCAAACTGCCGAATGCGCTTGTCGGTATGACGCACTGTCGTAGCACCTTGTATCTGCGCCAGCCTGGGTGCACGTTGTCGTGGGGTACTTTTGGCTTTAGCCGTGTTCGTATTGGCCTTGTTCCGTGGCGCTCTCTTGGGAGCCGGTGCTATCAGCATCAAGTGGACACCCTCTGCATTGAAGCTTGTTCGCAAACACGATTGTGTCAATTCAACAATCTCAGGCAAACTGGCTGCCGTGACTATTTCCTGATTCAACTGGTGCAGGCTTTGATGCAGGATTTCATTCTGCCTGGCCACTGCGATCAGATCGCGCAGACTTTTCTCCAGATGCCCGCACTTGCCACGCAGAACGCTAACCTGTTTTTCAATCAGTGAAACAGCCTTGCCCGAGTCATGCGGTATGCGCAATCGTGTGAGGATATCCTGGTTACTGACAAAGAATTCCGGGTGACGGATCAGGTATCCAGCAACGGCATCGGTGGTGATTTCGTCGACAGAATCAGTCTTTTCAGGTTGCATGGTATCGCTATATTCTTGTTTGTCCCTCGAAGACTGTAGAACATGGTCCCGTCATTTCAATCGAAGCTTTCACATTTGGCCAATGTATTTTCAAATCACCACCGGGTAAGCTTACGATAGCGGTTTTGTCAAGGAGCCCTTGTGAGTGTGCAATTGCGACCGCTGCGCAAGCCCCTGTACCACAGGCGCGAGTCTCTCCAACGCCGCGTTCAAAGACCCGCAAACGGATGTGTTGCCTGCCCATGGTTTGCATGAAGCCTACATTCACCCGGTTTGGAAAGCGCGGATGTCTTTCCACGAGCTGGCCTATACGCTCAACATCCGCTACCCGCAAATCATCAACACGAAAAAGTACATGTGGATTACCTATGCTGGCAGAACCCACTGCAAACTTATGTCCATCAACATCAAGCTCATAAAAATCACTACGTTGATCCGCAACAAACGGAATAAGTGCAGGTTCGAACTGCGGCACACCCATCTTGACGGTAACCTGTTCGTCATCCTGCAATTGCAGGGTAATAATCCCTAATGCTGTGTTGACCTTGATTGACCGGTTTTGCGTTAGCTGCCTGTCGGTAACAAAGCGGGCAAAGCAACGTGCCCCGTTACCACAATGTTCAACCTCATCGCCATCAGCATTGAATATCTGGTAGTCAAATTCTGCCTCGTTCACCGTGGGTGTATTCACCACCAGTAGCTGATCAAAACCGATACCGGTATGCCTGTCAGACCAGCGTCTGACCGTATCGCCATCGAGATGAACACGACCATCAAGATTGTCGATGACCATGAAGTCATTGCCAAGACCGTGCATCTTGGTAAAGTGCACAACACTCACGGCAACAGAAATTCCTGCGCAAACAAGGCCTCGGTCTCTTCACGGGAACGCACCAGAAACGCGTTATCACCCTCGACCATGACTTCTGCCGCACGAGGCCGGGTGTTGTAATTTGAGCTCATGACAAACGCATACGCGCCAGCGGAACGTATGCACAACAGATCTTTCTCTGCAATAGCCAGTTTACGTTGCTTGCCAAGAAAATCCGCAGACTCACAAATGGGCCCGACGACATCGTAGGTAGCCGCTTCACGCTCGAGTGTCTCTACCTCTTCTATCTCCTGCCAAGCGCTATACAAAGCCGGACGAATAAGATCGTTCATGGCAGCATCCACCACCGCAAAGTGTCGGTCTTCGTTACTTTTCACGTATTCAACGCGAGTTAACAGTATGCCTGCCTGACCGACGATGTAACGGCCAGGTTCAACCAGTATCTGTAGCTTGCGTTCACCAACCACGTTCCTGACGCACTCAGCCCAGGCTTTGACATCCAGACTGGTATCACCTTCCCCATACCGAATGCCCTGACCACCTCCTACATCAATGTGGGTCAGATTGATCCCTTCGTCAGCCAGCGAATCTACCATGGACACCAGCAGCTTTACGGCATCTTCGTAAGGTGCCAGGCTCGTCAATTGAGAGCCAATGTGGCAGTCAATTCCCTGCACATCGATAGACGGATGCTGCGCTGCACGTCGATAGGCATGCATCGCATCGCTCATGTTGATGCCGAACTTGTTTTCCTTAAGGCCGGTTGATATGTAGGGATGGGTCATGGCATCAACATCGGGGTTGATACGCAACGACACAGGTGCAACAACACCATGGGCATTGGCGACCGCAGCCAGACGGTCAAGCTCTGAGACAGATTCAACGTTAAAGCAGCGGATGCCTGCTTCAAGGGCGGCGGCCATCTCCCGTTCATTCTTGCCCACACCTGAGAACACAATGGATGAAGGCTTGCCTCCGGCTGCAAGCACACGCTTTAACTCGCCCAGTGAGACGATATCGAAGCCGGAACCCAGTCGCGCCAGTGTATCGAGAATGGCCAGATTGCTGTTGGCCTTGACGGCATAGCAAATCAGATGATCAGAGCCACTGAGGGCATCAGCGAATTCGCGCCAGGCATGTTCAATGCTGCTGCGGTTATACACGTACAGTGGCGTACCAAACTCCTCTGCCAGATCGCTGCAGCGCAGATTGTCTGTCATTAGTGAGCCTGATTGTCGGTAGAAAGGCGTCATGTCAGGAAGATAGTGTCTAGTGGTGTAAGAGGTTATTGAGGCGGTGTGTCGGGCGCTTTGCCTTGCAAGCGTTTTTCCTTGCGGGTCACTTCATCATCGGTAGATTCGTCCGATGAATCATCGGTTCGTTCATTGACCGCCTCAAGCTCCCGGGCTATCGCAGCGTCAGGCGGGAGAAACAGTTCACCCTTGTTACCGCACCCTACAAGAAGACAGGCACTGAGAGCCAGATAAGGAAACGCTGGAATCTGCTTCGACATTCATCTAGCTCTCTTGCAGTGCAGGGCATTGGAGTATACTCGCCTTGCGCGTATCAACCGAGTGTTCAAGCCGCCTCATGAGTACCAAATTGCTCGATAGCATCGAAATCAACACCGCCGACCAGTGTGAGTACAGCGTTATCTGGTTGCATGGCCTGGGCGCCAGCGGTCATGATTTCGAACCTGTTGTACCTGAATTGAACCTGCTGGATCGCCCCGGCGTCAGATTCGTGTTTCCACATGCACCAGTTCGCCCGATTACCGTTAACGGTGGTGCGGCGATGCGTGGCTGGTACGACATCACATCAATGGATTTCGGCAACCGCCAGCAAGACACCGCTGGCGTGCGTGACTCTGCAGATCACATCAACGCTCTGATCGAGGCTGAAATCGAGCGTGGTGTTTCCGCGGGCAATATTCTTCTTGCCGGGTTTTCTCAAGGTGGGGCCATCGCGTTGTTCACAGCGTTGACCTCGTCACATAAACTCGGTGGCGTGATGGCATTGTCCACGTATCTACCCATCCAGGAAGCTGTGCTGGCCGAGCTAACAGAACACGGCAAACAGCTCCCGGTGTTCATGGCACACGGTCAATTTGATGATGTCATCCAGATTCAGCATGCCGAACAGTCCCACACCGTGCTCAGCGAACACGGTATCGAGGTGGAATGGCACAGCTATGCCATGGCACACAGCGTCAGCACGGAAGAGGTAGCGGATATCTCTGCCTGGCTCAAACGTCAGTTCGGGATGTAGGCATTGGCCAGTCTCGGCCCGGCCCGGCGCACCGCGGCTTCCACCGCATCCGGGGCTGTACCACCGATATGACTGCGGGCCGTTACCGATCCCTCAAGGGTCAGTACCTCGAACACATCCGCCTTGATGTGGCTGCTAAAGCTCTGTAACTGGTCCAGTGTCATATCTGACAGATCAAGCTCGTTTTGCATACCAAATGCGACCGCCTCACCAACCACCTCATGAGCATCGCGGAACGCCAGCCCCTGACGTACCAGATAATCAGCAAGATCAGTCGCGGTGGAAAAACCTGCTTTGGCAGCTTCACGCATCGCATCGTGACGAACCTCGATAGCCGGCAGCATATCGGCGAACGCGCACAAACAGCCTAACCACGTATCCACCGAATCGAACAGTGGCTCCTTGTCCTCCTGATTGTCCTTGTTGTAGGCCAGAGGCTGGCTTTTCATCAAGGTCAGTAGCGACATGAGATTGCCATAGGCCCGCCCGGTCTTGCCCCTGACAAGCTCCGGCACATCCGGATTTTTCTTTTGCGGCATGATTGATGAGCCGGTACAAAACCGGTCAGGCAGGTCAATGAAGCGAAATTGCGCAGACATCCACAACACAAGCTCTTCGGAAATGCGCGACAAATGCATCAGGCTGATTGCGGTAGCAGAACAGAATTCAATGGCAAAATCACGATCACTGACCGCATCGAGTGAATTTTCGCACAGGGCGTCAAAGCCAAGAAGCTCACGGGTTATGTCACGATCAATCGGATAAGAGGTCCCTGCCAGCGCCGCCGCGCCCAGAGGCATGCGGTTAAGCCTTTTACGCGTATCTGACAGCCTTTCCAGATCGCGCAGAAGCATTTCAAACCAGGCCATGACATGATGGCCAAAAGTCACCGGCTGCGCGGTTTGCAAATGGGTAAAACCCGGCATGACGGTCGCCTTCTGCGCGTTGGCCAGCACCAGCAAACCTTCGAGCAATCGGGTGAGCTGGCCAGCGGCCTGATCGCAGGCATCACGCAAGTACAAACGGATATCAGTTGCCACCTGATCGTTTCTGGAGCGGCCGGTATGCAGTCGCTTTCCCGCATCACCGATGTGGGCAGTGAGTGCAGCCTCGATATTCATATGAACATCTTCGAGCGCCACAGACCAGTTGAACTGCCCTGATTCAATCTCACTTTGTACCGCATCCAGACCCGACTGTATGGCATCGTGATCAGCAGTGGTTAACACACCGGTACGTTGCAACATGGTGGCGTGGGCACGCGACCCCTGAATATCCTGCCGGTACATGCGTTTGTCAAAATCCACTGATGCGGTGAATTCCTGTACAAATTCGTCGGTGGACTCCGTGAACCGCCCTCCCCACATGCCCTGACCCGATAACTCATCTGTCTCAGTTTTCCATGTGCCGGTCAGGTTCTGGCTCACGGTGGGTGATGTTCCATCGTTGTTTTCAGGTTTTTCAGACTGACTCATCAATAATCCATGGCAGTTTTCGGGTATCGACTACCCGGTTTTAGACGCAAGCCACGCGGGCGATGCAGGTGACTTAAAAAAGCGTGTCAGATCCGGGTTTTTCCAGAGCCTGAGCACTCGCGTATACTAGCGGTTTTGCAGACAAATACCGTTATCTTGACAACAAGCACCCTGCTACAAGACGACAACGCAAGGTTGCGGGCGCCTGTTGTGCTGATAACCAGACCCGAAGCTCAGCAGATTGCCTTCGCCACCGGATGCCAGGCTCTGGGTTATACCGTGATATCACTACCGTGCCTACAGATTTTACCGTGCGACACCGACGCGGACCATCTTAAAGCACTACGTGATACTCACGAGAAAATGCTTTTTACCAGTGCCAATGCAGTTCGCTTCGCTCACCAGTTGTGCCCGCTTCCGTGGCCTGACAAGCAGGTACATGCCATCGGCACTGCCACAGAAAAGGCCCTTGTTAAACACCAGCAGACGCTAGCACGCCCACCTCAACCACCTTTTAACAGCGAGGCATTTCTCGATCAGATTAGCGATGATCGCCCTGGGTCGCTGCTAATAGTCAAGGGCCTTGGAGGTCGTGACCTTATCCAGAGCCAACTGATAGATTGTGGTTGGCAGGTCAGTTCAGTTGCCGTGTATGAACGGCAGTTGCCTGTCGTGTCCGCCAGTACCGTAGATGCCGTGTTTGACAAAACAGCACCTGATATCGTTAGTGTGAGCAGTAACGAAACACTTGGTAACTTATGGACACTATGCCAACAACATACCAGCAGATTGAAACTGATCCCGCTGGTGGTAAACAGCGAGCGTTGTGCTCAATTTGCCAAAGAGCTTGGGTTTCAGCGCACTACGCTAGTTGCAAACCCCGCGGGTGATGAAGGGCAGCTTGCCTGTCTTGCACAATGGAAAATGACACGGTTTGACACCCATCGGGGTTGAACGTCAAATCCTGTCGATTTAACGCGATTGGCTAACTTCATTTGACCGTGACGGACTAATCGACTGTGGCCTGCAAGCAGATGTAACCTCCCCAACAGGTGTGCAGCACAGTACTTTCCTACGTGTCAACTACACTCCTGCAACAAAGGAGAGATAGGCTTCAAAAACAACCATGCTGTGGTTCGACGCCTGTGTGCAACCGGCAAATGACTATCCGAACACCAGGTGTTTGCGCGGTAGAAAATACCGTCACGCAGGCTCCTGGGCTCAATTATCGTGACAGACCAGAAACCCAAGGTAGCTGATCAGCAAAAGAACCACCGCCCGGCTATCGGTGGGAAGGTTAGCTGGGCACATACAACGTCGCTTGCGAACGTAGCAATAAGACAACTGATGTTCTAGCGTCGAATTCGGGTACATCACGAATGCGCTACACCGGATTCAACGAACTCTCATGTGCCAACGCTATATAGTTCAAGTCCGGTACCCAGACACCTATGAAGCGTACGCCGAGCGTTTGGCGATCGTCCCCATCGGCAAACGATGATCATATGAACGATCTTGATCCCATTATAAAAGTAAGACGCGCGGATCACGAATTACGCCACACGGTTAATAACATACAGACCCGTTTCCTCGATCGCGTTAGCGACAGGATAGCTCGAGGTCTTTCTCTACGCGAGCTTAGTGAAGAACTTATCATAGAGGCCTTGAGACTCTCCGATGCAGAGTATGGCTGTGTAATACGACCCGTCAATGAAAGGGAACTGACGCTGGATGCTGCCATTTCTATCAGTGTGGACAGAGAGATCTCACGTCAGCATACCCAACTGAATGTTAGTAAACCTGATGAAGTCCTGCAAGATGTCATCGATGTTTTGAAGCCGACATTTTGCAACAATGCCGACGACACTGTCCTTGATAATCTGCCAGTTGGTCACCCTGCTATCAGATCTTTTGCAGTCTGCCCAATTCATGAAGCAGATGAGCTTAAAGCCTTGCTTGTGGTAGCCAATGCAAAACACTATTTTGATCTTGTTTCGATAAAGCGATTGCAAACCATGCTGGATGCTTTTATCCAGGTGCCTGTCAGTCGCATTGTCAATCAGGGCATCAATCGATTTATCACCGGTGTCGGGGATACCAACAAACAGTTACTAAACATGCTTAAGGCATCGTTTAACCCTGTAATAAGCGTTGATGACAACCTCAACGTTACAGCGTTCAATCCTGCCAGTGAACGTTTGTTCAAAGTAGATACGGTACGCGCTCTGGGAAAATCGCTAGAGCAGTTTCTTACACATCCTGCGCTGGATACGATCCAGAAAAACGCTGCATACTTCAGCTATTCACTGCGCGCCAATGATGAAATGCCTTACAAGCTTAATAACTGTGAGGCGATAAGAGTTGATTCGCAACAGGTTTCTGTGGAACTTTCTGTTTTCCATGCGCGGGTACGGGATCGCGTTTATACCACCATCATATTTAACGATATCAGCGGGCGGGCGCAGGACGCAGCCCGATTGCAAAGTGCTGTAGACCAATACAGGACTCTGACGCAACTGGCACCTGTGGGTATTGTCAAACTTGACAACCAATGGCTGTGTGAATACGTCAATGATATGTGGTGCCAACTCAGTGCTTTGAGCATAGAGGACAGTAAGGGAAGCGGCTGGATAGAGGCAATTCATATCGATGACCAGACGCAGGTTCTTACCGACATGCGATGTTGTCAGCAAGGAAACGAAACCTATCACGCTGTTGTGAGACTGAACAAACCGGGCGATAAAAAAATCTGGACCAGTATTAACGCAACATCAATTGTCAACAACGTGGGGCAATTCACCGGTAGTCTGATCGTTATCATGGACATCACTGAACAATACGAAGCTGAAAAACGACTGACACAAATAGCACACCACGATGCACTGACTGGATTACCTAATCGCACACGTTTTCTGGAACACTTGCACAGTTTGTTGACTCAACGCAGCGTACACGGCGTGGTGTGTCTACTGTTCATTGATCTTGATGGTTTCAAGGTAATCAACGATACCTTGGGACACGATGCTGGTGATGAATTGTTATTGCAGGTAGCTCAACGTCTTCGTCAGATCGTCAATGATGAGGACACGGTTGCTCGATTGGGTGGCGATGAATTCACCGTAACACTCAATCGATTGAAACAGGCACACGACGCAAGCACTGTGGCCGACGCTATCGTACATGCAATCCGTCAGCCATTCCTTCTGGAAAACGAGGAAGTTTATGTCTCCGCCAGCATTGGTATCGCCATGGCGAACGGGCTAAACAGCGACATCATTCTGGATGCTAACACTCTCATAAAGCAGGCAGACATCGCGCTCTATCGGGCCAAATTATCTGGCCGTTCAAGACATGTGTTCTTCACGCCTGAGCTTGATCAGGCGCAACGCGACCGATCGGTCTTGATAACCAGCTTGCGACGCGCAGTTGATCGGCAGGACTTCGAACTTTTTTATCAACCACAACTACTGATCAAGGAGAACAAGGTACTGGGGTTTGAAGCACTTCTGCGCTGGCCGCAGGAATCAGGGGAGCTCATGAACCCAGGTTCGTTCATCAATATTCTTGAAGAGACCGGGCTTATAGGTGAATTGGGTGAGTGGGCAATTTCTCAGGCCTGTGGCCAGCATCGGATCTGGCTACGTCGGGGATTGATCAGCCCGGCAACCACCATGTCGGTGAACGTCTCGGCACGTCAGCTCAGCACACCTGATTTTGCTCAGCGAATAACGGCAATACTGCAACGTCATTCCATGCGTGCCGACAGTCTTATCCTGGAAATTACTGAATCAGCCCTGGTCCAGACGATCGAAACCGATATCATCAATGAAATAAAGGCACTGGGTGTACAGATTTCGCTGGATGATTTTGGAACAGGTTACTCGTCACTTGCCTATCTCAGCCAGCTCCCGCTGGACCACCTGAAGATCGATCGTTCGTTCATCGCTGATATTGAACATTTTCCACATGCAGTTGCTGTTGTAAAAAGCATTATTGCGTTGGCAAAAACACTCGGCATTCGAGTGATTGCCGAAGGTGTTGAAAGTGCCACTGTTCTTCCCTTGCTGGCCAGTGAAGGTTGCGAAGGTTACCAGGGATTCTTTTTTTGCGAAGCTTTGCCTGCCCGAGCAATGGCTGCCAGACTAGAGAGCGCTGATACCGTCAAGCTCAGTCACTACGCCAACTTCATTGACCTGGGCAGTTCTGTCACTGTGTAGGCTGTTTCGGTATCGACCTAGCCAACTGGTGTTGGCCTGTATGTGATACTGCATCAGTTCATCAACACACGTTTTCGGTAGTTTTATTTTCCTGAAAGATGTTGTCTTTCTGGCAGCCTGCAAATGTGGCCATCTGAAGTCGAGCCAACAGAAAACCGGCCGGGCGTCGAAAGTCAGTTGGTACTCTGCCTCCACAACATCAGGCGACTGGTTAAGAATGTTGAACAGGCATGCACCCGATCCGTATTTTATGATCTGTGTTCGCCGGCTGGGAGATTGCCAGTCAGGATTCTGCTCGCTTCCCGTCAATTGTTCTTCTTGATGTCGCACGAGCTCAGCGATCATCGAGCTCAACACATCAGAATTTATTTCAGACACGGTTTGTTGCCGTTGGTCTGCTCTTTTCATGAGTCGATTCAAATTCCACGCATAAGCAAAAGTGGCAGATGACAACCGGGTTGCACACCCCTATTGAGCTTGCAATGATACGTCAGCAACCGATACTTTGGTCGGCAAATCACCGTCTTTCACAGAGTTTGAATAACTGGAATGGTTACACGTCCAGCGAATTCCCGCTCTGGCTCTACAAGGAGACTTGTCAGGTGAACAATACGTTGACCATCGCAAACGCTGTTAGCGTGAGGGCGTTGATTTCAAGGTTTAGTCCAGACCCAGTGTTGGCCACATCTCATCAACTTTTGACTTGACTCTGTCACTCATACTGATGGGTTCGCCCCATTCGCGATCGGTTTCTCCCGGCAGCTTGTTAGTCGCATCCATACCCATCTTTGAACCTAGTCCGGAGACAGGTGATGCGAAGTCCAGATAATCGATTGGTGTGTTTTCGATCAGTGTGGTGTCACGCGCCGGATCCATTCTGGTCGTTATCGCCCAGATCACATCTTCCCACGAGCGCGCATTAACATCATCATCGACAACGATGACAAATTTGGTGTACATGAATTGCCGCAGAAAACTCCAGACACCCATCATTACGCGTTTGGCATGCCCCGGATACTGTTTTTTCATGCTGACGACCGCCATTCGATAAGAGCAACCCTCAGGCGGCAGATAGAAATCGACAATTTCAGGAAACTGTTTTTGCAAAATTGGCACAAACACCTCATTAAGCGCAACACCTAATATGGCGGGTTCATCAGGTGGGCGGCCTGTGTACGTGGAGTGATAAACAGGATTGGTTCTGTGCGTGACGCGCTCTATAGTAAAGACCGGAAATTCATCGACCTCATTGTAATACCCTGTGTGGTCACCGAATGGACCTTCAGGGGCGCTCTCGTCCGGGTACAGAAAGCCCTCTAGAACAAACTCTGCCGATGCCGGTACTTGCAAATCCGACAATTGCGCGGTAGCCAGTACTGTGCGTTCTCCGCGCAACAGCCCTGCGAAGGCATGCTCCGACAAGGTATCCGGTACCGGCGTGACCGCTCCCAGAATGGTAGCGGGATCGGCTCCCAAAGCGACAGCGACTGGAAATGGTTTGCCCGGATTTGTTTGTTGCCACTCACGAAAATCCAGCGCTCCACCGCGATGGCTTAACCAACGCATGATGGTCTTGTCGGGACCAATCACCTGCATCCGGTAGATCCCCATGTTCTGCCTTTTTTTGTGAGGCCCTTTTGTGATCACAAGGCCCCAGGTAATAAGAGGTCCTGCATCACCGGGCCAACACGTCTGGACTGGTAACCTGGACAGATCTACCGTATCCCAGGTCTGTTGCTGGCAAGCCGCATTTTTAGTGCTTTTGGGCGCCATATCCAGCACTTTCTTGAATATCGGTAAGGTGTTCCACGCATCCTTCAGTCCCTTGGGAGGATCAGGCTCCTTGAGGAAAGCGAGTAATTTACCTACCTCGCGAAGCGCCTCTACCGAGTCTTCACCCATACCAAAAGCCACTCGCTCGGGTGTACCAAACAGATTGCCCAGTAGCGGATAGTCCGAACCTATCGGGTTTTCAAACAATAGAGCCGGTCCCTTGGCTCTCAGTGTACGGTCACAGATTTCGGTGATCTCAAGGTCGGGATCAACGGGAGCACTGATACGTACCAGTTCTCCACGGGATTCCAGACCTGCAATAAAGTCCCGGAGATCTGTATATTTCATGGCTGTTTGCTGATTGTTCGCTAACGGGTTTACCCGTTAGTCATAGTGAGTCAGGCGAGAATGCGCAGGCAGTGACGGCAAACTGGCTTACGCTGCCAAACCACTGTGTCTGAGTAGTGCATCGACTTCCGGCTCTCGCCCCCTGAATGCCTTGAATGAATCCATTGCATCGCGCGATCCACCTACCTCCAATACGTTTTGCAGGAATGCCTGGCCTGTTTCGGGATTGAATATGCCGTCCTCTTCAAAACGAGAGAACGCATCTGCTGACAACACCTCTGCCCATTTGTAACTGAAATACCCGGCGCTATAACCACCGGCGAAAATATGCGAAAAACCATGTTGAAATCGATTGAATGCAGGCGTCGGCACAACCGCAATTTGTTCACGCAATTTATCGAGTGTTGATTGCACGTCGGCTGCCTGTTCAGTGGTAGATTGCAGATGGATCTGCATATCGAACACGGAGAACTCCAGTTGTCTCACCAATTGCATGGCTGACTGGAAGTTTCGGGCACTGCGCATTTTTTCCAGCAATGCATCAGGAAGCGACTCGCCTGTCTGGTAGTGACTGCTGATCATGTCTATCGATTCACGTTGCCAGCACCAGTTCTCAAGGAACTGGCTGGGTAGTTCCACCGCATCCCACTCGACTCCATTGATCCCTGATACACCGGCCGCTTCAACCTGTGTGAGCATATGGTGGAGACCATGACCAAATTCATGGAACAAGGTGGTGACTTCCATGTGCGTCAAGAGGGCCGGATCGTCCCCCACAGGTGGTGTGAGATTACAGGTAAGGTATGCAATTGGACGCTGTATCGAATCACCTACTCGCTGTCGGGATGCGCACACATCCATCCACGCGCCACCTCGCTTGTTTTCGCGCGCGTAATTGTCCATGTAAAACTCGCCGCGCACATTACCCTGCTTGTCCTTTATGCAGTACAGCTTGACGTCCGGATGATAGACATCGACATCTGCGACTTCTTGAATAGTCAGATCGAACAATTTACCCACTACTGCAAACATGCCGGGTATCGCCTTGCTGGCAGGAAAATAAGGCTTAAGCTCCTCATCGGACAGATCGTGTTGCTGCTTTTTCAATTTGTCACTGGCATAGGCAACGTCCCAGGCCTGCAGCGGATCAATTGACAGAGATGATCTGGCAAAGTCTTCCAGTTGAGAAAATTCCTGTTGGGCTTGCGGTGACGCGCGCTTCACCAGATCATTGAGAAAATCCAGCACCTGATCCGGATCTTCGACCATTTTTCTGACCACTGACAGATCAGCGTAAGATGAGTAGCCCAGCAGTTTGGCCTTTTCTGCCCGCAAGCGCAGAATCATCTCAATGTTGCCACTGTTATCATACTCCCCAGCTTGTGGACCCTGATCCGACGCTCGGGTGCTAAACGCGGTGTACATCTCCTCGCGCAGAGCGCGATCGTTGGCGTACATCATGACAGCCATATAGCTGGGGAATTCAAGATTGACCAGATAGCCTGGTTCGTCTCTGGATGCTGCCCGTTGTCTTGCCGCGGCAACTGCGGATTCTGGCAAGCCATCCAGTGACTCTGAATCGGGCAGTAATTTGCTCCATGCATTGGTTGCATCAAGGACGTTTTCAGAAAACTCGGTAGTCAATCGGGACAATTGCTGCTCAATGTCAGCGTAGCGTTGCTTTTGTTCAACACTCAGTGATACGCCACCCAACACAAAATCCCGAAGGTTGTGCCTGATCTGCTGCTGTTGCTCGGCACTCATCTGTGTAAAAGAGGCACTCTCCTGAAGTGACACAGTTGCATTATAAAGATTTTCATTCTGTCCCAGATCTGTGTAATAGGCGCTCAGCTTGGGCCGACAGGCATTGTAGGCCGTGCGCAGTTCATCGTTGTTCATGACCGAGTTCAGGTGACTCACTGGCGACCAGAACAGACTGAGCGAGTTGTGCGCCTCTTCCAAAGGTTGTATCAGTGATTCCCAGGTAAAATCGGTGACTTCGTTGAGTGCTGCAATAACCGACCGACAATGATCAAGGTGCTGGTCCAGCTCTGTCTCAATGGTATTGACATCAATACCCGAAAAAACCGGACGGTTGACCAGATTGGCTCTACTCATGAATAGCGATTCTCAATGCCTGTTGTATTTATTTTACGTGAGCCCTCGATCAACAGCCCATCAAAGCCAAGGTCATAACTAAGCTGCGCACACCGGCGGCTATAGCGAGTGATTCAAGCCAGATCTCATTGATCCTCAAACATCCAGATTAGCCACAGACAAGGCATTGCGTTCGATAAACTCTCTGCGCGGCTCTACTTGATCACCCATCAATGTGTCGAAAACCTCATCCGCAGCGATGGCATCCTCTATGCTGACCTGAAGCATACGTCGAGCTTCCGGGTCCATAGTGGTCTCCCAGAGCTGCTCGGGATTCATCTCTCCCAGCCCCTTGTAGCGCTGAATACTCAGCCTGCGCTTTGATTCGCTGATCAGCCAGTCCATCGCCTCTTTGAAAGTCTCCACTGGCTGCTCACGTTCGCCTCTGGCAACGTAGGCGCCCTCACCCAACATGTCTACCAGCTTTTCGGCCAGCTTGGCCAGCTGGCGATAATCAGGCGATTTGAAAAAACCCGGATCCAGAAGTATCTCCCGATCATTACCATGCACACGTCGCAGCAATCGCACACCATGTAGCTCGTCGACTTCGATCGCCGAAGCCGAGTATTGTGAGGTGCTGGACAATGCCTTGTTAAGTGTCTGGGTGAGGCGAGTTCCGTAGTTTTCTACCACAGTGGCATCAGCGAGCTGCTCCTCCTTCAGTGGCTCCTGATTGATCATGGCCTCAAGCACATCTCGATTGAACCGCCTTTCCATACGGCTCATGAGTAAACCTGCCCGCATATACTCCTGTGCAAGGGATTCAAAGCCTGTCGGTGAGATCGTTGGTGCGTCAGTCGTGACGTGTAATCGTGCACCATCCAGAGCAAGCTGTAACAGATAGGCATTAAGTTCAGCATCATCCTTCACATAGCGTTCCTGCTTGCCTTTCGTGACCTTGTAGAGTGGTGGCTGGGCAATATAAATATGCCCACGACGTATCAGCTCTGGCATCTGTCGGTAGAAGAAAGTAAGCAATAAAGTGCGTATATGAGATCCATCGACGTCTGCGTCTGTCATGATCACAATGTAGTGATAGCGTAATTTGTCAGGGTCAAATTCATCCCTGCCGATACCGCATCCTAATGCGGTTATGAGTGTGCCGACCTCTGCACTTTGAAGCATCTTGTCAAAACGCGCTTTTTCAACATTGAGAATTTTGCCCTTTAGCGGCAATATAGCCTGCCTTCTTCGATCCCGGCCCTGTTTGGCTGAGCCTCCCGCTGAATCCCCCTCTACCAGATAAATTTCTGATTTAGCCGGATCTTTCTCTTGGCAATCAGCCAGTTTTCCTGGCAATCCAGCGATATCGAGAGCGCCTTTCCTGCGCGTCATTTCGCGGGCCTTACGGGCCGCCTCTCTGGCTCTGGCTGCGTCGATAATTTTGGCGGTTATCTCACGAGCCTCTGCGGGATGTTCCTGCAGGAAATCTGTCATGAATTCACCGAGGACCGACTCTACGATCCCTTTCACTTCAGACGACACCAGCTTGTCTTTGGTTTGCGAAGAGAATTTGGGATCAGGGACCTTTACAGACAGAACTGCTGTCAGACCTTCGCGTGCATCATCACCGTTAGCTGACACTTTTGCTTTGGTTGATACACCACTGGCTTCCATATACTGGTTGAGCGTGCGCGTTAGAGCGGAACGGAAACCCGCCAAATGGGTACCGCCATCTCGTTGAGGAATATTATTAGTGAAGCAGAATATGTTTTCCTGATAAGCCTCGGTCCATTGCAGTGCTACTTCGACAGCAACGTCATCTTTACTGCCGAGGGTGTGAATGACTGTTTGATTGATTGCCGATCGTTTGCGATTAAGATGCTCGACAAAGGCGCGTATACCACCTTCATATTCGAAAGTGTCAGTCTGATCTGTACGTTTATCCGTCAGGTTGATGCGCACACCGCTGTTTAGAAATGACAACTCACGCAGACGTTTTGAGAGGATATCGTAGTCGAAATGAATATTCGAGAAGGTGTCACCGCTGGGTTTAAAGTGTATTTCAGACCCCGTTTTGTCAGTTGCCTCTCCTGCCAGTAAATCAGAGATTGGCTTACTGTCGCGGTATTCCTGCGTGTGTATGAAGCCATCACGGTGTATCGTGAGTTTAAGCCATTCGCTGAGCGCATTAACTACCGATACACCCACACCATGTAATCCACCGGACACCTTGTAGGAATTGTCGTCAAATTTACCACCGGCATGAAGTACCGTCATGATGACTTCTGCAGCAGAGCGCCCTTCTTCCTTATGTATGTCTACCGGTATGCCACGTCCATCATCGGAGACGCTGACTGATTCATCGGTGTATATAGTGACATTGACGGCGCTACAGTAACCCGCAAGGGCTTCGTCTATGGAATTATCAACGACTTCAAACACCATGTGATGAAGACCCGTGCCGTCATCGGTATCTCCGATGTACATGCCTGGTCGTTTTCTTACCGCATCCAGGCCTTTCAAAACCTTGATATTGGAGGAATCGTAACTGGGTTGGTCGCTCATTCGGTCTATTGTTTTGCCCTAACCCCCTAATTATAGTCCTTTTTTTATGTCCCCGTGTTCCATGTGGAACCTTTCGTGACCTTGATGCGAAAGGACATCAAGATTGACACCACTGACGAATACCTGACTCTGTAATTCATTTAATTGAGTAATCAGGGCCTTTGCGTGAATGTCATCTAATTCCGAAGTTAAGTCGTCACATAAAATAATGGCATGGCTAGATCGACGCTCTTGCAAAACATCAAGCTGTGCCAGGTGTAACAAATAGACGAGGATTTTTTGTTGACCTCTTGAGAGAACCTGTTTTGCAAGATTGTTGTTCGAGTAGATAGCGATGTCAGCTCTATGCGGACCATCAGTTGTTGTTTTCATTTTTCGATGAGTCGATAGGTTATCTACCAGTAATTTGTCGAGTTCCTGTTTTAAATCCCAACCGGCTCGATAACGAAGTTCCACGTGGAACCCCGTTTCCATCTTTTCTAATCGCTGTTTCAAGGCTGCTGAAAGAGTTTCAACATAGCTTGCCCTGGCTTTGTGCAATTCAAGAGCCGAGACGACATAAGGATCATTCCAAGTCTTGATATCCGAGTCGTGCGCGATTTCACGCAATAGCTGATTACGTTGTGACAGAGCGCGCTTAAAATTCCGCCAATGATCTAGAAAATGAGGTTCCACGTGAAACAAGCCCCAATCTAGAAATTGTCGACGCTCATCAGGACCCTCCTGTACCAGTTTGTGACTATCCGGTGTCAGCGCCTTAACCGGTAACAAGCGCGTGATATCAGACTGACTTTTGATGGGTTCAAAATCCAGTCTCAAGTCAACACTGCCATCGACTCCACGTTGTAGACCCGCACGGTGTTCACGTTCAGTTAGCGGATCACTAAAGGTCGCGGTGACTCGGTAATCCAGATTGTGATGAGTTATTAACTCGCGCGGCTTCCTTGTTCGGAACGAATGACCCGTGGCCAGACATTGAATTGCCTCAAGGAGACTACTTTTCCCGGTGCCGTTGTTACCCGTTATCAGGTTTAGAGCAGGGTGGGGTTGCAGTGATGCGTTTTCTATTATGCGAAAACTGGCGATGTCCAGCTGAGAAACAATCACAAACGCATGGGCATGACAACGTATTTGCAGTCATTAGTCTCTGAGGACTCTGGTGAAATTAGTGCGCTGCTGTTTCCGTCTTTGACTAAGATTCTCGCATTTTCGCACTCCAGTGAACCGAGTACATCCAGTAAGTAAGTCACATTGAAACCTATTTCTGTTGAATCGCCCTGATATTCAACCTCCAGCTCGTCTATAGCCTCTTCCTGATCAGGATTGTTGCTGGAGATCGTCAGCAAACCGGATTCCAGTGCGATACGCACACCACGATACTTCTCGTTGGATAATACTGATGCCCGAGTCAATGATTGCTTTAAGGTCTGACAATCGATCACAATCTCTTTGTTACCGTCGATGGGGATCACGCGGTTGTAATCGGGAAAACGGCCATCGATTAGTTTAGTACTGATACGTACCCCACCAACCTGGATTTGTAGATGTTGTGGCGTAACCATAAGTATTACCTTGTCTTCATCATCAGCACCACCCAAAAGACGTTGTAATTCACTGACACTTTTTCTCGGGATAATGGCTCTCACAGGTGTGTCTGGATCAGCTTCGGTATCACATTGGGAGTAGGCGAGACGGTGTCCATCGGTAGCTACACATGACAATCGATCTGCTCCTATCTCGAGCAACATCCCGTTAAGATAAAAACGAACATCTTGCTGCGCCATTGAGAACGACGTGTTTTTAACACAACGATGTAAGTCTGTAGCAGTGATATGAACTTCCTGAGGTGAATCCAACGCTCCGACCTTGGGGAACTCATCTGCGGGGAGTGTTGCGAGCGTAAATCGACTGCGTCCGGATTTTAGTAATACCTTATCGCCTGAATAAGAGAAGTCGATGCGTGCAGAGTCAGGAAGATGCTTGCAGATATCAAGAAGTTTCCGTGCAGGCACGGTTGTTGCACCAGATTGGTCAATCTGCATCTCCACACGAGCTTGCATTTCAATTTCTGAATCACTGGCAGTAATTGTCAGATAGCCATCATCTGCTTCGATAAGCACATTACCCAGAATGGCTGATGTTTGCTTACGCTCAACAGCACCAACAACATGCTGTAGTGGAAGCAAAAGCGATTCACGTTGTGCACTGAATTTCATGGCTTATATAAAAGATTGTTTTTTATGTAATGGTTGTTGTTGTTATTAACCAAGAACAACTCGGTGGATAACCCGTTTATTTCCTATAATATCAATTACATATAGCTTATATGGATCGTGTATAACCGTTACTGAGCACTCTCGATATCCTGTGGATGAATTGGGGATAACTGTCTTGCACATTGATATTCTATGTTTATACGTCAGTTATCCACAGGATGAAAGGTTGGGTATTCACTATAGAAAAAATTACTTCGCATGTGTTAGCAAGTAATTACAGCACTCGCATATATCAGTGATTTTTATTATGTCTCAACAGCCGTGTTTTTTTACCTTGTAATACGTTTACCGATAGGCTTGTCTAAAAAGGTAGAAGAGTTAACACGACACAGAGTGCGCTATTTACGACCACAAGAACTAGCTGGACAAGGTTCTATGAAGGTTCTTGAAATCCTCTGCAACTCCTTCATCGCTTTCACGTAAATCTGCAATCTTCCGGCAAGCGTGTAATACCGTCGTATGATCCCGACCGCCAAATGCTCGGCCGATCTCTGGCAAGCTCTTGCTTGTCAAATCCTTGGCCAGAGCCATGGATATTTGACGAGGTCTGGCAATGGATCGAGCACGCGTTTTGCTGGATAGGTCAGAGAGTCTGATCTTGTAGTATTCGGCGACTGTCTTTTGTATGTTTTCGATGGATACAGCCCGTCCCTGCACAGCCAGCAGATCGGCAAGCGCGACCCGAGTGCTTTCCATTGTAATGGGGTCGCCATTAAGCTGACAAAAAGCGATCACTCGTCTCAGCGAGCCTTCCAGTTCCCGAACATTACTGCGTATGCGGTTTGCGATGAAAAAGCTGACTTCAGTCGGCAATTGTATACCGAGGGTTTCGGCTTTGCTGTTTAGGATGGCAACACGCATTTCTAGCTCGGGAGGCTCGATGGCGACAGACAGGCCCCAGCCAAACCGGGTTTGCAAGCGAACCTCAAGACCATTGATTTCTTTTGGATAACGGTCACAGGTAAGAACGATTTGTTGATTGCCTTCAAACAATGCGTTGAAATTATGAAAAAACTCCTCCTGAGTTTGTTCCTTGTTGGCAAAGAATTGGATATCGTCCACCAGTAGCGCATCTAGTCCACGATAAAATGCCTTGAACTCGTGCATTTTATTGTGTTGCAGAGCGGTGACCATTTCTTGTACGTAGCGTTCAGAATTGATGTACATGACTCGTGCATTGGGCTTGTTGGCCAATATCTCGTTGCCGATGGCTTGCATCATGTGTGTCTTTCCCAGTCCCGAGGCGCCGTATATGAGGTAAGGGTTATAGGCAGTACCGGGGCTTGCGCCGATTTGCAAGGCTGCAGCTCTTCCCAACTGATTGCTTTTACCTTCTACCAATGTCTTGAAACTGAATTGTGGTTTCAGGTTTGATTGAGGCTGAGCGTCTGCAACCGTGGTGGCGATCTGTGAATGCGCAGGTGCAGCGGCGGCTGGCTGGTAGGCCGTGCGACCAACGCTGCCTGTGTTTGGCGGTATCGCACTATCAGCCCGAGAGTAGGGTTCTTCAAGTTCGCCAGAGCCGATGACAAAAACGACCTTAACCCTATCCGGTTGAGCAAGTGCGGTGGCAATTTCCTGAATGCGAGCATGAAAACTGCTCTGAACCATATCCAGAACGAAACGGTTTGGCGCTAGAATACTCAGCGTTTCGAGCTCGTGATGAGCTTGCAATGGTCGGATCCAGGTGTTCAGTTGCTGATTCGACAGCTCTGCTTCAAGCTGCAGCAGACAGCGATCCCAAAGTGTACTCACCTGTGGTCTCTCCGGATGGACGGGGCAATCTTCGCGCACCGGCCACCCTGACAGGATGAGCGAACGTATTGAGATTGCGGGGGGGAGTGAACTTTACGCGAATATGCAGTGGATGTTGAATAATTGTGGAATGTTTTTCGTGGTTGCCAAGTCCGTCTGCTGGCTATTGGCTGGATAGGTTTCATTTACACTGAAGCGCAACTTTAGTATTGACCGCTGTATCAACACGTATTAAACTTGTGGGTTCGTTCAAGAGCCCTGTGGCGCAGCGCGTTACCCTAGAGCAGCAACATCATGAAAAGAACCTATCAACCCAGTAAAATCAAGCGTGCCCGTACACACGGTTTCCGTGCGCGCAAGGCCACTCGTGGAGGCAGAGCGGTTCTGGCATCACGTCGCCGTAAGGGAAGGGCTCGACTCAGCGCCTGATTCTGGCTTCCAGCTGGCTTACCTCTGACGTGTCGCTGTAAAAGAAACTCTTGAATGTTTCAACAGGGTACTGCACGTGAAGCAGCTGGAGAATTCTCGTCGGCCCGGTGGCTCGGTAGAATCGCAATCTGTCGGCGCTACGAGAAAATTCCCCAGGTCAGCGCGATTGCTTAGCGCAGGTGACTACGCAGCGGCTTTTCGGAAAAACAAACGGTTATCTGACCGATACTGGATGGTTCTGGTTCATCAATCAGAGCAGTCGAGTCCCCGGTTAGGTCTGGCGATTGCCAAAAAGCGCGCCAGGCTAGCTGTTGATCGTAACCGCATCAAGCGTATCGCCAGAGAAGCGTTCAGACACGAGGCGCCAAATCTTTCCCACAAATCAATCGTTATCATGAACCGTGACGACACTGCTAAGGCTGATAGTGCAATCTTGCGTTCTGCGCTTGATTCACTGCTTGCAAGACTGGTCTAGCAGGAACATGCGGTGTCCGTTTGCTTGCAACACAGATATCGTTACCTTTACGTTGATGTTCGACCGGCAATAGCGACAACAGAATGCGTTTTCCATCAGTATGCCAACCGATCGGAACAGTTTCGCGCCTTTGGTTGACAAAACGGGTGATAATAGCTCGATGCTCCGTTTAATCGGCTTTTATCAACGCTGGGTCAGCCCATTGCTTCCACCGCGGTGTCGCTTCATACCCACGTGTTCAGCGTATGCTGCGGAGGCGATTGAGCAGCGTGGTCTGGCAAGAGGAAGCTGTCTGGCCCTCAAACGTATCTGTAAATGTCATCCTTTTCATCCCGGTGGTTATGATCCTGTTCCTATCGACGAGGTGCCCGCGCCAGACGTTGCATCGCCGGCGGAAGGACATCATCAACCTTCATCTAAACGACAGAACACATTGAATCAGTAATGGAAACCCAACGACTGCTGTTGTATCTCGCATTTGGATTTTTAAGTCTGATCATCTACCAGACGTGGATGCAGGATTACCACATGCCGGAGCCTGTGGCACGCACCAGTACGGAGCTGCCAGCGACGGGACAACCGCCGGTCGCCGGAACAGACCCGGCGCAAATGCCCAATGCTGCAGATCTGCCTAATGCAGTCACCAGCCCGGTCGCGCCAGCCCAGGTTCTGACACAGAATCCACAAGCCAGAACGGTCACGGTTAGCACGGACCTGATCGAGGGCGCTATCAGCACGGTTGGCGCAACCATTACTCGCATAGAACTAAAGGACTACCCGGTATCCATTGAAGAGCCCGACACCTCCTTTTTGTTGGTCAGTGATGATCCTACTCACTATCTGGTGGCAGAATCGGGCTTACAGGCTCGCGCAAACGAGTCCGCACCGACGCACAAGGAGATCATGTCTGTAGAGGGCGACTCCTTCGTTCTGGCAGAGGGGGCAGAGTCACTATCCATTCCTTTCACATGGGTGTCAGAGACGGGTATCAAGGTGACCAAGACGCTGACATTCCACCGCGGCGACTATGAAGTAGATGTCGACTACCTCATAGAAAATGGTTCCGGCGCAGACTGGACAGTCAATCAATACCGTCAGCTAAAGCGCAAGCCTGGTACTTCAGACGAAAAGCAGCAGTTCGTTAACACGTACATCGGGGCGGTCGTGAGTAACGATGAAGATCGCTACGCGAAGATCAGTTTTGGTGACATGGAGGATGAAAATCTCAGCACGCCCGTGACTGACGGCTGGGTCGCGATGATTCAGCATTACTTTGCGGCAGCGTGGATTCCTGAAGCCGGAGAAGTTAATACCGCGTATTCGCGATATCTGGTCAATGAAAACCGATACCTGATTGGCATGGTGTCGGCCAGCCAGGTCATTCCGGCAGGAAGTCAGGGGACGTTTGCTACCAAGGCATTCATTGGACCAAAGATTCAGGAAAAGCTGTCTGCTGCGGCCGAACATCTCGAGTTGACGGTCGACTTCGGCTTTTTGACAATCATCGCCCAACCGCTATTCTGGCTGCTTAAAACCATCCACGGATTTATCGGCAACTGGGGATGGGCAATCATTTTTACCACGTTCATCATCAAAGCGCTGTTTTACAAGTTGTCAGAAGCAAGCTACAAGTCCATGGCGCGGATGAAGCTGTTACAGCCTAAACTGGCGTCGCTGAAGGAGCGCTATGGCGATGATCGCGCAAAGATGGGACAGGCGACCATGGATCTCTACAAAAAAGAGAAGGTCAACCCGCTGGGCGGCTGTCTACCGATGATCATCCAGATGCCTGTGTTTATCGGTCTTTACTGGACATTGTTAGAAAGTGTCGAGTTACGTCAGGCGCCATTCATGTTGTGGATTCAGGATTTATCGATCAAGGATCCGTTTTTCATTCTGCCTGTGATCATGGCGGCTACAATGTACTTCCAACAGAAATTGAATCCTGCACCTGTGGATCCCATTCAGGCCAAGGTGTTTCAGTTTCTACCGTTGATTTTCGGAATTTTCTTTGCTTTTTTCCCGGCAGGGCTGGTGCTCTACTGGGTTGTCAACAACACCTTGTCGATCGCACAGCAGTATTACATCACCCGCTACGTCATTGGCGAAAAGCAACACAAGGGCAAAGGCGGTAAAGGCAAGAAAGACAACAAGAGCGGTGCGTCAGATGGCACGGTTGATCTGGCCAAGAAAACCGGTGATGGGGGTGGGAAGACGTAACGTTTGCGTCGCATTCGTAAGCCGATATGTCAGCGCCTGTCTCTGAAACGGACACAATAGCGGCTGTCTCTACGGGTTCAGGCAAGGCGGGTATTGGTGTGGTTCGCATTAGTGGACCCTTGGCTGAATGGATTGCCCGAACAGTCACTGATACCGATCTGCAACCCCGATGTGCCCACTACTTGCCGTTCCTTGACGAGCACGCCCGAGCGCTTGATGAGGGGATTGCCATTCTTTTCAAGGCGCCGCATTCCTTTACCGGCGAGGATGTACTGGAACTGCAGGGCCATGGTGGGGCCGTCGTTCTGGATCTGGTGTTGGCGAGGGTTCTGCAGTTGGGTGCCCGCGCTGCCCGGCCGGGTGAATTCTCTGAGCGAGCGTTTCACAACAACAAACTCGATCTGGCGCAAGCCGAGGCAATCAGTGATCTTATCGAGAGCAGTAATGCATCGGCTGCCAGAGCGGCCGTGCGTTCCATGCGAGGTGAATTCTCAGCGCACATTCAGCGCATTAACGAGGAGTTGATCGGTTTACGAGTCTGGCTGGAGGCGGCGCTGGATTTTAGTGAAGAGGATATCGATTTTCTCGCAGAACCACAGCTTCACCAGCGTGCGGCAGAACTGGTTGCTGACTTTGATCTATTGTTGTCCCGAGCCGAGCAGGGCCAGCGCTTGCGAGATGGCATGTCCATCGTCATTGCCGGAGCCACCAATGCGGGCAAGTCCAGTTTGCTTAATTGCCTGTCTGGTCACGACACGGCCATCGTCACCGACATAGCAGGTACAACACGCGATGTGCTACGCAGCGATATTTCAATTGACGGCGTGCCGATGCACATCACGGATACCGCAGGGGTACGTGCAACAACCGACGTTGTTGAAAAGCTGGGGATAGAGCGTGCAATCAAGGCGGTAGAAGAGGCGGACCATGTACTGGTTTTGCTGGACGTCACGGCACCGGTCATGCCCGAGCTACCGACAATAGACGCACAGCGTATGAGCGTTGTACTGAACAAGACAGATCTGGTAGATGATTCAACGCGACAGTGCTTGCGTACACAATTTGACAGCACGCTTGAGATCTCTACCAGAACAGGACAAGGCCTTGCTGAACTTCGCGCCCATCTGTTGAGATTGTCTGGTCATGACAACCAGGTAGAAGGGGTTTATATCGCCCGCCGTCGTCACTTGCATGCCATTGAATCGGCGCGCCAGTCAACCGATGCAGCATTGACTCGGCTTAAGGAAAACGTGATGCCTGAGCTGGCGGCCGAGGAGCTGCGACTCGCACAACAATCTCTGGCGTTGATCACTGGCCGCTTTGATAGCGAAGACCTGCTCGGCGAGATATTTTCAAACTTCTGCATCGGTAAATAATACGGTGCGGGCCTTCTCTTGCGTACCGAGTTGACTACGTTGAACGCGACGCATCTTCTCCAAGACCAAACTGCATGGACGCAAGTTTCGCATACAGTCCACCGTTGGCAAGCAATTGTTGATGTGTACCGCGATCGACCACGCGGCCTTGATCCAGCACGATGATCTGATCGGCGTTAACGATAGTCGCCAGTCGATGCGCTATGACCAGTGTGGTTCGACCACTCATTGCCCGATCAAGCGCTTTTTGTACCTTGGATTCACTCTCGGCATCCAGAGCGCTGGTAGCCTCATCCAGCAATAACAGCGGGGGGTTTTTAAGCAACGCCCGTGCAATGGACAGTCGTTGCCGTTGGCCCCCTGACAAACGCACGCCACGTTCTCCAAGGTAGGTGTCGAATCCGTTCGGGAGTCTTTCAATGAACTCAAGAGCCTGCGCATCTTGCGCTGCCTGTCGTATCTCGGACTCGGTAGCTGCAGGATTACCGTAGCGAATATTGTTAGACACATTTTCGGAGAACACCACACTCTCCTGTGATACCAGACCGATGGCGTTGCGTAACTCACCCAGTGCAAGGTCGTTGATCGGCGTATCGTTGAGGGTGATACTGCCAGACTGTTGGTCATAGAATCGCAATAATAATTGCAACACCGTGGTTTTACCTGCACCTGAAGGACCAACCAGCGCAATGGTCTTTCCCGGGGATAGCTCAAAGCTGACATCCTGCAATGAAGGTGAATCCGGACGGCTCGGATAACAGAAGCTGACATCATGAAAGCTGGCTGATGCGCCATCGGTACGGCTCTGAACGAGTGCCTGGTTACCGGAGGTGATACCGGGCCTTGCGTCCATGAGTTCCAGCAGTCGCTCGGTAGCGCCTGCAGCGCGTTGTACATCGCCAAGAACCTCTGCCAGAGCCCCTGTGGATCCTCCGACAATTGCAGCGTATAGCATGAACTGGGTGAGCAATCCTGCTGTCATACGTCCCTCAATGACGGCCTGTGCACCGAGCCACAGGACAAAGACAATAGAACCGAAGACCAGCGTTATGACAAGCGCTGTCAGGTAAGAACGGTTTCGATTGCGTCGTAATGCGGTTTCGAAAGCGGTGTCAGCCGCATCACCATAACGTTGTGCCTCCATGTCCTCACGTACGTAGCTTTGTACGGTCTGCATGGCGTTGAGTGTCTCGTTTGCCAGCGCTCCGGTATCAGCCAGCTTGTCCTGGGAATCACGCGAGAGCTTACGCACGCGTCTGCCAACGATCAGGATGGGAACCACCACAGCGATTAGCAGGCCGACAATAATGCTGGCAAGTTTCGGGCTTGACCAGATCATCAACAGTAAGGCACCGCTAAATAACAGAACGTTGCGAAGACCCAGCGAAATACTTGAACCGATCAGTGACTGGATCAGGGTTGTGTCACTGGACAAACGCGATTGTACTTCGCCGGTGCGTAGCGTTTCAAAAAAGACCGGGTCTTGCATCAGCACTTGCGAGAACACGCGTTTGCGAAGATCAGCGGTAATTCTGTCGCCTAGCCATGAGACGCAATAGAAGCGAATGGCGGTAGACAGGGCCAGTATCAGGGCGACCGCAAACAAGGTCAGGAACACACGATTGACGTCAGATGAACCCAGACCCGACACGCTGTCAGGTACGCTGAAGCCCTGATCTATCAGCAGCCGAAAGGCAAGTGGAATGGCAAGGGTTGCTGCAGCTGCTACCAACAGAGCTGCGGCTGCAACGCTCACCCGGACTCGATAGGGCGCAAGAAAAGGGGCGAGGCGCCACAGTGTTCTCCATGCTGATTGATCGATGGGGGTAACAGCGCTTTTGGGTTCGCTCAACGCGGTTGTCTCATGGTAGTCAAGCGTTAAAAAGGTAGCAGACGGATTGCTCTGTCAACCTATCTATCAGTACGCCGTTGGGTCGCTTTGGTATCTGTTGTCTTCACATCACTTTTTGTGGTCGCAGCAGGTTTAGGTGGCACTTGAATGATCCTTGGTGGTGGAGGCGGCGGTGGAGGTGGTCTTTTCTTGGTCATCAGTATTTGCTCATGGGTAGGTCGTTGATAGCCGGGCCGTTGAAAACACTACTGAACCAGAGTATCCGACACAGGGATGAATGCCATCACACAAAAAACGAAGGCACTTATGATAAAGCTGTTTCCGTAGTACAGCCAGAAACGCTTGTTATCGTTTGCCCGGGAGTTGAAGCTTGTGTGATCTATGAAGGACTGTCGCATGAACTGCTCGAACACCTCGTCTGACCATTGCTCTGCGGTATGGTTATCAGTCTGGTCCTGATAGTGCTGTCGTACCTGATCTATATAGTCTTCGATTTCGCTGAGTTGCGGAAACGCGTTGTAGTATTGGCTATGCCAGGCCTTGATGTAACAGACAATCGAAGCGGCAAAAGAGACTGCCGCGATGCCATAGACAAGCCAGAACAATACGGGTGTCGTTGCGGCAGGTCCTGTAACGATTGAGTTGAATAAATAACCCAACATGCCGAAGACAATAGCCACGATTGTCAGAAGTGTTCGAAACCTGTCATCAAGACGATCCCGCTCAGCAAACGCGTGGAAATACATTTTTTCGTAAAAGGCGTCTCGTTCCGACAGCTTCATGGTGATGGTTTTCCAGTGGTCGGAGATTATCCGACGTACTACCCTTTGTGAGAGTCGTGAGCGCTGTGTCCGCTGAATTCTTGTCAGAAGGGCCTTATACTACGAGCTTAGCGGAAACGTCCGAGTTGCACCATGCAGTACCCCACTCACTATGATGTCATCGTTGTTGGCGGTGGTCATGCCGGCACAGAAGCGGCACTGGCTTCGGCGCGCACAGGTGCCTCTACATTACTGCTCACTCACAATATTGATACGTTGGGGCAGATGAGCTGTAACCCGGCCATCGGTGGTATCGGCAAGGGCCACCTGGTTAAGGAAATCGATGCCCTTGGCGGTGCCATGGGTATAGCGGCAGACAAGGCAGGCATACATTTTCGGACACTTAATTCACGAAAGGGTCCAGCGGTGCGGGCAACGCGCGCACAAGCAGATCGGGTGCTGTACCGCTCGGCCATACGCCAGATGCTGGAAAATCAGTCTGGTCTGACCATCTTTCAACAGGCGGTTGATGATCTGATGCTTCAGGAAGTATCCGCTGCAGGCAAGGTTCAGGCAAGGGTTACCGGCGTCGTTACACAGCTGGGCGTGCAGTTCTCGGCACATACGGTGGTGCTCACGGTAGGCACGTTTCTGGCCGGAAAAATACACGTCGGTGAGGCCAATCAGTCAGCGGGCAGGGCAGGGGATCCTCCTGCCATGACCCTGGCTGCGCGATTGCGCGAGATGCCCTTTGACATCGGTCGCCTGAAAACCGGAACGCCACCGCGCATCGACGGTCGTACGATCAATCATGAGGTGTTGCAGGCGCAACCCGGAGACGAGCCGCGCCCCGTGTTTTCCTACCTTGGCTCGGTCGATGATCATCCGGGGCAAGTGCACTGTCACATCACGCATACCAACGAGCGCACGCACGACATTATCCGCAAGGCCCTGCATCGCTCACCCTTGTTTTCAGGCGATATTGAAGGCGTTGGCCCACGCTATTGCCCGTCTATCGAAGACAAGGTGGTGCGCTTCAGCGACAAGGATTCTCATCAGATCTTTGTGGAACCGGAAGGGCTGACCACTCACGAGGTGTATCCCAATGGCATCTCCACCAGCTTGCCGTTCGATGTCCAGATTGATTACGTGCACTCTATTCTCGGATTCGAGAAGGCACACATCACACGACCGGGTTACGCCATTGAATATGACTATTTCGATCCACGTGGCTTGAGGGCATCACTGGAAACCAAAACCGTAGCGGGGTTGTTCTTCGCTGGCCAGATCAATGGCACGACAGGGTATGAAGAGGCCGGTGCCCAAGGCCTTGTTGCCGGCTTGAACGCGGCCCGTATGGTTGCTTCAAAAGCGCCATGGACCCCTCGGCGTGACGAAGCGTACATTGGTGTACTCATTGATGATCTGATCACGCGAGGTACACGAGAGCCTTATCGCATGTTCACCAGTCGGGCTGAATACCGACTCCTGCTGCGTGAGGACAATGCAGACCTGCGCCTGACTGAGATGGGTCGACAGATGGGTCTGGTGAGCGATCATCGCTGGCAGGCATTCAGTGAAAAGCGTGAAGCGATTGAGGTTTTAAAGGAACGCATTCATGGCCTTTGGATACGCCCAGGCACACCCGAAGCCACACAATTGCATACGGCAACAGGGATGAGCTTCGAGCGGGAAAAGCGTTTCAGCGATTTACTGAAGATGCCGGAAATACGCCTTTGCCAGCTTCTGGATATTGTCGAGCCTGAGGTCGGGGCGCGTTCTGCAGCCGTGGTCGAACAAGTTGAAATTCAGGGCAAGTACGCCGGTTACCTTGACCGTCAGCGGGCTGATATCGACAAGACACTGTCGCAACAGGAAATCAGCCTGCCTGATTCGCTGGACTATGCTTGCGTCACAGGCTTGTCCAACGAAGTTCGGCAAAAATTCAGCGAGCACCGTCCCGGCACCATCGGACAGGCCTCGCGGATTTCCGGTGTCACCCCGGCAGCCATTTCACTATTACTGGTACATCTGAAAAAGCACGCGTACAAGATGAGCGCATGACTGTTGAGCGAGCAAGCTGATTTGGAGTACGCCCTGAACGCGGGGCTGGAACACTTGCACCAGCGCCACAATGTCGCCATTGATGCTGCGAACTGTCCGTTGCTCTTGCAATACGTTACCTTGCTGCTGAAATGGAACCGCGTCTATAACCTGACTGCCGTGCGTGAGCCGCGAGCGATGGTGGAGCGACATTTACTTGATAGCCTGGTGTTGTGCCGCTGGCTGCCGGCGACGTCGATCGATGATGAGGCTCGCGTTGATGTGGTGGATATTGGCAGTGGCGCCGGATTGCCGGTGTTACCGCTAGCTATCGCACGGCCAGATCTGTCTTTCGCCTCCATTGAATCAAATGGCAAGAAAACCCGATTTCAGCAGCAAGCACTGGTTGAACTGGGTCTTGGCAACGTTCGAATTCTCAACCAACGCGTGCAGGATATTTCGTTACAGGCGTGTTTTGTGACATCCAGAGCGTTTACCGCGCCCACTGAATTCCTGAAGATAGCGCAACAATTGTGCAGCGAGCAGGCGCTGGTTGCCATCATGCTGGCACACAGCGACAAGCTTCCGGATCCGCTGCCAGCGAGTTTTTCGCTGCAGGAACTGGTGCCAGTCGACATACCTGGCAATTGCGCCCCCAGACATATCGCTCTGTGTCGCCGGAACCCGTAGTTATGGCTGACCGATATGGATTACACTTGCAGGCATGAGCCGTATTATCGCTATCGCCAATCAGAAAGGGGGAGTGGGGAAGACCACCACAACCGTCAATCTGTCCGCAGCCCTTGCCAGCATGCACAAGCGAGTGCTCCTGATTGATCTGGATCCGCAAGGCAATGCGACCATGGGCTGTGGTATCGACAAGCATGACGTTGAAAAGGGTATTTTCGATGTGCTGGTCGATGGTATGTCGGTTGACGATGCCAGGCATAAAACGGATGAAAACGGTAGCGATGTTTTGCCGGCAAACAGCGATCTGACCGCGGCCGAAGTTGAACTCATGGGTATGGATCAGCGAGAACAACGGCTGCATCAGGCACTGGGCGTTGTCCGGGAACAATACGACTTCATTCTGATCGACTGTCCGCCTTCACTTAATATCCTGACGCTCAATGCCTTTGTTGCTGCAGATAGTGTGCTGGTGCCGGTGCAGTGCGAGTACTATGCGCTTGAAGGCCTTTCCGCCTTGCTGGAAACCATCGAAGGGGTGCGTGAGTCAGTTAATCCCGATATTGTCATAGAGGGTCTTCTTCGGACCATGTACGACGGTCGTAACAAGCTTGGCGTGGAAGTATCCGCACAACTGATCGAGCATTTCGGTGATCAGGTATTCAGAACCGTCGTTCCGCGTAATGTTCGCTTGGCCGAAGCGCCCAGTCATGGTATCTCCATCATGGAGTACGATCGCACCTCCCGTGGTGCGCTTGCCTACCTTGCCTTGGCAGGAGAGATAGTCCGGCAACGTGCCAGGGCAACCCAGAACGCGGCGAACGTTCAGACTGACACCGGTAATACGAACGATGGGGACGCCGCTGCCGAGCACGTGTCCGAGTCAACCACTACCGAAACACCGTCTTCCGATGTTGGTCAGGCTTCGTCGAATACGACGGATGAGTCAGCCGGTGCCGATCAAAGTGCGCACGGTAACGAGACGCCCGCACTTGAGCAGAACGATCATCACGCTGATACCCAAATGAGCAACACCGAATCTGTCAATGGCTAAACGACCACGCATGGGGCGTAATCTCAACGCATTGCTGGGCAGTGCAGCGAGGGAACGTTCAACGACCGCCAATTCTGACGATGCAAGGGATGCAAGTGGCGAAAAACTGCAGCTGATTACCGAAAATTCTGTATCAGCGCCAACCGAGACTGCGTCAACTAGCGAAGCTGACAGCGCAGCCGCACCGGTTGAGTCCAGCGCTGTGGATGTGGCCGGGAACGCCCCGACCCTGCTGGAAGTAGGCAGCATCAAGAATTCGCCTGATTTGGCCCCGTCTGCCGCTAGCGACACGTCCCACCCGTTGGAATCGCAAAGCGTGACCGGGCCGACTGCCAGCAACGCCTCCGGTGAGCGACTCATCATGCTGGCTGTGGAAAAAATCCGACGCGGTACCTATCAACCAAGGCGTCTGTTTGATCAGGAACTGCTTCAGGAGTTGGCCGATTCGATTAAGGCACAAGGCATGATTCAGCCGATTATTGTCCGACCATTTGCCGATGGCTTCGAGCTTGTCGCTGGAGAGCGCCGCTGGCGAGCATCGCAGCTGGCGGGCATCGACAGAATCCCGGCGATTGTCCGTGACATGGAAGATCGCTCAGTGGCTGCAGTGTCTGTTATTGAGAATATTCAGCGCAAGGATCTTAATCCGCTGGAAGAAGCAGCCGCATTTCAGCGACTATGCGATGAATTCGGCATGACTCACAAGGCTGTCGCCGAGGCTGTCGGTCGGTCCCGAGCCTCTGTGACTAATCTCATGCGTTTGCTGGAGCTTCATGACGAGGTGAAGCTCATGGTCGACAAGGGCGAGTTGGAGATGGGGCACGCACGAGCCTTACTCGGCGCACCACGCACTCATCAACCGGATATTGCCAGACGCATTATCAAGCAGAATCTGACAGTTCGAGCGGTAGAGAAATACGTCAGGTCGCTCGATGCTGATGGAAACGAAGTGCCAATACCTGCCAGTCCGAACATGGCAGACCCCGATATTGAAAGGCTGAGCAAGAAACTGGGTGAAAAACTCGGTGCTCAGGTAAAAATAGCGCATAAGGACAACGGCACCGGCAAACTGCAAATAAGCTACTCGTCTGTCAGCGAGCTTCAGGGCATTCTTGCTCACATCAAATAAGTGTAACCGCGTGTAAAAACCAGCCAGACGTCTGTGGGTATAGCGTTTGTTATTAATGGTTTATGCTATGCGAAGACGATTTTTCTGCGTAAACGTCAAAAGCCTTGTGATTACGTACTGATCAATAATTGATCTGATTGAATGCTTACAGCGAAAAAACGCTGGTATACTTCCGCTGCTCCATGCCGGGCAAGTGCAGTTTCTCGCCCAGCTCACCGATAAACCATCTTTTGCGTTGTTATGCGGCAGGCTCAGCAGCGGTTGCGTGTCATCAAGCTACTGCTTTTCTGGCAATTTATTGGCGCTTTGATAGTGGGTCTACTGGGTGGGTTCTGGGGCACCAGTGCAGCGTTGGGTGCTCTGGCTGGCGGGATAATCGTCTGGCTGCCTAACTGTTATTTCGCATTCAGGGCATTCAGACATCGTGGTGCGCGGGCGGCCCGACTGATCGTAAGGTCATTCTACGCCGGTGTTACCGGAAAGATATTTTTAACAGCCAGTCTGTTTATCGTGGTCTTCGTTAACCTGAAGCCCTTGAACGCACCGGCTGTATTTGCAGGGTTCGTTCTGGTACAGATGCTCAACTGGTTAGTTCCCTTGTTGGCATCAGATCAGACAAAGTAGATATAGCGCTGGACCAAGGTGGGTCCCGGCACTTGAGAAAGTCAGTATGGACGTCCGATAGAGAGCCAGCTTGTAGAAAAGCTGCTGTGCCAGTGCTGCTATACCAACCGGTTTTAGTAGTCACCAGCAGCTGCCGCTACAGGCCCCAGTCAAGCTTTAGCAAGATTAATCGTTGATATCATGGCAAGTAGTCAAGCACCAACATCGACAGAGTATATCCAGCACCATTTGCAAAATCTGGTGTTTGGTTACCATCCCGAGAACGGGCTGGGTATCGCGCACAGTGGTACAGAAGCGCTGGAAATGGGTTTCTGGGCAATCCACCTGGATTCCATGTTTTTTTCCATTGTGCTCGGCGCCTTCTTCATCTGGTTGTTCAAAAAAGCTGCGGATAATTTCGACCCTGCTGTACCCGGCTTATTACAAAGCTGCGTCGAAGTTATTGTCGAATTTGTGGACACCAACGTGCGTGACACCTTTCATGCAAACAATCCGGTCATCGCCCCCATGGCGCTTACCATTTTTGTCTGGATTTTTCTGATGAACCTTATGGATCTTGTTCCGGTGGATTTCGTGCCGAGACTGGGTGAGGCTATCGGGATCCCCTACATGAAAATCGTGCCGAGTACGGACGTCAACGTGACAATGGGCCTCTCCCTGTCAGTTTTTGCGCTGATGATTTATTACAGCATCAAAGTCAAAGGCGGCATGGGGTTTGTCAAAGAGCTCACCTTGATGCCCTTTGGCAGCAGCAATCCCTTTGTTCAGGCCTTGTTTGTTCCAGTCAACCTGTTGCTTGAGGGCGTCAGCCTGATTTCAAAGCCGATCTCGCTAGCGCTACGGCTGTTCGGCAACATGTACGCGGGTGAGCTGATTTTCATACTTATCGCGCTCCTGCCGTTCTGGGCGCAATTCGTCCTTTCTGTGCCATGGGCAATTTTTCACATTCTGGTTATTACCCTGCAGGCATTTATATTCATGATGCTCACTATCGTCTACATGGCGATGGCTCACGAGCATCATTGATCGTCGTTTGTTTTTTCCTTCGTTTTTTAACCTTTAACTTTTCAATCTCTTGGAGTTCTCATGGAAACTGTAGTTGCCTTCACCGCCATCGCTGTTGCGATCATGATTGGCCTAGCTGCGCTGGGTACCGCTATTGGCTTCGCGCTACTGGGTGGTCGTTTTCTGGAAGGCGCAGCTCGTCAGCCAGAAATGGTGCCGATGCTGCAAGTCAAGATGTTCATCGTAGCAGGCCTCCTCGATGCGATTCCAATGATCGGTGTCGGTATTGCATTGTTCTTCGTTTTCGCTAACCCGTTCGTCGGCCAGCTTGCCGGGTAAGCGGATTTTCGACTAACGGGAGGCAAGGCATATGAACCTTAACCTGACTTTACTTGGCCAGGCTATCTCGTTTTCTGTTTTCGTCTTCTTTTGCATGAAGTACGTCTGGCCGCCCATTATCAACGGCTTGCGCGAGCGTCAGGCATTGATCGCCGGTGGTTTGGCGGACGCCGAGAAGAGCTCACAGAAACGAGAGGAAGCGGAAGCTGAAATAGCGACCATGCTTCAGGACGCCAAGGCGCAGGCAGCAGAAATCGTTGCTCAGGCCCAAAAGCGCAGTAACGAAATCGTCGAGTCGTCCAAGGATGCTGCACGCACCGAAGGTGATCGACTCAAGCAAAGCGCTCAGGCAGAAATTGAGCAGGAAGTCATTGGTGCACGAGAAGGTCTGCGCAAGCAGGTTGGCTCGTTAGCGGTCGAAGGCGCACGTCGCATTCTGGGCAGCGAAATCGATCAGGATAAGCACAACGCGGTCATTGACGACCTCGTTAAGCAACTCTAGAGACGCTTGCAAGAGGGTGCTCGCACATCGAGTCCTCAACCAAGCTGGCAATGTGTAACGAACCCGGTACTACTGCCGGGCACTACAACTACCGGTAACAACAGGCAGTTATTCATATGGCAACCGAATCGACAACAGCAAGACCCTATGCGCGTGCCATCTTCGAGCTAGCCTCGGAACGCGGCGGCTACGACCAATGGTCCAGCCGTCTGGCCTACTGGTCTGCTGTTGTACAGGACGATGCCATCAGTGAAAGACTTGCACAGCCCGGTTTTACCGCTCAAGCCAAGGCAGACCTCATTGCGCAGGTCTCCGATGGGCTTGATGACGATAGTTTGAGTTTGCTAAAGCTGCTTGCTGACAATGATCGCCTGGCAGCACTGCCCGACATTCACCAGCAGTTCGAACAACAGCGCCGCGAGAAAGAGGGCGAGGTAGAGGCACATGTGATCAGTGCCTTTGCTTTGTCAGACGATCAGAGCGCACGCATTGTGGAAGCCCTCGGTAAAAGGCTGTCGCGAAAAGTCAAGATCACGAGCGAGGTGGACTCTGACCTGATTGGCGGCGCGATAATTCGCGCAGGCGATCTGGTCATTGATGGATCCATACGTGGCAGGCTTTCCGGACTGGAACAATCCGTCGCCAGCTGATGCGTAACACAGCCAACAGCTGTCTTGCCTTTCACGCTGACCCGACCTTACAGATTTCAAGAGACTACATATACCCATGCAACAACTGAATCCATCCGAGATCAGTGATCTGATCCGAGAGAAAATCGGCGGTACTGACACCTCCGCCAACGTCCGTACAGAGGGCACGATCGTCAGTCTGAACGACGGTATCGTAAAGATCCACGGTCTTGATGATGCCTTGTCCGGCGAGATGATTGCATTTGATGACGGGCTGTACGGCCTGGCCTTGAACCTTGAGCGTGATTCGGTTGGCGCGGTAGTACTGGGAAGCTATGAAAACCTGTCCGAGGGCGACAAGGTGCGCTGTACAGGCAAGGTGCTTGAGGTGCCAGTCGGTCCTGAATTGCTAGGCCGCGTTGTCAACGCTCTGGGTGAGCCAATCGATGGCAAGGGTCCAATAAACGCAACGATGTCATCGCCTATCGAAAAGGTGGCACCTGGTGTTATCGATCGTCAGTCAGTAGACGAGCCGGTGCAGACAGGTTTGAAGGCCATCGATGCCATGGTGCCGGTAGGACGAGGCCAGCGTGAGTTGATTATCGGTGACAGACAAACCGGTAAAACGGCTGTTGCTGTCGATGCCATCATCAATCAGAAAAACACCGGTATCAAGTGCGTGTACGTGGCGATCGGTCAGAAGCAGTCCACCATCGCCAACGTGGTAACCAAGCTTGAAGAGCACGGGGCGCTCGAAAATACCATCATTGTTGCGGCTGGCGCTGCCGACTCTGCGGCCATGCAGTTCGTTGCTCCATACGCTGGCTGCTCGA
This sequence comes from Granulosicoccus sp., assembly GCA_045110475.1. Lineage (GTDB taxonomy): Bacteria > Pseudomonadota > Gammaproteobacteria > Granulosicoccales > Granulosicoccaceae > Granulosicoccus. Next base: position 110,855 of record JBGCGC010000073.1, read on the forward strand.
TGGGCGAATATTTCAGGGATCGTGGCGAAGATGCGCTCATCGTCTATGATGATCTCACCAAGCAGGCTTGGGCTTATCGTCAGGTATCGCTGCTTCTTCGTCGCCCACCGGGTCGCGAAGCTTATCCGGGTGACGTCTTCTATCTGCATTCGCGTTTATTGGAGCGTGCGTCACGAGTCAATGCAGACTACGTAGAGAAGTTCACCAACGGTGAAGTCAAGGGTAAAACAGGATCTTTAACAGCGTTGCCAATCATTGAAACACAGGCAGGTGATGTATCCGCTTTTGTACCCACCAACGTCATCTCTATCACCGATGGCCAGATCTTCCTCGAAACTGATCTGTTCAACGCCGGTATTCGTCCAGCGATTAACGCAGGTCTTTCAGTGTCGCGTGTTGGTGGTGCTGCCCAGACCAAGATCATCAAGAAGCTTGGCGGTGGTATTCGATTGGCACTGGCTCAGTACCGCGAACTGGCAGCATTTGCACAGTTCGCTTCAGACCTTGATGAAACAACGCGCAAGCAGCTGGAACGTGGTACCCGTGTCACTGAATTGATGAAACAGAAGCAATACGCGCCTTTGTCAATTGGTGAAATGGGTGTGTCGTTGTATGCGGCCAACGAAGGCTTTATTGATGATGTTGCTGTCAATAAGGTTGTGGACTTTGAAGCTGCCCTGCATGATTATTTCCGTAGCAATCATCAGGAGATTCTGGATCAGGTTGATCAGTCCGGTGACTGGAACGACAACATCCAGTCAGCGTTCAAGAAAGGTCTGGAAGCGTTCAAGGCAAACGGAAGCTGGTAAGCGCTCATGGCCTCCGGTAAGGAAATACGCACGCAGATCAAGAGTATCCAGAATACTCAGAAGATCACCAAAGCCATGGAAATGGTGGCGGCATCGAAGATGCGAAAGGCTCAGGATCGCATGGCTGCGAACCGGCCTTATTCGCTCAAGCTCAAGGAGGTGGTTGGGCATGTAGCGTCGGCAAACGTCGAGTACAAGCACCCGTATCTGCTTGATCGACCGGAACCGAAGCGCGTAGGTTATATCGTTGTCTCCACCGATCGTGGTTTGTGTGGTGGTCTGAATACCAATACGTTCAAGACGGCGGTTAATTCCATGAAACAGTGGAATGATCAGGGCGTAGACATTGATATTTGCACCATTGGTAAAAAAGCCCAGGCATTTTTCAAGCGTATCGGTGGAAATATTGTTGGTAGTACGATTGATATTGGCGACAAGCCAGAGCTTGCCATGTTGCTCGGTAGCATACGTATCATGCTTGATAAGTATGAGTCTGGAGAAATAGACAGGCTGTTCATTGTCGAAAACCAGTTCATCAATACCATGACCCAGACGCCTGTGGCAACGCAGTTATTGCCAGCAGTAGCCAACATCGAAAGCAAGGTCGACTATGGCTGGGACTACATTTACGAGCCCGATGCCAAGGACGTTCTTGATCACGTCATGGAGCGATACATGGAGTCGCTTGTTTACCAGGCTGTGGTTGAAAACATTGCCTGCGAAATGGCAGCTCGCATGATCGCCATGAAGAGCGCATCTGACAACGCAGGTGAGCTTATTGACGACCTCCAACTGGTATACAACAAAGCTCGCCAGGCAGCCATCACCCAAGAGATCTCAGAGATCGTGGGCGGCGCAGCGGCAGTTTAAACATTGAATATTACTCGACCCGGATACCCATCATGAGCACAGGAAATATTGTCGAGATTATCGGCGCGGTAATCGACGTGGAGTTTCCACGTAATGCAGTACCCAAGACCTATGACGCCCTAAACGTCGATGGCAGTGACACGGTTCTGGAAGTTCAGGGCCAGCTAGGAGACGGCATTGTTCGTACCATCGCCATGGGTGTGGCTGAGGGACTCAAGCGCGGCACGTCATGTACCAATACCGGTGCACCTATCTCTGTACCTGTTGGCGAAGCCACGCTTGGGCGCATCATGGACGTCCTTGGCCGACCAATTGATGAGGCTGGGCCAATTGCGACCGAGACGCGCATGCCCATTCACCGCGAACCGCCAACCTACGCCGAACAATCCGGCTCTACAGAGCTTCTGGAAACAGGCATCAAGGTCATCGACCTACTTTGCCCGTTCGCCAAAGGCGGTAAGGTAGGTCTGTTTGGAGGCGCTGGTGTAGGCAAGACCGTCAACATGATGGAGCTTATCCGGAACATTGCTGCCGAACACTCAGGCTTCTCAGTATTTGCAGGCGTTGGCGAGCGAACGCGTGAAGGAAACGATTTCTACCACGAGATGACCGATTCCAATGTTATCGACAAGGTATCACTGGTATATGGTCAGATGAACGAGCCTCCCGGCAATCGTTTGCGCGTTGCATTGACGGGTCTGACTATGGCTGAGTACTTTCGTGATGAAGGTCGCGACGTTCTGCTGTTTGTGGACAATATCTACCGCTACACGCTAGCAGGAACAGAAGTATCGGCTCTGTTGGGACGTATGCCATCAGCGGTTGGCTACCAGCCGACTCTGGCACAGGAAATGGGTGCACTCCAGGAGCGTATCACTTCAACTAAAACGGGATCCATCACCTCTATTCAGGCGGTCTATGTTCCTGCGGATGATTTGACTGATCCATCTCCTGCAACAACGTTCGCCCACCTCGACGCAACGGTCGTACTGTCCAGAAACATTGCCGAATTGGGTATCTACCCAGCGGTTGATCCCTTGGATTCAACGAGCCGACAGCTGGATCCTCTGGTTGTGGGTTCAGAGCACTATGATTGTGCCCGTGGTGTACAGAACACGTTGCAACGCTACAAGGAACTGCGCGACATTATCGCAATTCTGGGTATGGACGAGCTGTCCGAAGAAGACAAACTGGTGGTATCACGAGCGCGAAAAGTGCAGCGTTATCTGTCACAGCCGTTCTTTGTTGCTGAAGTATTCACCGGCTCTCCCGGTAAATACGTCTCGTTGAAAGATACCATCACAGCGTTTAACGGCATTGTTGCTGGTGAGTACGACCACCTGCCAGAGCAGGCGTTCTACATGCAGGGCACGATTGAAGAAGTCCTGGAGAACGCCAAGAAAAGCAAGGCTGCCTGATCATGGCCGCTTCTCTGAAAGTTGAGATCGTCAGTGCCGAGAACGAGATCTACAGCGGTGATGCTTCTATGGTCATCGCCTCGGCACAAATGGGTGAGGTGGGTATCGCGCCGGGACATACGCCGTTTATCACACGGATAAAGCCGGGTGAAGTGCATGTCAGGCCTGCAGGTGATGGTGAGCCACTGGATATCTACGTATCTGGTGGGCTGCTTGAGGTTCAACCCGATGTGGTGACTATCCTTGCGGATACGGCTATGCGCGCTGACGACATCGATGAGGCAGCAGCTCAAAAGGCCAAGGAAGAGGCAGAAGCGGCACTCGCGGGCGCCAAGGTCGGTGAGATTGATTTTGCAGCGGTTCAGATGCAGCTTGCAGAAGCTGCTGCCCAGTTGGAATTCATCAAGAAGCTGAAGAAATAATTGCCAGCTTCTTGATTAGTTACAAGAAGCCAGCATTTCGCTGGCTTTTTTTTGCGCTATTGAAAGGTTAGACGATCCGTCGCGCCGTTCGGTAGCTGTCAATTTGCCGCACAAGACCACTACGGTTTGCCTATACTTTCATCGTAGAGTCAGGGATTGGCAGGTTCATTGCTGTGACGTGTAACTCGATGCACACTGGTCTCTGCAGAACGGGCTATACCTCTGGCACTCTGGACGATGCAATAGGGAGTAACGTGGGTGTATGAGGATCCCAGTGAATCGCGTACCCGTTGCCAGTAGTCAGGTACGAGTCGGGTTCTGCTTCAAGGCCTTTTGATATCGTGACCGGTCGTGCGCACAGATTAGTGTTGGCTCATGTGATAATGCGCCAACCTTACGTTCAGGACATCATATGGCCACCCGAATAATCGTATTGGCTGCCGGAAAGGGTACTCGCATGAAATCGGCGATACCGAAAGTGCTGCACCCGCTTGCAGGTAAACCATTACTGACACATGTCGTGGATACCGTGGCAGGACTGAACCCTGCGGGTATCACCGTTGTTATCGGGCATGGCGCTGAACAGGTAAGACAGAGCTTGTCGAACCGGTCTGATCTGAAGCTGCACTGGGCGGTGCAGGAAGAGCAATTGGGTACGGGACATGCCGTCCAGCAAGGGTTGGACAATATCGCCGATGACGATGATGTCCTCATTACCTACGGCGATGTACCACTGACTCGGGGTGCTACTTATCAGGCGCTTCTGGACGCCTGCAATGCCCAGAACATTGGCCTGTTGACACTGCTGATGGATGACCCGACGGGCTATGGCCGAATCATTCGCGATGGTGGTGTTATCGTCGGGGTTGTTGAACAGAAGGATGCCACCGATGATCAGCTGACCATTTCTGAAGTAAATGCGGGTGTGGTAGCTATCAAGGGCGGAAGCTTGCGCTCTTTACTTGCACGGCTGGATAACAATAATGCACAGGGCGAATACTATTTGACTGACATACACAAGCTGGCTGTAAAAGAAGGCTTGCATGTTACCGCTGTGCATCCGGAAGATGCCTGGGAGACAGATGGTGTCAACAGCCGATCGCAACTGGCTCGCCTTGAGCGTATTCACCAGCAGCATGTGGCTGAGCAGCTCATGGCATCGGGGGTGAGCCTTGCAGATCCGGATCGCCTTGATGTGCGGGGTACTCTGGAAACAGGTACGGATGTCAGTATCGATATCAATTGCGTGTTTGAAGGCCATTGCACAGTGGGAAGCGATGTCAGCATCGGGCCCAATTGCCTGATAACGGGTAGCCATATTGCTGATGGCAGCGTCATTCTGGCAAACTGCGTCCTTGAAAATGCCACCGTCGGTGAGAATACAACGGTAGGGCCTTTTGCACGTCTTCGCCCCGGTACCACGCTGGGTGCTGGCGTACGCATTGGTAATTTTGTCGAAACCAAAAATGCACAGATTGGTAATGCCAGCAAGGTAAACCACCTGAGTTATGTTGGCGATTCTGTGGTGGGGACAAACGTCAACGTAGGCGCTGGTACCATCACCTGTAACTACGATGGCGCCAACAAACATCAGACGACCATTGAAGATGATGTATTCGTTGGTTCCAATTCTGCGCTGGTGGCACCGGTAACCCTCGGTGCAGGCTCAACAGTGGGAGCGGGTTCGACGATAGCTCGCAATGTTCCGGCCAGGCGACTGTCCCTGTCCCGCGGCAAGCAGATCGAGATAGAAAACTGGACAAGACCGGTCAAGAAATAGACCTTTACTGTCTTTGATTAAATTCGGCAGCCGTTGGTAATGAAGTCGCTGTCAACACTGAGATGATGACCTGATGTGTGGAATAGTTGGCGCAGTAGCGCAGCGTGATATCGCTGATATCCTGTTAACAGGATTACAAAGCCTTGAGTACCGAGGCTACGACTCTGCGGGTATTGCAACCGTGAGTGCTGACGGTAAGCTAAATCGCTTACGGCGGGTTGGTAAGGTTAATCAACTGGTTGATGCGGTGGGTGAGGTTGGCATGCCGGGTGGTACCGGTATCGCGCATACCCGCTGGGCCACTCACGGCGAGCCCAATGAAGCGAATGCTCACCCGCATGTATCCACAGAGCGCATAGCCGTGGTGCACAACGGCATCATCGAAAATCACGCTGAACTGCGTGAAAGACTCAAGGGTCTGGGTTACGCCTTTGATTCAGACACTGATAGTGAGGTTATCGCCCATCTGGTAGAACACGAACTTAAATCAGCACAGAGTCTGTTTGAGGCGGTTCGTATTGCTGTGCCCCAACTGGACGGTGCCTATGGCACGGTCATCATGGATCGTAGTCAGCCAGAGCAACTGATCGTTGCACGCTCAGGTAGTCCGCTGGTCATCGGCTATGGCATTGGCGAACATTTTATTGCCTCGGATCAACTGGCCCTGTTACCGGTTACACGTCGCTTTGCTTTTCTGGAAGAGGGTGATGTGGCAATGATCACTCGTGAAGAGGTGAGCGTTGTTGATGTGCATGGTAACGAGGTTGTCCGAGCGATAGAGGAATCCAATCTGTCCAGCGATGCCAGTGACAAAGGCAACTATCGTCACTACATGCTCAAGGAAATCTACGAGCAACCTATCGCCATTCAACGCACGCTTGAAGATCGCCTGGCGAACGGGCGGGTATTGGATACAGCATTTGGTGAAAATGCCCCTTCACTGCTAAAGGAAGTGGAACACGTTCAGATCATTGCGTGTGGTACCAGCTATCACGCAGGTATGACAGCACGCTATTGGTTTGAAGGCTTTGCCGGTGTGTCGTGCAATGTGGAAATCGCCTCCGAATACCGTTATCGGCAATCGTTCGTTCGTCCCAATAGTTTATTGGTCACCATCTCCCAGTCTGGTGAGACCGCGGATACCCTGGCGGCCTTGCGTCTTGCCAAGGAACAGGGATTCATGAGCAGTCTGACAATTTGTAACGTTGCCGGTTCATCACTGACGCGTGAGTCGGATATGACCTATCTGATGAAAGCCGGTGCAGAAATCGGTGTGGCATCTACCAAGGCGTTCACGGTTCAGTTGTCTGCGTTGCTGATGCTGGCGGCAGCCGTAGGACATCACAAGGGGTTGAGCGCTGAATCAGAAGGCGAGATTGTCAGTGCACTGCAGAGCCTGCCAGCCAGACTTGAGCAAGTGCTGGGAATGGATGAAGCTATTACCGAACTTGCCGAAGGTTTTGCCGACAAGCACCATAGTCTGTTTCTGGGGCGTGGTGATCAATACCCGATTGCCATGGAAGGGGCCTTGAAGTTAAAGGAGATCTCGTATATTCATGCCGAGGCCTATGCCGCTGGTGAGTTAAAGCACGGCCCACTGGCATTGATCGACGCTGATATGCCCGTTATTGTCGTTGCACCCAACAATGAGCTGGTGGAAAAGCTGAAGTCCAACGTTGAAGAGGTGCGTGCGCGTGGCGGTCTTATGTATGTGTTTGCCGACAAGCAAGCAAAGTTTGCCAGTGACAAGACCATGAGTGTTCTTGAAGTACCGCATTGCGACCCCCTTATTGCACCGATCATCTACACCATACCGCTACAACTGTTGTCTTATCATGTAGCGATTATCAAGGGTACGGATGTGGATCAGCCGAGGAATCTGGCGAAGTCTGTGACTGTGGAGTAGGTGAGGGTTGGGGGTGGTTTTGCGAATGTAGGATGAAAATAAAGTTGGTAACTTTAAAATAAAGATGGTAACTATCGGGCGTTGAAGTTTCGTAGTGTGGCCTATTGACTCTGACTTTTATCGAGTTTCTATCCAAGATGCTGCTGGTTCTGACCGGCGGCTATCGGCCCAATCCAGCCGTTCATGGTGTTCGCAGATAAATGTAAGGACGAGGTACGAAAATGCTAGCTTATACGAATCATCTTCGCCGAGCGACCTTGGCGGGCTTGATTGCCACTGGTACGAGTGCAATAACAATTTCGCTGATAGACAGAGATTTTCAGATTGATAGCGTGTTTCTAGTTTCCATTTTTGCAGCTGTAGCTATCGGCGATTTCACTTTGAGTGTGTGGAATCAATTCCGAAGCAATTCGACAAATTCAACACCTGATTGACCATACCTGTATGGCTGCTTCGGGCACTCGGACTAAACCGCTACGCGGTAACTGCACTCCCACCTTCCTGACTTTTGGGTAGTTTGCTTTAAACCTGAGACTGACCTGTGTTGTTCTGTGTTTCCCCAACTACAGAAATACACAGGAGCAGTCTCATGACTCATTCTATCAATTCCATCAGTCCATTGCGTCAGCGCATGATCAACGATATGGCAATGCGCAAGTTAGCATCCAAAACACAAGTATCGTATATCCGCCATGTCCGACAGTTAGGTGAGTACCTTGGCCGTCCACCACAAACTGCTACCAGTGAAGACTTGCGTCTTTATCAGTTGCATCTTGTTGAAGGCGGTATCGCCACTGGCAACCTCAATCAGAACATTTCTGGTCTGCGCTTCTTTTTCAATATTACGTTAAGGCGCCCCGATATTGTATCGACCCTGACTAAC
>JBGCGC010000074.1:0-30248 GCA_045110475.1 Granulosicoccus sp.
ACGGAAGATCAGACAGATCCGGTGAGAGACCGAATGCGTAGCTTTATTAACTATGAATAGCTTAGTGGCAACTCCTTCAAAAAAACGCGGCCCAGCGGCCAGCGATAAAAAGACCGAGGCATCGCTCGCCTTGCGTAAACGCATGGGCGACAATTTGCTGGCCATCGGCCGAGATCGCGATGAGGCCGCCTTTGCGGATGTGTACGGGTATTATGCCGGCAGGGTCAAATCGTTCCTGATGGGTAAAGGCATGAACGATGAGATCGCTGAAGAACTCACGCAAGAGATCATGCTGACCGTCTGGCGGCGTGCCGAAAGCTACGATCCAAAAAAGGCAGCTGCCAGCACCTGGCTGTTTACCATCGCCAGAAACAGACGAATCGACTATCTGCGCGGCAACTCGCGCATCGAGGTCGAGCTCGACGACGAAATGCTTGACGTGGAAACGACAGATACCGACCCGCAGGCCAAGTTCGTGAGCGATTCTCAGGCTGCAAAGCAGCTAGAGCGTGCACTCGAAAAACTCCCTCAAGAGCAGCGACAGGTCATGCACCTCTCCTACTTCAGAGGCCAGTCACACGGTGCTATTGCCAAATGGCTGGATCTCCCGATCGGTACGGTAAAATCACGAATCCGATTGGCCATGCAGGCCGTAAGGTCTAGCTTACAAAGCGAGGATGAAAACCTCCTAGATGATTACTCAAACAAGAGTCTGTAAACCATGAGCGTCTCACATCATTTATCAGATGAAACCATTCAGGATTATGCTGCTGGAAGTCTCAGCGCATCGATGGAAACGCTTGTAGCCTGCCACTTGACGGTGTGCAGCAAATGCAGGCAGAAAGCGGAAATTGCAGACAGAATTGGCGGCTCGCTTTTAGGCGAGGGCGAAACTGCCACTGTGGATATGTCCGCCAAAGAGCTTCTTGCAAAGGCGGCCATGATGCCTCAGCACGCTGCACCATCAGCTACCCGCGGAGCGCCAGCAGTGTCCGGTGTGCCGCGCCCGCTTGCAAGACTACTACCAACAACATTGCAGGAACTTGACTGGCGACGTATCGGCCCGGGCATCAAGCAGCATAACTTGAGCGATCAGCACCGGAAGTTTGGTGCTTTTCAATTACTCCATCTCGATCCGGGCGTAGTATTGAGTGCGCACTCACACAATGATAGAGAATTGACATATCTGGTTCAGGGCTCTTACACCGATGAGTTAGGTCGTTTTGCTGTTGGCGATATCGCTGACCTCGACGGGCACGAAGAGTCACATCAGCCTGTTGTCGACTCTGAAGTGCCGTGTATTGCGCTGATTGCAACGCATTCTCCGGTGAAGTACTCGGGCATGTGGGGAAAGATCATGCAACCGTTTGTCGGCATATAGCAGCGGTCCTAGGAGCTAGGAGTCTGCACGGTAGAAAATACCGTCGCGAGAGCAGTCCCAATTCGAGTCAGTTTTATCGCTCATTTGAGGCGCTTAGTGGGCCTAAGTAACGAAAATGAGCGGTAAAACTGGCCCAAGTGCGGCTGTTCGCAGCAGGGGTTTTCTGCCGCGCACGCTCCTAGCCTCTATAGCTACCATCAAGAACGGACCGCCACCAAGGTTCATTCGATAGATACCACTCCAAGGTGAGCGCTATACCTTGTTCAAAGGTAATCGCCGGTTCGTAGCCAAGCTCTTCTCGAATTTTAGTGGTATCTATCGCGTACCTGAAATCATGCCCTGCCCTATCAGTAACATAGTTAATTAATGAGCTGCACTTATTGCCCGCTGCCGCGGGACACTGTGGATACTGTGACCTCAAGGCATCGTTGTCGCTAAAGCTCTTGTCTACAAGCCCGCAAATCAACGTCACAATATCGATGTTTGTCCACTCGTTGACACCACCGATGTTGTAGGTTTCACCCAACCGACCTGCATTGAGCACTTTTTCGATTCCCCGCGCATGATCGTCAACATACAACCAGTCACGTATGTTCTTTCCATCCCCGTAGACTGGCAACGCCTTGCCATGCAGCAAGTTGATAATGACTAACGGGATCAGCTTTTCAGGAAAATGATAAGGGCCGTAGTTGTTGGAACAGTTGCTTGTTGTCACCGCCAGACCATAGGTGTGGTGGTAGGCGCGCACCAGAAAATCCGATGATGCCTTACTGGCAGAGTACGGAGAATTTGGCGCATACGCCGTTTGCTCAGTAAACGCAGGATCCTCAGTACTCAATGAGCCATAGACCTCATCAGTTGAGACATGATGAAACCGGTGAGAGTCCGCAGCCATACCCTCTAGCTGCCAGACTTGCCGTGCCGCCTTCAGAAGACTGTGCGTACCCAGAATGTTGGCCTCAATAAATGCATCTGGCCCTTCAATGGAGCGATCTACATGACTTTCTGCAGCGAAGTGCACCACTGTATTCAGTTGATGATCACGCAACAGTGCTTGCATGTGTTCAGTGTTGTTGATGTCTGCATTGACGAAAACGCAGTGGTCAGACAATATATCGTTGATGTTCGCACGATTACCCGCGTAAGTTAGCGCATCAACGATAACGATGTAGTCCTCTGGATGCTGCTTAACCCAATACCGGACAAAATTAGACCCAATGAAGCCGGCAGCACCGGTGACGAGCAGTCGTTTCATATCAGTTCCTTAAGCATGGATCGCAGGTCTGTACGCCAGTGTGACGAATTCATACCCAGAGTCTGCCAGGTATCAGCCAATTGAAGAACACTGTAGGCTGGCCGACATGCCGGCGTCGGGTATTGCTCGGTGGTGAGTGGATTAATCGTTATCGATTTATGCAGAATACTCAACTGATTGGCTTCTTCTGCAATGGCAACGGCGAAATCATACCAGCTGGCAACACCAGCGCCCGTCCAGTGAAATACACCTGATGCTTCAAGTTCCAGTGATCGCCAGAGCGCTTGTGCCAATGAATACGCCCAGGTTGGTGAGCCTACCTGATCTGCAATAACACCAAGCTCATCACGCTCTTGCATCAAGCGCAACATGGTTTTAACAAAGTTATTGCCGTGCGATGAATAGACCCAAGCCGTTCTGATGATAGTTCCATTGTCTGGCAGAACGCGCATGAGGGCCTGCTCACCGGCAAGCTTGCTTTGTCCATACACGCTGACTGGATCGGTAGCAGCATCGACGGAAAACGGTGAGCCATCACCCTTGCCAAAAACGAAGTCGGTTGAAACATGCAGAAGCCTTGCGTTGATTTGTTTTGCGGCAAGTGCCAGTTGCTCCACAGCTGCAGTATTGAGTGCATGTGCGTTATCGGGCTCAGACTCAGCCTTGTCCACTGCGGTATAGGCAGCTGCGTTGATCACGGCGTCAGGTTGCAGATCGAATAATGTTCGTCCAATGGCATCAGTATCGTAGAGGTCCAGACGCGGCGCGACACCCACAATCTCAACATCAGCCGGGCAGCTTCTGATTAGCTCCCAATGTAGCTGACCGCGGTCAGACCCCGTGATGAAAACGCGCATCATGGATAGTAGTCACATTGGCTCAATTCAAGACCAGCAGCATCCTTGGCAGCCAGCACAGGCTCTGTTCCAGCAACGATGGGCCAGTCAACACCGACTGTCGGATCGTTCCACAACAAGCTACGTTCAAATTCCGGGGCGTAATAGTCCGTGCACTTGTACTGGAAGTCTGCGCTTTCGCTTACCACATAAAATCCATGTGCGAACCCCGGTGGCACCCACAATTGCCGCTGATTGGTTTCGGAAAGGCTGACGCCAACCCAGTGCCCGAACTGCGGCGATGACTTACGCATATCTACTGCAACATCAAAGACCTCGCCTTGAGTGACGCGGACAAGCTTGCCTTGTGGATTCTTGATCTGATAATGCAGCCCCCTCAGCACCCCGCGCTGGGATCGACTGTGATTATCCTGAACAAACTGGTCAGGCAAATTCTTATCAGCAAAGAGTTGCCGGTTCCATGATTCCAGAAAAAAACCTCGCTCGTCGCCAAACACCTTGGGTTCAAGAATCTTTACATCGCTAAGCGCTGTGTCAATAATCTGCATTGCAAGCCTGCCAAATTCGTGAAATTCTACACGTTGAACGGCAATACAGCACAGCTACTGCGCCAGACAGCAGTGAACATCGCTCACGCGTAGGTGAAATTATCCATACAAGACAGCAATAGCCACGCCAACGTAATCTGAACGGTTACTTGACTCAGTTGCGCAAGGCAGACTACAGGCGCCTTCACGGCTACTGTTGGCCAACGACACAGGTATCAGAGGCCAGCGATTTCAGCGCATGTTTTCACCGTCCGGATCATAAACCGCCTTCAGCGATGCAGATGCCTCAAAAAACGTCCCGCCGACATCGAGTTGCCAATTTTGAGCCGCCAGCCAGTCAGCGCTGATCATCTCTTTGCTTTTGACATAGCCAAGGCCTACCGATGCCCCAGCTGTATGGCCGTAATTTCCAGAGGTCAGATATCCGATACAGTGACCGTTTTGCATGATGGGCTCGTGGTGATACAAGATAGGGTCGGGGTCTTTCAAGACGAATTGCACAAGACGCTTGTGCATGTGAGACCGTGATTCCTTTTGTCTTGCAATAGCCTCATAACCCATGAACGGCACGCCTTTGTCCATGGCACAAACAAAGCCCACACCGGCTTCCAGTGGAGTGTCTTCGTCGGCAACATCGTGACCAAAGTGAAGAAATTTCTTTTCAATCCTGCAGCTATCCAAGGCATGCAAGCCTGCCAGACGTAAGCTATGTGTCTCGCCAGCGGCCAGCAGACGATCAAATGAAGCCATGGCCATTTCCGTCGGAATGAGAAGCTCCCACCCCAGCTCGCCAACAAATGAGACACGCGTAATCCGGATAGGAGCATAACCAAGCTCCCCATCGATACTACGACCAAACGGGAATGCCTCGCTGGACAGGTCCACACCAAGCAACGGTTCAAGCATGGCTCGACTGTTCGGCCCCATGACACCAAAAACCGCATACTGCGAAGTCACATCAGTCACCATACAAAAATCGTCCACACCAATATGCGAACGTAACCAATGCATATCCTTGTGCGTTGTGGCTGCGCCACTGATAACCAAGTATTCGTTTTCTGATAATCGCGTGACTGTCAGATCTGCTTCAATCCCGCCGCGCTCATTCAACCAATGTGTGTAGACGATCCGATTAGCGCTGGTATCGATGTTGGCTGTACATATCCGTTGCAGCACGGCAGTGGCATCGCGACCCTGCACCAGGTATTTGGAAAAACTGGACTGATCGAACAAGGCCACCGACTCTCTGGCAGCGGCATGTTCAGCCGCAGAATACTCAAACCAGTTTTGACGGCTAAAACTGTACTGGTACACCGGCTCAACGCCTTTTGGTGCATACCAGTTTGGCCGTTCCCAACCGGCGACCTGCCCGAAGCAGGCCCGATGCTCCTGGTGCCTCTGATGAACGGGTGACAGCCTGATATTGCGGCATGTTTCGAACTGACGAAACGGGTAGTGATGCTCGTACAAAAGACCGAGAGATTCCTCGGCACGCTCAGCAGTAAACTGCCGTGTTCCCATAAACGGATACATGCGGCGAATATCATTGCCCCACAGATCCAGCGGACAATATCCGTTGTGCATCCACTCTGCGCAAACCTTACCCAAACCACCTGAACTCTGAATTCCGACAGAGTTTAGCCCCGCGGCAATAAAGTAGCCACGTACCTCGGGGGCCTCACCCACATGAAACTGGTCATCAGGTGTGAAAGACTCCGGGCCACAGAAAAACGTACGCCAACCAACATCGGCAAGCATCGGAACACGCGCCATGGCATCCTCCAGCACAGGCATCAGCTGCGATTCCATGTGTCCGGGTAGTTCATCAAAACTGAAATCTTCGGGTATCCCTTGCTGCCCCCAGGCAATTGCCCGTTTCTCAAAAGCACCAACGAGTAGTCCACCCGCATCTTCCTTTATATAAACACACTTATCGTGATCGCGTAACACGGGTAAATCGGGTGTTACTGACTCGTGTTTTTCCGTGACCGCATAGTAGTGTTCGCATGCATGCAGCGGGATATTAACCCCACTTTTCCTGCCAAGTTCACGGGCCCACATTCCACTGCAGTTAACAACAAAGTCAGTGGTGATCGTTCCGTGATCTGTGACGACACCAGTGACACGCCCTCGCTCGATGAGCACCTCGTCAACCCGAATACCTTCAAGGCATAGCGCCCCACGCTGACGGGCACCTTTAATAAAAGCGGTGGTTATTTCGATGGGATTACCCTTGCCATCATGCTCGGCATAGGTTCCGCCAATAATGTCGGTGTCGTTAATCAGTGGAAACAGATTCTTCACTTCTGCACTGGTGACCGTGTCTACTTTGGTGACACCGAACGCATTGTTCATCGCAGCCACACGACGCAGCTCTTCCCAACGATCCACGCTATGGGCGATGCTCAAGCTGCCCACCTGTCTGAACCCGGTAGACTGCCCGGTCTCAGCTTCCAGTTCATTTAGTAAACGCATGGAATATTCAGTCAACCTTGCATGACTTTCATTAGCGCGTACGGTACCGATCAAGCCAGCTGCGTGCCACGTGGTGCCACAGGCAAACTGCTTTCTTTCCAGCAGTACAACGTCCTGCCAACCTAGTTTTGCCAAGTGATAGGCAACACTGGCACCAATAACACCACCGCCAATTATAACGGCGCTGGCTTTTGACGGAAATGATTCAGTCACGAATGGATAACCTCGAGTATTGAAAGCCTTGGTCAGCGCAGACCAGTAATGAAGAGAGCCCCTGTACCTGCCTGCGAGAACTTATGTTGCCTGAAACAACAACCTACAGGTTCTGCTTCGGGAAGCAACAATCAGATATTACTCCAGTGGCGGATCGAAAAACCACACGAGAGCGACGCTCAAACAAAAGGACTGTCATTAGCGCTTACCCCCCGATGGCGATCACAAGCGGGAAGCCATGGTACGCGAAACCGTTACGCAGCACTTCTCTTTACAGGCCGTCGGAGTTGTCAGGTAACAAAAGAGCCTGTCGTTCGGTCAGCATCGACCAGATAAGTTTAAAACCTTCAGTAAACTGGTCACCTCGGCGGGCCATCCATTCTGCCAGTTCATCGGGCATTAACCATCGCCCATCGTCAATCTCATCGGCCTGCAAGACCAGCGCTTGCTCTGAACACACACGGTAGACCTGCGTAAACTCCAGACCTGTTCTGGCATCGGGAGGTAATTTTCCAATCAGGATCAGCTCTTGATCGTGCACCTTGATTCCCAGCTCCTCATGAAGCTCACGCACGGCGCAGGCAAGATACGACTCACCGCTATCGACATGGCCTGCTGCACTGGTGTCCCATAACCCGGCGCCAGAGTCCTTGCTCATGCTGCGAAGCTGAACAAAAACCTCTCCCCGTTTATTGAACAACACAATATGCGACGAACGATGAAAATGCCCACCAGCGTGCACAAGGGTCCGAGTGTCACGACCAATGACACGATCCCTGTCATCCACGATGTCGAGCCATTCTGTCACATCAAACTACCTCGGAGCCTGCAACTGGCGCTTGAGTTTCTGAACGTGCTTTTGCAAGGGTTTGTTGTCTGCGAGCTTATTGCGGTAATAACGCTGATTACGGCTCATGGTGGTCAGGTCTCGATTGAAGCGCTTTGCCATATCCGTAAGACTCGCAACTTCCAGCTCCATGGCCAGAAAGGTAATCGTCTGACGAACCTGACTTTCGCTACGCGCACGGCTGGCTGTCACCAGATCCGCCTCCCTGACTCCCTCTTCCTTACAAACGCGCTTTACAAGCTGGTTGAGGGTAACCGGTTTTGGTTTTACCTTTGCTGGTTTAAGGGCCTTGCGAGCAAATTTCTCATCACCAAGAATCCTGCCGCCCTCACCGCCTTTCATCAGGTCCGGACGATCGCCTTCCATGCGCCCTGCATCCACATACTGGACAAAACTCTTTCTGGCCGTTTTATCGGTTTTGCCAAAAGCTTTTAGCACAGTGCTGGTCGTCAACCAGTCAGGTTGAAGGTTCGGCTCCAGATACGCCGAATGACTTGTCCATTTTCCATCGTTTGCTGATTTTGCTTGACCGTTTCTGACCGGGTTATTGTGAATATAGCGAACCAGATCATTCAGATACTTATCTGCCTCAATGACAATTGCCTTGTATCGCCCATGGAACAAGGGGCCGCTTTCGCCATACTTGGCATTAAAGAATCGGGTATACCGAAAAGTGAGGTTTTGCATGATTTTGGATAGGGGTGCATCCGTGACCTGCACGGCCATTTGAATATGATCTTTACCCCAACAATAACCGTGAACAGCGTGCCCGAATCTGCCAACACCATCAGCGACGAGTGACTCCCAGTAGCGCCTGTCCGCTACGGACTTGAAAACAACTTGCCGGTCGAGGCTATTCACAATGACGTGGTAGACAGCGCCGGAGAAGTGAATCCTTGGTTTTCTAGCCATTTAATTATTATGAACTGTAGTATTTGAGATCTGTCCCACTATGCGTCCCAGATTGTCCATTTTAATTGACATACTGTCAACCTAGCATGACGGTGACATGTGCTGTATTCATTCGTCGACCATGCTGCGCTTTCTGGTTGCATCCTTTTATCGCTCTCCACTTCAAGGAATTCTCACCTCTGTTACGTTAGCCACGGATCACCTACACTGTGACGTTAAACAAGTGTCACTAAAACATGACATAACTTTTAACGAAAAAGTTTTGTTACTGGATTCATCATAAAAGGAGAACAAGTTGAGCGTCTGGCTAGAGCGCAGATCCCAATCTACAGGTCATGCGGGACGCGGCTTCAACAGCACGCGCGATGACAGCGAGTATCAACGCGATCGCGCCCGGATTATTCACAGCGCCTCATTTCGCAGCCTTCAATCGAAGACGCAGGTGCTCGGTTTGGGCGAGAGCGATTTTTATCGCACCCGTCTAACGCACTCTCTGGAGGTGGCCCAGGTCGGCTCGGGAATCTGCGAATGGTTACGTGATCAGGACGCCTTGAGCGATTATCGCGAGCTGATCCCATCCTTCAGCCTCGTCGAAGCCATCTGCCTTGCCCACGATATCGGACATTCACCGTTTGGCCATGGTGGTGAGATAGCCATGAACACCATGATGCGCGATCACGGCGGCTTTGAGGCGAATGGCCAGACACTGCGCATCCTTGCCCGTCTGGGAGAATACTCGAGCGAGAACGGTCTCGATCTGACGCGGCGCACCATGCTGGGCACCATCAAGTATCCAGCCTGCTATTCAAAGGTTTGCCGATACGTGGCTAGCCCGCAAGACAACCCGTTGAATATTGATCACTGGGCACCGCCAAAGTGCATTTACGATAACGAACGGGACGTGCTGGACTGGTTGCTCGACCCGTTCGATGACGACGACACGGCCTTGTTCCAAACGCTTGATACAACGCGCAAAGGACACTCTCGCACCGTTTACAAGGCGTTTGATACAAGCATAATGGAGCTTGCAGACGATATTGCCTATGGGGTACACGATCTGGAGGATGCACTGGCTCTTGGCCTGGTGGTGCGCGAGGTTTGGCAGACGCAGGTAGTCGCCGTTCTGGGTCAGCTGGATGAAAACCCCGTTACGTCAAAAATCGACGAATTTACACAATTATTGTTCAGCGACAATGCCAAGGATCGAAAGCACGCCATCAGTCGACTCGTGGGCTATCTGATCAGAAGTATCTCCATCGAGCCACAAGGCGCATTCAACCACCCGATGCTGGACCTTCAGGCCAGGATGGAACCACTGGCATACCAGATTCTGTTGCTTATAAAGGACTTTGTCATGCAACACGTTATATTTCGTCCCGAATTACAGATGCTTCAGTACAAGGGGCAGCGAGTAGTGGTTCGTCTTTTCGAGATCTTCGAGGCCAACCCGGAGCGACTTTTACCAGTCGCTGTTTTTGAACAGTACGAGCTGCAAGGACACAGGGCCATTGCGGACTACCTGTCAGGTATGACCGACGTATCGGCAGGAAAGCTCTATCACAAACTACTCAGTCCTACATCCGGGTCAATTTTCGACAGACCCTAGGAGCCTGCGCGGTAGAAAATCCCTGCTGCGAACAGCCCCACTTCGGCCAGTTTTACTGCTCATTTTCGTTACTTAGGCCCACTAAGCGCCTCAAATGAGCGATAAAACTGACTCGAATTGGGACTGCTCTCGCGACGGTATTTTCTACCGCGCAGACTCCTAGCCTGCGCGGCAGGACCGGATGTCGCAGGATACACTGACAGAAAAAACCGATGCCTTGCCTCAGCTTTATCAATCAATGAGGCTTGTTCAGGTAACGTAAAGATAGCAAGTACTAGGATATTGAACAGTTTAGCCCCACACTACACATCTAATCTGAACTTTGCACGGTCAGTGCTGGTCACAGTGTGTACACCCAATCCTTAACATTTTCATTTTTATCACTATTATGAATAAAAGAGATTTTCTTAAATCCGGAATGGCATTGAGTGCGTTGGCAGTAGCAGCGCCCTACGCGGGCCGCGCAACAGCCCAATCAGGTCAGGGATACGAACTCATCGACCCACCGCTCAATACGCGCGTATCAGATAAGGTAGAAGTCATCGAGTATTTCTGGTTCGGCTGCCCACACTGTTTTGCTTTCGAACCCGCCATCAACGCATGGAAGGAAGGCAAGCCTGATTACGTCGAGTTCGTGCGCGAAGCACCACCCTTGAATCCATCCTGGGAGCCTCATTCTCGCGCTTTCTACGCCGCAGAATTAATGGGGGTTGGCGATCAATTCCTTGAACCGATGTTCAACGCTATCCACGTAGAACGCCGCGCGCTCCGCTCGCCCAAGCAGATCGCCAAATTCGCTGGCGAGCTGGGAATCGATGAAGAGAAGTTCAGCAAGACCATGGATTCGTTTGCAACCAACACGAAACTCAGTCAATCCATGCAGATGGCTTCTGGCGCCGGTCTTTCGGGGGTGCCATCGATTGTCATCAACGGCAAGTACCGGACCGGAGCATCGCTGGCTGGCAGCCACGACGCCATTATCCGAATCATCAACGAACTCAGTGCCAGCGAGCATGAGTTGATGACCGCTGGCTAGGAGCCTGCGCGGCCGGAGGCGGCCCTGCAGACTCCTAGGAGTCTGCGCGGTAGAAAGCGATCGGGCGAGAGTAGTCCAATTTTGAGCTCATTTGAGGAGTTTAGCTGGCTAAGTGACGAAAATGTGCGCAAAATTTGGCCAAAAGTGGGCTGCTCGTAGCCGATTGATTTCTGCCGCGCAGGCTCTCCTGGTCCTCATTTAGTCTCACCGACGTTTGCGCAAGGTCGGGATTCCATGAAGATTGGCGCATGGATTCTCGCCTTCGCCGCAATTGCCTTGTCATTCCGATTTAATGCAAGGTTGGCGTAAGTCAAGACGTCAGTGAACCCGGCTGTACCGGATAGGTTCGCCGATACACTAACCATGGCAGTGGGAAAACTGCCACCCGACTACAACAGCACCTGCTCCACACCACCCAGATTAGCCTTGTCGACAAATTCGCTTGCCCAGTTTTCACCAAACAAGCCCTTGGCTAATTCCACAACAATGTAGTCGGTGTCCAGCCCCGTCTCATCTCTGTAACGACTGAGGCCCTGAACACAAGCCGGACAGGATGTCATCATCTTGACGTCGTGATTTGTAATCCCGGCCTCGACGTCATAGTGTTGCAGATTTCCGACGAGCTCATCGGCTTTACGTTTCCGTACTTGCGATGCAATATCCGGGCGTGCCACCGCAAACGTTCCGGCCTCTCCACAGCAACGATCGGATTGGATGACCGGTTTGCCCAACAGCGCCTCAGTCACCTTCAGCGGCTGATAGGTTTTCATCGGGCTATGACACGGGTCGTGATACACATAGTGTTCGCCACTGACGCCATCCAGTGAATAGCCCTTTTCCATAAGGTATTCATGAATGTCCAGCAAGCGGCAGCCTGGAAATATCTGCTCGAACTCATACTTCATCAGTTGATCCATACAAGTACCGCAGGAGACGATAACGGTCTTGATGTCCATGTAGTTCAGCGTATTTGCAACACGATGAAACAGCACACGATTCTCAGTGGTTATCTGCTTACCCTTGTCAACATCACCGGTTGACGTTTGAGGATAGCCACAACAGAGGTAACCGGGAGGCAAGACCGTCTTGCTGCCGGTGTCAAACAGCATGGCCAGCGTTGCCAGACCCACCTGACTGAACAAGCGTTCTGATCCACAACCGGGGAAATAGAACACCGCATCACTATCGTCAGTGGTTTTAGCAGGGTCTCTGACAATTGGCACGTAATCCCGATTCTCAATGCCTAACAGCGCTCTGGTCGTCTTGGCTGGCAACATAGCCTTGTTGGGTAGTTTGCGGTTCACAAAATGCACAACCTGCTCGACCGGTTTACCGGGACCTGTAGTACCTGACGGCTGTTGCCGGGTATGAGCGACAGACGGTAACCGAGTGACCAGCGCGCTTGCCGCACGTTGTGCCTGAAAACCCCATTCAACCATCCCTTTTCTAAGGGCTTTAATGGTTGTTGGATCCTTGACGTTCAGAAAGGCCATCGATGCCCTTGTTCCCAGACTGAAGTTTTTCTGCCCGCGGTCCTTCAGTATTTTTCTCATGGTGATGGTCACATCGCCAAAATCGATATCCACTGGACAGGGCGCCAGACATTTATGACAGACAGTGCAATGGTCAGCAATATCATTCATTTCATCAAAGTGTCGGATGGACAACCCACGACGAGTTTGCTCTTCATAAAGAAAAGCCTCGATGATAAGACCCGTTCCGAGAATCTTGTTGCGCGGTGAGTACAGAAGATTGGCACCCGGCGAGTGAGTTGCACAAACCGGCTTACATTTGCCGCACCTCAAACAATCCTTGATGGCATCGTTTAATGCCCCCAACTCGCTCTGCTCCAGAATCAGGGCTTCCTGTTGCACAAGTCTTAGTGACGGTGTGTAAGCGTTGGCCAGATTTGAACCCGGCATGAGCTTGCCCTTGTTAAAATGCCGGTTGGGATCAACCACGTTTTTGTATTCAGCAAATGCGTTGACAGTGGCAGCATCCATGTACTGCATCTTGGTCAGTCCAATACCATGTTCGCCAGAAATTACTCCATCGAGCAGTTGCGCAAGCTCCATGACACGATCAACAATCGATTCAGCCTGACGCATCATCGTGTAATCGTTGGAATTGACCGGTATGTTTGTATGTATGTTGCCATCACCTGCATGCATGTGCAGCGCAGCAAACAACCTTTGGGGGCGCAGCGTGGCATGTATATGGTCGATCCTTGAGCGCAGGCCCTCGTAACGATTACCCGAAAAACGATCTTTGAGCGGTTTCTCTATTGAGTCCCTGTAGGATAAAACCTCGTCGCGGCGAAGTAATCCGCTGACACTTTTGTCTGTTTCTTCAGGATGAGTGCCGTCTTTAAGCGCCAGCAAATAACGCTCATCTGCAAGCCGAAGCCGATCATAGAGATCGTTCCAGTGAGACTTCACCTGAGCCAGTTGATCCGCAGCAGCGTTCAGCGCCTTGTCGACGATCGCCTTACTCT
Source organism: Granulosicoccus sp. (assembly GCA_045110475.1). Classification (GTDB taxonomy): domain Bacteria; phylum Pseudomonadota; class Gammaproteobacteria; order Granulosicoccales; family Granulosicoccaceae; genus Granulosicoccus. The sequence continues at coordinate 13,625 of JBGCGC010000074.1, forward strand.
CTTCGCTTGAATCGTGCGGCTGCGCTACCAGTGCGCGCGCTTCGCCCGACTCCAGCAAGGCCTTTACCTGGTTTAGCATCGCGAGCTTGTTGCTTAGCGAATGCTCGATGTTGATCCGCTCAATGCCTTCGCTGTAGTCTGCCAGACGCGGCAAGGGAATAACGACGTCTTCATTGATTTTGAACGCATTGGTGTGAGCCGCGATTGCCGCTGTTCTGGACCGAGCTGCCCAGAATTGCTTCCGCGCATCATCACTGACGGCAATAAAGCCCTCTGCACCACGCTTGTTGACAAGCTGCACAACGCCAGATGCCACCTTACTGACCAGATCGTTGTCATCACTGACAATATCAGCCAGCAACAACATCTTTGGCAACATGCCGCGAGCCGCCTTTGCACTGTATTTGACCGCCTTGATATATCGGTCGTCCAGGTGTTCCAGTCCCGCTAACTGAATACCAGAGGTCTGGTCAATGTAATCCTTAACTTCGGTTATTGCCAAGACGGCGTCACGCAGATCCTTCCCGTAGAACTCCATGCACACCGTGCGTACATGATCTGGCATCCGATGCAATATCATGACAGCGGACGTGATCAGCCCGTCGCACCCCTCCTTCTGCACCCCGGGGAGTCCGCCGAGAAACTTGTCTGTCACATCCTTGCCAAGTCCCTGTCGCCTTAAGCTTGCACCCGGAACCTCGATGATCACAGGCTCATTCATTACCGCACCACTCGCAGCATCGGTTCTGGTTACTCTGAACCGGACAGTACCCTGCAAATGAATTTTGCCCAGGTTGTGGTCCAGCCTTTGGATATCAAGCCAATGCCCATCGGGATCGACCATCCTCCATGACAGAAGGTTGTCAAGTGTCGTGCCCCACAGGACCGCCTTCTTACCACCCGCATTCATGGCGATATTGCCGCCGATGGTCGAGGCATCCTGTGATGTTGGGTCCACAGCAAATGCCAGTCCCTGTTTTGCAGCAGCCTCGGCAACCCGTCGGGTCACCACTCCAGAGCCTACACGAATGGTCTTTGCAAACTGCTCGCCTGTGTGCTCTCCCAACTGTCCTGATACAGGAAGTGCCGATTGCTGGATGGGTTCAAGGGTATCGAGTTTTTCAAGGTTGATCACAGCCGTACTTGCATGCAAGGGAATGGCACCGCCGGTGTAGCCGGTGCCGCCACCGCGAGCGATCATCGTCAACCCAAGCTCGATACAACATTTGACAAGCTCTGGAAGTTCGTCTTCCGAGTCAGGAGTGAGAACGACAAACGGCAACTCAACGCGCCAGTCAGTGGCGTCAGTCACATGAGCAACTCGCGAGAGCCCATCAAATCGAATATTGTCGCTATGGGTGACTGCTCGCATCGTCTGCATGACCCGTCGACGCAGCGACTGCATGTCCCGAAGCCGACGTTGAAAGCCTTCGATGGCCTCATTGGCCATCGAGATCAGATTACTTACTCTGGGGTCGGCGCTGCCGCGTTCGACCATCTGTTGAACACGGTGCTTCAGCGCTGTTATCAGCGCCTCCCGTCGCCGGCGGTTGTCGAGCAGGTCTTCCTGAATGAATGGATTTCTGTCGACTACCCAGATATCACCGAGCACCTCGAACAGCATACGCGCCGATTGCCCGGTCCGGCGTTCATCACGCAGTGACTGAATGAGCTGCCAGCCCGCATCGCCGAGATAGCGAAGCGCGATCTCACGATCAGAAAACGACGTGTAGTTGTAGGGTATTTCGCGCAGTTGCCTTGGCAACTGTACCGGGTCTGACAAAAGAGGTGCGTTCATGAGCTAACGATACGCTGGATGATGATGTTCGTATGCAATCGACGACAACAATACTCGTTACATGGAGGCATCATTATCGCCACTACAATGCAACTGAACCCTCCAATACTAGATACAAAAAAGCCCCGACCTGCGGGGCTTTGATGAAATGTATTACCCGCTGAAAAATTAACGCTTGGAGTACTGAGTCGCCTTGCGCGCCTTTCGAAGTCCGACCTTCTTGCGCTCAACCTCGCGTGCATCCCGAGTAAGGAAACCTGCACCACGCAGTTGCGGACGCAAAGTCTCGTCGTACGACAGCAGTGCCCTTGAAATGCCGAGCCGGATAGCACCCGCCTGACCGCTTCCACCACCGCCCTTGACGGTAATATTGAAATCGAAATTTGCCAGTGTATCTGTGCGTTCCAGTGGCTGACGGATAATCATGTGAGCCGTTTTTCGTCCGAAGTACTCGTCAAGCGGCTTCTGGTTGACGGTAATCTTACCGCTACCGGAGTGCATGAACACTCTGGCTGTTGAAGATTTACGTCGGCCAGTGCCGTAGTACTGTTGTGCTGCCATGATTATTTGAGTTCCAGTAGCTGCGGCTGCTGCGCTTCGTGAGTGTGCTTTGCATCAGCGAATACGCGCAACTTTCGGTACATGTCGCGACCGAGCGCATTCTTTGGCAACATGCCTTTAACAGCCAGCTCGATGATTTTTTCGGGATGAGTCTGTTGCAATTTTTCGAAATTGGTCGTCTTGAGGTTACCGATGTAACCCGTATGGTGACGATACAGCTTGTTCTTGGCCTTGTTACCTGTCACCTCAACTTTGGAGGCGTTGATGACTACCATGTAGTCGCCAGTATCCACATGCGGTGTATAGATGGCCTTGTGCTTGCCGCGCAGGCGTCGCGCGCACTCGGTGGCAACGTTACCTAAGGTCTTACCCTCGGCATCGATAACGAACCACTCACGTTTTACCTCTGCAGGCTTGGCGCTGACGGTAGTCTTGTTCACTTGGAGTATCTCGGTAAGGCGTAATCGGACTGAGCCCGCCATTGTAATGCAGGTTTTGCCGAAGCTCAACCATCAAATGAGATTAATAGTCTCCGGAAGGCCTTTAAATAACTGTGTTGCCTGCGGAGCAAGAAATACAGCGCAACCAGACGGGTTGCGCTGTAAACCACCTCAGGAGGGTGGAGGAGAAAACTACACTTGCGAGTAAACAAATTGCAATGTGCTTGCCAGCTCTCCTGCCAGAGGAAAAAAACTCCAAAAATGGTCAAAAATTAAACGATCAAGAAGGTTATTTCACAAAAAATAAACAAAACTTGTGAATTTTCGGTTTTGACCGCGATATTTTCACCTACGCTTACGTTACATGGTATTTTAAAAATGTGATCCAACTTACAGAAAAGGGAATTTGTTTATGCGTTCGTGAGCCTCTGTGGTGAGACACCGTCGCCGTTGTCAAATGTGTGGTTCGAGGTCGGAAAAAGTCGTTCAGTCAGACACGATAATTTCCCAGCTACACACAATTTCGGCGCTCTTTTCCATCATTTTTGTCGCTGAACAGTACTTGTCTGCAGACAGATGGACAGCTCGCTCCACATGCTTTTCGCTGAGCTCCTTTCCCCACACTTTAAAGTGGACCTTGATATTTGTGAAAACGTGTGGAATATCGTCAGAGCGCTCTGCATCGAGGGAAACCTCAACGTCGACAACGTTCTGGCGAGACTTTTGCAACATTAGTACAACATCAAATGCGGTACATCCACCCAAGCCAATGAGCAGCATTTCCATAGGCCTGACACCGAGGTTACGACCTCCATGTTCGGGTGAACCGTCGAGCACCACAGAATGGCCACTTCCCGACTCACCAACGAAGCTCATATGATCAAGCCATTTTACGCGTGCGTGCAAGTTTGTCTCCCTGAATCCCTGTCCTGCACGCTCCTGGACGGTGCAGGCTTCACTGAAGAAAATAAAAACCCCGCCGATCACTGTTTGACGTTAGACAAAAACAGACTGGATGGTCACCTATGATCCAACCGGTTCTTGCGCAAACTTTGAGTACGGAGAGAATATAGAATGCTGGCGCCACGTATCGCACCGCCACCTGTCGAATGGCTGGACTTGTTCCTGAGGAGCAGCCACCGCCGACAGTACCCGGCGAAAACTACCATAATTCACCACGGTGATGTTTCCGAAACCCTGTTCTACATTGTTGACGGTTCTGTCAGCGTGGTGACCGAAGGCCCCGAAGGCCGGGAAATCGTCCTCGCGTATTTGCACGCTGGAGAATTCTTTGGCGAGATGGGACTATTTGAGCCGGAATCCAAGCGAAGTGCCTGGGTGGTTGCTCGAACCAAATGTGAAGTTGCCGAAATGAACTACGAACAGTTCCGGCGACTGTCTGCAGACCAACCAGATCTGCTGTACGCACTGACAACTCAGATGGCCGCGCGATTGCGCAAGACCAGCAGCAAGGTCGGCGACATGGTCTTTCTGGATGTCAAGCAACGTGTTGCGGTGACGCTTCTTGATTTGGCCCATATGCCCGATGCGATAACGCATCCCGATGGCATGCAGATCCGAATCACGCGTCAGGAAATTGCCCGGATTGTCGGTTGTTCACGAGAAATGGTAGGACGTGTTTTGAAAGAGCTTGAGCACCCACCAACTGGCGAACCACTTATCCATGCACGTGGCAAGACGATGGTAATTTACGGAACGCGCTAGCGCATTCCGTGGTTACATGCCTCTGGATCAGGCGATTCTGATCAGACGCTGAAATAGCTCTGCCCATCCACGACCATGGACGGATCGCTACCGGCAGGAAGTGCCGTCAATCGCGAACCCGGACGGATACGGAACAGGTCTGTTTTTGACAGCCGGAGATTTGCAAGGGTCTCCGGCTTTTTTGTACGTGTTTAAAACGCATCCGTTAAGTGAATGGATACCTTGCATAAAAATGAGCAATACCTCAGCGCTACGCTGTTTTTAGTCCGCAAACAAGTGGCTTAAAGCCGCGCCAGGGTCATCGGCACGCATGAAAGCTTCTCCCACCAGAAACGCGTGAACTCCCTTGCTGCGCATACGCATGACGTCAGCCGGTGACATGATGCCACTCTCGGTAACAACAATAGTGCCATCTGCAACGCTCGGTAACAGGCATTCTGTTGTCGTCAGGGATACGTTGAAGGTCCGCAAATCGCGATTGTTGATACCTAACAACATGGGATTAACCGATTGCGCACGTTCGAGCTCCTCAGCATCATGAACTTCCACAAGAACATCCATTCCCAGTGATACGGCCTGCCCGTATAGATCACTCAACTCGGCTTGTGACAGCACCCCCGCAATAAGCAGAACACAATCGGCGTTCATGGCTCGCGCCTCATACACCTGATACGGATCAACAATAAAGTCCTTGCGAATCACAGGCAATGCGCAAGCGGCTCGTGCCTCTTTCAACGCCCATTCGCCGCCCTGAAAGAAGTCGGTATCCGTCAACACAGATAAACAGGCAGCTCCCGCACTCTCGTAGCTTCTGGCAACATCTGCCGGTATGAACGGATCACGAAGTACACCCTTGCTGGGTGATGCCTTCTTGATTTCGGCAATGACGGCAGGAGACCCTGCCATCAGTCGAGTGGAAATGGCACGTGCAAAACCGCGACAGGCATCGGCCGTATGAATACGATTTTGCAGTTGCGCAACCGACGTGTGGCGCTGCGCCTCGGTGATCTCTTCACGCTTTCTGGCGATGATTTTTTTTAGGATATCGGGGACATCTACGGCCATGACGATCTTGTTCCGGCAAGTCAATTACAGGTCTACCTTGCATCAGTCCATGATGGCAAGGCGTTGGTGTTGGTTTATGTTTGTCGTGTTTTTATGTCAGACGCTTGTTTTGTTCAGGTAATGCCTCAAGCCTGTAGAGGCTGCGCTGGTCTTAGCCAGGCAAAAACGTCCCGGAGAAATCTATCAGGCGCTCTAGCTTGCGCTTCGCATCACCGTTGGCAATGACTGCCTTTGCCATCTCTACACCAGCTCCTACATCGGCCACCAAACCACCGACACAGATAGCAGCTCCAGCGTTCAAACACACGATGTCGCGGGCCGCACCCGACTCATTGTCGAGTACGGCATTGATCATTGTCAGGCTCTGTTCGGCACTGTCCACAATAATCTGGCTCAGCGGTGCTTCTGCCAGACCAAAATCGCCCGGTGCTATGACATATTCGCTGACTTGTCCGCCTTTTAATTCAGCAACATGCGTCGGACCACTGATACTGATTTCGTCCATGCCATCCTGTCCATGAACGACGATGACATGGTCGCTACCCAGTTTATTGAGTACGTCTGCGATTGGACGAACCCACTGTGCGTCGTAGACACCCAGAAGCTGGCTACGCGCTCCTGCCGGATTCGTTAGCGGTCCGAGTAGATTGAACACGGTTCGAACAGCCATTTCACGTCGCGGACCAATCGCATGCTTCATGGCACTGTGGTGACGCGGTGCAAACATGAAACCGAGGTTCAGCTCATCGACACATCGGGCAACTTGCTCAGGCGTCAGATCAATATTGACCCCTGCCTGCTCAAGAAGATCTGCCGCACCTGATTTGCTGGACACGGAGCGATTTCCATGTTTTGCAACTCTGACACCTGCGCTGGCTGCCACTATGGCGCTACAGGTAGAGATGTTGAACGTGCTGGTGGAATCCCCACCCGTACCCACAATATCAATGGCCGGTTTGTCTCCCAGAGACACGCTGTCGGCCAGGCTTCTCATGACACTGGCAGCCGCAGCAACCTCGTCCACCGTTTCACCTTTCATACGAAGTGCGACGAGAAATCCGCCAATCTGCGCTGGCGAGGCCTCCCCTGTCATAACCTGGCGCATTACAGCGCTCATCTCTTCACCACTGAGATCGTCCCTGTTCAATAAGCGTTCAAGCGCTTGCTGGATTTTCATTGAGAGGTTTTCCGGGCTTATCAAGAATCGAAAGGGTCGACAGGTAAGAACATACCAGCACGTTTGAAAAAACTCTTCAACATGGCATGTCCATGCTCGCTACTGACAGACTCCGGGTGGAATTGCACACCCTCTATCAAATGCTGTCTGTGTATTACACCCATGATCTCTTCTCGGTTGCCATGGGAGTCCTGAGTCCAGGCGGTGACATCAAGTTCTGGTGACAGAGTCGACTTGTCAATCACCAGAGAATGATACCGCGTGGCAATCAAGGGGCTGGGCAAGCCTTCAAACATCCCCTGATTCTCATGATAAACCCTGGATAGCTTACCGTGCATGATCTGCTGCGCCTGAACGATCTGGCTACCAAAATGCTGACCGATACTCTGATGTCCCAGGCAGACACCCAGAATCGGAATTTTACCGGCAAAACGCTCGAGAAACTCCAGTGAGATGCCTGCACTGTCAGGTCTGCCGGGACCTGGCGACACCATGATGGCAGTCGGCTTCAGAGCCATCAGCTCATCGCAGGTGATCTGATCATTGCGAAAAACCTCAACCTGACACCCAAGCTCAGCCGAGTACTGCACCAGATTCCAGGTGAACGAATCATAATTATCGATGACTGCCAGCATGTCAGGCACCTCGCCGCGTAACGGAGGCTGAACTTTCAGCCACAGTGTTAGGCGAATCTTCCAGCTCATCGAACAAGGCAGGTCTTTTATCCAGTCCTGCCTGTGCCAGACTCACCGCCCTGAATATGGCGCGCGCCTTGGCGTGCGTTTCCTGCCATTCACTTTCAGGGTCAGAGTCGTACACGATACCCGCTCCGGCCTGCACATTCAGTTGCTGGTTCTTGATAACTGCGGTGCGAATGGCAATAGCTGTGTCCATGTTGCCATTCCATGATAGGTAACCCACCGCGCCAGAATAGACGCCACGCTTGACCGGCTCAAGCTCCTGAATGATTTCCATTGCTCGCACTTTAGGCGCCCCCGACAGCGTACCAGCAGGAAAAGTTGCCCTGAGCACATCCATCGGCGACATGCCCGACTTCAATTTGCCGACGACATTGGACACGATGTGCATGACATGGGAATAGCGCTCGATACTGAACTTGTCTGTCACAGTCACAGAGCCTGTCTGGGCAATCCTGCCCACATCGTTGCGTCCAAGATCAATCAGCATCAGGTGCTCGGCAAGCTCCTTCGGATCTGCCAGCAGGCTCTCCTCGAGTGCCCGATCCGCCTCCTCATTAGCTCCGCGGGGGCGGGTTCCAGCCAAAGGCCGTACAGTCACTTCCCCCTCTTCCAGCCTCACCAGAATCTCTGGCGATGCACCAACGACGTGGTGATCACCAAGATCCAGATAAAACATATAGGGGGACGGATTGAGAGAACGAAGTGCACGGTAAAGATCCAGTGGTGGTGCCTTGAACGGCACAACCAGCCGTTGGCTCAAGACCACCTGCATACACTCTCCTTGAGTTATGTAATGAATGATCCGTTTGACAGCAGCCTTGAAACCTTTCTCGGTAAAGCCGCTTTCAAAGTCATCTTCGGACACAGTGGTTGCCGCATGCGTGGACAGCCTCTCTGGCAGAGGTGCGCGTAACCTTGCGTGCAAATCCGCAACACGCCTTAGCCCGTCAAGTCTGGCATCGGTGACCGACGGATCGACCAGCACAATGACAGTGAGTTTCCCACTCAGATTATCGAACACAACCAGAGCGTCGGTAACCATGAGCAAAATATCAGGATTATCTATCGGATCCGGGTGTGGGTTGGGACCCAGCCTTGGCTCAACATACCGGATAGTGTCGTAACCGAAATAGCCGACGAGACCGCCGGTAATTCTTGGCAAACCGTCAATATCCGGAACACGAAATTGAGTCTGGAACTGCTCGATCCATTGCAGCGGGTCCTCAACATCGAAGTTGTCCGTCTCGACATCATCATCGCTGATGCTCACATTGTTAGCGCGAATGCGAATCAATTTGCGAGCTGGCAATCCGATAATCGAATATCGGCCCCATTTCTCGCCGCCCTGCACAGACTCAAAAAGAAACGTGTACGGCTCATCTGCCAGCTTCATGAAAACAGACAGCGGGTTGTCCAGATCGGCAACCAGTTCGCAGCTCAGGGGAATGCGCGTGTAGCCTTTGGCGCGATAGCGCTCGAATTCAGAAAGGTTCATACGGGTTTGACAATCTACAGATTAGGCAATGAGATACCGGCATGCGCGAATGCGCCGCCACGAAACAAGGGGTATTTCAGCCTCGCCAGCGCCATGCCTGCTGTCCCGCATCGCGGGTATTGATGTATAGATTAGTCATCTCAGTGCCGATAGTGCCTTTAACGATTGCCGCACGTCAAGCGTCTTGTCATATCCGCGCCTGATTACTGATACAAGCACAGCAAAAAAACACGATTGGCCATGCGCGGATATAATGCGGCAACGCCATTAACCAACGACCCCGGACCCGGCTTATGAACAAGATTCGTCAGGACGATCTCATCGATAGTGTCTGCGATGCGCTGCAGTTCATGTCCTACTACCACCCGAAGGACTATATAGACGCGGTTCATGAAGCCTGGCAAAGGGAAGAATCGCAGGCTGCGAAGGATGCCATGGCACAAATTCTCGTGAACTCCCGCATGTGCGCTGAAGGCAAACGACCACTTTGCCAGGACACCGGCATTGTCACCGCTTTCGTCAAAGTCGGAATGGATGTTCAGTGGGACGCCAAAATGAACCTTACCGACATGATCAATGAGGGCGTGCGCCGGGCTTACACCCATCCTGACAATAAACTGAGGGCATCCATCCTCGAAGACCCGGCAGGTGCCAGAAAAAATACCGGCGACAATACGCCTGCCGTCATCCATTACGAAATGGTAGAAGGCAATACCGTCGAATTCGAGATTGCCGCCAAAGGTGGTGGCTCTGAAAACAAGTCCAAGCTGGTCATGCTCAATCCCAGCGACAGCATTGTCGACTGGGTGGTCAAGACTGTGCCGACCATGGGCGCCGGATGGTGTCCACCGGGAATGCTGGGTATTGGCATAGGCGGTACATCAGAAAAAGCAGCTGTTCTGGCCAAGCAATCCCTGATGGCGCCTGTCGACATTCAGGCTTTGAAAGATCGTGGGCCGTCAAACCGCATTGAAGAGCTGCGACTGGAGATTTTTGAAGCGGTTAACGCACTGGGAATCGGTGCACAAGGACTTGGTGGCCTGACCACTGTGGTCGACGTCAAGATACTTGACCATCCGACGCATGCCGCCTCTAAACCTGTCGCCATGATTCCCAACTGCGCTGCTACACGTCACGCCCACTTTACGCTCGACGGCAGTGGCCCCGCCCTTCAGACACCTCCGTCACTCAAGGACTGGCCTTCCATTTCCTGGGACGCCGGCGACGGTGCCCGTAGCGTCAACCTTGATACCGTCACGCCCGCCGAGGCTACAACATGGAAACCCGGGGAAACCTTGTTACTCAGCGGCACGATGCTCACTGGCAGAGACGCGGCACACAAACGATTACAAAGCATGTTGGAAAACGGTGAAACACTGCCGGAGGGTGTCGACTTCAATGGCAAGTTCATCTACTACGTGGGGCCAGTTGATGCAGTCCGTGACGAGGTTGTTGGACCTGCAGGCCCAACAACCTCGACGCGAATGGATAAATTCACCGAGATGATGTTAGCGGACTACGGGTTGCTGGGCATGATCGGCAAGGCCGAGCGTGGAGAGGCCGGGATCAATGCCATTCGCAAACACAAAGCGGTTTATCTGATGGCGGTTGGTGGCGCTGCGTATCTGGTATCCAAGGCCATAAAGCAATCCCGGGTCGTGGCCTTTGGTGATCTGGGTATGGAGGCCATCCATGAATTTGTTGTCAAGGACATGCCGGTGACCGTCGCCGTTGACGCAACCGGCGATTCGGTTCATCAGACAGGGCCTGCGCTGTGGAAGGGTAGGCTTGCCAGTGGCGAAGTAAAACCTGTCTATTTCAAATAGGCGTACTCATTGCTGTATGCAGGAGTTGCGGGCGTTTGGATATTGCTCTTTTCGAAAAATCACGGATTCTGGTTGTATGCGGCTAATGAACGACACAAGAGGTCTGCCACACGTTTTTCCACTGATCGTGCTCGCCATCGTGGCAACGCTGTTAAGTGCTTGCGCATCATCAGATAGTCGTGGATCAACCGTGAGCACCAACGATCGTATACTGGCTTGCAAAAGCACTGATACACAGGTATCCAGCAAAGATCAGTGCTTGCAAGATGATGCTGCGTGCTATCAGATCATTAGTGGCCAATGGTGCACCGGCGAACGTGGCAGTGTATGCCCGGCAGGCTCACAGGCTTTGACGGCAGGTGCGGCCTGCCCTGCCGGTGCACGATGTTTCAGGTTCAGCGAATCGTTGGAATGCATGATTAACTAATTACCTGTGTAACACGCTACATCCGGTCAGGCCTCACAGATCAAGGCCGTATCACGCTGTATTTATAAGGTATTTTGACTCTGGAGCCGATACCCGTGCGAAGACCCGCTCGCACGAAAATCTCTCCATGTCCTGTGCATTACCTTTTCATCTGCCGGAAGCCTATCAATCACCGATTGATGTGACATCGGTATTGACTGTCTGTCCTGTCAGCGAGCGCCCGGTCTGGGAAGCTCTGAGCGAGCTGTTGCACAACGCTGGCAGAATGGAAGCCTTTGAAATTCATCTGGAGCCATCAGGCGAAAGTCTCAGAGTGCGCTACAGAAGTGTCTTTGATTTCGCTGAAACCCGTCTTCCACTCAACGATATTGCATTAAAGGCGGTAAATATCCTTGCATCCAGACTTTGGGGAAGCGATAGAAACGATGTTGCCCGTCGCGGATGGTTTAAGTTCACCGTCAGCGAGAAGCCCCTGTTGTTTCAACTCGATAACGTGCCCTGTAGCATTGGCAGTTCTTTTTTGATCACCGCGCTTGAAGATGTTTCACAACAACCAGCGCGCCTTGAAGATATTGGTCTTAGTCGTGAACAGTTGTCAACACTCAAATGTGTGCTCGAGTCCAGAACAGGACTACTTGTTGTCGCATCACGTTTGCCACAGGTACACCGTCGTACCAGTCGCGCCATTGCACAGAGCCTGATATCACCCGATGTAAAGGTTGTCATGGCCGATACCCCCTTGCATCCACTGATACCCGGCACCAGCCAACTCGGACTGGACATTCCAGCAACCACTGAACAAAGAAAAAACTGGCAGGCGCTGTGCCAGATGGGTGCTGATGCCATTATCGCTGCACAGACTCTTGAAAATGACATGAGCGTGCAACTGATAAATCTGGCGGCAGAGAAAGCGTTGGTAGTAATCAGCGTTGATGAAGACAATGCTTCCAGTTGCCTTGCCCGTCTTATGGGGCTGGGTGCGCGCAGCGAAACCCTTGCACACAAGCTGAATGGCCTGATACTACAACACCGTATACGTTGCCTGTGTACCTATTGCCGCGTTGGTAGCGTCCCGGATGATCTTGAAACAGCGTGGCTGGCTCGATACAGCCCTGTACTGGAAGGAAATATCAACAACTGGGTACGACATCGTATGCGTTGTTCTTTCAGTGAAGCACCGGGCTGCGATCACTGTAACGGCACAGGGCATCGTACGTGGCTGGATGTTTTTGATCTTGTGACAGTAACTCCTGATGTAAAAAATGCACTATTTGATGCAGACTACCAAAGTGCAATGATCAGGATCGACGGTGAGAAGAGTCTGGCAAAAAAGTTGTTGAAGCTCGCTCAGGAAGGCATTATTTCGCTGAGTGAAGCGTGCCGGGTGACAGACGAGCTATAAGGTCTCAAACCTCTTTATCCAATAAGCAAGAAAATTGAAACGCTACATCCGAAAGCAGTAAGCGACTGGAATCAGGCGGACTTGGAAAGACCCTCACCTCTATCCCCGGATTTCACGGTAGTGATGGTGTTAACGTCCTTAACCAGAACAAAACGCGAGCGACGTCGTCGTTCGAACAGCGGGTCAACAGAGCCGTCGGGAGAATGCTCCATCGCCAGTTTCCCCGACCAGACAACGCCTGAGGCATTCTTGTTACTACACCGCTTGTAGAGATTTCCATTTAACTGGTTGTTGCGCTTGAGGAAAGAACGAAATCTGTCTACAGCTTCCTCGTCAACGGTTCCCGGGGTATTCCAAAAATTAGCGAGTGGGCCCTTATAGGTCAGGCCCTTGCGGTCGTAGATTGCGTCACCAAGAACTTTTACTGGCGTGCCATGATAGAGCGATGACAAACCGACCGTGCTGTTGATCATAACGGCCCCCACAGCATTGCGCAGCATTGAGGGCAAACACACGTCGTGTACATAAAACACACGTTCATCGACGTGCAGCGCCCTGGCCAGTTGATCAATGAGTGGTCTGTAGTTTGTGTAACCGCGATCCAGCGGGTGATGCTTGAACACCAGCGCATGGTTTTTAGGAGCGTGCTTTGCAAATGATGTCACGACATCGCAAATAAACTCGTCTATCGACTCAAACGGCGAATGAACGATAACCTGCATGTCACAGTGCACCTGCAATGGGCACAGAAAGTACTGATTTTGCCAGCGAACATCGAGTTTCTGAACAACCCGGGCTCCGCCTCGACGACTGGTCAGTTTCCTGTAACCGGAGCGAATCCAGATAGCACCCTCTCTCAACCAGCCTAACGGACGGTGATGGACATAGTCAGGGAATCTGGACGAGTACAGGCTGGCTGCCAGATAATAGATAATCGAATAAAAGGCCGGCAACAGGAAACAAAAACGCCCTGCGGGTACGACATCGTCGTTGCCAGGCGATGTATTTCCTACGAGTGCTGATCCATGCATCAGCCGAGAGTGACCATTGACGCCCCCACTCTCCAGAGTAATGTAATTAGGACGGACATAACCCTCCTCAAAAACATAGAATTTGATGTTTGACGAACTGGCAATCTTTTTGGCTACCTGGTGGTAGTACCGGCAATCTCCGAATGCGTAAATTCGCGAAATGGCATTCTTGTTGACAAATGTTTGCAGGTAATCCGCCCACTGGTCCGGGGTACCTTCATAGTCAGTGGCATGTTCACCTTGATAAAAAACCTTGTCCCCACCATTAAAGTTTATCTTGAAGACTTTAAATCCTCGCTTCGTGAAATCCTTTGCAATTCGCGAGAAGAAAGGCCCCACTGGCCCCTGGAGAAAAAGTATGCAGTCAGCGCAGACAGCTTCAGAATCACTCGACTGGCTCCCAGCGTAGTTAATTGGCGAATTTGCTGCCGATGCTGACACAGATAACTGCCGCATGTCGTTATGACTCCAGTGGTTTAACGTTCGAGAAGCGAAAGTACATATTCACATGTATACCAATCCTGATGCTGAGCACCAGTCCTCCCAAGTGACGGCTTACAAGACTTGCCTATGACGTTAAACCCTTGTCCAAACGTTGCTGGATAAATGCAGTTGTATTGATAGCACGTTACAGAATCCATGCCATCGACGTTCACAACACACCCAAAGGTGACAACGTCTTTTTTACAGTAACAATCCCCACTTGTAACGCTGGTATCGGCTCGATTCTTGATACATTAAGATGCTGCACATAACCAACCCGATCTATTGGCGGAAATTTGTGCCATTTATCAGTTTAATAAAACCCGCTATTACGAGACGCCTTGGCCTCAGGCATGAGCTTGATATGTCCGGGGCGACTGTCAATGACAAGGACAAATGGCAATTAAACGACATCGGCCTGGCAGCGGGCTGGTACATGATCGAAGTCAGACCGACTTCTCAGACACTGGGTTACTTTCTTGAATTTCGAACCTACTCAGACACTAATGGCCAGTGCGTGTCGGGCGCTCAGACGATACAGCTCGCCAGCGCAAGAACCGCCAAACGCGTGCTGCATATAAAAGAGCGCGCGCAGTCTATCTCAGTCTGCTCAAGCTGCCCACAACATCCGGCAGATTTTCCAGACATTGTTCTGGTGAGGCTATCGGCAGCGTTCGCACGCAAGCGCCTCGTAAAAGCTTTACCACACAAGGCACTACCATCATGTCATCATCGCAACGGTGACTCGCAGGTCGATAGCCAATTGCTCTATCGATGGTACAGCGAGTTATGTCCTGTTCCTGACATCGACACTACCTACAGAAATCTTGCCAAGTCAGCTATCTTCCCTCTCACTTCGTCGACGCTGGACTCAGCGGCGCCCGGTAACTACACGGTTGTTTATGTAGACGCAGTAAATCACGAGCAATCATCCTGCGTAAATCCAGCCCCCTATGTGATTATCACCTCCCGGAATGTGCAAGTGTCTGCTGAATTTCCTGCGATATTAAAGACACTCGCAAGAGCCAACAGGAAGCAAACTCACTGTCTCTGGTACACCGACCACGACCATTACACGAAGAACGGAGACAGATCACACCCAAAGTTAAAACCATCAAGTAACAAAGGCCTGTTGCGCCAGGGAAACTATATTGGACCGCTGGTCATCTGTACTCGAGAGTTGTACGAGCAACTGGGTGGAATTGACAGTTCATTAGTTGATTCGGCAATGCTGCTATTTTTGCTCAAGGCCTTCGACTGCGTACATGAAGATTCAATAAAAAGAATTCCCAGAATTTGCTATTCAGTTTCTGTTGATCAATTCCAGTCACCACACGGATTTCATACTGGCGTCAATGATAAACGTGCCTTTGAAACCTATCTGCGCCAAGCACCAAAAAACAACCTGCGCCTGGCTGCTGGCATCTATCCATCGACCTGGCAACTACTCCCCGGCATTCCAACATCCGAGCCAAGCGTTGACATCCTGATTGCAACACGTGACAAAGTAGACTTGCTGTCGCAATGTGTAGCGTCCATTTTTCGCATGACCAACTACAAGAACTTTACAATCACAGTTTTGGACAACGACAGTATCGAACAAAAAACACACGATTTTCACCAGCAAATGTCACGGGATAGTCGGTATCGACAGATAGATTGTCCGGGAGATTTTAATTTCTCTGCCATGAACAATATGGCGGCTGATCAATCGCATGCTGACTTGTTGATATTGCTCAATAATGATACGGAAGTGCACCAACCAGACTGGTTGGAAAGAATGGTGAGCGAGTTGATCGACTGCGATGTTGCCTGTGTCGGAGCACGTCTGCTTTATCCCAATGGCTTATTGCAACACGCCGGAATTGTTACAGGATTACAGGGCGTGGCTGGCCACATTCACCAGTTTGCACCGACGGACGATGACGGCTACTCCGGCAGAATACGTCTTTCGCCCGATGTTTCTGCAGTAACAGGTGCCTGCCTCGGAATACGTCGTGTGTTGTACAAGGAGCTTGGTGGACTTGATGCGGATAATCTCAAGGTTGCCTATAACGATGTAGACCTGTGCCTGCGAGCCAGAAATTCAGGGTATCGAAACCGCTATCTTGGCGATGTAGTATTAACCCATCACGAGTCCATCTCACGAGGCGCTGATGATGACGCGAAAAAACGTGCGCGACTTCTATCAGAAGTTGCCTATATGGAAAAAGCGCACGGGGACTGGATTAGCGATGATCCGGCGTGGCATCCATATTTTTCAAGACGCCACGCTACGCCGTTCCTGACCATAAACACTGAGAAACAAGGCGAGTTTTTGTTGGGCTAGTGGGTCACGCGGGTAATTCGGTGACAGACATTTCGTTTCCACCGTCGTCAGAACAAGGCAGAAAAGCAGCTATCGACGACTACGCGCGATAGCCACTCGTCAGACATCTACTGCGCGGTCTCTGGTGCTGGCGCATTCTGTTTAGCGGCTTCCACATGCTGAGC
>JBGCGC010000075.1:0-62137 GCA_045110475.1 Granulosicoccus sp.
CGGCCATCGATCAAGAGATTCGTGAACTGATCAGAACAATGTCACGAGATAACGTGGGTTGGGGTGCGCCTGGAATACACGGTGAACTACTTATGTTGGGAATCACTGTCTCGCAATCTACCGTGGCGAAATATATGGTGCGTCACAAAAAGCCACGGTCTCAAACCTGGCGAGCATTTCTTGACAATCATGCAGCGGATCTTGTGTCGGTGGACTTTTTCACGGTGCCCACAGCTACTTTCCGAATCCTGTCTGTGTTCGTTATTCTGAGACATGATCGTCGTGAGGTCGTTCATTTCAATGTTACTCAAAATCCAACTGCGCAATGGACGGCATAGCAGATTGTCGAGGCTTTTCCCTTTGACTCGGCACCACGCTATCTATTGCGAGATCGCGATAGTATTAACGGTGAACATTTTCGTCGACGGGTGCGCAGCTTCGCAATTGAGGAAGTTAGAACCGCCCCGCGCTCGCCCTGGAAAAATCCCTATGTCGAGCGTCTGATTGGTTCAGTACGCCGCGAATGTTTGAATCACGTAATTGTATTGAATGAACGTCATTTACGGCGTCAGCTTCAGTCATATTTTACTTACAATCAAGAGGCGCGAACACATCTCTCACTAGCCAGGCGAAGTCCGCGAACCAGAGCGGTTGAATCACCAGATAAAGGGCAAGTCATCGCGTTTCCTCACGTTGGTAGACTCCATCACGAGTACCGGCGCGCAGCTTGATACTGGAAGCCAACAACAGTTGGCTCCGCGCGGCTGCACCTTCGGATATCCGGACAGAGTTTTTGGTAGGGATAGCCGGTTGCTGTCACCTTTCTTGCGAATCCGCATGTCGTTGACAATCTTCGACGTTCAAAAATTAATGGATAATGTCCAGCCGGGCATTTTATTGGCCGAGGAGATGGTGACGGGCTTGCCCTTGCCTCCGCAAAGGCTGTTTGATCTGATAGATCAGATACGCGCCTCGTTCGATGAAGTTGCTGAAGATGCGGAAGCTAGTGAAAAACGTTTGACTTTGGTTGTTGCGTTCGGTGGCATCACGTTAAGCATTGGCGTGGTAGGTTGGCTACTTGCCTCAAGAGTATTGCTGGCCTCCGTATTTTCGACTGCTCCGCTTTGGCGCTCGATAGATCCAATCCCGGTATTGCTGACAGGGGATCGTGATGATGAAGGCGATCAAGACGATGATGAAAACAATGCATCGGATGGAAAAGCGGCAAATGGTTAGCAATCTCTCGTCTTAAACGCTGTGTGACATCACAACCGGGCACTGATGCCAAAATGCTAGGCTCTATCACTTTTGATTGCATTGAAGTGACGTGAATCGGATTGGTGACTTGCATTTATCCATATTCATTAATCCGGCATTGCCAACATTGCTGTGAGAGGGTTTCCCTTGTCAAATATAAGTCTGCGGGTCGGGTTTCAATCTCTCTCGCTCTGCGCAATCAGCAGAAGTTATTGGAGCTGACAGATCAGTGTATGGTCAGCTACGCCCTGAAGACGGCGTAGCGTAATGGGATTTCCGGGCGACGATCCGACATATTGTGTTCGAGTGGGGCGGCCTTCCGTCTAAAAATAGGTACAGAGAACGCGTAACGCTGGCAGTGCAATCAGGTCGCGATGGTTTAGGGCAAATATCCTCAGGCCTCGAATCGTCAATAAACAATAACGGTGAACGGGGTTGGTCTGGATTTCGCTTGGTAACGCACCATGACACTCTGTCAATTAACAATACGCCAATCTACGTTTGCACGCTACTTGCTGCCATGTCTGCTGCTATATATCTGTGCACTACCTTACGGACACACAGCGCTATGGCCCGTGGTGTCCGCAAGTGGTCGATACAGCATGGTAATCGACACCCGGCAGCCGTCCGCTCTGGGTATGGAACAAAGCTGGTTAATTCGTACGCATAAAGCTGGCGTGAAATTTCCCAGCATGGATGCGATTGAGATCAAAGGTGGCATGCCTGCACATCGACACGGTTTGCCGGCTGAGCCCACATGGGAACACGTGGGCGCACAGGGCTTGCGCATTGATTCACTCAGATTTCATATGCCGGGATACTGGTTTTTTGAGTTACGTTTCCGAGACGATACGGGCTGGGATAGCATACTCGTGAATTTTGAAATTGATGCCAACGGCCAAATGCGTACGTTACGTCAGAAAAAGGCCCACACCGCACACATGCATCAGCCTGACGATAATTTCGTGTGGTTACCGAAAGAACAGGCCATTATTGCAAGTTTGGCACTATCAACAGATCACTCTAGATTATCCAACAACAAGCAGCTTGTGTCGCTTGGCAAGTCGCTGTTCTCCGACAAGCGCTTAAGTAGCAATGGCCAGGTAAGTTGTATCGACTGCCATAAGGCCGAACAGTACTTTACGTCTGATCAACTATTACGGAAAATTGATTCACACGAAGTATCAGACCAGCAAGGTCGACTGGCAGAGCGCGATGTCATGACTATTGTTGGTGCATCCGGCAACCCCTGGTTGAATTGGGATGGACGCAAGAGTGAACTATGGTCACACGCACTGCTTCCACTTGAAATAGAAGCCGAGCTTGGCAATAACCGGACACGTATTGCTCACACTGTTTCGCACGCCTATCGCAAGGAATTTAACAGGCTTCTCGGTGAGCAGGCGTTCAAAAAGCAGCACAACTGGCCAGACGATGCAGGGCCGTTTGGAAACGAAATTGAGAAGGCTAACTGGAAATCAATGCAGGAAGACACCAGACAACAAATAAATGCAGTGTTTGTAAATGTTGGGAAGGCGCTGGCTGCGTACCAGACTCAGATTCAACCGGCCCCAGGTAACTTCGATCGTTACGCTGAATCACAAGTACTCGAATTACCGCAAAACAACACACTCAAGAGCTTATTGTCACAGTCAGCGCAAAGAGGACTTAGAGTGTTTATTGGCGACAAAGGGCGCTGTATTAACTGTCATAATACCGAGCACTTTACCAACCATGGATTTGAACGTGTCGTCTCTGCGGGCCCCATTGATTTTGGGCGTAGGCTGGGAGCACAGGTCTATCTATTTGACGAATTCAACTGTCGTTCAATACACAGTGACCTCAGTGAGAGTCAGTGCGACGCAAAGATAAAAGACGCAACAAAACATACGACCCACAACCGGCATGGTGCCTTCAGAGTTCCCGGCTTACGTGGGCTTGAAAAGACAGCGCCCTATATGCACGACGGTCGATTTCCTGATTTAGCATCGGTTATCACGCACTACAACAGCGTCGGAAATCGCTTTGGACAAAACAATCTTTTACCTGATCCTGGAAGCCTGTCAGCCCAGGATCAGATTGATCTTGTGGAATTTCTGTTATCGTTGGGCAGTGACTACGTTCAATGATCGATGGCGATGGCAGGGCGCGTTCTGAACCAATGCCTGCAGCCAAGTGCCAACAGGATCAATAGCCAGAAGTGATTGCCGCCGCCTCCCGTCCCGATGCTGCACCCTGAGCCAACAGTGACTGCCGATCGCGTAGACACAGCATTCACCACGCTGCTGGTTGGCTGTCGTGCCTCACGAGAAAATTCCACCGAGCCATTTCGCGGCGTAACATCGCTATTGTTCGCCGCAGCAAACGCAGGATTCGCATCATCAGCTAGTGTACCGTTGGTTGAATAGCTGAAATAACGTGGCTCGGAGATATCGTCGGCTGCACCATCAGGGTACGCATCATTGCGGCCACCGCCTATCGACAGATTATCGCCAATAAACACAAGATCTATCAGTGTCGGGTTACCAATGCTGGTGCGAGGGAGGCGAATTTCACCGACCGGGCCGTTTATGGATTGCTCGGCTTCGCCAAGATAACTCCATGACCAAGTCAGTCCGTCACCGGTATACCTGAAAAGACTGCTTCCTTGCAACAGATAGTCAGATCCGATAGTCAGTGTGTCGGTGTAACCTGTGGTGCTATCTGAGTCGGTATCCAGGTATAGATTGAATCCCCAGGAATCGATCGTCGCGAGGTTACGTCCATCGTTTCTGTAGGCAACATGGAAATACCTGTCATCATGCGCCATCCAGGCTTGCAGGTAGTCAATCGGATTGTCGGCTTGCGAAATATCGTCAGGATCTATACCAAAGGATTGAATTTCAGACCAGTCATCGATCTGTCCATCGAGGAACAAAGAGGCGTTGAAGTTTGATACGGTGCCGGTATAACCATCCGCTATGTCCACTGTGATGGATACCGTCGCAACTGCGCTATCAGACAATCCATCGTTCACGACAAACCCAATACTGTCTATCCCTGAAAAACCCGGCTCAGGTGCATAACTTAGATTGGGTATTACACCGCTTAAGGTTCCATTTACCGGCTGTGTAACAACACGATACGTCAGCGGATCATTGTTGGGATCTGAGCCTTCAAGGGTGATGGCAACAGGCTCTCCAGAGGTCGTCAACACTGATTTGTTTGTAGCGATTGGAGCCGCAGGTCCCGTCGCATTAAACAGATATTCAAAGTATCTGTCGCTGGCAGTACTTTCGTAGAATCCGTCTGGGTAAAAATCGTCTTGTGTGCCCTGGGGATACGCTTCGTTAGAGCCGACAAATGCAAGTCGCAACGCATTTGGGTTACCAATATGACTGAGCGGCAGCGAGTACTCAGAACTACTATCTGTTGAGTCGCCTGGCATTGTCGTTACGAATGCCCAGCTCCACGTAAGGCCATCACCTGTGTATCGATAGACAGAGCGATTTTGAATCAGGTAATCCACACCTAGCAGGCCTTGTCGAAAACCACTGGATGAATTTGAATCAGTATCTACGTAGAGAGTCTGGCCCCAGCTTCCAGATACGGGTCCATCGTTTCTATAAGCGATATACAACGTCGTACTGTCATGAGCCAACCAACCCTCACGCCAGTCGAGCGGATCATTGTTACCCGAAATATCGTCGGGATCGATTCCAAAAGAGCTAAAGTTAGCCCAGTCGCTGAGATCGCCATCCAATGTCAGGCCCATAGCAATGTTAGACACCCCGTCACGCGGTGGGACCGGTACATCCAGCGCAGAGAGCTGGTTGACAAACTCGGTAAGGTCTGCAAGTTCGGCACGCGCCAAGGACACATTCGTGTGTGCCGTGATAGCGTCTTCAAGTGTCGCAGCAGAACCGTCATGAAGATAAGGCGCAGTTTGCCAGACACCGGTCAAAGGTGGTGTGTCGATGCCCGTCAGTAATTCACCCAGGCGTCTTCCACTGTCTTCATCAAGAGTACCGACGTCATGCAGGTTCAAGGTGTTTGTAGAGTCCGTAAACGATGAGCCCGAGTGACACTCGGCACATCCGCTACTGGAAAAAACCAGCTTGCCTCGGTCGGCAGCCGCACTTAACGAGCCGTCTGACTCACGAAAAGGACTGGGCAGCGGTTCTTCGAGAGACTGCAGGTAATCAGCCAACGCATCAAGATCCGGACTTAATCCCGCTTTCGGGTCACCCAGTGGTTGCGCACGCGATCCTTGATTGAACAAATCGTTGGACAGCAGACCTGTGCCCCCGGCAAAGCGTCTAATCTGTCCTTCGAAATCCTGAACCTCGTCAAAATTTCCACTCCAGTGCAACAAGCCATTTCGCGTTCCGCCATTGCCGATCAACGAGGTGGTATTGCGGATACCTTCCCCGAAGTGGGTAAAATCCCAACTGCGCCCATCATGACCTGCTTCGTTGTGGCAAGATGCACAGCTCATGTAATCAAGAGCGGCAAGGCGGTCGTCACGCGCATCGTAAAACAACTGTTTGCCACGAAAAACGCTCGGGCTCAAACGCTCGCTGCCAGTCACTCTGACTACCGCAATTTGATCAACCAGGTTTTCGCCTCGGCGCACCACGCCACTGACATCGTAGACTCCGACTGAGCGATCCATGAAATGGTGAACAAACAGCTGGTCTCCTGAACTGGACAACAAGACAGACTGCGGCGCAAATCCTGTATCGAACCGGGCGTATTCAAGGTTAGTACTGGCGTCAATCAGTGCCACCTGTCGGTTACCCTCAAGGGAGGCGAAAAACGTTAGTCCATAAGGGCCAAACGCTCCATGACTGGCAACACTGGCATTGTCATGATCAATGCGAGCACCCAGATTCTCCTGCCGACTATCCAGGTCGATGACCGAAGTGATCGCTCGTACACTCTGGTCAAAGACCAACGGCAGACCATTACGTCGCATGCCACGCAGAATATTATCTTGCTTTGAAGGCACCATCGCCGTCTGTCCATTGGGGGAAATCAGAACAGGCCCCAGATAGTTGGGCATGCCAGGCCCCTGATTTTCAGAGCCTGCGCGGTTACTGTGACTCAGAAGAAGTACGCCGTCGGAACTTAACGCCGACGTCGAGGTAGTAAATATGTGTACCTGCCCACCTTGACCTGCGACCGACGGGTTCGCACCACTTTCTCCCGGTACGGGTGGTGTTATGAAGCTGGACACATACAAGGTATTTCCAGCAGCATCAAGCGACAAATGCCGTGGAAAGTTGCCCGCCGCACGGCGGCGTCTTTCGTTGCCGCTTTGAGCATCAAGCTGAACTACAGAAGCGATTCCCTCAAGCGTGATATAAGCACTGTGCTGGTTAAACACAATGCCATGTGGTCGACTGGCGGCATCCAGGTCAATAGTCCGCTCAATAGCCCGATTAGTAGTATTAATGACTGAGACGGTCGCATCCTCCTTATTAACAACCCAAACGCGTCCATTGGGCGCTACTGCCAATGTACTGGGATTACGCCCTACCGGAATCGCATCGAGAAGTTCGTAATTATCAAGGCTGACGATACCAACAGTGTTGTTGTCCGGATTGACATTCCATAGCTCGGATCGTGAGACTACCTCAACCAGCGCCGAAGAGGCTACCGCCTGATCTGAATTCACCGGCTGGTGTACCACCTGTATAAAGGTTTTGACGGTTTCATCACCCGCAGGAGTTCGGACTATAACGCTAACAACGTAACGCCCCTCACTAAGAAAGCGGTGGGAGGCTGTATTACTTGCCGAAAAGCTGGTGTCACCTGTGCCATCGCCAAAGTTCCAGCTGTAGCTCAAACCAAAACCCGAAGCATTGGCCGTAAACGTGTTAGTTAATCCGGTTTGTACCGGACTGCTAGCAATGTCGTCTACATCTGGTGGATTACCAATGTTTGGATCGATCGGTTCTACGTCTGCGGCAATCCTAAGGGTGTGTGCGATCGAAGGAACACCCTCGGAATCGACAGCAAATAGCATCCAGTAACCGGGCGTGGCCACGTTTTCGTTACTGTGCATCGTGATTGTGTATAGACCATTTGCTTCTCGCTCAAATACCGGTTTGAACATGCGTACATCAGTATTAACTGCATGCGACACCGAAGACATCTTAATTAGTGTGAAAAATGCGATTTCTGCCGATGTAGTGACTGATAATGGCTGACCATAGCCAATCTCCTCAACATTACTCTGTAGCGATGGACGAACTGCTGCTTGCCCATCGTTATCGAATAGATAAGGCGGTGAGTATATCTGTGCATCCTGGTGGGTACCGCTGCTGAATGGATTGCCCGCATCGTATCCACCACCTGCCGTGATAACCCGTCCATCGGTCATTAACAACGCCGTGGAATGATAATCTCGAGGAACATCCATACCTGCGACAACACGAAACTGTCCAGTGGCCGGGTTCCAGATTTCGGCATTCAGGACACTGCCGTTGTCCTGGAATTTTGCACCCGTGGTATTGCCACCAACCACGATTACTTCACCGGTGGGAAGAGGAATCAGCTGGTGAAATTTACGTGGATAATTCATTGACTGCGTGCTTCGGATCACGGGGCGACTATCATTAAGATCAATGGTGAATGCCTGGTTATCGGCCTCATCCTCACCGATGTTCCGCCATGAGCCATCGTTGGATCCCGTCATGAGCAACAGACCTTCGTCATACATGATCTGATTACCTGGAGAGTGCTCCCCATTGTCGGTGTCGGGATTAGCCCTTGTAGAACGGCCGTTACCGTTCGGATCGATGTAGTGGTTCTCAACGGTATCCCAGAAGTGATAAACATCACCACTGGGTGCAAGACTCAGTTGCGGGAACCATGTTGTATCGCCTCGTTTAGGGCGGCGCTGTCGCATGTTGAGAAAGTCAATACCATTGAGAACACGCCAGCCCGTATTTTTGGACCATAGATCGGGGTTGCGTACATTAGTCGAGCTACCCATAGCAGTCAGGATATTGCCGTTGCCAAGCGCAAGCGAGGTGGGGTACCAACGACCACCACTCGACATGTTTTCAATTTGCGTCCAGTTATTCGTCGTTGAATCGTAGAGAGACGTCCATGGACTGTTGCCCTGGTTGCGTCCCCCGTTAACAAATACCTTACCGTCATCAGTCATCGTGGTTGCAGCGCAGAACATGTTGTGCCCCAGGTGCAACGTCTCATCAAACTGACCAGTCATGGGATCCCATGTAGCACTGTAGGTTTGTTCTGTGGTTGGCCATGTTCGCCGTTCGGATCCGGAGTAGGTCAGAATACGGCCATCGGGAAGGTTGGCCATTGATACGGCCACCAGCGGCCAGTCCAGAACTTCTCCCCATTGCCCGATTTCGGCAGGTGTTTGGAGCTGCACACTGGCACTGTGTGACCCATTCCGCGCATCAAGGGCGTTAAACTGGTTCAACACATTGCCCGCAGTATCCAACACCGTCAGATCATAGACATCGCGGTTACTACAGCAATCGCCACGGCCGACAAGCTCAATCCTGCTTAAACTGACCGGTGCCGGAAACATCACTCTTACCCACTGACCCGCAGTGATTTGAGAGTGGTAATACGCTGTACGACCCCCCGCGCCGGGTGCGTTGTTACCGTCTATAGCGAAGCTGGCTAAAGTATCGGGACTATAGGTCGAAGCCACTTCGATCCGTGCACCCGCGGAGGCCAATGCCGAGTCAGTGCCCGTGTCGGCATCGATAGCTATGATCTCGCCTAGCTGGATAATCTCACTACCGCTACCGGCGTTAGAGCGCACCACAATCTCACTGACGTTGGCAATCTCTCCGAGAACCGGGGTACTGGCCAGCAACGCAAAAACCATGAAAAGCCCGTGGGTACAGACGTGCCGAATCAACGCGCCGTGCGACTTACAATTTTCTGTTCGAATTTCCATTGCCTACACAGCTGTTAGTAATGAGATCGAATAGTCATCAAGCGTGCAGAGAGCAGCTCAAAAAGACCGAGTCGGCTGAACTATCGACCTGCGTGTAACACGCTGAAGTAACTGCTTTTCATTATGTGATGAAATCAATACGCCAGCATCAACCTGTGAGCAAATAGTGATGGCCTGTCAATGGCGCTTGTAACGGCGAGCATTTCCAGCCGCCTGAGAACCAAGCCACAATAGATGTACTGTCCCTAATATTCCGCTAATTTTTGACCCTTATAATGACCTCATTAGTCAGAAACACCGATTAAGCAACAACCAACAAGGGCACAGATGCTGAAAATTCAAACCAGACCAAACAGGCATGTCCTGGGATTCTCCTGCTCGCTCAACTGGCAATAGCCATTGATGCGGTCATGGCAGTTGCAAAAGACGCTCTTGTTGAAGTTGATACTGGGCAAAGACAAGGGAGACTGATCTGAAAAATTACCATGTGGGGGCGGAAAAACTGCGACCCAAGAGCTCGCATAAACGCTGAAACCGGTGAGGTTCTGACGTAAGGTTCACCAAACCTGACAACTTTCATACGGCCGTTTTCTTGGGGGTCAGCCACAAATAACTACGCTGGAGTAAACAATGATCAATAGTTCTAGCTCAATGAATACCTATGGAGCAGTACTCAACAGTGAAGATTTTATCAAGACATTCGCCTTCAAGAATAACGACAAGTTCAGCCAATGGGTGATACGTCCACTTGCCGCGTTAACAGCCATCGGACTCGGTGTAGCCGCATGCTTTGCCAGAGTGTTTCTGGTCGTTTTATCATTGGCACTGATCCCTTTACTGGCACTATCATTCTGGGCACTCAAAACAAAAGTAGAACGCGATATAGCCAGTAAAAACGCGATAGCCAGTACACAGAACGTAGGCTGATAGCCATCGTTGGTAGGCAGGCATTACACAACCTCTGCTGTCAAGTAGTGGTATCAACATAGATCCTGCCAGCAAAGCCAATATTGTCGCTCGTGGAAGCCAGAAACCGCGCCCCAGTAAAAGCAGGCCGTGCTAGGAGCACGCGCACCGCCGCCGGCGGTTTATTAGCCTCCTTAAAAACTACAGGCGCCTGGCTAGGTCAATGGCTGCGCGGTGGTGATGGGTTAGTAGTCAGATGTATGATGGAGCTTCGCTGCCGGGTCCCTGCCGATGCGTCAAACAGTCGCACGGACAAATCATTGGTAGCCGTTTCACTGATGAAATAACCTTATTGTAGATCTATGTTTTAGTCATAACGTAGAAGCCCACGTCCTCAAGACGTGGTCAGAGGACTGAGGCTTTGCCGATCGTCCGACTCAAAGGTTAACCTTGAAGTGAGCTATCCCCATAGCCTCATTCGAGGAGAGCCCATGAGCCGGTTCAAGAAAGTATCACACACCATATGGTATTGCCATTATCACATTGTCTGGACATCCAAATACTGGTACCGGATATTAAATGGTCAGGTAAAACAAGAGGTTGAAAATTGCATCAGAGCTTTTTCGGAGAACAAGAAATGCGAAGTGGTGGAGTTGAATGTCCAGATAGATCACGTGCATCTGCTAGTGTCGATACCGCCGAAGATATCGGTATCGGATTATGTCGGAATGGTGAAGGGAAGGACGTCGATTCGAGTACTCCAGAGATTTAAGGAATTAAGACGTAAGCCGTATTGGGGCAATCATTTCTGGACCAAGGGATATTGTGTAGATACGGTGGGCTTGGACATGGAAAAGATTCAGGCTTACGTTAGGTTTCAAGACAAGAAAGAGCAACAAATAGAGTAGCGTTAACTCGGGCTGTAGTTCAAAACCAAGCTGTGGGGATGCTTTCCTAGTCGTCTATGACGGCTAGGCCCACTTGGCCCCTATGGGGCCGACCCAAGCCCCTGCGCTCTGCGTAGGGATCTTTTAGAGCGCTATTCGCTAAACAGTTTGAGAGGGATGATTGCGTTCAGCCAAATCCGATCCCCACCACCGGAATTGCGGGTGCTCACGTCTGTGGTGAACATGGCATTGAGGTTAAACGGCCCTATTTGCTTGGTGACCGACAAGCCAGCTCCACGCTGTGACGCATCGCCTCCCAGCAACCCGCCGAAAGCCATCTCTGTGTTCTTGTCGTCACTCACCTGTTCGCGAATAAAACCAACCGCTCCAATGCTCCAGTCATTGCCGATGTCTTTCATGGCCTTGAGGTTTAAGTGTATTTCGTCGCCCGAGGTATAACCGTTGTCTTCATTTTCTAAATTGGCGAAGTCCATCAGATGAGCCGTTTCGTTCCAGCCGTCGCACAGATAGCTTGTTCCGACAGTGGGTGAGATGGACCAGAAATTTTGTCCTGGATTGACGAGTTCGGTCGCGCTCCAGTCCCCGGGCGTGAACGCGCTTAAACCGGCATTGATAAAAACGCCGGGGCTGGTTTCCCAGGAAATATCAATGGGCCGCAGCTCAATCCCGCCCAGACCGGAATTTGACGAGTTTGTCAGGCCAAAGGGTGTGGCCACGTTCTCGCCTTCGATGTCCACAAAGGGGACTGAGAGAAAGGCGCGATATTGCCCGCCAAACAGTTCATTGCCAGGCACGATGGCTAATTACAGCACCGTGTCGCGAAGAGTGATTTCGGTGGGTGTCTTGTTGCCGTCGTTGTCGTAGTAGTGCTGAAAGGAGAAACCTGTGCGGCTGCTTACCGAAATGCCGTTGAAAGGGGCAGGTGCGGCAATTGGCACGCCCATCGAAGCGCCGGTTGGAATGGTCGGTAGTACGCCGGGTTCGTGGGCATGGGCCGTAGTGCTCAGTAGCGCAGCAGTCAGAGCTGCGCCGCAGGTGCGTGCGATGGTTGATGTCGGTGTGAATTTCATGTGTCTCTCCCTTTTGTGTGAATTACTGTGTGTCGCAACCGCCTCGCCATGGACTTCACTCAGGTGAAGGTGATTCATCGCAGGCGCACGGAGCTTTTTTAATGTCTTTCTGGAAATTGACATCTCACGGGTGTCGCCAGTTTTTGCAGAGAATAAACGATTGAAGTTGTACATGCAACAATAAGTTGCAAGCACAACACTGGTATCATGCTGGCAGCATTCAACCCGCTTCCCTTTACCTGCAGTAACCCGTCACCATGAAAACGCCCAAGCAATCCCGGAATTCAGAAAAGCTGTTTCTTGTGGACGTCGAAGACCCAGAGACGAGCGAAACATTTCAAACGTTGAGCATCTCCCGCACGCCGGCGATGTTGCTCTCATTTGCCGCCAACAAGTTTACCGAGGCCGCCTCGGCCCATTTCAAGGACAACTTTGATCTTGGCCCTGTCGATTGGCGTATGTTGTTCTTGCTCGCGCGGATGCCCGGTGTCACAGCCATTCAAGCTGCCAAGACCATGGGTGTGGATAAAGGTACGGTAAGCCGCAGCGTTGGACGCTTGAGCAAGACTGAATTGATCGTTGCAGGTGAGCTGCATGCAAACGGGCGCAGTCGCGGATTGTCTCTTAGCTCAACAGGGCGGGTGCTGCACGACCAAATTCTGGCAGAGGCTGTCAGCCAGCAGGCTCACTTGCTGAAGGGGTTTTCGGTATCAGAAATCGGCGTGTTCTGCGATATGCTCATTCGGTTTACAGAGAACCTGGAAGAGCTAATCGAAAGCGATCAGGTCTCTTGAAATGGTATCGCCAGGGGTAGACACCAGAGCCGATAATGCAAGCATGGCTTCCTACTGTCCCATGACCTCACCTTCCCGCCGTGGATCAGCACCTCCGGTAAGTTGCTCGTCGCTTATGACAATAGCATGCAGGCCAGAGTTCAGACTTCGTACGTTAACCTCGTAACCAATTGCTTCGAGTTCGCTTTGCAAAGCTTCTGCACCTGTACCTTCTTCCAGGTCGTACGTGCCAAAACGATTAACCGCGTGTGGCATGTTGATAGCTTCCTGAACATTCATCCCCCAATCCAGGTGAGCAATAATGGTTTTAGCCACATAGCCGATAATTCTGCTGCCGCCCGGAGAACCAACAATCATGTACGGCTTGCCGTCTTTCAATACGATGGTTGGCGACATGGATGAGCGTGGACGCTTACCCGGCTCTACCCGATTGGCTATAGGTACACCATCATTGTGAGTGGCGAAAGAAAAGTCAGTGAGCTCATTGTTTAGCAAAAAACCACCGCTCATCAATCGAGAACCAAAGCCGTTTTCTATAGTGGTAGTTATCGATACAGCATTGCCATCAGCATCAACAATTGAAAAATGGCTTGTTGATTTGAACTCGATACTTTCATCATCCGCCAGAAGCATAGCGTTGTCCCATCTCGGTTCCCCAGGCGACACTGACTCCAGTGCTTCGGTTCCGCCCAATAGCTTGGAGCGTTCGTTCAAATAGCTGTCACTGACCAGTCCCTCTGTGGGCATGGGTACAAAATCGCTGTCTGCCATATAGCGACCTCTGTCAGCAAACGCCAGACGGGATGCATCGCCAATTAACCTCCAGCTTTCTACCGACGTTGGACCCAGTTCAGCTAGATCGAACGGTTCTATCAGACCGAGGATCTGCCCAACGGTTAATGCACCCGAAGAAGGCGGCCCCATCCCACAGACCTCATACTGACGGTACTCCACACACACGGGATCGCGCTGTTTGACTGTGTAATTAAGCATATCTACAAAGGACAGCAGGCCGGGGTTGTCTGCATTACGAACCTTATTGATCAGTGCCACCGCAATAGGTCCGAAATAGAACGCGCTGGCGCCATCCTTCGCAATGGCTTTCAACGTGTCCGCATAAGCCTGGTTTTTCAGAACATGTCCCACTGGATGTGGATTCCCGTCGGGGCCGAAGAAATAAGCTTTCGTATCCGGATGAACCGACAAACGTTCGGTATCGTTGGCAATGGACTGATGTAATCTTTCCGAAACTTCAAATCCTGACTCGGCCAGATTAATGGCTGGCTGTAGCAAGCTGGCCCAGGGCATACTACCGTGAGCTTTGTGTGTGTCGTACATCAGCTTGACGGTTCCGGGGGTACCCACAGATCGCCCGCCTACTACGGCATCCCAGAAGGTAAGTTTCTCGCCTTGTTCGTCTTGAAATAATGTTGGCGTGGCTGCCATGGGCGCTGTTTCCCGGCCATCGTAGGTTGTCAGATCATCATTTTCAGCATCGTAGTGAACCAGAAAAGCGCCACCACCCAATCCGGACGATTGCGGTTCGACAAGTCCTAGCATCATTTGCGTGGCGACCATCGCATCTATCGCATTACCGCCACCTGCCAGGACATCATATCCAGCCTTGGCGGCAAGGGGGTTGGCCGCCGATATCATGAAATTATCGGCCTGCTGCATTGTTGCCGTTGAAATTCCCGTGGAAATTTCTGGTGCGACGCCATCAGCGAGCTGCTGTGCCAGTACAGTATTCATTACCAGAACAGTTGTAGATACAGCTATACCAAACCACTTCTTGTTCATACCGGTTACCTCTTTCGGGGTTGGGGGCTTGTCAGTACTATTGCATAAGTACTGTTTATCACGTATCGCCACCAGACTGCCAGAAAAAATCTGATGTTTCTACCTAAGCAAGTGTGGTTTTTGTCAGTGATTATCGCCGCACCTCGGTACGAAAAAATGACTTTCTCGCCCGAAGCAATTGGGCTGCTTCGGTAGTCGCAGTTATACGTCTACGGAGATACTTATATTCTCGACAGTGACTTACATACAACCCATAATTTAACTCGGTTTCGGGCAAAGAACGCTGTTCGATGTGCTCTTGGTGAAGGGCGCATTCACACTCATCCGATGCCTGACCTTGACGCAAGTCAGTCTCACCAACAGACAAGGGAGTCAGTCTCGGATATGGAAGGTACAAATTACAGACGGCACAAGCATGTTATGTCCGGTTTTTTCAGGTACCGTCCAGTAGAAAACAGATGGCCAGTGCAAGCATGTATTTTACTGGCGTTGGTCGCCGTTTCAGGATTTGCTTGTGCGCAGGAAAATCCGGGACATGCTTCATCGGCTATGCCCGCTCCTGACGACTCGAACGTGCTGGCATAGGTGGATGCTGATCAAATTGAGGTCTCCTGTGGCAGGCAGCTGAGCAGGGCAATACACGTCCTGAATATGAAGCCTATTTAGAAAAATACCCGGATGGGGTCTTCGCTGGCATCGCCAAAGCCCGAATCGAACGCTTGGCAGCCCCTTCGTCCGTAAATGAGTCAGATTCGGACGGTATTGAGCCGTTACCTGCGCGTGACAATTCTGAAAAGGCAGACTCTCCGGGTAGCACGGATGCAAGTGTTCTATCGGATGTTTCAGAACAACAACTGGCATTGCGTCAGGCGATCGATGCCGATATCGCAGCCAATCGCCTGACTAGCCCGAAAGGAAACAACGCCCACGAAAAACTGGAGCAGCTTGAGAACATCGACGCGCAAGACCAGTTTGTCGATACTCGTCGAGAGCAGATCTGGCAGCGGTATATCGGGTGGATCGAGCGCTCTCTGCGTACAGGGCGCAAGGATCGGGCAGAGCACTACCTTACTGGTTTGGCTCAGTTGCCACCTTGGGTTTTAAGAGGGCCGAAGGCCTTAGTGCGCTAACACACCGATATACAGTCGCCTATGTTCCTTGACGATTAATGTCGTACCATTCTTTCCCTTGCGTGCCAAAACGCATTGGGATATTCCTAACTTGATGACGTCAAGGGTTGCACGCTCTGGTGACCAATCGGTTCTGATACGACTCGCATTGCGCCGCTACTATCATCACGCTATTGATCAACAGTTGTTTATTTCAAGGTAGAAACTGCACGATCGATAATCAGAGAATGCTCTTCGGACCGCACATTCGATTAATAAAACAGCTTGGGTAGCCACAGAGTAACAGCTGGAACCAACGTTACGACTGCCAACGCCAGCAGTCCGGCAACGATGAATGGCAAGCTTCCTCGAATCGCTTCGCTATAGGTGACGCCGAGACCCGTCGAAACGAACAGGTTCAGGCCGAAGGGCGGCGTAAACATGCCGATGGCTGCGTTAACGGCTAATGTCACGCCCAGATGGATCGGGTCGACGCCGGCGGCGATGGCCACGCTCGAAATCAGTGGCACGAAAATGATGATGATGGAATTCGGATCAAGGAACATGCCTGCCATGAGTACGATGACATTGGCAGCTAGCAAGATCTGTAGCGGGTCGCTGCCGATACCTTCAAGTGTTTCGCGAGCGCCGTCTGCAAGACCGGAGGTTGTGAGGTACCACGCGAACGCAGAGGCGGCCGCGACGATAATCATCACCTGTGCTGTCGTGATGGCACTGTCCACGGCACATGTTGCGAGATCGCGCAGGCCCATATCGCGATAGACACCAACACCGACGATTGAAGCGTAGACCACGGCGACGGCCGCCGCTTCTGTTGGTGTGAAAATGCCTCCATAAATGCCGCCCAGAATGATCACTGGTGCGGCCAGCCCCCAGAGCGACTCGCGAAGCGCCATGCCGATTTCGGCACGGTCCCACGATGTCGCGGCCGTCACGTTCGACAGCTTCGCATAGAGCACGCAGACGATCATGAACACGATGCCATAGATGAGTCCTGCTCCGAATCCGGCCAGAAATAGCGCGCCAATAGAGACCCCGGTGACAGCGCCGTAAACGATCATAAAAATTGACGGTGGGATGATGATGCCAAGCGAACCGGAGCTCATCAACAGACCCACGGAAAACGCCCGGGAATACCCCTCACGCTCCAAGGCAGGCAGCATGATCTTGCCAATGGCAATCACCGTTGCAGGACTGGAGCCGGAAATAGCGGAGAAGAACATGGCGCTCGTCACTGTCGTCATCGATAACCCACCGGGCAGTGGGCTGACCAGCGCATTGGCAAGGCGGATCAACCGCTTTGATAGACCACCCTTCGCCATGATCGTCCCGGCGAGGATGAAGAACGGGAT
This sequence comes from Granulosicoccus sp., assembly GCA_045110475.1. Lineage (GTDB taxonomy): Bacteria > Pseudomonadota > Gammaproteobacteria > Granulosicoccales > Granulosicoccaceae > Granulosicoccus. The sequence goes on from JBGCGC010000075.1 coordinate 17,148, forward strand.
TGCCATGAGCGGGAACTTGTCGAGGCCTGAAAATACCCTCTGTACAACCAGAACCGGCGGCGTTGAGGTTGTTGTCAGCAAAGTGACCAGCACGGGCGCCAGTAGAACGACGAAGATTGGTACGCCGAAAAGCAGCAGTACGACTAGCCCAACGGTGAACGTCCCTCCCATGTTTTAGCCCGCCGATTTAGCAAGGTCGAGACGACGTTGCTCAAGGGAGACTGCCGCACCGCTCTGCGCGAACCTTAAGGCCATCAAACCGAAGCCGACAGGCATGGCGAGATACACGATCCACATCGGCCATTCCAGCGCGGGTGAGCGTTGCCCGAATTGTGTCATTTGCATTACTAGTGAAGCGCTATACCATGCCATCGCCGCGCAGGTCAGCGTCGCTATGGCGCTACCGATGCGAATCACCGCTATTGAAATGCGCTCCGGCAACACCTCGCTGAGAGCGTCGATAGAGATGTGCGCTCCGGTGCGAGCGGTTATGCTCGCACCGATCATAACCATCCAGACGATGGAATAGCGGGTCAGTTCTGCCGCCCATGAGATCGACAGACTGAACAGTGTACGGCCCGCTATGTCAGTTGCCAGAACAATGACTGCGACACTCATCAAAACGCCGACTGCCGTGCGCTCCAACATCGTCAACATTGCATCCAGGCGATCAAGCATATCGCGCATCTACTTGGCCTTATTAGCGTCCACTTCTGCATAAGCTGCGTCGAGCAGGTCTTGCCCGATCTTGTCAGCAAATTTTTCGTGCACGGGTTTCATCGCCTCAGCGAAGAGCTCGATTTCATCGGACGTCAGCTCAGTGACCTTTGTGGTATTGGCTGCCTTGATTTCGTCCAGTAGCGAGATCGTCATCTCAGCAGATTTTTCACGCTGATAGGCACCGGCCTCGATGGCGGCACCCATCAAAACATCCTGCGTTTCAGGTTTTTGGGCGTCGAACCAGACTTTGGAGAAGATGAATGCAGTGCCAAGATAACCGTGGTTCGAGATCACCATGTGATCCTGGACTTCGTAAAATTTCATTTTATTGATTGAAACAATCGGGTTCTCCTGACAATCGACAACGCCTTGCTGAAGCGCAGTGTAGGTTTCTGAAAACGCTATCGGTATGGCGGTTGCGCCTAATGCCTCAAACTGAGAGATCAGCAGTGGACTCTCCATAACGCGAACCTTGCGCCCCTCATAATCGGACGGACTGGAGATGGCACCATTGCAGGTTAGTTGCTTGAAACCGGATTCCCAGAATGCCGCACCGACGAAGCCTGAACTTTCCAGTTGTTTTAACAGCTTGCCACCGACCTCCTCGGAGTCGAGCACTGCATAGGTTGCCTCCACTGACGGAAACAGAAACGGCAAGTCGATAAGTTGGAGTGAAGGGTTGAAGTTGGAGAGCTTCGCTGTCGGGATAGGTGCGGCCTGTATGGCGCCGAATTGCATCTGCTGTGCAGCCTCCACATCATCGCCGAGCGCGTTGTTGGCAAAGATCTGCACGTCAATTTCGTTGTTCGTCCCAGCTTCGACGAGCTCTTCGAATTTCAGTGCGCCAAGATGCTGCGCTGAATCTTCAGTCAGATCGTGGTGGAACTTGAGAACGTCTGCTGCATGGACCGGGGCGACGAGTGTCGCTGCGGCGAGAGCGGTGGTTACTAGAATTTTCATCGAGTTTTCCGTTTACGGTGAGGATTAGGAATTCATTAACGAGACATGGGCTGCAACGATGCGCCAGCCCTCAGGCAGACGCGCCCAGGCGTGGCTCTGGCGACCGATACGCTCGGAGCCGTCGCGGGTAAATTCGGTATTCGCGGTAGCGTAGTCAGAGCCGAAGCTTGTGATAACTGTGCGGCGCAGATCGCGAGCGAGGCCTTGCGAAGGTCGACTGTTGCGAAAAGCAAGGATTTCGTTGTGGCCATAAAGATTTTCCCCTGCTCCGTATCGAATGACGTGCTCGTTGTGCCAGAACAATGCGTCAAGCGTCTCGACGTCATTGCCAACAAGTGCAGTCTCGTAGGCATGAAAGGCAGCCGTTACCTCGGCAAGGACGTCGGGATCATTGATGTTCACGCGGGCGTCTCGAGCGTGCTAGATAAGTCCTGAATTGTCTGCACGTATGTCGCAAATTGATTCATTGAAGATCACAGGCTAATTCGAGAAGTTGCTGGTCGGCACCGGTTGATCCTATCACCGATAAGCCCAAAGGCAGATCATTTAGCTTAGCCATCGGTAGACTAATTTCGGGTAACCCGCCTAATCCGGCAATACTAAGTAGACATATAGCTTGATAACGATACGTTATTTCTACCGTGGAAGTCGCGGTACCTTTTAATGGTGCGACGCGTGGCGAGCTTGGCAGGCACAAGACATCGCCTGGCAGCAGAGTGTTTTGTAGATGCTCGATGATGCTAGAGCGTGCAGCTTGCGCCGATGCAAGCTGCTTTGAAGTGACGTTTTGTGCCCATGCAATACGTTCATCAATACCGGGACCGAGTTCTGGTTTCGCTTCCTGGATCCATGTGCCCAGGCTATTCCAGATTTCAGCGCCCTGGATTGTCCTAAAACACTCCATCCATGATTCAAGTCCATCGGGACTGACAGAGACTTCTTCACTGGTCGAAAAATGTTTTCGCAGAGTGTTAACGGAAGGCATCAGCACGTCACGAATCTCCGGCCCTACTAACGCAAAGCAATCAGTGGCGATAAGCAGGCGGCGCGATTTCACGGGTAGGTAGTGTTTACCCAGTAGTATCGATCCGACGCGTCGAAGCACGTCAGCATCACGAGCCAGCCAACCCAACGTGTCGAAGCTCGGCGCAAACGGAATGACCCCTTGTGTTGGCACATGACCATGAGTGGGCCGAATACCCAGTACGCCGCAATAGCTGGCAGGAAGCCGCACAGAGCCAGCGCAATCTGTACCCAGTGCAAAATCTACCAGATTGCCAGCGACAGCAGACACAGAGCCGCTCGATGAACCGCCAGGAATGCGATCTGGATATTTTGGATTCAAAGGTGTACCGTAGTGAGTGTTCTCACCGGTAAGGCTGTAGGAAAGCTCGTCGGTAATTGTTTTTCCAACCAGCCTTGCGCCTTCTCCCAGAATTCGATCGACAACCTCAGCGCTGGCGCTAGCAGTATCATGCGTCCGCAGCCATGCGGGCTGTCCGAAACCGGTCGTTGAACCGATAATATCCATAACGTCTTTAGCGGCGAACGTCAGTCCATTAAGTTGCCCACTCCCACTTGCCTCCAACGATATATGGTTATCACGACAAAAAGCGCCAAGGGGGTCTAGTGGATACTCCCACTGCTTGCCGGCTGAGTCGGTTGTTCCATCACTCTCAATCATTATGATTCTCGTTTACGGCTAACGCTGCTATCGCTTTATCGACACGTTTGACATTGCATCAGAAATGATTTTTGTGCGTTGCCTTAGCAAAAACTGCGTATGCATCACGTTGATTCAACTAAGGTCTAGTTTACTCTCAAGCGACAGACACTTACTATCTAATCTCGATCATAGCGAACTCAAAGAGACACACAATGCACCATAGTTTATCGATTAAGGGATTCGTTTCAGCTGGTGTGTTAGTCGGTATGATAACACTGACAGCGTGTGGAACCACGCCAAAGCGTGAGCCCTATGCGGGGATAGATCAGGTAGGTGAAATCAATGCCGATAACCTGGTTGGTAACTGGAAAATCCGTATTCTTAATCCGATATCAGGCGAGGATAGGAGTACAGTTACAACAAATTACAACAGTGACGGCACATGGACATCAGTGGCCATTCCTCCCCCGGAGCAAAGTGCAGACCTGGGACGAATGGAGTTTGCGGGTACTGGTAGCTGGCAAGTCAACGGAGACTCAATGTTCGCCAAAACGATCAGCATTGAAGAAACCACAGGAAATAAGTTCGGTGGCATCATGAAATCGGTGATGTCTTTGTTTATGTCAAAAATGACCGGCACGGTCAACGCCTACGAAATGTCAGAAAACCGCATTATCTTCGTTAATGAGGAAAACGGGCAAGCGACGTTGCTCGAACGTATTTGAGGGAAAATACTGGAAAACTACCATCAGTACACGTGATAACGCTGCCTGCGAACTGCTCAGTCTGTACATTTGAGAGTTAGGCAATCAGTGAGCTTTCGCCTTCACGATATTTGCAATTTCACTAAAATCAACGTTTAAACACCGGGTGGTGGTACTACTTTTCATGTTATCACCACCCGCAATAAGCGCATCTCTGCCCAGTTTGGTAAACGCAACGGTGCGAGGTCGAAGTGGAAATTAATTCCCTGACCTCTGCGTTCGTCATATGGCGGTACGCTGTCACATAATAACCTCCACATTCTAAAGACTGGTTCGCAATAGTGTGTTCATTGGTATGCCCAGATTGTAGGGTGAATATCAAGAATTCTCAGAAGCTTGTGAAATCTACTGCGTGTTTTTTGCTGAACAGCACAACATTTGTTTCTTCAGTTTTATCTTTCTTGGGATTATCCGCTAGCTGCTGTGTATGGGGTAACGTTTTTCTTGCTACAGATGAGTGGGGTCTTGCTCTTGTGGGCAACCTCTTCGCGAACACCACTAATCTATGAAGTCATTTCTAACCATCCGCAGTAGCTTACTCGCAATTAACCTGATTGTTATTGCGTTAATTCTATGGCTAGCGGTAAGTTTCCTGTACATCGCTGTCGCTCAACGGCGCGACGCTGAACAATTGCTGGCTAGTGTGGACACAGAGCGCTCTATTTTTCAGGCCAACAATGCACTCGCTCGTGAGCGAGAAAAATTCACCGGGTTCCTGAATTCCAATGACAAAGTGAAGGCCCTGCAACTTCAAAAGTTGCAGGCAGCGGGTCGTGAATCGGACGCAATGTTGATCAAAATGATGTCGCAAATCACACATCAGATTTCTGATATGGACATTTTCGACCACGTGCCGACGTCCCCGTTGATTCTTGAAGGGCAGATGGCAGATCTGGAAAGGCATCGTATTCTGCTTATTCAACATCGAAAGAAAGCACTGTTACAGCCTTTGGAAGCAACTGGCCCAAGTGACACTGATATACAGTCAATGTTGTTTGATCGCCAGACTGATGCCATTGAAGATCTTGTCGATATAGCGAAGAGTTTGAAATATCTGCCGGATACACATGCTTCAGCGATCTCCCACTATCATTCGCTGCTTAGCGAAATTCTCATGCTTAACGTAGAGCTGGCCAGGAAAAATACTGCTTTGAGCAAATTAATTTTGGGTGCTGATAATACAACTCTGGAATTCCGTGTGAAGATTGCTGTGCTGAGCCAAAAGGTTGACCAGCGTTTAGAGAACATCGTATCACTGGCGCAAGCAAGTGACAACGCATCTCAACTGACACCGATAGCCATGCACTTACATGAGCTGTATCAGGAAGACTACCTGAGTGCCAAGCGAGCAATATATTCTCTGGCGTTGTCGACCGATTCGAGCGACGATGAGCAAACCGAATGGCGGGCAACCGTTCTGGAATTGTCCCATCTGCAGGAGTTGCTCGCTGCACAAACCCATGCTGCGATAGAAGTAATCGCTGCTGATTACGGTACAAGAGCGAGTAGAAATCTGATTATAGATGTATTTCTTGTTTTTCTTTGCTTTGTAATAACTCTGGCATCGGTGGCGATCAATCGCAGAATAAGGCAGTACGCCTTCTACGACAGTCTCACGAGGCTGCCGAATCGTATGAGTTTTGAAACAACGTTGCGAAACGCATCCCATTCTGACTCGCAGATTCATGCAGTATTATTTGTTGATCTCAATAGGTTCAAATCCATCAACGACAACTATGGTCACTCTGTTGGCGATGAGCTATTGATAGTAGTGGCGTCGCGACTAAAAGCGGTTTGCAAACCTGATAATTTAGTGGCTAGGCTGGGCGGTGATGAATTTGCTGTACTGATAGCTGATGCTCGAACTGAGGCAGATGTGGAACAGATCGCCTCTGATATAGTGTGTGCAGTGGGCGAAAAAATCTCGATACGTGAGCTTACTCTGTCAGTCGGCGCAAGTGTTGGTATGAGCCTGTCTCCCATGGATTGCGAGTGTGGTATTGCCTTATTGAAGAATGCAGATATTGCCATGTATCACAGCAAAGCCAACAAGCTTGAGGGGGCATATCGCTTCAATAAGAAAATGGCAGTCGATTATCAAGAGCGGCTGCAACTGGAACAGGACCTGAAGAAAGGGCTTGAAAACAACCAATTTCAGCTTGATTATCAACCGAAAGTATGTACTCAAAGTGGACAAGTGAAGAGTGTAGAGGCGTTGCTGCGTTGGGCACACCCTGTGCGAGGTTTGATATCGCCGGCACTGTTCATTCCTGTTGCTGAGGATACCGGATTGATGGGATCTATTGGTCAGTGGGTTTTGCATGAAGCCTGCCGAGAGATAGCAGTAATAAAGAAAAACACACATCCGGAATTGTATGTTTCAGTGAACATATCAGCACAACAATTCTGTGATGAGAAATTTGTAGAGAGTGTTTATAAAACGCTCGATGCTCATGGATTGGGTCATGAAAGCCTTGAACTGGAAGTTACCGAGAGCATGGTTATGAGTGATGTTGGACGTGTTATATCCATGCTTTCGATGTTGAAGGATTCTGGTATAAAAATAGCTATTGATGATTTTGGCACCGGTTATTCGTCATTGCAGTATTTGCAGGAGCTGCCACTTGATACGTTGAAAATAGATCGAGCCTTTGTCACAGCGCTTGACGAAAATGATCCAGCAAACTCAGTTGCAAATTCGATTGTACAGCTGGCAAAACTGTTTGATCTCGACACGGTCGCTGAAGGTGTGGAGACTACTGATCAGGATTTGAAAATCAGGTCTCTCGGTGTTCATCATATACAGGGTTTTCTGTATTCCAAGCCAGTACCTGCTCCTGATCTATCGAGTGTGCTGCAACAGATTGAAATTCAAAGTGGTTATATCGACAAACAGGCTGCTTGAGTATTGATGCGTGGTAGTTTTGCCATAAGTTTGCGTCGACTCACATTGTGAGTCAAAGGCTGGTGCATTGTCTGGTCCGTGGCATTACTGGTTTGAGTTAGAAGATACCATCGGGCCGACAATTTATATGGAGTTCTGCCACGCTTGTGGTGTTGGACAATTCGATTACCTCCAGCGTTATTCTGGCAAGATCTTCTGGTTGTGTCATTTTATCCATCGGCAACATGCCAGCAGCGGCTGTGACCCCCATGTCTGTGGCAACTAGCCCCGGACAAATGGCCGTGGCGCGAATACCATCATCCCAGCCCTCATAACGTAACGCATGGGCCAAGCCTACCGCAGCAAACTTGCTGACAGAATAGAGCGCCGACGCTTTTGATGCTACACGCTTTCCTGATAGTGAACCAAGAATAACGACACGACCATTGCCAGAGCGTTTGAGAGACGACCATGCAGCCATCGCCAGTCGCCTTGGAGCGCGAACGTTAACTTCAAGCAATTCATCTACCACGGATTCGGATGCCTCGATAATAGAAGAGGGTGCATACATTCCGGCGTTGGCTACTATGGCATCTATGCGACCGTGCTTTTTCAGTATTGCCTCTGCCCAGGCAGATTCAGCGTCACGATGCGTTGCACTATAGCCGAACGCTTCGCATTTTGAAGGGTCCAGGCATTCAGGTATTCTGGACGGATCACGTAATCCGAGAGACACGAACCATCCACGTGATTGTGCTTCTTGAGCAATGCTTAATCCGATGCCGCGGTTACCACCTGTAAGCATCATTACGGGTTGTGCCGTTGTACTCATAGCGTGCTTGCGCGCTTTATAGTCTGGCCCTCCTTTATAATTAATGGAATGTGTGCTCCTTGGTTGGTCAGAAGATCAAGATTATCCAGAGGATTGCCTTCAACAGCAATCAGGTCTGCATACGCACCCTCTACGAGAGCACCAATTTCCCCTTCCATACGTAGTACCTTGGCTGCATCGACAGTTGCCGAGCGAATAACGGCGTCTGTAGGTAGATAACGCCCACGTAAGGGAAATTCGCCAGATTGTTCACTTTGCATTCCCCCTAATAGATCAGAGCCATACCCCATGGTTACACCGGCGTCGTGCATCTTTGCTAGTTTCTCCAGACCCGCTTCGCGTACATCTGAAATTTTTGCAATGGATTCTTGTGGAAGTCCAAACTCAGCACCTTTACGTGCAAGAAGATCGTAGGTAATGTTTGTAGGTACAACGAAAACACCTTCGCGCGCAACGCGTGCAATCGTATCGTCGCTTATCAGGTTGCCATGTTCAATGCACTCGATGCCGCAATCAAGCCCCCGCACGATAGCTTCATCGGCATAAAGGTGGCCGGACACATAGGTGCCGAAACCCTTGGCGATTTCTACCATTGCCTTGAGCTCCTCAACTGAGAAAACCAGATAGCCCACTGGGTCTGAAGGAGAGGACACACCACCATCAGCCATTACTTTGATGTATTGTGCGCCACCTTTCAGTTCCTCACGGCAGGCGCGTTGTACTTCGGCAATTCCATCGACAACACGTCCCATCGAACCCAGCTGTGTTTCATACCATTGTACGCTACGGTTGTTATAGGGGCCGCGATAATCAGTATGACCACCCGACTGGGATAACGCCTTACCGCAGATGACGAGGCGAGGTCCGATAAAATAGCCCTCTTCAACTGCTTGCTGCAAACCACGGTCGGCACCACCCAGGTCGCGAACAGTGGTAAAGCCACGCATCAGCATCTGATTCATGAGCCTTGCACTTTTGGCAGCAATTAGTGATGAGGGCAGAGTTGCGTTCTCCCCAAGATTGGCTGTGGTTGCAATGGTGTGGACATGGCAGTCTATAAGTCCGGGCATGACAGTCAGCCCTTTAAGATCCATGCATTCGCTGGCTGAAAAAGAAACGGATTCTCCGATCTCTTTGATTTTGCCGTTTTCTATTGCGATCTGCAAGGGATCGGTCGGACGATCTTGCGTGCCGTCAACAATGCGTGCATTTGAAATGAGAAGTGATGTCATGAATTGTCTCGGTCTTCAGTTCTGGTTCGGCGATGCCGGTAATAACAAAGCAGGTGCAAGCGATTGCGCGATTCGTGACATCAGTACCATGTCTTCATTGGAATAGCGATCACGTTCGGCATTAAGCGACAGGACACCGAGCGTTGTTCTATTCCAAATGACGGGTGCGCAAGCGCATGCCTCACAGCCTTTGGATAAAATCAATTGCGCGTCAGGAAAAGCCCAAAGTACATCTTCCCGGCTGTTGCCAAGCCATGTTTGCCCATTTTCAAGAACGACCCTGCCCCAGGGAGTGCCCCCCATTGGCTTCAATGCACCAACGAGATAATCGCCAGGGGAAGAACTATGGGTTCGAAGCACATTGTTTGTGTCGGGCAGGGTTTTGAGAATTGTCAGAAAATGATACCCAAAAACCTCTTTGCAGCTCTTTTCGACCACATTGAATAATGTATGTGGCTGACCTGATTCAGTCTGCGCATCTAGCAGGCTAGCTAGGTTGAAGCGTTCTTTAGTCATTGGTTTATCTGTACAACAGTTCGGGGATCCACAGTGTTATGGCTGGAAAGGAAACCAATAGAAACAATGTCAATACATCCATTGCTATAAACCAAGTAACCCCTCTGAATATTACAGGTAGTGCGACTGTGTTGCCCAAAGCACCTTTTATCACAAATATATTCAGTCCTACTGGTGGAGTGATCAAGCCAATTTCCAGAAGTTTGATCAGAATAATACCAAACCAGATCAAATCCATATCAAGTGATGTAGCTAGCGGCAAGATGAGCGGAGCAGTCAGAAGCAGAAGTCCTATTGAATCGATAAACATTCCCAGGACAATATAAAGGATGGAGACCGCGAGAATCAGCATCAATGGTCCGGCTGCGCTTTGCGTGAAAATGTCGCCCAACACTTGATTCAAGCCAGCTACTGCCGCATAGCGGGTCAGAAGCGCACCGCCAATGATAATGATGAAGATGGATGTGAATGACAAGGCGGATTGCTTGAGTGCCGAATAAAATCCAGAAAAGGTAAACGTACCTGATACGAAGGCGATCAACACTGCACCGAGCGCACCCAGCGCTCCTGCTTCTGTCGGAGTGGCAAAGCCGAAAGAAATTGAACCCATAACAATGGTAATGAGCAGTGGCAGTGGGGCAATGTCTCCAATCAAACGCCAGAATGAACCAGTGTCTTCAGAAACTGCTTCAGCACCTTCACCCGCAAGGTCCGGATTAATCTTACAGCGGGTGACGATCATGCTGATGTAAATTGCCATTGACAAAATTCCTGGAATCACTCCAGCCATAAACAAAGCCCCGATAGAAACATCAGAATAGACGCCATATAGAATCATCAGGATGCTAGGCGGGATTAGCGATCCTAAAGTTCCTGATGCAGCGATAGTGCCGCAGGCGAGGCCGGGATCATACTTTCGCCTCAGCATCTCGGGTATGGCAATCTTCGACATGGCCGATGCTGTAGCAACTGATGAGCCGGATGCCGCAGCGAACAGTGCGCTTGCAAATACGCTGGAGCAAGCCAGCGAGCCTGGCAGACGTGATAGAAGCTGGCGCGAAGCTCTGAACAGGCCACTGGTCAGCCCAGTTTCAGCGGCAACATAGCCCATAAGCAGAAACATGGGAACTGCTGAAAAACTCCAGTTAGAAGCAAGATCATAGGGAATGCGCCCGATGGAACCAATAGCGGCACGGAGACTTATTTCGTAGGCGATACCTGCAAAAGAAACGCTTATTAGCGCCAGACCAATAGGCACTCGGATTGAAATCAAGGCCAGCAGTGCACCGAATACAATGATGATTGGCAGTAGCTGTTCAAACATTGCGGCTAGATGTCAGGTTGCGAATCGACAGTACTAATGCTGCAATTGCAGAGCTTGCAAATACGAATGGAAGAATCCAGCGAACAGGCCAAATCGGCATCATGTTAACCCCCATGGATACTTCTCCACTGCTGGTGGAGGATATCGCCTGCTCATAAGTTATAAATGCCAGTAAGCAGTAAATTCCTATTGAGAGCAAACCGGATACTATGATTGAGAGTTTTTTTGCGAGAACCGGGAAGAAGCGAAAGAACAGGTCTGTCTCGATATGCTCGCCTCTTATCTCCAGAAGCATGATGGGTAGGAACACAACCGGAATCATACAATAGAACGACACCACTTCCATAGTTCCTGTCAGGGGCGCTCTTATGGTAGACCTTAAAATGACATCCAACGAAATAGCGACCAGAATAGCGAATATGGCCAATGCTGCTATAGCAAGCTGCATGCGTGCAAAACGCTCCAGAGCTGTATAGAATTTTTCCATATGGCTATTCTCCTAGTCTCGTTGATGTGGTCAGGCCTTTAGAAATATTACACTGCAAGCCTGACCACCCATCAGATGACTAGTGGGCCACGCGGGTAATTCGTCAACACACTCGTCCCCACCACCGCCAGCCCAGTGTTAGAAAAGCTCGCCGTATACCCAATACGCGTCGCTTTTCTGCCTTGTTCTGACGACGGTGGAAACGACATGTCTGTTACCGAATTACCCGCGTGACCCACTAGAATGTCAGAGCTAGATCATTTAACGCCGTACGTTGATAAGTCCAGTGTGTCGTAGATTTCGCTCCGTATTAATCCGGCTAGCGAATCTTTGTCTTCGACAGGTACGTCTGACAGCAATCCTTCCCATTTTGACACTGTCTCCGAGAATCGACCAAGCAGTGCCTCGGCTTCGGCAATTTTGAAAGTGTCTTGAACAATGGCAACAGCTTTGGAAGGTTGAGCATCGCGGAACGTTTTAAGCGAAGTGGCAAGATCTTCCTCGGGTGTGTGGAAGGTAACGCCTTCAGCCTTTAGATTTTCTTCAGCTTCTTTTTCCTCGATCAGGGTGCCATCAACAATAAGGGCAGCCATGGCGTCCGCTTCAGCGTATAGTGCTGCCTGACGTTGCTCGACGGTCAAGTCTGACCAGACGTCAGGATTGTATCCGTGACCCAGTCCGGCCCAGAACAAGGTGATTGGCATATCTGTGATATGCGTTGCAACCTCGTATAACTTTCGTACATAGGCGTCAGCAGCAGTGGTAGTGGTGCACGTCAATGCGCCTTTGTCTAAAGCACCATATTGTTCGTTTGTATTGAAAGATACTGTTGCTGCACCCGCAGAGTTTGCCCATTCAGCTGGTGCTCGCCCGGGGAGTCTGAGTTTTGCCCCTTTGAGCTCTTGTAGAGTGCGGATAGGTTTGTTACAGATCAGCTTGTAATGATTGGTGGCATACGAGCCACCAAAGACGACACCATGGCTGTCCCATTCTGCTGCCAGCATTGGGTCTTTGATATTGAATTCGGTAGCAGCTGCGATGATGACTCTTGGGTCGTCGAATGTCATTCCAAGTTCTTCAACAGCATTGGAGACTGGCAAGTCGCTGGGCGTATACTGTGCGAAATGTCCGGACACATCTGCAAGGCCGTCGGCGATTTCTGAAAGATTACCTGTTGCGGTTACACGAGCAGAGCCCAACTCCACGTTAGCGGTAAGCTTACCACCGGAATGATGCTCAAGACGCTCAGCCCAATGCGTGTAGAGATATCGGGAATATTGATGTTGTGGTGGTAACCAAGTCGCAGCCGTTATCGAGTCACGCGCAGTTGCAATGGCTGGTATCACTGTAGCGCAGGCGAGTGCGGCACATAACGTCGTCTTATAGCTATTCATTTGTCTTCTCCTTACGTTGTTTTCGAGGGTGTTCGAAAGGGCAATACTTCATTTATAGAAGGCGGCTTGACCGTGACGCCTTTTAGAAAAATCTTGTAGAAACCGCTTTGCATGTGTTCTATTGCGGAAGCTTCAAGTCCAAAAGATGTTGTAAACCCGTGGCCCCGGAGGGCATTCGATGCAATAGCCCAGTGTGTTGTCTGCTCGGCAGGTGTTAAACCGGGGATGTCGAAAGTGTTAGTCCAGAATGCAAGCAGTTCCATACGCCAATTGGCAATGGCATCGTTCACTGCTTCAGACAATGAATGCTCAGCACGAATGCCCAGTGACATTTCCATCGATGCAATGAACAGGTCGCTGGCAAACGCATCGCCAATTTGTGAGACAAACTCTTCCTGATTGATATTGCCGTTGCGTAGTCGATGCGAAATTTCGTGCATTCGGCTGGCAAATTCTTTAAGTATGTCGTCGAATGCCGCTGCGATCAGTTTGTCTTTGCTTTCAAAATGATGGAAAAGCGCACCGCGTGAAACACCGGCTTTTTTAAGGATCGGAATGATGGAGAGCCCGGCAAATCCGTTAGATATAAGTTGCTCGATCGTGGCTTGTTTGAGTAACGAAATAGTGCGATCGGCATCTCGGACCCGTGGGATTGATTTATCGTGCATAGTCAGTTCTTTATTGCGTACAGACCGATCGGTATGTTTAGAATGACGCTATTGGAGGGCTGAGTCAATCGTTTTTCTTTTTTCAGTCCGTTTTAGTGTACGACTGATACGCAAATGTTTTGACGACTAGCCTGCGGGGCTCTTTTACCGCACGGCCTTGTTGGGGTGGTGCATGGAGACGCAGACGAGTTTTAAGAATACAAATAGTGAGACTCTAAACGCTTGTTCTACGAACCGTTACTGAGCAATCGAAGCAGTCAGGAATCTGGTTTTTCTAGCCTTTCCGCATAGGCCAACACTCCAGATACTCAGGTGTTTGGTATCGTGTCGAAGATACTTTGTAGTAATGATGGCTACACGGCTGTTGATTTTCAGGCTCTTCCTGCTAATAAAGTCACCGTGACAGCAACCGATTATGATCTTGGTATAGAAGTAAACTCAACGGATCCGGATACGTGGGTTGAAGAATGCGAGGGTACCGGTAACACACGCGAGCCTGAACTAACTGGTTTTGCATTCATTGAGCCGCGAATTCATCCGGGGCAGTTTGCTACATAGATTCCCGCAGGTGCAGCCACATCAATTTACGATTTTGGTATGGGTGATACTTTTTTAAGAGTAACGATCACTCCAAATTCAAGACATTTGCCTCAACCTGAAGCCAGAGTTGGTTGGCCCAATGAGTTCACTTTAAAAAAATCAAAATAATTTCTGCATTGATTAACTCTCTCTCTCTCTCTATGGTAGCGGGACACTCAACACAAATTTAAACAAGGCGTAAAACCCGCCAACAACTACCGCTCCCGAAAGGCAATACATTAGCAGGTTAGACATGCGCCATTGATCATGCATAGCAGCAACCAGCGCTCCTGCAAATGCCACAGCACTGGCCACAATGAAACCGAACCTTGGCATGATTATGCAAGCTGCTAACATCGCACAGACCAGCAGAGCTCGACGCCACCAGACGCCGTTCCCAAAGCCTTCATCAGCGATGGGCTTCAGTAACGTCATAATGATAGAAATGATTGACGAAACAATCAGCAGTATTGCAGCTGCGCGTGGAAACACTTTGGAATCTACGTCGCTGTATGAGGTGGTGTCGTACAGCGTGATAAATCCGATGGCAACAAGCAAGGCTGCAACAATGAGAGAACCTGTCGTAGAGCCTTTGACGTTATCTGATGTTGGCGTCATGACTCACCCTCTGAGGTCGCTGCAGCTCTTTTTTTTCGGAGACTTGCAATAAACGGATAGAGCAGAGAAAGTACCGTAAACGCAACAATCGCCTGTGAAATAGGACGTCCAAAAAACATACCTGGTAGATCGTTTACAGCTGAACCGATAATCCAGGCCTGTACAAATCCTTGTTCGGCTATCGGGCCCAGGATCAGGCCCAACACGATGGGGGATGCTGCGAAGCCAAATCTGCCAACAACCCAACCGAAGACACCCAAGGCAATCATGATGACAACGTCCGATATGCTGTTGCGAATGGAGAATGTGCCGATGATCGTCATGAAGGCAACTGTTGGAACCAGTACTGCCTTTGGAATCGATACGATGGACTTATAAGCATATCGGCCTATTAGCAACCCCACGGGAAGCATTAATACAGTGGCAATAATCAATCCATAGATAAACGTATAGGCAATAGAACCACCACCAGATTGAAACAAGGCAGGCCCTGTGCGAACACCCTGTACTAATAATGCGCCGAGAATAACGGCATCCGGCGGTGTCCCCGGAATGCCCAACACCAGGGTGGGAATAAATCCCCCACCAACGGTAGCGTTATTGGATGCCTCGGTTGCAATGATGCCATCGGGCTCTCCTTCTCCAAATCGCTGATCAGGCTTGGCATTTCGTTTCGCCTCAGAGTAGGCAACCAGCCCGGCGACCGATCCCCCTGCACCTGGCAATATGCCCACAAGCGTACCAATGACAGAGGAACGAATCAGATTGAACTTGGACCTCATGGCTAGCGTAAACGCGTCCATGATCTTCACAGACTGCACACCCTTATCTACTTTGAGGTGACGCTCAGGTACCGCGACAAGGTCTATAAGCACAGGAATACAATATAGACCGATCAATGCGCCAACCACACCAAACCCACCAATCATGGTCTGGCTACCAAACGTCAGCCGGATATCAGCAGAGACTTCAGCTACACCGACCGTGGACAGAATGAGCCCCAACGCCCCACCTGCCAGCCCCTTCGCAAGGTTGCCATTGGATAGCGAAGCAATCAGTGACAAACCGAAAATGGAGAGCCAGAAGTATTCCACAGGACCGAAAGCCAGAGCTACTCTGGACAACGGCGGCGCTAGAAATAACAGCGCAAATGCGCCCACCAGCCCACCGGTTACCGATGCAAAACAGGCAAGTGCGACGGCTAGATCTCCGTCCCCGCGTTTAGCCATGGGATAGCCGTCGAAGGTGGTGGCTATGGCAGACGGTGTTCCCGGTGTGTTGAGAAGAATCGCAGCGTACGCACCGCCGTAAATTGCTCCGGTATAGATTGCACCCAGCAGTATGAGAGCCGACGCCGGTTCCATACTGAAGGTAATCGGCACAAGCACGGCCACCGCCATGGTGGCCGTGAGTCCCGGGATAGAACCGATGACCGTACCAGCGACCACACCGAACAATGCAAAGAGCAGATTCAGTGGGGTCAGTGCTGACAGAAAGCTACCAAAGTCCATAACAATTCAATAACTCTTTTTGAATAACATGAGCAGAACCTGGTGACTCGCTCATAGCGTTGTCAGCGGTGGGAAGTAGAGCTAGTGGGCCACGCGGGTAATTCGTCATCACACTCGTCCCCACCGCCGCCAGCCCAGCGTTAGAAAAGCTCCCCGTATACCCAATACGCGTCGCTTTTCTGCCTTGTTTTGACGACGGTGGAAACGACATGTCTGTTACCGAATTACCCGCGTGACCCACTAGTGTTCAGTCAATAAGCTTGGCTGCTCTGGCATCTGCCAGATACTCGTCTACTCGGGCTTTCATGAACTCATCCATCTCGTCAACACCGACATCAAGCATGGCAAATCCACCATCGAGCATCTGCTGCCTGAACGCCGGGTCTTGATTGATTTCAGTGATCATGTCACTCCACAGTTTCGTCGTCTCTGCACTCGCCGTATCAGGAAGTGCAATTCCACGATACGCACCACCGATCATGTCGAAACCCAATTCTTTAAACGTGGGTACATCAGGGAACAATGGATGCCGCTCTTCCATCGCTACAGCCAACATACGTACCGCTTCGCCCTGCGTGGCACCAACAGTAGAGTAGCCCCACTCTGCCTTGACCTGATTACCCAGAAGTGCGGTAACGGCAGCCCCCGTTCCCTTGAACGGCACGTAGGTTGTCTGAATGCCGGCCATGGCGTCAAATTTGATTTGTGCAAGATGATTCGCAGACGCCTTGCCCGAACCGGACATGGTCACAGCACCCGGATTTTGTTTCGCATCATCAATCAGATCCTGAAGTGTCTGATAAGGACTATTCGCCTCGACGACGATGGCGTCAGGCGTAAAGTGGAACCAGTGAAATGTGTTTAGCCCCGCCGTGGTAAATCCCACGTCTTTCTGCGCGGGTTTGATGACAATATGAGGCAAATTAACGCCCATGATTGTTTGCCCATCGCCATTAAGACCATTCAATGACGCCCAGCCCACAGCACCACCACCACCCGGCTGATAGGAAATCACCATGTCTTCACCGAACTTTTCTTTAAAGAATGGCTGTTGAAAGCGTGCGCTGATATCGGATTCGCCGCCCGGGCCAAATGGAATGATGTAATTAACCGGGCCGGATAATTCGGCGCTGGCAGAACCCATCGCCCCGAGTGACAGGACAGTGCTTGCAAGCAAGGTTTTCAAGAATGTTCTTCGCATGGTGATGCTCCAGGTTTTTTAGCGTTTTTGATATGTGTATTTAAAAAAGCACAGCACGACAAATCGAGTCACATCCTGTTGCTGTCAACCAAAGGTTGAAACACTCGTGAAGATCTATCGCAAATACTCGCCGAGGAGTGTACTGCAGAGTCTGCGTTTTTCACAGTTCTTAAGTCGGCAAATAGCCGCCGTGGCGTGTTGATCAGTAGCGACTTGTCGTCAAATGTCTATTAATTCGCAATTCCGTCAAAATGGCAGCGCTTTGTTCCGTCTACTATCCACTAGCCTGTTCGGGGTGGAAGCCCATTCTGAGCGGGTTTGGACTTACGCCTTCGCAGAAATGATAGTGGGTGTGGGTATGACGGTGAGAGGGCAGGTATGGCACTACTAGATCAGCATTCGACGAGCTTGTGAATACGTTGGTATCAGTGACAATCACTACCCTATATCAGGGTCTGTGGGCGCTTCCAGAACCGAAAGCCGCCCACTACACTAGTATTTATTTCACTACTTCAACGCATCCCAACTCTTTTGTATGTCACTGGCAACTTCAGCGGCATCTTTACCACCGGTGTAGTCCACCATGCCAGTCCAGAAGGTACCTGCCCCCACGCCACCGGGCATCAGGTCGGAACCGTCAAATCGAAAAGTAGTTGCACCCAAAAGAATTTCACCTAAACCTCGCAGCGTATCGTCTTTGTAAGCGTCGGCGTTTACACCGGTATGTGGTGTCAGAAATCCTGTCTGCGCCATCATGACTTCATGTGCAATAGGTAGCTTGAAAAATTCCATCAATTCGAATGTTGCATCTGATGGACTTGTCACTGCCATGAGCGTTCCACCGCCTAATACCGGACTACCAAGATCTTTTCCTGAATACCCCGGCAGATAGAAAAAATCAGTATCTGAACCAAACTCAACATCCTCTGGAAAGAACGCCGGTACAAATGATGCCTGTCGATGCAGATAGCATTGAGGTGGTGAAGTAAACAGACCCTTCGGACTATCGCGAAAATCTGTCGAGGCAACGGCATTGGCACCACCCGCAACTTTTTTATCATCACGTGCAAACCAGCCAAACTCTTCGATAGCTTCTACTACCCTTGGGTCATCGAACGGAATCTCGTTGCTTGTCCACTGATCGTACACCTCAGGGGTCTGTGTACGAAGCATCATATCTTCCACCCAATCTGTTGCTGGCCAGCCAGTTGCTGCACCAGAACCCAGGCCAATACACCATGGAGTTTGACCATCAGCCACAATCTGATCGGTCAATGCCTTTAATGCTTCCATTGAATCAGGCACTTCGTACCCTGCGTCTTCAAAATTCTCGGGGCCATACCACACCAGTGATTTGACGTTGACGTTATAGAAGAAGCCGAACATCTGGTCAGCACCGTCAAGATCTGCGTAGGTGCCGAGGTCTACCCAGGATTGTCCTGCAGCATAGTTATCTCTGACCCAACTGGCCATCTCATCGCCCAACGGCGATAAATGCCCACTGGATGCCAGAATTGCAGCTAGTCCGGGCTGGGGAAATACGGCAATGTTCGGAGCTGATCCGCCCTCAATATCAACAACTATCTGTTGCTCGAAGGAATCTGATCCGGAATACACTACCTCAGCACCTGTAGCGTCAATGAAATAGGCCAGTGCGCTTCTGAAGAAATCATCCTCTGGGTTCAACCAAGGCCCTGCGACAGTAATTTTCTGGCCACTCAAGTCAGGCGCTGAGGCCGCCCATGCGTTGTAACTATCCCAGGTGAATGCACCTTCGCCTGGCGTGAATACGAGCTCCTGAGCTTTGGCCTGTGTGGCTGTGCCTAATAGTGAGGCGGCGGCAATGCCGGCGCAAATCGCTGATTTACGTAAGATCTTCATCTGTGCTCCATAACAAGTGGCTATCTCAAGCCGGATGGCCTGGCGGTGGTGGTCTGACAACACTATGCTGCCCTATGCGCAGTTTAAGAAAACACAGGGTTAAGTCAAATCAAATGTCGTCCTTAGACAGGTTCTTATCACTAGGGTTAAGGTAAAGTGTCAATAGTAGAAGTAACGACATGAAAAGAGGCAAGCCAATCTATACGCGTAGACTGTATCGAAGCTTCGCCAAATAGCACAGGTTTGTGAGAATAAATCATGCGGAGCGCATGTTTTCAAGGAAATTACCGTGACGTACAATTGAAACGTTCACCCCTATTCAGTTTTACACTCGGAAATTTATTCCTTGCAACGGAGGGTGCTTTTTGTGTGGTTTTTGGTAATAGCTATAAAATGAACAAACTAGTCTGGATGTCAGATCCACATTTTGCACAAGAAGGTGACGTTTTAGGGCACGATCCTCGGCTACGACTTCAAGCAGCAGTAGATCATATCAATACCTATCATACTGATGCAAAGATGTGCATTATTTCTGGGGACATGGTAAATCGCAGCACATGTTCAGACTATGAAGGTGTGAAGGCCAAGCTAGAAAAGCTTAGTGTTCCGTATTATCCGATGGTTGGCAACCATGATGATCGGGCCATATTTCGAGAGGTTCTTCCGTTGCCAGATTTGTGTATGACTAATTTCATCCAGTATAAGTTGGCAGTGCCTGAGGGAATTGTCATCTGCCTTGACACCCTCAAGGTTGGATCAGATGCAGGAGAATTATGTAAAGCTCGCAGAGAATGGCTTTATGAGACGCTAAAAGAAGCCGTTAACACGCCTGTTTTTATTTTTATGCACCATCCACCAATGTCTCTGGGTTTGCCAACACAAGACAAGGAAAATATGGAAAACGGACAAACCTTGCTTGAACTAATATCAGAGTTCGACTGTGTGAAGTATTTGTTTATCGGGCATGTCCACCGCGCAATATCAGGCTCTATTGGTGGTATTCCTTTTTCGACGATGCGGTCTGTGTTGTTTCAGGCGCCACCCCCAAGTCCTGAATGGACCTGGGATACATTTAAGCCTGGGGTAGAAGCGCCAAATATAGGAATTGTTCAACTTGCAACAGCGTCGGTTAACTTGCACTACGAGCAATTTTGCGAATATCAAGCAGGCGTTATAAGTGACTAACTCTCAATTTTTGCTGCTGTTGGGAACGTGCGAATAAACGACTCCTAGCCTGGACTATTCATAAAACGCCACATCCTTTCACCAGACCCTTTGTTTGTAGCGGATTTCGTGAAGGAGCGGAATACAGACTGTATTTCCGACTGAACGAAATTCGCTACGAACGAAGGGGATGCGGAAGGATTTGGCGATTTCATGAATAATCCAGGTTAGACATTATGTAGTGACCTGCCCATCTCAAGAGTCGTGGATTATCATTGAGATGGACACCCCAATAACAGAGCCATAATTGAGAGGACAGGTCATGAGAGAGTTTAGTAAGTACGTCGGTCAAGTACGTCGGTCTGGATATGCACAAGGACACCATTGCCGTCTCTATCGCTGATGCAGGACGCTCCAGGGCGCGTTTTTACGGTACGATCAAGCACACCACGGCGCCGGTGAGTGCGTTGCTCAAGACAATCAATCCCCAGGGCGAGGTGCTAGAGGTTTGCTATGAGGCAGGTCCCTGTGGCTATGGGTTGCATCGTCAGCTGATAGCCAGTGGTCATGAGTGCCAGGCGGTAGCGCCAACACTCATCCCGTAGCGAACTTGTTTGCTGCCAAAAAGAAACTGGAAAGCTTATACTTAACCTTGACGGTATTGAAAAGCAGCCGATTGTCAGTCGGCACTACGGGCATTTATTCAAAGCAATGTGAAGCCATTTGCCAGCTAGATCGTTACTCAAATAAGTGGGTATTTCGACTATCTGTTGATCAAGTTCAACGACAACAAGACGATGGAGCTGCCTGTACCTTAAGCTAATTTTTTAGCACTGCGTAAACACATATCCCTTTCCCGACCGTTCCAGCCTGCCAATGTTGGGTTGAAGGAAATGGCCACCTGACACTTTTACGCCATCGGTAGCGATCATATCGAGCGTACGTTTGCGCATTTCGCGGGCGGCATCCATGTCAATATCGAAGGCTATGCTGATATCCGGATTTATCAGCTGCAGTGTTGGTGCGTGTGCAATGTCACCGACATGAATAAAGCTCTCGGATCCATCATCAGCGCGAAATCCCATATGGCCAGGTGTGTGGCCTGCAAGATTCAAAGCTGTGACGCCATTTATCAGGCTATCACCGCCTGCTACGAGTTCCGTACGGCCGGCATACGCAGCAATACTGGCCCGTGCAAGACCCTGCCATTGTGACAGCGTTTCATCAGTGAATACTTCGCTGGTCCAGAAGGCGTGCTCTGCCTGTGAAACCATCATTTGTGCGTTGGCAAAAACTGCCTGACCGTCCTGCGTCATTGCACCGGCGATATGATCAGGGTGCAGGTGAGTAAAGTACAGGTGAGTGATGTCGTCATTCGCAATACCCGCTTCCGCTAAGGCATCGCCAAGGAATCCGCAGGTTTCTCCGAACAGATCACGTACTCCAGCATCCACAAGCATCGTATCGCCACCAGATTTGACGATGAATGCGTTGAAGTTTGTGTCTATTGTCTCTGTATTCGCACTACTTAAGATATCAGCGATGATGCGCTTTTCAGTTCCTGGGAATAGTTCTGTGCCGAATTGAGTAGCGCCGTCTGTCAAAGCGATGATTTCGATGTCACCGATTGAGGTAGGGTTGATCCGCGTCATGAGATTATTCCTGCAATGGTTTAAGCGACTGATAACTAGTATTGCGTACACTACCAAACAGAACTAGAACGTGCCAGTTTTGCTCCAGATACTGCAATGACTTTCACCGGCCACCGATTTATCCGATTCTCTGGGTGAATACTTAGAGCGACAACGCGCTTGCGTGCTGCTATGAGTACGTATCACTTTTACTCAGGTGTTCGTCATCTGTACGTATGCCAGTCTGCAGCCATCTTCTTTCGATAATAGAATCTTGGCACCTTCGTATAGCTCCACGCGTTGACCGATGGTGACGGTTTCGTTGCTGGTGGCATCCATCATCTGTTCACCCGATACATTCAGGAATGACCAGGTATCTCCATCCCGTTCTATCCTTGCGACACAGTGTTGCTTTTCTGATTCAAGTCGCTCGTTGTCAAACGAAAATCGATCAGTTTGCCAGGACATGATTTCCTTGTTTTCGATGGCGACCATCTGGTGGTTTTCCGGTCGAAATGTGCCTCCGGTGCGTTTGGTATAAAAATTAAGCACGGGTATTGAGTGCTGGTAACGGGTGCTGCATAACGGGCAGCTGACGATGGTGGTATTCAGGAAAACAAAGTGCCCCATATAGCATTCATCGTTGGAGCACGGGATGAGTATGTCTCTGGTTTGCACAAGAGCTCTTTCCCATTCTTCGGCTGTAGGACGATTATTTGGGCAGTGAAGTCCTTCGATAAAGGCGGTGTTGAATAGTGCTTCAAGGATTGGTCCACATAGTTTACTGCTTGATAGTCGCTCGGCATCAATCCATGGCAATTCACCGTCGCGTGCTTCTTCGATGTCTGAGCGGTTTGAATGATCCGCTGGGTGTTCGATCCACAGCGCGTTTGCCCCCATAGCTAATTGCTCGTCTCGATCAGCATCCTCTGAATCGTGTATTTTTTTTCCGCGAAGCGGGTGGCGACCAGTCAGGTACAGGTAAATCAGCACCGCCAGCGCGTGCCGATCCGTTTCGATGCTGGGATGAATTCTATGCGGATCATTTATAGATAGCTCTCGCGTACGCACTACCTCCGGGGCGATAAAGTCTGGAGTGCCTGTAACGTCGGGTGGATATTTGCCCGGAACCACCAGCCCGTCGATATCGATGATGCAGGCGGATCCACTGCCGGGATCCACCAGAACGTTTCGATAGCTTAGATCACTGTGTGCAAGACCACCAGCGTGCAAGCGACGCACAGCTTGAGCAATTCTGCGACAGATGGATAGGGAGTCTGTCCAGTGTCCGCGTTCTGCAGGGTGCAGGTAGACGTTTCTGTGATAGGCCGAGGCGAACCATTTGCCCTGCTTTTCCTTGCCGCGAATAGACAGCTTGTCATTGCCCACCGAGCCGTGTTCAAAAAGATAACGTTTGTCGAAAACCGGCACCAGCACCGCCGTTTTTCCTTTGAATGTGGCGGTATCTTTTGGCCATCGATACAGCGTCGCTAGTTCGTCACCGCCCGGACCGTCTATGATTCGTGAGCGATAGACATCGACCAGCGCTTGCAGTCTGTCCAAACCTTTATCATTTAATGGTTCGCGAAATACCGCCAGAACATCTTCACCCCCTTCAACACGATGAACATCCTTCATGGTGCCAGAGGCAAATGCTTCTTCCTCGACTCGCAGTGTGATTCCCCGATCAGTCACTATGGATTGCATGTCTGAGCCACCTCCGGAGCCTTTTCATCAGTTGATTGACTGGTGCCCGGGATGAAAGCTGCAATCGTACGATCGTCATGCTCACCGGTGACAAAGAACTCAAGCCACTTGAGTATTCGATTGGAGCATTCCGCTTGCTCGCCCAGAAAAAGTGGTGCAAGCTGACCGTGCCAGAACTCTGTCCAGTTACTTGCATCCTGCATGGCGTATTCGGTTTCGAACCATGGGTCTGATACACCATCGGTCATGAGAAAAAAACCAGTAAACATCGGGACCTTACACACGAACAGGCGGTTCATGCATTGATCAGTGTCAGCGAGTATCCGGCTATCCAGAAAGCGTGTTTCACCGGCAAATTCACCGCTGTCAGCCAGACTCATGGGAATCAGTGTTGATTTCTCGGCATCCCAGATGGTACAGCCACCGTCGCCGACGGAGAAGGATACGCATAGCCATTCAGCGCCAACTTTCCTGACGGCGGCGACAATCACGGTGGTTGAATAGTCGGCAACAGCTTTTTCTTGCCACATGGCTTGCTCTTCGATGAGTCTTGCCGCCTCCTTGGCTGCGTCGACCATGCATTGGCATAGCGCCGGGTTCTTTTCATTGAACGCAGTTGAATCCAGTTGTGACAAGGCGTCGGGTAGCATTTGTGTCATCGTGTTGGCTGCAATGCGTGCCCCTTCGCGTGAAAATGTTGCACTACCTGCACCGTCAGCAACGCAGGCGACGTGCCAGCCGGTCTTGTCGCAATAGCGAATGGAGCTAGCATCATCGCGATAGTCGCCTTTGTGAGCATGGCGCCGACCCCGCCTGCTAGCTGTGAACAGTGCCATCTCATCGGTGCTCACGAGAAAATCGTGATAGGTGTCTGGTCGTGCGTACACACCGTTTTGATCGCTGGGAATGTCTTTCCAGAGAGTTGTGGGATCAGGGTTGATGTTCAGCGTCAACACAACAGTTGAACGTTTGCCGGAAGGTTCTAGTATTCCGTGAAGCAGAATGTCAAATTCACCGGATTTGTTCGGTGTGCCCATAACCCGTCGCGCATTGCGATCAAGCGCAAGATCCAGTACTGCAAGGCCTTCTTCACGTTCGATAACAAAGCCGCTGGGTAGTGATAATTCACTGTCGAAACTTGCGCCCACACGACCTGATTTAACGCAGTGCCCTTGCAACCAGCTATCTTTCGATATGTCAGTTGATGTCGGCAGTTTGGGTAACGTCATCCTGCGCCTCGCGAAAAATCGACAGTGGATCCCTCTGCAGCTTGCACAAAATTCTGCGAGACACCGCACCACGGACAATTCGCAAGACCGGGGCCGTCAATGCAGTGCATCTTGCCACAGGAGCATTCGGCCATGGCAATGGGGGTTCCGCAGTGAGGGCAGCCAGCATGGCCCTGAAGTCTTGCTGCAGATATGGTAGAGGTGGGCGATGCGACGGAATCGGAAAGCTCGAAGTAGTCTTGCGTCAACGGAAGCGTCTGGCGCAAGGCATAGCGCGACAGATCGCTAGCTGGGCCTATTCGTTCAAATCTCATTAGATATGGCGCTTCGTTGTGCTGGCATTTGGCAACAAACACAGCCAGTCGTTCATCAACGTCCGCTGAAGGTGCTTCTACTTTAGTGAGTGACACCGCACCTTCCGGTAGGTTTTTGGACAGATCAACACCTGTGCCCGACTTTCTATCGGCCAGTGCATTGCTGTGAACGGCTACTGACTGGCTGATCCACTGGAAAAATTTAACCAGTGTGTCAGAGGATGAATTTGCCAGAACAACAATGTTCTCACTCAGTTCGCGTAGCAAGGTGTGGTCGGCACCTCCACCAATAGATACGGAGACAAGGGTTGTCTTGCTAGCGTACTTTGCTTTCCATTTCTCGACAGCCTCGGTACGGTTGTCGGTCGGTACACCGTCGGTGATCAGAAACACCATCGGCTTCCAGTCGCTTTTTTTAGTCTGAGTGCCTTTAACCACATGAGTATCAATTTCACCCATCAGTGTTTCTAGCGCTGCGTTGATTGAGGTTCCACCACCAATGGGCAGACTGGGCGGGTAAAAATTGATCAGCTCTGTCATGTTGACCAGCACCTTTGCCTTTCCCGCGAAGACGATAACCGATAGCTGCACAGACTCAAGCGCTTGTGGGTCAGAACGAAGACCGGTGACGATGGCCTTCATGCCTTCGGTTATGGATTGTTGTAAAGGGCCAGCGACTGATTCGGATACATCAATAACAAGAAAAACAGGTAGCTTTCGCATGGTAGAAACTCCTCTCTTATAAAAACAGCCTGAGTAGCGGGTGCGCCAGCCTTTCGGCAGAATCTGCACTGGGTGTCTTCATGGCCTCATGAACAATTCATGCTAGAACTCGACTTTGATTTCGTCTGGGGGAGGGGGCAGGGTCTTGGTTAAATCCACACCACGGTTGCCGGTGTTGATGGCCTCTGATACCCACTGGAAGAACTTGGAAAAACTTTGACCATCCATGGTTTCCATGACCGCAACATGATCGCAGAATTTGTTCAAATCATCAGGGTTAGCCTTTGGGCCAGCTGCCAAACCAACAATGCTGGCAAATCCTGCTGCACGAATTCCCGGAATGGATTCATCAAATGCCAACCGGTCGCTGGCTTTTCCATCCGAGAGTACAAACAACATGGGTGCCCAGTCTCCTTTCTGGCTATCGGAAGATTTACGTACATCCTGTTTGACGGTTGTGGACAATGTAGCAAGGGCTTCACCAAGGTGTGTCGGCCCAGAGTCTGGTGTTGTAACAGGCGGCGCATTAAACGATTCAAGCGGTGTTAATTCACACACTACTTTAACCTTTGCGTCAAACGTGATAATGGATAGAAAAACGCTCTCCAGAGCCTGGGGATCCTGGCGGAGTGTGGCCGTCAGACTTTTAATTCCGTTGTTGACAGCTTCTATGGGTTCACCCCGCATAGAGCCTGAAGTGTCCACTAGAAGGTAAACCGGTAGGCGTCTCATACAATCGTCTCATTGTTGATTTTCAGATGACGTCGCTCAGGTGTTGGCCGACATCGCCGGAATGGTACGGTATCCATACATCTATTCTAGGCCAATGATGCACTGGGTGGCAGTGTAAATGTAACCTCCTGTGGAAAGGTGTATATTCGGCTCATGACAAACATAGATAAAGGAGGTTAATCCATGCAGTGGGTCTCTGTGGATGTACAGTTACGAGACTCACAGTTCATCCGTCAGCTGAACGTGCGGGATGCCAGTCAGTTCGATTTTGAAAACGTGTTGAGAAACAACAAAGCTAGTTCCGAACACGTATGAAAACTGTCACCCACCTGCCATCGATAACAGCGTAAGTTAACTCACCGTTCCACAATTGACTGAGCCTATTTCCAATAGGTTCGGACTTGTCCTTGGTATTGGTCAATCAATCGGTTTCCACCAGGCACAGTGAGTGAAAGGGGAAAAGCGTAGCTCCATGAAATTTCCACCTCCTTGTCCTGGCTGATCCCAACGCCTGTTGATGGGCTCGTTTTCCAAAGCGTAATACAGTAATGTGCCGACAGCGCCGTGTGAAATAATGGCAATTGTGCCGCTGGTTTCATCAATAGTATCAATATGACGAACCGTTCTGACTATTCTATCCTGAGCTGATTGTGCTGTTTCCCAGCCTCTGATGGATGTATCTGGCGATGTAAAAAATTCATCAGCGGTTCGTTCGAACTCGTCAGCCTTTAAATACCCGGTGGCCGATCTGTCATTTTCACCAAGATCAGAAAGCACTTGATACTGTAGATTAAGATGATCGGCAAGAATGTCAGCCCCATCCAGGGCTTTCCGTTCAGCACTGCAATACACGGAGGTAATGCTATTGATCCAAGGCAGTTGCAATCCCGTTGTCATTCTCGTAATCCCACGTGCAGACAAAGGCCATTGCGTGACAGGAATAGTAGGGTTTATTTCAACATCAGGATGTGAAATGAAGTAAATGGTATGTGACATGTATGTTGCTGCTGGAATCCGGTGCTAAGTTACGCTAGGAGTCTGCGGGGCCACCTCCGGCTGCGCAGGCTCCTAGCCTGGACTGTTCAATGACATAATGTTCCACAAATGATCGTAACGTCCTGAAACGACAGCCAATAGAAAACGTGAAAAAAGTTAGCTCATGGACAGTTGGGGGCAGTTTCGCCTACGGACGAAAACTCTGGAAAAATTCTGTCTTACCAACTTAGCGATTCCTCGAAACATAGGAAATAAACAGAAATTACTATCTGAGACAGGCTTATACAGAACTTGGAGAACTTGATGGCAAAACTCAAAAAACAACTTATTATAAAACTGGAACGGCTTCCCGACATTACCGTTGATCGGTACAAGGAGACGGAGCTTTTGGGGGTAAATTACAAAGGCAAGGAAGTGGCACATTTCCAGACAGGTGCAGGTATTGACTGCGAACTGGATATTCGCTTAACGCCTGCTGTTATCAAAAAAGAAAAACTGACGGTGCCTGCCGAATCCACAAGTCATCCTGACAGGTCAAAAAATTCGCGCTGGATAATACAACGCTATTCATCAAGCACGGACCTCGACAAAATGGTCACACTGGTAAAGCTGGCGGTTACGTTGAGATAGCTATAGGCATCGCATTCAGTGGAGAGGTTGGAGACATTCATAGATAGAACCCTTGTACAATCTAAGCATCACTTTTCACAACTGTATAGGGGTCTGGACTATTCATGAAACGCGGAAGGCAGCCCCGTGGCTTCATGAATAATCCAGGCTTATAGGGCTTTGTCTAATGGCGTGGGAACTTGCACAACTTAACATCGCAACGTTGGTAGCACCTCTGGATTCACCTGTATTGGCAGATTTTGTGGCTAATCTGGACCGTATCAATGGCATCGCTGATCAATCACCCGGTTTTGTCTGGAGATTGCAAACCAACGAAGGCGATGCAACCGATCTGGAACACGATTTTGACAATAACGTGATTGTAAATTTATCAGTTTGGGAATCGGTGGAAGATTTACACAACTACGTGTACAAGACAGCCCATGCACAAGTGATGAGCCGTCGTAAAGAATGGTTTGAGAGAATGAGTGATGCATACACGGTACTTTGGTGGGTACCAAAAGGTCATCAGCCAACGACATCGGAGGCAAAACAGAAGCTCGATGTATTGAAATCCGATGGCCCAGGCTCTGCAGCGTTTACGTTCAAAAACGTTTTTGAAAAACCGTCAGACTAAAGCTCTCGAAACATCATTGTACCTGCGGCACCAGCCATCGCTACAGCCGCTCCGCGATGTAAGCGTTTTTGTGCTCGTGAACTTGATAGTATCTGACGAATGACAATAGCGCCGAGAATAAAAGCGCCTCCGACGAGCAACAAAACCAGAATTGTTAACGGCACCAAAACACCAGCCCAGCTTGCTACCGTGATATTACTCAGATCAAGTACCAATGGGAGTAGTGCCAGATAAAACGCAATAGTCTTTGGATTTCCCAAGGTAATGGCAAGACCCGATGTCGCAGCTGAGGCAAGCTCACTTCGTGTACTTTTATCGTCCCGTATATCGTGATGTTTTGCGGTCCAGAATTGCCATGCAAGGTAGAGCAAGTACGCAATGGAGGCCCAACGTATGAAAGTAAACAATGCGCTGAAACTGCTGGCAATTACCGCTAATCCAAAAACAGCAAAAGACAAGTACATTAAATCGCCGATTATAAGCCCACTTAACATGGCAAAGCCTGCGCGAACACCTGAGCCCACGCTACGTGCAACTAGAGCCGTTATGCCGGGGCCCGGAATGGCAGCTGCCACACCCAATGCCAGGGTGTAGGCCAAAATATCAGTCAATGTAATCATGATTAGACGGTACGACTCCGTTCAGGGATGGCTCCATGGCATCTACGCAGGCAAGGATCTGTTATCTGTCCGTAACTCTGGTGGCTCATGCGGTTAGTTCAGCAAGATTTTAAAGTAGTCTCTTATTTTTCTGTCATTTTCATCTGACAGATAAGCAGGGTGATGATTCTGGAGTATCTGCCTTACTTTTACATTAGCTCTCTGCCACATATCCTTAGCACCATCTTCTTCCCAGACAGCCGGTTGTTGTCGGTCCGATAGTGCACTCGGCCAAAAGTAATCACGCTGCATGGCGTTGATGGTGTGCTGTCCACCCAGAAAATGTCCCTCGCCATAAACAGCTTCTTTTATTGCATCAAAACCCAGGGTGTCCTCGTTGACTTCAACGCCGCGAAGTATCCGATAGGTTTGAGATAGCATCTCATCATCAATCAGCATCGCTTCAAAGGATGCGCCTAGCAGACTGGCCGTCATACCAGAGGATTCATAAATCATATTACAACCAGACAGTCCAACACCTAGAGATGACATGGCCTTTTCCAGACCCATCTGGGCATCCACAGCTTTTGCATCGCTCATGCTGCTGGCAGCGCCTGATGGCAAGCCCAGCCAGTTAGCTATTTGCGCGGAAGCTGCATTCAACAAAGTGATTTCTCCGCCACTACCGCTAAATGAACCTGTACGCAAATCAATGACAAACGGCCAATTGGAAAAAATGACTGGATAGCCAGGTGCGAATACGTTCACCATGACAAGGGCAGCCAGTGTTTCTGCTAATGTAGACGCAAGCATCCCGGCTATGGTCGCTGGTGCTGTTGCACCGGATTGCGCCGCAATTATAGCGTTGAGCGGCATGCCCCGACGTATGGAGGCAAGTGCAACTTCAAATGCATCTTCTCCATAGCGTAGGGGTGAAATTACTGGACTGATATGCGCCTTGCAAAAAGGGCGCTTCCGGAATGCATCGTTACCACCAAGTGCTATATCAAACATATCTATGATTGGATCAACCGTGCTGGCTACTGTAAAACTGGTTCCGACAGGCTTGCTGGTGCCTTTGAGCAGGGCATAAGCGGTGTTGATGTCCAGATCGTGGATGTCTTTGATGTCGGTGGCAACACAGCATCGGGTAAACCAGCTCACGTTATTCAGTGAATCAGCTAGTCGCGTGAAATCAGCCAGATCGCGCAAAGTGGCTGCACGATAGGTGTGAGTATCCAGATCCATTGTTTGTACAGCAGCTCCGCCGGTTCCAAAATACACACCGTCACCACCCACTTCAAAATCATGCTTTGACTCACGACCATAGAATACAAATTGCTTGCATGCTCCAGATATAATATCTTCGACCATGCTTTGCGGATAACACAATCTGCCCTGATCGTTTAACGATGCACCACAATCCAGTGCTCTTTCGGCCAGACGCTCGGGTACTTCTGCCATACCAATATCAGCAAGTATTCTCAGCGCAGTTGCGTAGATTTTTTTTATGTCTGATTCTGATAGAGGTTTGTACTGGCCACCTGCCGGGCCGGGTGGGCAGGGGTTGACCTCTGGGCCAAGGGCACGCTTGGCATGCATGGCCTCCCGAGCACTGAGTTTGGATCTACGACGTCGCTTCACAGTCATGATTTTTTTAAACGAATCCTGAATGCGTTCATAGTAACTCTGTATTTGTGGAGAAAGCCAACAGAATATGAAGTTTGGATAAAGGAGTACGCTTTTCTAGCCTTGTTTTTTCATGAAGCCACGGGGACGCCCAGTCCAGATTCTTCGGGAAGGCCGGCCGCCGCAATGGTGTTTGAAATTATCTCCGGGATCGTCGTATCAGACGAACAATAATACTAATGACCTTCTACCTTACGCCGATACATACCTTGCGCAATCCGGTCGATAACCATGACACACAGTAAAATGGCGATTCCGCCAAGCAAGCCCTGACCTTTCGCAGCATATTGTAGTGCTTCGAGTATCAATGCCCCTAGACCTTCGGCACCAATCAGCGAAGCAATAACCACCACACTTAAAGACATGAGAATGGTTTGATTGACACCCGTCATGATAGAAGGCAAAGCCAGCGGCAACTCAACGTTACGAAGCAACTGCCATTTGGAGCAACCAAATGCCACGGCTGCTTCTTTGGTGGTGTCGCGAAGGGCGGCTCGTCCAGGGGTCATCCGCGTTGTTGCTCGCTCTCAAGGTATACCCGATACCTTTGCGAGCTCGCGCCTAGCGGCTGACCCCTGGACAAACCGCTGTTTGAAGCGTTTGAAGGTCACACTACACTAGAGGCATGGCGAATATCAGGGTCGCCAATACACCTGGTGGTTTGCCAGTACCAAAAAAAGCGATGATTGGAATGAGGTAAACGAATGCGGGCATGGTCTGCATGAAATCCAGAACTGGTTCGGCAATGGAATAGGCTCTTTTCGACTTGCCAAACCAGATACCTAGTGGAATACCGATGATAGTGCAGAGAAAAGCACCTGCTCCTATCTAGGCAACGGTAATCATGGACAATTCCCATAGTCCCACAAAGGCAAGATAGATCAAGGATGCTGCAGCGAAAATTGCAACCCGTACACCAGCTAAACGATAAGCCATGACGACAGGCCACGGAGTGTCAATCAGGACGACTTCAAGCCCGTCGAGCACGGTGCGAATTCCAGCCGTAATACCGTCGAAAAAATCGCTGAAATGCAGCGCTAACCAATCAAAACCTGCATCACCGTATTTTGCGAAAACAGCCAGATATTCCTGTCCGACGGGAAATTCGGAGATGGGCAATTTGTCGCCCAGAAAACCACCTGTAAGTGCGGATAGCTTGCTATCGGGCTCTTATACAGTAAATCGGAACAGTGTTAGCGGCCAGATAGCCACAAGCATAAGACCACCAAACCCGAGCCCATTACGACTAGTGCCTGAGGGGACTTTCTCCGGAGTGGCGCGCCATCGCAGGTATTGCTTTTCATAAGCAATGTTGGCGTAGAGTCCTCATAACCATCCAGGTTCACTTTGTTCAAACACTGTTGCGAAATTGCCCAGCGGCGCGACTTTGGTTCGCCACGTACCTGTAGAGGAAAACCGACGTTATCCAGCACGGTCCGGTGTGGGAGTAGGGCCATATGCTGGAACACCATTCCAATATGGCGTGCTCGTAGCTCGCGTAGTTGCGATGCATACATGGCAAGTACATCTTTGCCAAGCATGTTTATGCTGCCGGCTGTAGGCTCTATTAGGCGGTTAAGGTGACGCACCATCGTGGACTTGCCCGAGCCAGACAGTCTCATGACGCAAAAAATTTCACCTCTGCGAACGTTAAAATAGCAATCGGCAATGCCTACCACACAGGAAAACTCATCTAGCACTTCGGTTTTACTCAACCCTCTGGTTTTTACGGCTTTGAGTGCTTCATCAGCACGATCACCGAGAATTTTCCATACGTTCTCTAGTACGACGACATCTTCAGTCATTGAGTTTTCTAGTTGTAGAGCCAATGATGTGTAAGGCGCTTACTGAATTTTTCAAAATAACTAATTGCTTCGAACCGTCATTCCTGATAAGTGGTAAATCAGGTGTGCCTTGCTTTCTGGATAGTCGCTTGTACAGGAATTAGTATCCAAGGTGCTGACAATTCTGACCTTCAGCCACCGTTCCTGCGAAGGCGGGTATCCAGGACACTGTCGTGCTTTCTGAACACCCGTATGCACAGATTTGGCGGGCTGGAGATGACCTGTTTTACTGCAATCAGCTGTCTACGATTTCTACGTTCTCTTAAACCCATTGAGCTACAAATTCGGCTGGATCTACCTTGTCCACTACCAATGCGTAGGTCTTGGCCGACACGGTGTCAGTATCAAGAGCGACATTCGCCAGCATCGCGGCAGCTTCAGGTTGATCACTCTCTAGAGAGGTAGCGTAGTGAATGTGTAATTGAGCTGTGTTCCAGGCAACCGCTGCGCTGGATTTTTCCAGCCATTCAGGATCATCAGTCGGCCGTAGGACATTCCACTGTGCTTCATCGTGGGCAGGTTCTTTAAGCATAACCAGCTCATGCAGTGAGAACATATGATGAGGCGAGTAGCAGAAAAACACGATGTTCTCTTCTGCATTGACCGCCGCGTCAACTTCAGCGAGGGCACCCAGGCATCACCTACATCTGCAACAGAGCACAATTCGTGAGGTGAAACGCCAGTAGCCTGGTTTTTCATACGAACCATGGTCGACTGGTTGCGAACTTCTCTGGGCCCATGTCTGGATTCGGGACGGCTGGTGACGCCGCCATCGAACTGCAAACCGATGAGGCCTATGTCGACATCGTCGAGTGATTCTCGCAGGGGCGCCCGAAAAAATGTTGGGATACCAACATAGCGCGGACGCATCATCGGGTTGCTGTGATTGTTCAAGTCTGTTGATGTTATACTTTTTAGTTAACTGGAAAATTGATAAATTATCTTTATTTATAGACCGACGCTGCGTGTATTGTATCTCTGGTGATAATGGATATCCGGAAAGGCGGATTAGGTGATTTGAGCTTTGCATAGATTCTGCGCCTGTCTGTACCCCGAATAGAGTCCTGCTGCTCGATTCCAGAAGGCCGATTTTGCCTCAGACTCACTCGGTAATATTT
This sequence comes from Granulosicoccus sp., assembly GCA_045110475.1. Classification (GTDB taxonomy): domain Bacteria; phylum Pseudomonadota; class Gammaproteobacteria; order Granulosicoccales; family Granulosicoccaceae; genus Granulosicoccus. The sequence continues at coordinate 51,377 of JBGCGC010000075.1, forward strand.
CCTCAAGCGCAGACTATGCGTGTCTTATTGTTTACACATTGTCTCGTTAGTCTGATCTTCGTTGCCTGAAGCACGATTAGTCCCATGATATTTTCAAGATCACAGAGGAATCAGATGAACAACAAACGAGTAATTAGCGTAGTTTTCTCGTTGGCGCTTACCCTGAATTTGCCAGCTTGTAGTATTGGAGATGAAGTTTTGTCGTCTGCTGAGGAGGCAGGCGGTTTTGAGCCATCGCCGGCTGCCGTTGAGTTAGTGCAGGCGTTTGAACCGGCGAGCCTTGTTAGAATTTCACGGAACGAAGGCGGGCTGGTTGCAGAGCTTGACAATGGTGATCGCTTCGCGCGAGATCACGACAGCGCGGGAGATGTCAATGGCGACGGGATCATAGATCTGGTTGTCGGTGCGCGCTCAGATGATGACGGTGCAACTGATGCAGGTGCAGCGTACATTCTGTTTATGAATGCCGATGGGAGTGTAAACACGCATCAGAAAATATCCGCACTCGAAGGAGGCTTTAGTGATGAGCTGGTTGCCGGCAGTTTTTTTGGTTATGGAGTTGCAGGCATAGGTGATTACAACGGTGACGATATTCCCGATATCGCCGTATCGGCACCTGCGGCACCCGTTCCGACGATTTATATTTTGCATCTTGAATCAGATGGAACCGTTAAGTCAATGGTCAGCAATCCGGGCATTGTCGGGCAAGGGCTGAGCGCTATTGGTGATCTAAATGATGATGGTCGAATTGATCTGGTGGCGGCTGAACCCGGCGCCGTGAGCGGTGGGCGTATACGTATTTTGTTTTTTGATCAAACATCTCTGGTATCGAGTGGTAGCGTGGTCACTATCGGGGAAGGTATGGGCGGGTTTGGTACGGGCTTGACTGATGGCGACAGTTTTGGCGGTCGTGAGTCAGCGTTATTAGGTGATCTGGATAATGATGGCAACCCGGAACTGGCAGTAGGGGCATTTGAATCAGAGAATGGGCTCGGTGCAATCTGGATATTGTCGCTTGACGAAGATACACATCAGGTGATCGATAAGTTCAGGATAGCCCCTGGGACGGGTGAGTTCAATGAGACGATCCCTCTGGCGAGTAATGCCAATGGTACAACGGGGGGGCACTTTGGTCATGCCATTGTAGCTGCGGGAGATTTAAACGGAGATACGATACCTGATCTCATATCGAGCGCTAATCAGTACAACGATGGCGTGGGATATATTCTGTATTTAAACGAAGACAAAACCATCAGAACATTTACCCGCATCAACGCAGAAGAGGGAGGCTTTGATCTGCCACTTGCTTTTGAGGAACGTTTTGGTCGTTCGATATCAATAGTTGATCAGCATCGGAACGATGGGCAGATAGTGGTGAATATGGGTGGGGGTGCTGGTAGCACAGGCTCAGTGTATGCGTTGCATTTTCATCAGTGTGATTATCAGGAACAGGACGACAACCAGTTTTGGACAGGTGGTGAAACGCTGTTTTCCAACTGGGATCACGCTACACAGGTTGTCAGTGGGTCACTTTCGCTTGAGCAATGCATGTTGCAGGCGGTCTATAGTGATGCGCCGAATATCACGTTCAAGGAATCAGATGGTCGATGCATCATCAAGGACTCGAGTGCTGTGCTTTCACCAAGCGAAGAAGGCAGCTCAGCCTTTGTACGCAGTTGTCCATCATTGTAAACAGCCAAAGCCTGACTGGTCATCGCATGGTGGGCGCATGTCTGCCAGTTGGATGCTGTCTGCCGATCTAGTGTAGAGTGACCTTCAAACGCTTCAAACTGAGACCACCAAAACGCGCTCAGCAAACCGCTGTTTGAAGCGTTTGAAGGTCACACTACACTAGCTCTTCTAGAAACGTATTGAACCCTTGTGATATTCAGTGACTACCTGAAATGATGGCAGACAGGGTTATCTTATTGGCTTCCACACAAGAACAATTCGATAGATACGAACAAGCGGTTGGTGTGAATTACCGCTTCGACCTGTTTGTGCGAGGTTAGACCAACACAAACGAAAAATAGTCGTACACAGTACGGTGCCTGATGAAGGGCGATGTCTACGCAATATCACGTAGTGCAAGCGCGTATTATCCACACGAAACTACCTACTACTCCCAATAGTTTTCATTTGATTGTTCCGGTTAAATAGCGACCGCCACACATCGGTGGCTAAAGCGAACCATTCATCTGGAGAGGGAAGTGAGAAAAATATTTCAAAGTGCGTTGTGCATTGCAGCGCTGTTGTGTGCACCGTTGGCACATTCGGCAGATATTGAATTGAAGCTGGCACACTCATGGCCAAAAGGATTTCCGATCTTTGGCACATCAGTTGACGAGTACGCAGCACTGGTCGGCGACCTGTCAGACGGTCGTATTTCCATCAAGGTAGATAGCCGAAACAAGCACAAGGCCGCATTCGGAATTTTTGATTTCGTCAAGTCGGGGCAATATGATATTGGACAATCAGCATCTTATTACTATGGTGGCAAGGACCCTGACACCTTGTTTTTCACCACGATGCCCTTTGGCATGACGGCAATGGAGCAGTACGCGTGGTTCCATCAAGGTGGGGGGCTCGAACTCGCTAACGAGGTGTATGCCAAACACGGAATCGAGGTCATGACAGGTGGGAACACCACGATGCAGATGGGTGGCTGGTTCTCCAAAGAAATTGCAAGCGTTGCCGATCTTGAGGGGTTGAAAATGCGTATTCCCGGGTTTGGTGGAAAGGTCATGGCAGGCGTTGGTGCTGTGCCGACAAACATTCCTGCAGGTGAGCTGTTTCAGGCATTGGAACGCGGGACCATAGATGCGCTGGAATGGGTAGGCCCATCGCTGGATCTCCGCATGGGTTTTCACAAAGTAGCGCCTTTCTACTACACGGGCTGGCATGAGCCAAGTACTGAGCTGATGTATTTCTTCAATAAAAAGACGATGGATTCTCTACCAACGTGGGCGCGATCAATTTTGCTTAATGCGGCAAAACTCACTGGCTTCAACATGACTGTACAGTCTCAGCATGAAAGTAGCGTGAACTGGGGGCTGATCACTACCGAGTATCCCAACATTGAAGTACGTGACTTTCCGGCTGATGTTATCCAGGCGTTGCGTGATTCCAATAGCGCGTTGCTGAAAACAGAGGCCGCCAGAAGTGAGATGGCCAGTCGTATCATCGAATCTCAATCCAGCTATCTGGACGCGGCGCGCGCCTGGACAGCCATCGGTGATCAGGCTTACCTAAACAATATCGGTAAGTAGTTTGCCTACTCCGTAATCCCTGCACGTTGCCGCGCCGGCAAGCATTGGCGTGGCCCGTGTATTCCTGAAAGCCTGGGCAGTTCCCGGGCTACCCCCCCCAACTCGTGCAGTTACTCTAATGATCGACCATGTCGAACGTATAATCAATTTTGTTCTGGATTCAACCGGCAAGCTGGCAACGCTACTGCTTATCGTGCTTGTGGGAATTATCTCGTTCAATGTTATTGGGCGCTATGCCTTCAACAAGTCCTCGATCGGGCTGGAAGAATTATCGTGGCACTTATATTCCAGCATATTTCTGCTTGGCATAGCCTATGCCGTGCGAACCCACTCCCATGTTCGAGTGGATCTTGTCTATGAATCAAGAACAGCGCTAACCAAGGCGAAGATCGATATCGTCGGTACAGTGTTATTCATGTTGCCGTTTGCAGTCATTTTGACTTATGTAGGAACCGTATTCGCCATGGAGTCCTATAGTTTCGGTACTCACGCGACAACATTTACTGGGCTCGTAGAACAATTTTTTACCACCGGTATCGGAGAGCGGAGTCAGGACCCCGGCGGTCTGAATAATCGATGGGTTATCAAAAGCGTAATCCCCGTGGCGTTTTTCCTGACGTTTCTCAGCGGTGTGTCTGTGCTGATTGATAGATGTCGGTTTGTCATACGGACGAGACGGCTAATGTCGGGAGAATTACAATGATCGGTGTATCGATTTTTTTACTGGCACTGGCTTTGCTGCTGTTTGGCTATCCCGTAGCCTTTACCTTTGCTGGTGTGGGCATTCTGTTTGTTACCGTATTTGCCGATCCCTCATCACTTGCCCAAATTCCCTATCGAATATATGCACTGATGGGTGATAACGGTGACGGCACCGTACTTATGGCCATTCCACTTTTCGTCTTCATGGGGCTCATATTGCAACGCACCGGATTGGCAGAACAGCTGCTTGAATCTATGGGGAGTCTTTTTGGGTCCATTCGGGGCGGGCTTGCTGTTTCTACTGTTCTGGTCGGTGCATTACTGGCTGCATCGACCGGTGTTGTAGGGGCCAGTGTGGTGGCCATGGGTCTGATCTCTCTACCCGTCATGCTAAAGTACGGATATGATCCGAGACTGGCCGCCGGATCAATTTGTGCCGCTGGCACGCTGGGTCAGTTGATACCCCCCTCCATTGTGCTCATTGTGCTCGGTGATGTTCTTAACGTACCGGTGGGCGATCTGTTTAGAGCCGCGCTGGTGCCCGGGTTTGTTCTGGTGGCATGTTATGTCGTGTACATATTGCTTTACGCCAGGTTGAATCCCGACTCCACGCCGTTGATTCTCGATCTTGATGTGGATGTGAGCCGTGCTCGGCAGATTACCAATGCGCTGAAAGCCATTTTGCCGCCCGTGGCGCTGGTGTTGATTGTTCTGGGATCGATATTTACTGGTATTGCAACCCCAACCGAGTCATCGGCACTTGGTTGCCTGGGTGCCGTGTGTCTGGCATTACTGTATCGCAAGTTCAATCTGGCGATGCTGTGGGACAGTGCTCACGAGTCGGTAAAGATAACCGCTATGGTTTTCACAGTTCTACTTGGCGCGTCGGTTTTCTCCATGGGTTTTTCCTACACGGGTGGAGAAGAGGAGATAGAGCATCTTCTATTGAGCATCCCTGGTGAGAAATGGGGTTTCCTGATTTTTACGATGGCCCTGATAACCGTTCTGGGATTTTTTCTGGACTACATCGAGATTTCGTACATCGTTTTACCGTTGGTTTATACAGTGGTAGAACAGCTTGAAATCAATCTTGTGTGGTTTGCCATACTGGTTGCCATGAACCTGCAAACGTCATTTCTGACGCCACCATTCGGTTTTGCTTTGTTTTACCTGAAGGGTGTTGCACCAGAAGGGTTCAGGACAACGGATATCTATAAGGGGGTATTGCCATTTATCGCGATACAGCTTCTGATACTAGGAACAATGCTATGGTTTCCTGAATTTTTTGGCTTGAGTTCAAAAGCCGTCAGCCTATGGTAAGTTGAGCAACATGACTGCACGACAAAAAATTCTACTGATCACGGTTATACCGACAATACTCAGTTTATTGTCAGTCGCGTTCTTTGTCGAGTTTCAGACACGCCGGCTGTTTGAGCAACAGTCGAGTGTGTTCCATCAGGGCTTGCTTGATATCCGCAAGGCCGAACTTGTCAATTACACGCAGTTGGCCAGAACCTCCATCGATCACATCGTTAATGATCAATCGTTGTCGGACATTGAAAAGTACGCACAGGCCAAGTCTGTTATGACCAATCTGGCCTACGCCAGTGACGGATACTTCTATGCCTATACCAGCGATGGGGTCAATCTGGTGCACCCAAAGCAACCTTACCGTATTGGCAAGGCGTGGTGGGAGCTGAGAGACAGCGAAGGCAAGCTGATTATTCAGGATTTAATCGCTCAAGCTCAGGCTGGTGGTGGCTTTACAGAGTACTTCTGGGAACAACCTTCATCCGGAGAGGTTGGCAAGAAACTTGGCTACTCGGAGATGCTGGGCGATTGGGACTGGATGTTTGGCACGGGAATCTATATTGATGATCTGGACAAACAAGTCGGTAACATCAATACCGTGTTTGACGCGCAGATACGCGCAACCTCTTACATGATTATCGCAATTGCAGCAGTGGCGGTAGCGTCGGTATTTGCATTTGGCCAGTTCTTCCAGCTTACGGAGCGAAAACAGACTGATGGCAAACTGCAGGCACTGAACAAGCGCGTGATCAACACACAGGATGAAGAACGACGCAGGGTGTCACGTGAGCTACACGATGGGATCAGTCAGCGTCTGGTTGTGGCAAAGTACAGTCTGGAAGAAGCCTACGAGAGCATTAACAAAAATCTGGAAAACACACGCACGCTTATCAAGACGAGTGAGTCTCACATTGACGATACATTGACTGAAATCAGACGAATTTCGCATGATTTGCACCCGAGTATACTCGATGATCTCGGCTTGATGACAGCCGTGCAGGCATTACTCGATCCGTTCAGCAAGCGAACCGGAATCAATGTGACTTTCAAAAAATCGCCTTTCAGGAATCTGTTACCCACCGCCGCCAAGACAGCACTATATAGAATCGTACAAGAGGCGCTAACTAACATTGAAAAGCACGCCAATGCCACGTCAGCAACCGTCATGTTCGAAACCAGAAATGAATGGTACAGGCTGACAATATCCGACAATGGAGACGGCTTCAGCACCGAGGTGACTGAACCGGCAGATACTGGGCTGGGTTTGCGCAGTATGTCGGAGCGGATCGGCTACTACAACGGTGTGTTCACTATCGAATCGACTTCAGAGGGCACTACGCTTGTCGCCGGTATCCCAAGGAGTAACCTCAACATCGCAAATCAGCACTCAGGCATGCACGTATGACAGTTATCAGAACGCTGGTTGTCGATGACCATCCGCTAGTGAGAGATGGGCTGATAGCGCGCCTGAACCGATCTGACGAGGTAGAAGTGATTGGCGAAGCTGGTGATGGGCGTCAGGCGTTGCAGTTGGTGGAGCAGCTTAACCCTGATGTGGTTCTTATGGATATCAACATGCCCAACCTGAATGGCATATCGGCAACAGAATCCATTCTTGATATCTACCCAGACATCCTGATACTAGTGCTCAGTATGCATGATGACCGTGAATACGTGACCAGTGTTATCAGCGCCGGTGCGCGTGGGTATGTGTTGAAGAGTGCGTCTGCCGAAGAGATGTTCAATGCCATCAAAGCGGTTTATTCAGGTGGTATCTACTACAGCCCGGCAATTGCCGATGCCATGCTCCACAAGGCCAGTGATCCTGTGGAATCCCTGACTGACCGTGAGACAGTGGTACTGGACCTGCTAGCTAAGGGTGCATCAAACAAGGAGAGCGCGAATACGCTTGGAATTAGCGCCAGGACGGTTGAAGTGCACCGACGTAATATCAAGAAAAAGCTTGGCCTGCGTTCCACCCCCGCCTTGATTCGGTTCGCGATTGATTCAGGGTTGGGGAAGAACGATGGCTGAGTCTGGAATTGAAAAAACCGTCCGCGTCAGCAAATCGGTCTCATAAAAATACTGACCAAAACCCGAAATTCGTGGCACAAGTTGCTCAAAAACGAAGCCCATGTACGTGTGCTTGATGACTCGACAAAGCTTGAGTTGAGCTCCCGTTGAATTTTAAGTCAACTATGCAGCATGTTAGTTTTACAACCTATTCCTCCGCCGTTTGTAAGCCACTCTCTTGATTCGTATTCAGGTGCGAAAACGACGTCGATTTCTCTGTCACGGAAAAAAGAAATGATGTCTGCGTGAATCGCATTTTTGTGCACGTCGTCTATGCCAAAGGCAGAATTTGTTAGAAAGAGTACTCGTTTGTCAGCATTTGAGCATGCGACAAACTCGCCATTGAAGCAACTCATGCTGCTGGCTGATGGGCTGGCCCACGGCTTGCGGTGTACAGTGATTTCGTTTTCCTCAAGTGTTCTGGCCACACTGCCCTCCAATTTAGCTTTGTTGATCGATTCTTCTGTTAGTTCAGATTCCACTAGTTGAACAAACTGAGTAGTATCTGATAAAACCACCTCGTTTGGTCCGACAAACAACATTGACATGTCAATATGAAACGAAGGCTGTTCTACGAAAACCACTTTGTCAGAGGAGTTCAAATACAGTTGGTCTTTTATCTGGTTTTGTGCTTCTAAAAAGGTGACGCTCGGTGCTGGGCCTCTAGTGGTTGATATCGATGCCGCTTTTTGTTCCATCAGAAATCGAGTGGCGCTGACTGAGTCGAGTCCGATGATATGTACGCGTTCACCTCTTTTAGCACCGTTAGATAGATAGTTTCCACCCTCTATGGAGGCCGCTATTGAACTTGTTTTTACAATTTCGCGTGGTCTTTCTGTGCGTGCACTCAAAACATGTGTCGTGTTTGGTATGTCGAAGTCTGGCCCATTTGCACTTTTCCTGGCGTCGTAGTGATAGCGGTTACCCGTGCTCATATTTATGCTGTGTGCCAGCGGTTCAGATATCCCCAATGTGATCCACGCATCTTTTCGCCGAGTGTGAATTTCCCTTCTGATTTCTTTTAAATCAGCGACACTGAATTCTCTTGTGAATTCTTCTTCAAGCACATGTGCATTGTGGTTACCCATAAACAGAACATCTTCGGACCATGATGGGAGCATATGGGAGGGCAGGTCGGTATCAGTGCATATTGTGACAAAGGCACCATTGTCGGCGTGTTGAAATACCTTGACACCTTCCGATTTAATGGAAAAACAATGGAAACCGTTCTCAACAAGTTTATCGGTGACAAAATTAAGGCAAACAGTATTATTAGTTGCATTTGCATGAACATTAAATGATTTCGCCGCAGCTTGTTCAACCAAGAATAAGAATGCGCCAGCCTCTAATGCATCAACTTTTGTAATCTGTGTAGACAGCGTATCGGGTGGATTGGAGATCCCCGGTCTGTGTCCGAAAAAGCTATCAACAGACGCAAGGCTTTCCTCACTATTGGAGCGAGTCAGGCCTGAGGCAGGTGTGGTGTTGGTGATGTTCGGTGAAACTGTTAGCTCAGCCCAATTGTTTTGTTGGGAATGCGGATTTGTTCCTGAGTCATTTGAAGACGCTGCATAGTGGGATGCCCGCGCATTCGGATCGGCGGAAGGTTCTCTGCCAGAATAAGTATCCGGTATAGTTAGGCTGGGGATTTGTCCTTCAGACGACTGTATGGAGGTGGTTTGGCTTTGACGGTGGTCGCTAGGGTGTCTTGGTATTGGAACTTGGGATATTTGCACTTGGGTTGCAACTGTGACGTTGCGCGAATCCAGAGTTCGATTTCCTTGTTGCTGTGGGTGTCTGCTCCGCGGTTGTGGATTAGTGTACGCTGTTGAACGTACTGAGCGTGTCATGCCAGTTCTTGTGCTTTCGTCCCTGCGCGTATTGTCGGCATTGTCAGCAGCCGAGTTTTGCGGGCCTTGCGGAGGGGGAGTGACTGGCAAGTTCAGACTCCTTTTTTGTTGGAATCGTTGTTCGAAAATAATGGAATGTGTGTCAGGCAACCATAGCTTGGCAACTTGACCAGAAAAATAAAATACCTCGAAAGAGAGACAGTATTTGCTGTTAGCAGTTTTTTCTTACAGACGATGGAAACATGCTGGAGGCCAGACAGATTTGACTGATAGGCTTCGTCCTGTGTACACCTACGCTGTAAGTACACTGGAAAAATCTGCGTCTAGACCAGGCGTCGGCTTCGCTGCCTTTTTATGTCTGAATAGCAAAGTGATAGCAATTAAGCGCAAAATAGACACTTAAAGCTTACCGTGTCGTTGTATAAAATGACGCGAAGAGTGTGAATATTTCCGTTGGTTTGTCAGAACATGAACTGCCGATCCGACATTGCAATCTCGAGAGTCGTAAAGTTATTTTAAATAACCACGCACAGATTCTTTATGTTGAACTTACACTGTCGTTTTCAACAGCAATCGTTAATTACTGTGGGGCTTTACTCGTATTGCATTCTCAACTTATACCATTATCGCCCGGCGCTTGTGCTATTCCTCATATTAGTGATCTGCGCGTTCGGGGTGTTAGAAGCGCAAACCAGCTCACAGCCCCAACGTCCCTGATTGAAAATCGATGATAGTGGCTTGATAGAATAGGAGAGATTTCCTGATACTGAGATTAATTTTCTCTGTCCTTAGTAGTTCTAGATAAAGCGTTTTTACAAAAAAAAATCAGATTGAAGTCTATATTTTTCCATATGGGACTTGTTCTACTGATTTCTCATACAGGAACTTGAAATGTATTGACCGAAGGCTAATAAAACCGACCAAGAAGTCATAATGATATGGGTTAAAAAAGTTAGTCTTCGATCAATACTTACAGTTGTTTATGCTATACAAAACAGCAACTGTATAATTTCATCAGTAATTGTCCTTCCAATTTTGACGAGCACCTTCGTCCCAAGGACGACTAAGATAATTCATATGTGCCTCAAACTCTACATCGTAGGCATTATTTAGCTGGCTAGTAAGAATCGGACAGTTGTCCTCGCCGTTTCGACTTTCGCAATACTTGTGCCTGCCAAAGACGGTTGTTAATCTATCTTGGGCTTTACCACGCGTCGCACCCAATTCTTCTTCTGTTAGCTGCACTGAGCTGATAGGTATATTTAACACGTTTGCAGGGCCGGGTGTATTCCCTGTATCACCAGCAAAGGCGAAAGTAGTTGACAATACAAGTGTAACTGCCATGGTTGATACTATATTTTTCATAGTAAGTCCTCGAATTTCATACGTTAGTTAATGTCGAAATAGCAGTAGTGGATACCCACATGACGACGTTGTTTGAGTAATCGAATAGAAGCTATTCTAAGCTCTATCAGATAACTCAACATCAAATATAAAATATTAAAAACAGATTGAGAATATGTCAAAAGCGGTAGTTCAAAGATAAGAACCTTAGT
>JBGCGC010000076.1:0-60455 GCA_045110475.1 Granulosicoccus sp.
AACGCGGATGACCCCTGGACGAGCCGCCCTTCGGGAGACCACCAAAACACCCTCCGCCGCGTTGCTGTTCTTGACAAGGATCCCGACCTTGCCTGCGAACAGCGCCTTGCTGAGGGCGTTTTGGTGGTCTCTGTTTGAAGCGTTTGAAGATCACACTACACTAGCACCAGAAGAACGTGAATCCGGACGCTGGAGTACAAATCGATCCATGAGTGGTTGCACTTTCAACGTGAAATCGTCTGTTTTCATGTAACCCTGTCTCTGCGCCATCCGTTCAAGACCGTTTGCTCTGTGCCACTAACAATGGTGTCGACCCGACATGTCTGCCCGGATTAAAATTGAGCGCAAGACGGGACAAGCTTCTCTGGATCGTGGCAGCGGTATGGCTAATGCTGGTGAGTGCTGCATTGTTTGCTATGGCAGACTACGGCACTGAGCAGGGGCTTAGTGGTGTTGCCCCTTCGTATTGGCCTGATGGTCTGCAAGACATGATTCAGCCAGACCCTGCCAGACCTACGCTTGTCCTCTTTGCACATCCATTGTGCCCATGCACCCGCTCAAGTCTTTGGGAGCTTGAATCCATCACCAATCAGCTTTACGGCATGGTTGACTTACACGTACTGTTTTTTGAGCCTGCACAGACAACGTCCATGCCTGACGTGTGGGCTGCCTCCGAGTTAAAGAACATTGCAGCCCGGCTTCCCGGAACACAGATGCATGCTGATATTGACGGGCGAATAGCAAGTAACTTCGGTGCCTATACATCCGGACAAGTACTGATGTACGGCACATCAGGTGCCCTTCAGTTTGCCGGTGGTATTACACCATCCCGTGGACATATGGGTAGCAATCCTGGAAGGGCAGCTGTTGTCAGTGCCATTGTGAGTGATGAGGGCATTGATCCTCTGGCACCACGCGTTAATCCTGTGTTCGGTTGCAGTCTGCATGAAGAATCAGATAATGATCTCAAGCTGTCTCAGGTGCCGTTAACAAGCTCAAATACCTCAGGAAGCTACTGATGCAAGTTCCAGCAGGCTTTGCAATAGTTCGTCTTCATAGTGAAGCAAAAACTACCCACCCATCCAATCGGATTTTCTCAGGTGTCGTCAATGAATGATTCAAATCTTGCGGTAGCAGATAGTAAAGTCACTGAGGCATCGTTCGAACAGCAGGCGAAAACAAGTGCCGATACCTTGTACAGAGCGTCACAGCAGACCTACCATGCAAGGATCGACAAGTTATTTGTTGCCTTGTTTTTTATTCAATGGCCGCTGGCTATGGTGCTGGCGTTTTACATGACGCCCACTACCTGGGCGGGGTCAACAAGTTCGCCGCACCTGCACGTCTATATGGCCGTAGGTCTTGGTGCGCTAGCCACGCTTTTTCCTGCCTGGCTGTTCTGGCAAAGGCCCGGAGCACTCATTACGAGAATTGTAGTTGCTACCTCAGCGATGCTTTTTACGTTGCTATTTACCCACCTGTCTGGTGGACGTGATGAGGGGCATTTTCATTTTTTTGTGATGATTGCGTTTCTTGCCTTGTACTTTGATGTAAAAGTCATTTTAACCGCTATCGTCGCTGTTGCTATTGATCATATACTTCGGACTGCCATGTATCCCGTGTCAATTTTTGGTGCCATGGATAGTCCGTGGTTTCAGTTGTTCCGGCATGTTTTGTGGGCACTTTTCCAAGGCGTTGTTCTGGGATATGCCGCCGTACTCATTGATAGAGACAGACGCCAATCAGCCATGCAGCTTGCTGTTAGTCAGTTGCGTGAAAATCAGATCAATACATTGCTTGAAGAGAACCAGAGCGTATCTGCAGAGCGCGAGCTCAGAGAGCGTGAAGCGCGGGAAGCCTCGGAAGCAACGCAGATTGCTGAAGAAAAACAACGAAAAGTTGCAGAGGATCTTGCGCAGCGGGAGGCCGAAGCTGCAGAGTATCTAAGAACACAGGTTGATGCTTTGCTGATGAGTGTCAATGGGGCCGCGAAAGGCCGTCTTGATACGCCTGTCACAGTCACCGGTGATGATGCCATCGGTCAGGTAGGTGCTGCGCTTGAGAAAATGATGAGCTCGCTGCGCGATAATTTCAGTGATATACGTAACAATGCCGAGACTTTGTCAAATGCTGCCAATACGCTCAGCCTGACCAGTCAGGAGCTTGGGGAAGATGCCAGTGATACATCGGATCAGTTGCAGCTTCTGGCGAATAGTGCTGCTCAGATAAACGATGGAGTTCAGTGTACTGCTGCTTCAACGGAGCAGATGAATGAGGCTATTCGGGAAGTTTCGCGTTGTGCATCAGAGGCTGTGTCGGTCGGCCAGAATGCGGTTTCACTGGCGGCTCAGGCTACGACAACTGTTGAGCAATTGGGTGTCTCAAGTTCTGATATAGGTGATGTGCTGAAGTCCATTACCAGTATTGCAGAGCAGACTAATCTGTTGGCGCTTAACGCCACAATAGAGGCTGCACGGGCGGGTGATGCCGGTAAGGGTTTTGCAGTCGTGGCCAATGAAGTAAAGGAGCTGGCCAAGGAGACCGCGCGTGCGACGGAGGAGATTGCTTCGCGTATTGCAGCGATCCAGGTAGATGCTGGAAATGCCGGACATGTTATCAGCCAGATCAGCAAGATCATCGAACAAATTGAAAACTACCAGACAACGGTGGCCGCTGCGGTTGAACAACAAACAGCCACGACACGCGAAATAAGCAAGAACGTTCGCAATAGTGCAAAGGGTAGTGACAATATCAATCAAGGTATAGAGCGCATCACGAGTAGAGCACAAAGGGTTAAGTCGAACGCTCATGACGTCGATACTTCAGCCATTTCGCTTAACGAGATCGCACAACGTCTGAATGCCTTGCTGAGTGTCTACACATTGGAAGAGCGTCCGGTGAAGGTTTCACCCCGTATTGTCAATATTGGATAGCTCAGTATCCGAGGCTGATCGGGTTTGCACGAACACGATCTGTTTGCTAAAGGTCTGGTAGTCCGCTTGTTCCTTTGCCTGAGCGGGCTGGATGCTTGTTTATGATAGAAATCTTGGCCTCACGCAAAAAAAGCAGGCAGGCAATTGCACTCAGCACCACCAGTGACACATGCCAATAGACAAACCGATTGGCCAATGAGATAAGCTTTAATTCCGCTGTATCCAGCCAGTGTTCGCCCAGTGCAAGCTCCGCTAGCAGATCGGCGCGATCCGGTAGCCCGACGTTGATGCGTCTGGCCGGGATAATAGATTCACGCAACATGGAGCTGGATGTGTCATACCACGGTACTCGCACCGTATCGAGAAACACGGGTATCGGGCTTTGCGCTACCAGACGAAAACGGAATGTCGCCATTGCCTGTATGTGATCGCCAAGCAGTTGTTGTGTTCGCGTCTGTTCAATCAAGGTGCTGGAAATTGCGCGACTCTCCAGCATTGTCACTGTCGGTAGATGACTGGCCAGTACATTGTGTGCTGTAAGAGTGATGGTTCTAATCACCTCGTCACCTGCTGACAATTCACGTGCATCGCTGGACCAGCTTTCATCCAGAGCCACTGCAGTAGATGGTAACCACCAGCTGACATCGGGCAGTGACGGTTTAATCTGAACGTGCCTCTGATCGGTGAGTTTGTTGAAGTGCGCTCGTTGGGTTCGTGATCGAATGGCCAACCCACTCCAGGTGACCGGACCGATAATCAAATCACCAGAGCGTTGGGCAAACAGGTGATATCGCCAGGCAATGACCCGCCATCGCTGGTTTTTTTGATCGCCGCTTTCAGTTTTTGATGTTACCTCGTCGATGGTGCGTCGAAGCTCATAGTCTTTAAGTACGTCGAACCCATCAAAGTCGGGCAGGCCAATTTTCTCCTCGGCAATCGGGTGCTGATGCCGAAGCTCTATATCCACGATGATGTGTTGCCCGATGTAGGCGATATGCGGTAAGAGGGCATCCGTACTCGTGCGATGGGTTCCACCGCTTGAAATTGCCACATTGATTTGCAGATCGTTTTCAGAGGGTTGCCACGGTACGTTAGTGGCGGGTAGCACCTTAATGGTGAGTGAGTTTGACGATACCTGTCCCCGGTCTGTCTCACCCTGCAAGGGGCCGAATATGACAGGACCTTCACGGCGTGGAAGAAATTCCATGCGCCGTAACTTTACCTCCACAACACGCTCTTCAACAACAGCTATGCGTGTGCCTGTGGTCTCTCTGAGCAAATCTGCATCCTTGAACAAAGGTGTGATATCGACGCCATCGAGTATGCCAACTGCCTCGATTTCGATGATCACAGTATCCCCGAGATAGATGGAATCGTTGTCGTTTATCAATGTAATACCAGGTGTCACCGTGGCGGCCTGTGTCGTCGATGACAGGCTCAGCGTCACCATAAACAACGTAGCCAGCAGGAACAGGGCATTGCCCATACGTTGATGGAATCTGTTGATTACCATGTGCTGCCGCCTTGTGGTGGGCTCTGACCAGCCGCGTTTCTGCGTTTTTGTTCAAGCTTCAAGCGTCGTTGCAGAAAGCGCTGCGAGTCATGTTGTATGCGGTTAAGCCACTGGGTTGTTGCCTGTTCAGTTTCCAGCTCAGTCCGCATTCCGGCTGATGCAGCGAGTGCCGTTGGTTCCTCTGTTTCCGAGCCTCCGGAGGGGCGTCCGTTCTGTGGTTCCTGTTCTGCGGCTTTCCCGTCAATTGCGCCGCTACCTTCACCCTCGGAGTCGTCAGGGCGTTCATTGTTCTTGTTGGCTTCACCACCGAGGCCAGCCTGAGCTTGCCCATCGGGCCCCATGCTGTGAGTGCCATCGTCGCTTGATTCACCCGGCGCGTTTTCGCCTCCACTGGCCTGTTTTTCACCATCTTCTCCTCGAGCGCCCTGATCTTCGGGACTGTCTGACTCAAGGCGATCAATCTCATCGCCGCTCGGCTGTCTTCCGCCGCGTTCTTGCTGCTCATCATCTCTGGTAAGTAACGCACGCATGATATCGGCATTGTGCTGTGCATCTTCCAGCGCAGGATCCATTGAAAGCGCCTGCTGAAAGGCGTCGAGTGCGAGGGCATAGTAGCCCAGCTGTACGTAACAATTTCCCAGATTGTAGGTGGACAAGGCATCGTTAGCACGAGCAAAGGCTTCTGCTGCGCGCCACCATTGTGAAGAGCGATACAGGGCAAGTCCCTTCCATGCAGGATCGGTAAATATTTCGGCAGCACGTACATAATCGCCTTGTGTAAAGAGTCGATAGGCTAGTAGGTTGTCGTCCGCCGAATAGGTCTGTGGTGTGTTCAGCAGACCGGTAGCCATAAGCAGAATCGCCATTATCTGTTTTACATGACGATTCATCAGTGGCTCTCCCGACGAAATTGAATTATCAATAGTGGCAAGCCAAGCAGGAGTAACCAATGAGACTGATCCTTCCAGACCAGTGCTTTTAAATCTGCGTGGGTTGAGGCGCTGGATTCGTCAGACAGTGATAGCTGTGAATAGTCAAGCTTGCCAAAGCCATCGGCAAACACGACGCTACCATGGCCTGCTGATGCAAGGTCTCTCGCAAGCGCTGAGCTGACGCTGGTCGGGGACTGTTGATTGTGTGAATCCTCAGAGCCGAATACCAGAACATCAAGTTTGTGTCCGTTGTCGGCCAGATAGCCGGCCGCAGTAATGGCGCTTGTGTTGATGCCGCCGGTATCAGTGAGCACAAACAGCCGTGATGCTACAAAGCCACTGTCAGCAACAATCGACGTGGCTAATGATAATGCGCGAGCCAGGCTGGAGCCTTCCGATTCGATAATGCCGTGTTCCATTAGCGCGGCATGCTCGTTGAACACGGATTTGTCGAATGCCGGTGGTGCGACCAGGAAGGCGTCTCCGGCATAGATAATCAAGGCGATGGGTCTGGCACCTGACTGTGCGGACAGAACACTGAGAGATTGTCTGGCGGCACTAAGGCGTGATGGCACTGTATCGCTCAAGGTCATGGAGCGGGATAGATCCATGACGGCTATCCAGCCGATACTATGGCGCCAGGTTTCATCGTCGGCCTTTCTGATAACAGGCTGAGTCAGGCACAGGGCAACAAGGCTTGCAGCCCAGAGTAGCCAGTTGGTATCTTTTGCCTTTAGTGAATCACCCTGCGTTGAATCACCGCCGAGAAATTGAAATACCTCGGGGGACATGACGGATTGCCAGTCATTGGCTTTCTGCGTGTTGTTCCAGTATGACGCCAGAATCATCAGTACCAGCGTGGCAAGCAGCCACAGGGGTTGCAACAGAACCAACGGACCGATGCTCAGGCTATCGCTCATTGCAATTTCCAGCCTAGGGAACGATCAGCGACGGACATGATTATCAGCAGGCCCAGTAATGCTGTCAAAGGCCATACGTGGAGATCGCGTCGCAGTATGATGGGTGGCGCGGGTACGGGTGCTGTTTCCAGCTTGTCGATCGCCGAATACACGTCGTGCAGGTCATCACGAGTTCTGGCACGGAAAAAAGCACCGCCGGTCGCCTCGGCTACCGCTCTGAGCGTGTCTTCGTCAAGATCAGCCGATTGTGCAGTAGCGTAGCCGCTGATATCACCATCTTCACTGCCAAGTGCGATGCTGTGGAGCCTTATATTTAATGAACGGGCAAGCGTTGCTGCACTCTCAGGTTCTACTGAGCCTGCATTGTTGGTGCCGTCGGACAGCAGGACAATGGCTCTGGATTCTGCCGGATCATCTTTCAGTGTTTGAATCGCCAGTCCAATAGCATCACCAATAGCGGTAGAACGTCCAGCCATGCCAATCCCTGCACCATCGAGAATACTCGATAGCGCGTTGAGATCGAAGGTAAGAGGTGAGGCAATGAATGCCTCCTTGCCAAACAGCACAAGGCTGAGTCTGTCTCCGTTACGGGCCATGACGAAATCACGAGCAACGTCCTTGACCACGGAGAGCCGATCGCTCTGGATCCCATCAAGTTCAAAATCCTGGCGCTCCATACTGGCAGATACATCCACTGCCAAAGCCATGGCGCGACCACTTACCGGTTGAGCTGATGTGTCGCCGGGTAACCAGGGTTGTGCGATGGATAAAAGTGCCAGACACCATGCCAGCCAAAGAAGGAGCAGCCGGCCCTTGAGGGTTTGCCGGTTATGATCGTCAAGTTGCTGAAGCGCCGCCTCAAGATCGGGAGGAATATCCAGTGACTGGTCAGGTCTACGCACTGTACCGCGAAACAGCAGTGGCGCGGGCAGCAGAATAAAAACCCATGGCCATTCAAATCCGATCACGATGGGTCAACCGTGTGTCTATCTGAGGGCGGTAAAGAGCTGATCAGTGTTTCCAGTTTTTCGAGTACTAAATTGGCGGTGTGCTTGTCGGTAACGTCAGGCTGATACAGTGAATCGCCAAATACCCTGCCTTGTTCACGCGTAAACCACAGCGTCTGGAATTGTCTGTCCAGTTCCTGCAACCAGCGCTCGCCGCTTAGAGACTGTACGCGCTGGCCCCTGTAAAGCATGAGCTGTCTGAGCAGGGTTGCTGCACTGCCGATGGCTTGTTGCGGCGGCTGTTCTCTTGCCAGGCGCAGATCATTGATGAGTTGTTTTCGCCAGCCGGCTCTGAGCTGGTGTCGACGATACCAGAGCAATGCCATGATCAGAACAGCTGCCCCGATGTTAGCTACAATCAGCCACCATGAGACGCCCTCGGGTGGAAGGGGTTGTCTGACATCGCGAAGCTGTTCAAGTAGTGTCGTTGTATCGTTCATCAGACAAGATAGGCGCCATGTCGTAATGCACTGATTACCTCATCATCACCGTTAGCTGCAGTGAGGTAGGGAATCTTCAGCTCATTAAAGCATTCTGTGCGAGCCAGTCTTGTTTGCGTGAGTGCCTGTTCAAGCTTGTCCTGGTTCTGTTTGTGCACCTGCGTGTTGATGCAGGTGGTCTGTGGTTTGCCTTGCGCCATAGTATGTGTGCGATAAGCAAATCTGCCGACAGGCAAGCAATTGCTGAGTATCGGATCATCGATTTGTATAGCAAGGTTCGCAGTGTATTTACTGGCAGTAGATAGAGTGTTGAAGAAGTGTTCACCGGTGTAGTCAAAACCGCTTACCCAGATTCGGGTCGTTCTACGTTCGCTCTGCGTCAGTGCCCACTGCAACACGGCGTCAAGTGTGGGTCCATGCTCGGTGTTTGATAGTGGCAGGCTATAGCGGCGGTTTTGTGCTTTAGATGCCATGGCGTTGGCATCCACGGTGGGTGCTTTAGAAGGCACTGTAACGCGCGGGTATTTTTTGCCAGACGATCTGACATGAAAGACATTGCGCTTAGCTAGTTGTTGTGCAATGTGCTGATGTTCAACAGCCAGTAAATTGCAGCCCCTTATTCCAGCCGCGTGCCCCGACCCCGGTGCTACCATCGATATCCCTGTTGGTGTTATCACAACAAGCGTGACACAGGCACCACCATGGCAAGCCTGCCATAGCAGTCTGGCAGAGAGAATCGCTGCGCGATTGGCTCGTAAACGAACAGAGCCTGTATACATGGACTGACGTAAATCGCAAATAAGGGTTATTCGATAGTCTTTCTCTTCACGATACAGCCGCGTATATAGCTCCTGTGTTCTTGCGCTGGCGCGCCAGTCGACGTGGCGAATGTCATCGCCAGCACTATAAGGACGCAGGTCGTCGTAATCGGTTCCCTGGCCTTGTTTTTGGCTGGTAAAAGCGCCTAGCCAGGCACTGTTGGATGCTGGAGTCTTCCGATGTGCAGGGGATGGTAAATGGCGAAGTGCCAATAAACGGGCAACACTGATCTGAATCGATGAATCGTCAATGGTTGTGTTTGAGTCCGATACCTTCATGAAAAGTCCAGACTACACGCGCGGTGTGTTCTCAAGAATACGCAACACGATATCGCGTTCACTGACTCCTGCGGCCCGTGCGCGATAGTCCAGTATAATTCGTCCACACAGAATATCAGGCGCAAGCCTTGCGACATCGTCCGGCGTTACATGATCGCGGTGTTGTAACCAGGCGTAGGCTCGTGCAGCTAGCGCAAGATTGATCGAGGCACGAGGGCTGGCCGCATGTTCAATTTCATCATCGCTCACCGCGCCCATTCCTTCTCCCCTGGTAGCGCCAGTCAGACGCACAATGTAGTCGCGCACAGCATCGCTGATAAAAATTGATTGAATGGCTTGACGTGCATCCATGACATCCTGTGCACTGCCAATGGCGGAAACCTGTTTCACAGTCTGCATTGCCGGACTGTTCTCTGCAATGACCTGATCCAGTATCAGACGTTCGCTGTCTATATCCGGCAAGCTCAGTTGTACAAAGAACATGAAGCGATCCAGTTGAGCTTCGGGCAGGGGATAGGTGCCCTCGTGTTCAATGGGGTTCTGCGTGGCGGCAACCAGAAAGGGTTCATCAAGTAACCGAGTGGTGCCACCGGTACTCACCTGATGTTCGCCCATCGCCTCGAGTAAGGCACTCTGGACCTTGGGAGGCGCGCGATTGATTTCATCGACCAGCACGATATGGTTAAACAGTGGTCCAGGCATGAAGCGGAATTCGCCACTGGGTTGATGGAATATGTCACTGCCGGTCATATCAGCGGGCAACAGGTCTGGTGTTGCCTGAATTCTGACAAAACTTGCATCAATCAGTCTGGCGAACTGCTTGATGGTGCGTGTCTTGGCAACACCTGGCGGGCCTTCAATCAGAATATGTCCACCGCACAGTAACGCGATGAGCAGACGCTCCGTCAGCACATGCAGTCCAACGATTTGCTGATTTAACGCAGGTAGCAGCTGGTGCATGACGTGCCGCGTGACCGAACGGCTTGAGGCTGGAATATCGGTGGATTCGGGCATAGTCATCAGCACAAAGTCATTGACTCGAATCCTGATTGTCAGGCGCATCTACCGAGTCGTTAAGAAAGTTGACCGGATAGACCGGTGAAAGAGTCTGATCATTCTCCAGCCAGCCGTCGCTGCCCAACGGAAACCAGTGCACAGAGGTGTAACCGAGCGCACTCGCGCGGCGCGTGGCATTCCAGGATTGCCAGCAATCGGCCGTGCAGAAAAAAACCAGAGCCCTTTGGCGGTTGCCTTCGGTGAGCCTGTTCAGGTTGCGTGAAAAATACTCCAGCGCCTCGGGCTGCAAGCTGCCTCGTCCCACCTCGGGCAGCCAGACCGCCCCGGGAATGCTCTGACGTTGTTCTGTGATAACCCAGTGTCCATCAAGCGGATCAGGTCCAAGACCCTTTGGTGGATAGACGTCGATGAATACTGCTGTGCCTTGTGCGTGCAGTGTCATCGCTGCCGGCGTATCCAGCGTCGTGGCGTCCGGGATATCAAGGGGCACCGGCGCGCGATAGCGTTCCATTCGAAAACCGGTGGTCTGGTCCACATCGTAGTGTTCCAGCGACTGCGCAAGCGTCACCGTTGACAGAAGCAACATGCCAGTGAGTGTGTATAGGGCTAAGGATGGCTGCATGCGTGCAAGTATGCGCGTTCGCTTTGCGTGTCGCTGTGGTACCAAAGTTCAAGACAACGTAAACTACTGGTAGTACGGCCTTGTGTGTAAACTCGTAAGAGAACACCATTACTCGGGAAAAACCATGAAAAATATCCGGCAGACTTTAATGCGATCCATCGCGGCAGTATTCATTTCGCTGCTCTGTTCGCCATTGTTTGCCGCCGACACTCAGATCGTGCGTGTCGGAGTTCTCAAATTCGGCACAGTGAATTGGGAACTGAAAGCGATGAAACATCATGGGCTAGATGAAGCCAATGGCTTCGAGCTGGAGATTGTGCCTTTCGCAGGTGGTGATGCCACGCGTATTGCACTGATGGGAGGGGAGGTGGATGTCGTAGTTTCTGATTGGTTGTGGGTGTCACGCCAACGCTCAGAGGGCCGCAACATGACGTTCGTACCCTATAGCTCTTCGGTGGGCGCGATTATGGTGCCTGGCGATAGTGATATAGACACTCTGGCCGATCTGAAGGGCAAGAATATCGGCGTTGCGGGTGGGCCTCTGGACAAAAGCTGGTTGCTGCTGCAGGGCATGGCGACTCAGGAACATGGTCTGAATTTATCAGAAGAGAATGACATTGCCTTTGGTGCGCCACCGCTACTGGCTGAAAAAGCCAAGGGTGGTGAACTTGATGCCGTACTCAATTATTGGCATTTTTGTGCTCGGCTGGAGGCAGAAGGATTTCGTCGACTGGTCAGCGCCGAAGAGGCAGCCAATGCGCTGGGTTCCAGCGGTCCTGTGTCCGCCATCGGGTATGTCTTCGACGACCAATGGGGTCAGGACGGTCTGGCGGCAAGCTTCGTCAAGGCATCACGCGCCACCAAGCAGATCATGAACGACTCAGACGAAGAGTGGCAGCGTTTGTCCTCTTCGGGGGCGATCAAGGACTCACCCGAAGCGTTGTTGATTTTGCGAGATCGATTCCGGGAGGGTATTCCAGCGCGCGCGCATGACGAAGAGATTGCTGATGCCGGACGAATCTATGAAGTGCTCAGTACGCTCGGCGGCAAGAAGCTGGTTGGTGATTCAACTATTATGGTTGAGGGTACATACTGGGACGGAGCTCCACTGAGTAACTAGTGTCTCACACACTCGGGCCACGGTTGCTAACCCGGCAAGGCACGGCAGGCGCTGAGGGCCAAACGCAACACGCTTATCGTGCCTGGCCATGGATGCTGGGTTCCTTGCTGGTTTTTCTGGCATTCTGGGCTGGTATGGCAGTCTGGCTGAATGATAACTCATTGCCTTCACCGCTCGACGTTTGGGAGTCGTTGTTAACAGAGTGGCAGTCGGGCGATCTCTTCTTTCATCTGGGGGCAACGTTGCTACGCGTGCTGGCAGCGTTTACCATTGCCATGCTAGTCGGCAGCGCCATCGGTATCTGGATGGGCATCAACGAAACGGCTGACCGGTTGGTCGACCCTTGGCTTATTCTCATTTTGAATATTCCGGCACTGGTTATCATCGTGCTGAGTTACATCTGGTTTGGTCTAAATGAGGCGGCCGCGATCGGCGCTGTTGCACTCAACAAGATTCCCAATGTGGTAATCACTCTGCGCGAGGGGGCTCGTTCCTTATCGACTGAATATGCAGAAATGGCGGCAGTTTTTCGTTTTGGCACTGTCAAGCGTTTGCGGCATGTCATCATTCCACAGCTCCAGCCATTCTTTGCAGCCGCCACCCGTAGTGGTGTATCGCTTATCTGGAAAATCGTTCTTATCGTGGAATTGCTAGGCCGCTCAAACGGTGTCGGCTTTCAGATACATCTGTATTTCCAGTTGTTTGATGTCGCCACCATACTCGCTTATACACTGGCGTTTGTTGCCGTTATGTTGCTGGTGGAATACAGAATCCTGCAACCGATGGATCGTTATGGAAACCGTTGGCGTGGTGAGCGTGTCAAACAAACAGGCGGCTGAGCAATCAGACACTGTGCTCGATCTGCGGGTGCAGGAGCGCGTCTTCCAGTTGAGTGATGGCGGGCATCTGCATGCGGTGGGCGAGCTGGAATTTTCTCTGGCGGCTGAATCGTTTACTTGTATCGTAGGCCCGTCTGGTTGTGGCAAGACCACGACCTTGCGGATGATTCTGGGGCTTGACAACAACTTTACCGGGAGCATTCAGCAACCGGGTAGTGATAGAGTAGCGGCCGTTTTTCAAGAGCCCCGGTTGTTGCCCTGGCGCACGCTGGAGCAGAATATAAGACTGGTGCTGCCTGAAGAGCAACGTCATCAGTCTCTGGATGAGTTGCTGGATGTTCTGGAGCTTGGAGAGGTGCGTGACTTCTACCCGAACCAGCTGTCTCTGGGACTGGCTCGCCGTGCATCACTGGCCAGAGCGTTTGTACTCGAGCCGCAGCTTTTGATTCTGGACGAACCTTTTGTCTCACTGGATGACACAACGGCCGAGCGTCTGAGGCATCTGCTGATTAGCCTGTGGGAGCGACAAAGAACCACGGCGCTTATGGTCACCCATAACATCCGCGAGGCCGCCTTGCTGGCTGACAGGATTCTTGTATTCAGCAAGCGACCCACCCACATCATCGGCGAGGTGGCTATCGATGTGGATCGCTCGCACCGGGCTAACGATTTTGTGGATACGATTGTCAGAAAGGTTCAGGTTCTCGGCAAGACATCCGGCATCGAGCTTAAGTAGAACGTTCGGTTATTGCATTGCGTTTTTTTGCATCAGGTAGACGCTGTGCGTCCTGCACGAAAACGTCTGGCAGGGTTGTAGGACCAACACGCGATACCAAAAAAGATGAGTGTGCAGGCCAGCAGCACACTCATGGACAGTGCATTGAACTGCCCGTAAAACGCGAATCTGACAGCCTCAATAGCATGAGTGAAAGGATTAAATTCACAGATAGTCGCCAGCAAGTCGCTGGACTCGCGCATCTTCCATAGTGGGTACAGCGCAGATGACATGAAAAACATGGGGAATATGACAAAGTTCATGACTCCGGCAAAGTTCTCAAGCTGGCGGACCACGGACGAAATCAGCAATCCCAGAGACCCGAGCATGATACCGCTGAGAATCATCACTGGTAATGCAAGCAAGGTACCTGTATACGCGAAGTCTATGTCGGCGATACGCGCCATGATCAGGAACGTTGCAATCTGCATCAACGATACGAGGACGCCGGCAAGCAGTTTGCAAAGTAATAGATACCAGCGAGGTAGAGGAGCCGTCAGCAGCACGCGCATGCTGCCCATCTCTTGATCATAAACCATGGACAACGATGATTGCATACCATTGAACAGCTGGATCATGCCGATGAGTCCTGGCACGATATACACCTCATAGCTGATGTACGTTTGGTAGGGTGGAATAATCGCCAGGCCCAAAGCTGCACGAAAACCCGCTGCAAATACAATCAACCATAGCAACGGTCTGACCAGTGCGGCAAGAAACCGCTCTCTTTGATGAACAAAACGCAACAGCTCACGCATAACGATGCCATTGAGGCTACTCAGATAGCGTCTGCGGTGGTTCATGTTGACATCTGCCCAGACGTGGCGTGAGGTTTGTTGCTGTCAATGGCCTGAGTGTTCAGACTGCGCATTAGCTCAGGCAGATCTGGCACATGGTTTTCCTTAATCAGTTTTTCGGCGATGCCATCATGGTGTTTCTGGCCGGTGTGCAGCAGTGCAACCCGGTCAGTGTCCCGAATCTCGTCGATCAGATGGGTTGCCCAGAGTACTGCGCAGCCATGGGTAACGGGAAGTTCGCGCACGTAGTCGACAAGCTCGGCACGTGTCGGGATATCAAGTCCGACGGTTGGCTCATCGAGCAACAGAATGCTGGGTTCGTGCAACGTGGCACGAATAATTTCTACCCGACGGCGGTGGCCACCATTCAGTGTGCGAACCTTGTCATTGGCTCTGGTGTGCAGGTCCATACGTTTTAATGCATCGCTTATACGGCCTAGAGCCGTCTTGCGTGGCAAGCCGTGCAGGGCGCAAAAATATAACAGATTCTGCTGAACGCTTAAGTCCAGATCGAGTGTTTGTGCCTGAAAGACGATTCCGAGAGGCGCGAGTGCTTCAGAGCGATTTAATAACGGGTGACCGTTGATGCTCAGGCTACCGCGCGCTGGAGCAAACAATCCGCAAATAAGCGAAAACAGCGTGGTTTTACCCGCACCGTTCGGACCCAACAGGATAACAAGTTCCCCCGATTGTATGTCCAGAGACACTCCGTCAAGTGCGACCTTGTGCCCGTAGTCGAAGCCGAGATTTTGTATACTCAATGCCATATTTGATGAACTGGCCGCGCTGTTATCAATCGACATTGACGTGACTGCCCAAGTGCGTAAGAAAGGCGCCGGGTTTGAATTTCAGGTCGCGTTGGTTCATTATTTCACAGGATATTTCAGGATCTGTATAAACTAAAGTACCATTTAGGCAGCGTCAAATACTGCGCTATTCTCATTAATCACCAAGCAAAGAGCGTCCTTACAAAGCGCCCATCGGTATCCATCATGAAAAAGAAGGCTTTCATCGTAGCGTGCTGCGCTCTGGTTCTGTCGCAACTTACGATCATGGAAAAAGGATTCAGTCACGGCGATGTCAGTCCTCAGGCCGTGGATACTGAAGGGCTTGAGGTGCTTCCCGAAGAAATCGCGTTGGAAAACCCCTACCGTGTAATGGGGGGTGAGCAGTATGATCTGGCAGTAAAGATTGGTAGTTCTGCCTACAACGCAAACTGCGCTCGATGTCATGGCCTTGAAGCCATCTCCGGCGGTATCGCCCCCGACCTGCGCTTGCTTGAAGACGGCGAGTTTGGCGATGAGTGGTTCATGGAGCGAGTTCGCAAGGGTTACTCGCAAAACGGTACGTACAAGATGCCTCCGTTTGCCGCCATACTGAATCAGGAAGCGATGTGGGCAATCCGCTCATATACAGAGACACGCCCGCGACCTGAATAAACGATCATCGACGAATTTCGGGGCGTGATGTTCCGGGCAACAGATGGTGTGTTCAGGTTGCAAACGTTTAAATAGTCAGGGAATCATGCGCTCAATACTTGCAGGCTTATGTGTCTTTGTGCTCAGTGTCGCGGTGCAGGCGCGGCCTTATGACGACGTGGTGGACAGTGGCAAGCTGACTGTTTTTGCTTACAGCGATTATGCGCCGTACTCCTGGATCGATGAGTCCGGCCCACAGGGAATAGACATCGATATCGCCAGGCGCTTTGGCGAGGCACTTGGGGTCGAGGTTGAGTTTCTTATCCGGGGCGCCGACGAGAACCTGGACGATGATTTGCGGGTTAACGTGTGGAAAGGTGATCTGATACACCGTAAGCTGGCCGATGTGATGATGCATGTCCCATTTGATCGGGAAGTGGATATCCGCAATGAGTTCGCTGTGCTGATGGCACCGTATTTTCAGGAGCAGATGGCGTTGGTGCACGATATCGACAAGCTACCCGT
Source organism: Granulosicoccus sp. (assembly GCA_045110475.1). Classification (GTDB taxonomy): domain Bacteria; phylum Pseudomonadota; class Gammaproteobacteria; order Granulosicoccales; family Granulosicoccaceae; genus Granulosicoccus. The sequence goes on from JBGCGC010000076.1 coordinate 15,956, forward strand.
TGTTGATACTTTCGGGCGGTTTGTGTCTAACCCTATTGCGGTCGAACTGGACACGGCAGGCGATTTCTTTCTGTCCAACGCATTTCGTGGACAGCTACAACAGAGCATTCTTCGTGGCCGCACATTTGGGGATGCACTCGAGCTCTATGCCACCGGTGAGGTTGGAGCTTTGCTCGCATCACGTGCGCAGGTCGAGTGGGTGGCTTTCAAGTCGCCGGATATCAAGTCCCGGATTACTCAACCACCGATGCCGGGTATCGTACGACAAGGCTGGCCGGTAGGTATTGCGATCAAACACGATAGTCGCGACCTTGGGTACGCATTGGGTGATGTGCTATCCGAACTTGTCAGCTCTGGAGACATGCAGAAAATCTTTCAGCGCTACGGTGTGCAATGGTTTGAACCGGATTTGCAGTAATTGCCTCTGTGGCGCTCATGTTAGAGTCCAGTCGCTGATGTTGTTAGTTTGATAGCTGCTTATCACCGTGTTATGACAGTCTCACGACACCGTGGGGTAGACTGTTGAAAGCCATTGAGAGGCAAGTGGTAGGAAGCCTCAATCGATGCCAGCAAGTCGTTGTGACACCTCGTCCTTGCGCAGGAGGGCGACCCCGGTCGATCCGACTGACAGGAAGTCCCGCCTGCGATCGGAAAATAGAGGAATGCGAATGAAACATGTACTAACGGCCGCTACGCTTATGCTGTCCGTGCTCTTCGGCGATTCTGCTCTATCGCGTGAATTGCCACAGGATCCGCTCAATTCGGTGATGTGGGAGTCGATGGCTGATCGATTCATGCCTGACGGCGAGATCGTCTTCGATGACAGGGTAAAAGTCATGGCTCCCTTGTCAGCCGAGAACCAGTTCCATGTCCCGGTAACGGTCGACGCATCACAACTGGATGATGTGCAGCAAATCGTGGTGGTTGCCGACCTGAACCCGATACCACTGGTCATGAGCATGCATCCGGAGCAAGCGCTGTCGTTTATCGGTTTTCGCTTAAAACTCCAGCAGACGTCACCGATTCATGTCGGGGTCCTGACGGGTGATGGGGTCTGGCGTGTCGGATACGCCATCGTCGATGCTGCAGGCGGGGGTTGTACGGCGCCGGCAGCAGCTCATGGATCCAGTAACTGGATGAAGAGTCTTGGTGAGACGCGGGCCATTGCATCAAGAACGGATGCCACCAGTGCGCGTATGACCCTGCGGATGCGGCACCCCATGGATACCGGGCTTGCCGCTGGCATTCCAGCGTTTTACATGAACGAGCTGGTTATCACGAACAATGCAAAAGAGCTTATCGCCCGGATCGATCTCTTTGAGCCGGTCAGTGAGAACCCGACGTTGACGCTGCGTCCACAAGTGGGTAGTGAAGAAGAAATCTTATTGGTGTCCACGCGCGATACCGAAGGTAACACCTTCGAATTTCCACTGACGATCCCACCAACACAAGAACTTTAAAATCAATCTGCTATCCGCTGATCCGGAGAACGAATCCAATGATTGCCAGCCGATGGAGTGCTGCACCTCACTCGCGTGCCAGACGACAGGCCTTGCAGTGGTTTGCCGCAGGTTGCGGTTGTGCTGTTTGTGGCTCACTGAATGCGCGTTTGCTGGATTTTGATCTGTCCGCTGTCGAGATCGCGTCGAAAACCTGGGCTGTCATTGGCAGGAACGAATACTTCGATATGGATAACGGTGGAAATATCGTTAATGTGGCATTTGTTGAAGTACCCGATGGTGTTGTGGTCATCGACACTGGACCGTCTAAGCGCTTTGGTGATGCGTTTCGACAGTTGATAGAAAAGACGTTACCCGGCAAGCCTGTCCTCAGGGTTTACAACACCCATCATCACCCTGACCATTTTCTGGGTAACCAGTCGTTTGATGCTCGTGTAATTGCTGCGCCGCAAAAAGTCATTGACAACATTGCGGTGGAAGGCAACGGTTTTGCCGATAATATGTACCGTTTGCTGGGGGACTGGATGCGTGGCACCTTACCCGTAGCTCCCACCCTGGCCTTGAATGCTGATAGAGAAGACGTCGGTGGGCGTGCGTTTTCCCTGTTTTATCTTTCTGGGCATACCAGTAGCGATCTGGTCATTCGTGATGATGAAACCGGCGTGGTGTTTTGCGGTGATCTTGCATTTCTGTATCGAGCACCAACAACGCCGCATGCTGATATTGCTACCTGGCGGACAACCTTGTCGACGCTGAAAGGTATCGATAAATCTCTCCTTTTACCCGGGCATGGTCCCAGTGATTCTAAAGAGGAGGCGATAGCGCAGACCACCGATTACCTGGATTGGTTGTATGGGACTATCAGTGAAGCTGTATCGCAGGGACTAACAATGAACGAGGCCATGCAACTACCAATTCCTGCCAGGTTCAGTGGTCTGGGGGTGGTTAAAACCGAGTACGAGCGATCGGTTGTCCATCTCTATCCTGCGCTGGAGGACGTCCTCTTTCCGCTCATTGATGTACAGCGTTAGTCGAACAGGCACAAAATTGCCAGCGCATTGATGAAAGCGCCGGCACAGTGCCGCTGTTCAAGCGCGATATCCTGCCGTTGCCTCAACACGTGCGTATCCCGCACGTCGTGTACCTTTTGCCACTATGGTATAAACAGTAAATTCATTAGACTTATGAACTGACTGGTGGTAACCAGTTGTAGATTGCAAATGTCGCTGCCTATCGTCGAACGGCTCATTTGCTGACTGTTAAGCCCTTTACAGGAGTAGTGAATGAAACGTAAACAGACACTGTTGGCATTCGCCGGCTCAGTGGCTATTGGCATGACCGGACTCACAGGTTCTGCACAGGCACTGGACGTCACAATCGATGACATCATGAACGATCAGGCCACGGGTGAAGACATCGTGTCCTACGGACTTGGCCCGAGAGCTCAGCGCTACAGTCCGTTAAGCACTCTGAACAAGGATAACGTCAAGAACCTTTATCCCGTCTGGTCATTCTCTTTTGGTGGCGAGAAGCAGCGTGGACAGGAGTCCCAGCCGCTGGTCAAAGACGGGGTCATGTATGTAACCGGATCCTACAGTCGTATGTGGGCCATAGATATCGCCACCGGTGAGGAGCTGTGGCAGTACGACGCTCGTCTGCCAGAGGGCATTCTTCCCTGCTGCGATGTTGTCAATCGTGGGGCGGCAATCCTTGGTGACAAGGTTTTCTTCGGCACGCTTGACGCCAAGATCGTAGCGCTTGATGCCAAGACCGGCAAGGTTGTCTGGCGCAAGGCTATTGGAGACTACGAGGCGGGTTATTCTTATACAGCAGCACCGTTAATCGTACCTACCGAGACGCATGGTCCTCTGGTACTGACTGGCAATTCCGGTGGTGAATTCGGTATCGTCGGAGCGGTAGAGGCACGGCATCCGGATACCGGTGAGCTCATCTGGCGGCGTCCCACCATAGAGGGCCATATGGGAGAGCTTCTCGGAAAAGAGTCCACCATGACAGGAACCCTGAACGAGTCATGGGCTGGTGATCAATGGAAGAACGGTGGTGGTGCTACTTGGTTAGGCGGTACGTACGACCCGGGTGCCAAACTAGCCTACTTCGGTACCGGAAACCCTGCCCCGTGGAACTCTCATCTGCGACCTGGTGATAACAAATGGACAGCGTCACGCATCGCTATCAACCCGGAAAACGGTGAAGTCCAGTGGGCTTACCAGACCACTCCTCATGATGGCTGGGACTATGACGGCGTGAACGAATTCATCTCGTTTGACATGGAGAAAGACGGCGAGACCATTCAGGCAGGTGCTACTGCCGATCGCAACGGTTTCTTTTACGTTCTTGATAGAACCAATGGCGAATTCATTTCTGCCAGCCCGTTTGTCCAGAACATTACCTGGGCAAAGGGTATCGATGAAAACGGTGTGCCTATCTGGGATCCCGAAAATCGTCCTGGCAACCCTGCAGAATCTGCCGACGGCAAGAAGGGCAAGGCCATTTTTGCGGTACCGGGTTTTCTCGGTGGCAAGAATTGGATGCCTATGGCTTACTCGCAGAACACCAAGAACTTCTACATCCCATCCAATGAGTGGGGCATGGATATCTGGAATGAGCCTATCACCTATAAAAAAGGTGCCGCTTATCTGGGAGCCGGATTTACCATCAAGCCTTTGTTTGACGACTACATTGGCTCTTTGAAGGCTATGGATCCTGTCACCGGTGAAGTCAAGTGGGAATATAAGAACAAGGCACCTCTTTGGGGTGGAGTTCTGACGACAGCTGGCGGGCTTGTATTTACCGGTACGCCTGAAGGTCACCTGAAGGCCTTTGATGACGAGACCGGAGAAGAGCTCTGGAAATTCCAGACAGGGACAGGCATCGTTTCATCGCCCATCACCTGGGAGCAGGATGGTGAGCAATACGTTGCGATCGTTACTGGTTGGGGCGGTGCAGTTCCTCTTTGGGGTGGCGAGGTAGCGAAGGTTGTCAGTTATCTCAATCAGGGCGGTTCTGTCTGGGTGTTCAAGATCCCTGAGGGACTGGCATCCCGATAAGTGAGTGTTTTCTGGTCTGTTGATACTGCCGACTCTGCGGCATTGCAATTGCCAGAGACCGGATCAATGTCTGCTGACCAGTAAATCACTGTTCCGGACATCCAAAGGGTGGGCCCTTGCTGGCTCACCCTTTTTTCATTCAGGCTGGCAGAAGCATAGCTGGAGGCATGGCGTGATACTCAGGACACAGGTACGATGAGCAGTTTGAAGTCCATACAACTCCCGGGAACAATGACAGATCTGTCGCAAGTCTTGATAATCGACGACCATCCGTTGTTCAGAGATGCCTTGAGTGCTGCGGTCACTCAGGCCTATCCAACGGTGCGCTCGAAAGAGGTTTGCAATATCGACGATGCCATTAGCGTTCTGGAATCTGACCGCGATTACGATATCGCCCTGCTGGATCTGAATATTCCGGGCGTGAATGGATTTGAAGGCTTGCTCCAACTTCGTGCTCTGTATCCCAGATTGCCGGTGCTGGTTGTGTCTGGACTGGAAAACGAGCAGATCATAGATGAAGCCATCACTTACGGTGCCGCTGGATTTCTTCCAAAGTCATTGGGTCGCGAAGTTCTGTCTACCGCCATCAACACCATCATGGCTGGCGATGTCTACGTACCGGAGGGGCTGTTGCCGGTCAATGAGACCGAAGGGGGCTCGGCAAAGGCTGACATCATCGAACGGTTACTGAGTCTGACGCCTCAACAACTAAGAGTATTGTTCATGTTGCGCGAGGGTTTGCTCAACAAGCAGATTGCCTACGAACTTGATGTCGGTGCAACCACTGTCAAGAAGCACGTGTCGGAAATTCTGCGCAAGCTGCGGGTACACAGTCGAACTCAGGCAGTCATAGAAGTGTCAAAACTTGATCAGGATGAACTGTTTGATATGGAAAAGCGATTTTTGAAATAAACCGTAGCAGTCGATCCACACCGGTATCTGCGGTAAACAAAACTCAGGCAGTCAGCTCGAATGCGCGAGCGCGCAAATGCGTCAGCAATGCTCTTAATTGTGCAGGTTTAACCGGTTTCTGCATAACATCAAGCTGTCGTTGATCGGCCATCTTCCACAGTCTTTCCGAGGGATCAGCCGTGACGATAACCGCTGGCACCTGGCGACCAATCAGCTGACGTATGACGCGAACAACCGAGGTGCCTCTCTCGCCGTTGTTTAAATGCTGGTCAGCTACAATTATCTCAGGGATCCAGGCTCTTTCGTTGCTTAACGCGCTCATCGCCTCACGAGTTGAGCTTGCGAGTCTCAATTCGCATCCCCATTGACCCAGCAGCGCTTCCATCGCCTGTAGCGCTGCAAGATCATTCTCGATAATTAGAATGCGGGCTTGAGACAACTTTACGCCTGTTACCTTTTCAGTGTTTCCATAATCTTTGACGACCGGAATGCGCGGCTCTCTGGGCGGTGACGCTATCGGCAACAGGAGACTGAAACAGGAGCCAGATCCAACGGTTGAGCTAAGGGTCAACGTATGATTAAGCGTATTGATCATACGCTCCACGATTGCCAGTCCAAGACCCATACCAGCCGAGGATCCGTCCAGATCGTCTTGTCCTTGCGCACAGCGCTGGAATTCAACAAAGATATCCTTGAAACGGTCTTGGTCAATACCGACACCGGTGTCTGCGATACGTACATGAACATGATCTGTTCGCTTGCCGGCAATCAAAAGAGCACCGCCCTTTTTGGTGTAGCGTAGCGCGTTAGCCACGATGTTCTGAATGGTACGGCGTAACATGGTGGGATCGGACCAGACATACAATCCACAGTGCCGAACCCTCAGCTCGAGATTGCGAACCTGTGCGATGGGCTCGAAGTCTGACGCTATCGAATCAAACAGGCGGTCGATCGAGACTGTTTGAAAATGCGGTTTGACATCCCCGGCATCCAGACGCGACATGTACAACAGATTACGCAGCAGCGAATCCATGGTCTCTAGCGATCGCTCTACCTGCCGGCAAAGACGCCTGCCTTCGTCACTGCCTTGCACGGTGCTGAGTGTCGAGATCAGTAGTAGCGCGGCATTCAGGGGTTGCAGCACATCATGGCTGGCCGCTGCAAGAAACCGTGTCTTGGAGTTATTGGCCTGTTCGGCCGTTTCCTTGGCGTTGATCAACTGCTGATTGGAACGTTCAAGGTCCGCTAGTGTTGTTGTTAGTTCGGAGGTGCGTCTGCGCACCTGTTCTTCCAACCCTATGGCAGTCTGGAAAAGGGAATAGGCACTACCCTGCTGATCCATCGAGCGTTCAACACGCTCGATAAGAGCCTCATTTATTTTTCTGAGTTTCTCGACTTCCTGCAGGTCTTCGTTACCCATCTTTCATGTTTTTCGAGAGCTTGTCCGGTGGTACGCCAATCGCAATCCCTGTGAGCGTATGATTAATATGCATCGAGCCATACTGTTCTCCATACGTATTAAATCCAATAAAGTTCTTTTCGCGATAAAGCGACGCTACACTCCGGGTGCTCTGGCGGTTTTGAGCATCCAGTTTTCGATACACGCAATCGAACCCAAGAAACATGTCAACGGGCCCGATGTCGCCTTCAATCTGCTCAATCTGTTTCCGTGACGAGGTACTGCAGCCAGTTGATTTTGCGACTGTCATCACAAGGCCGTTATCTATCGCACAAAAAAAGGTTAGCGAGCCATCCTCATTGAGCTTCTGAATAGATCGGCAATAGTACTGTCCTCCAAAGCGCACGAGAAGCGAGTAGGATGCAAAGGTCTCTGCATGGAGCTCATCAAGCTGTAGCCCGGTGGCTCTGGCATAGGCAACGGCTGCTGGCTCGGCATTGAATTCGCTCACCTGGCGCTTGTCGGGGTCAGCTTCAGTTACCACCAGTTTATGCTCTGTCGGCACAACGATATTGTTACTGAAAACACGGCAAGGCAAGCTGCAATGCACCAGCGTCAAAATGCTTGCCTGTTTGTAGTATTGGCCAGCGGCAATTTGCCATGTCTGATGAAACTCCAGATCGTCGCCGGCTGAACCGCCGATTAGCGGAATGCCTTCAAGTCCACGATCAATCGCAACCGTGACGGGTTCCTCAGAATATGACAGCCCGTCGATCAGGTTGAGTGCAAAAAAATTGCCTGATTCCATTGAATCAGGGCGAGCTGCAAGAAATGTCTGGCGAAAAGAGGCGGTGGCAAGCGCGATGGTCTCCATCCCCATGCTGGCAACAGAATCCATAACCAGCGTGTCGCAGCTGAACCAGCGACTGGGTAGGGCGATGGCGACAAACCCCTTGCTTTGCAGTCCATCCGGTGTGACCTCCCCGCTACTTGAACACCCGCAGTAATGGGGGCAATCGGTGTAATCACCCAGTTCCCTGACAATGTCTGCTGCCCGGTGTTGACTGGCAGAAAACCAGATAATGACCAACTGGGTTGCCATGGACTGTGCGGCGATGACAATACTGTTGCACATGATTCGTGTGTCGGCCTCATCGCTCCATAGAACGCCAATACCACTGGCGTAGATCTTGTGCGAAACGGAAGCGTGCAGGGGGTCCATACAGAAGGTGCGTGTTAGGGGCGGGCGGTACATTAGTACCAGTGTGGCATATCAGTGCGCCAGCGTGAAGGGTTTCGAGAGGCGATTCTCCGTCAAACGGGTGACAGCGCCCCCGTTAATACCAACTCAAGTTACACTGCCAGCATGAGCGAATCGATAAAGCCTGAACACGGGTCAATAGCGCGCCCTGATACTATTCTTGACGGGGTGGCAATTGACACATGGCAAGCGTACAACGCGATGGAGACCACCAAGCGTCGCCATTACGAACTGTTGGAAATCCTCGATAACAAGAAAAAGAATTACAACCTCGACCCGAGCCAGAAAGAGAGCTCATTGCTGGCCTGCCTGCTCAGGGATCATGATGAACAGGTAAAACGCTTTACCGTAGCAAGTTCAGCATTGAAGAAAGTTGATGCCGTGGCTCACAGGGCCCTTTTTACTTATATCGGTGAGTTATCCGACGTAGAGCCTCAAGTTACGCACTAGTGGGCCACGCGGGTTTCAGTACTGCAGGTTTGGTAGTCATTAATTGATTAGTTGAAGTTCTACCCGACGGTTGGCACGCCGCCCTTCGGCATTTCTATTGTCGTGGGCTGGGCTGGTTTCGCCATATCCGCGCGCCTGAATCTGATTGGGTCCAAGGCCCCTGAGCATTAAATAATGCCGAATAGCAGCGGCACGACTGTCAGACAAGGTCTGGTTGTTTTGAACATAGCCGGCATTATCGGTATGCGCAGCGATTCTGTACAAGTTATCAGGCAATCTGCCTAGCGCTATTGCAACCTTGTCCAGAGTCTGGCGTGCCTGTGCATTCAGGTAGGTCTGACCACTGGCAAATTGTATTCTTGGCAGAACCACCAATGTATCGTCTTCGCATCCCAGTGAGTTTTCCCGTTTTCTGGTGGGCGTGACACCAGCTTGTGGCAAGCCTGTCTTGTTGTCGCTCAGGATGTTGTCCTGTTTGTCAGACGAGGCGGTTGCACTCGCATCCTCAGGCAGGCAAAGATCGCGGTAATCCGGAACGCCATCACGATCTACATCTGGAGAGCACCACTCTGATGGACCCAGTGATTCAAGGCAGGCAAGATCCCGATTATGATTGCTGGAATGAACACGATACTCAAGCGTGAGCTGAGCAGGTGTGCCACCCACCTGTTCGAATGTCAACACCTGGCCTTCCTGAGTCCAGCTGCTATCTGAATTCTGGACGTTGTTTTCGTTTGTGTAATAGCCCAGTAGTTCAACATTGGAGGGCAGGATCCAGCTGATCCGGGAGGTTAACGATTGGGTATCGCCTATGGTGATTTGGTATTGGTCAAGCGTTGCCTGAATGACCGGTGCATCGAACAGATCACGGCTTTGATCATCCGTTGTGTCTGCGCGGCTGCCAAATTGGTGTCTGAAGCGCGTAAACACGCTGCCGGACAACAAACTCAGTTTATTCGGGTCGGATTCATAGGCGCGACGGTAAACAGCGCTGCCGGAGCCTGAAAATACGGTCGTCAGTGTTGTTCGGTTGGGGGGTAAGCGGCTGACTATCAGCTCATTATTGGCAAGCAAGGTTTGCTGTGCCGTGTACCCGATTCCATCTTCGTCAATGATAATCAGTAGATCGATGTGCGATTGTGCCATCCCCTCGAATGTCCACAACAGCATCACGAACAGCAGGCTGATCCGACAATTCAAGCTAAAGCGCTGTTTTATATCTGTTGTTCCCTGCATCATGCATTCATCTGGTGTGCACACACGCGCAAGTGTCGCGTGTGGCTTGTTACAATCATATCGGTATTAGCTTGGCCATATCGGTCGGGCCAGAGCATAGACCACTTTCTCATGTCAAAACAAACCTGGTTAACCGGCATTACCACCTCGGGCACGCCGCATCTGGGTAACTACGTAGGCGCTATTCGGCCGGCGGTAGAAGCCAGTCACAAACGGGATCAGGAGGGTTTCTACTTTCTTGCCGATTATCATGCCTTGATTAAAAATCAGGATCCGAAGTTGTTACGTCAATCGCGCCAGGAAATATCTGCCGCCTGGCTGGCTCTTGGGCTCGATACTGAGCATGCCACCTTCTATCGGCAGTCGGATATCCCTGAAATCCCGGAACTTACCTGGATTTTAACCTGCCTGACAGCCAAGGGTCTGATGAACCGCGCACATGCCTACAAGGGTGTTGTGCAGGAAAATCTTGAATCAGGGGCAAACGATACTGACAAGGGTATCACCATGGGTTTGTTCAGCTACCCGATCCTCATGAGTGCTGACATCCTCATGTTCAAGGCAACCCACGTACCCGTGGGTCGCGATCAGATCCAGCATCTGGAGATGGCGCGCGATATTGCCCAGCGTTTCAACCATCACTATGGTGAACATCTCGTTTTGCCACAGGTGGTAGTAGAAGAGCGTGCTTCGGTGTTACAGGGTCTGGACGGGCGCAAGATGAGCAAAAGTTATGGCAATACTATTCCGCTTTTCGACAGCTCTAAAAAGTTGCGCAAGGCCATCATGAAAATCAAGACAAACTCACAGGAGCCTGGTGAGCCCAAGGAGCCTGATGGCAATACCGTGTTCGAGATCTACCGCGCCTTTGCCAGTGAAGAACAGTGCAATGAGTTGCGACAGGCTTTTCTGGACGGTGTCGCCTGGGGCGAGGCCAAGCAACAACTCTTTGAATTGGTGGACAGCGTGTTGTCCGAACCCAGGCAGCGATACGACGAGCTAATGGCTGATCCGTCGCAGATTGACAAAATTCTTGCACGCGGTGGTGAAAAGGCACGTGAACACAGCCGTCCCTATCTTGCACAACTGCGTCGTGCCGTGGGTGTCGCATGAATCCGGTTCTGGTTAATCAGTGGCGGGGTAACGCCATCGAGTGCCGGTTCCGGGGGGCCGTTGCTGTTGTAGATAAGTCAGGTCGCACATTCTCCTCTCTTGGGGATGTGCAAAGGGCTGTGTTTCCGCGCTCTGCCATTAAATTCCTGCAAGCCCTGCCGTTTGTAGAGTCCGGTGCTGTAGATGCCTTTGGACTCGACGATAGGCACGTTGCGCTGGCTTGTGCCTCGCATAATGGTGAGCCGATCCATGCTGGGCTTGCCCAGGACTGGCTTGAACGTATCGGATGTGTTCATGACGATCTTGAATGCGGTGCCGTACTACCCATGCATGAGGCAACACAATTCGAGCTGATGGCCGAGGGGCGTGGTCCTCAGCGTGTTCATCACAATTGTTCAGGCAAGCATCTTGGTTTTTTATCAACTTGCAAGCAACTAAAGGACTCTACGTTAAATTATCGGCTATATAACCACATCGCACAGAAGCGCTGGTTCGATATACTCGAGGGACTGACCAATACGCGAATAAATCAGCTTCCCTGGGGCTACGATGGGTGCGCGGTGCCGTCAGTGGCTATGCCTTTGCAACGAATTGCGCTGGCTATGGCTCGTTTTGGGGACGCTTCATCGTTCGATGGAGAGCGACGTGCGGCGGTCGAAAGAATTCATGGCGCAGTGAGTACACACCCCTATATGGTGGCGGGTAAGGAGCGGCTATGTACCGCGTTGATGGAAATTCTCTCGCCGGATATTCTGGTCAAGGTGGGTGCTGCTGGCGTTTATACCGCCATTGTTCCCGAGCATGGGCTGGGTATTGCCTTGAAGATCGATGACGGACATGATGGGGCAGCGCGAGTTGCGCTGGGTGCTGTTCTCAACACGTTAGGCGTCTTGCCTTCGGACAAGGCTCAGTTACTCAATGAATATTTCATGCCATCGATCAATAACTCTCGTGGTGAGACCATCGGGCGTTATGAGCCTTCTTCGGACTGGCAGTCAGTTACTGAGTAGTTTCCTCCGAGACAATAGTTGCTGGTGAAGAGGGAGCGAGGGGTTTTTGTTCGCAACGTAACAGCGAGCGATAGTTGATGATTTGCTGCTCCGTACCATACTGAACAAGCTGCTGCTTTAGCAGTGCAAGGTGACGTAGTTGTAGTAATTTTTGCAGTTGCGCAGCGTCGCGGCGTTTTTCCAGATGCTCTGATCGTGTGTTTACTGTTTGTGTCTGGCGTGTGGTCAACTTATCGTACTGCGGCTGCAATTGCTCGCTGAATGAGCTGATCAACGGTAGCTTCCCATCGTTGATAAGATTCTGGTAGCCCTGTGAATAAGGATTGGCAAGAGCAGGCCATCTGGCAATAAGCCGTTTCTGAAGATTTTTCTGGAGCCGTATGATGTCAGCTTGCTCCTCTGCAAGGCGTTGTTCCAGTGATTGCTTCTGCGTGATATCAGTGGCTATCCTGTTGCGAATGACTCTGACGGTGGTGTCGTCAAGCGGGATATCCAGACGATTTGCAAGACGACGAAAAACGCGTGTGTATTCGTTATTTGGTAGTGCCTTCTGCGCGGGTTGCCAGCGTAGATACCATGGCTGCCAGCGCAGTAGATAATCTTCACTGGTGGACAGTGGTAAATCGATGCTGATCGCTTCTTCAAGCGCATACAAGTGTGCCTCTCGCAGACTTGTCTGACCATCCTCGTTCAGATCTGCAAAGCGGCTTATGATCTGGCCATCGTATTCGTAACCGGAAAGCGCAGAGAAGAAGTAGGATAGGTAGTCGCGATAGTCATTGGAGTTCTGATATTTCGCTGTGACTTCGGCAACGCCGTAGGCTGATTGTGCTGTGAAGCCACAATGAATAACCTCAGATAATGCAAGCCCGCTGGACAGATCGTCGTAGGCGAGGCGGTGAAAATCTCCGGAATGGCTTTGCCCAAAAACAAACCGAGTGGGCCGGTCGTGTCGTTTGAGTAACTGCTGCAGTTGCGTGCTACTGAGGCTGTTGCTATCCCACAAAAGGACTGATGAACCCTCGTCACTCGTTTGCGCATACCCACCTGGACCGCTGTAAATGAACAGTAGTTCCTCATCGATATTGTCCTTGAGTCGTGCTGATATGGCAGGCTCCAGCTCGTCTACCCGAGTTCCCGTAGCAACGTTATCAATAACATGGTTGCGAAAACGCAGCAGTTCCAGATCGTTGTCACCAAATACTCTGGCCAGTGGCTTTATGTCGTCTTGCCCGAAAACGCTATAGACAATGTCCGGTTCTGAGCGTGAGCCGTCGTTGAAGTGCGTAGTGAATATCACCTCTTTGTCTGTGAGTACAGTACCGATCCAGCGAACGGAGTTTTCAAAGCGAACGGCTGAATCGTGTACATGACTGCCACCGCCAAAGATCATGGACTCAGTAGCGTGCACAGCGGGGGGCACTGAGACGGCTGCTGAAAACAGAGCGACTGAGACCCATGAACCTGTTAGGTAGCGCAGGTTTATCACGCGACTCATCGCAACCGCCCCCGGCTATCCTGACCGGCCAACACATCGACCAGTCTGTGTAATACAGCGAGCAATATACCGGTGGCCAACAAGCCAGGTAGTGCGGCGTAGGGCTCCTGGTAAAATCCAAACGCGATACCCACCCCAGTCAGAGGTAGCAGAACACCTCCGATCAACCAGGTAGCTCTATACCGTGACAGTAGTAGATAATCGACGACGGCTATTAATCCCAGAGGAATCGTGATGAACATGCTGGCTTTGTATCCACTCAGGAAATGAGCGACGATTTCCTGGCGTGGCAGCGTGGACCATGCGTCCAGCTGCCAGCCTTCACCGCCATGCATTACCAATACGGTGCTGCACAACACATAGGCAGGCCATGCCAGAGCGCTGATCAGTCCCCACAGAACCAACAAATACAACGATCCGGTTTTTCGTTTACTGACCATACAGGCTGATAGTGTTTGCGTTGTGTGTGAGCTGCGAGTGTTTCTCAAAGCCAGTGGGCCACGCGGGTAATACGTCAACACACTCGTCCCCACCGCCGCCGGCCCAGCGTTAGAAAAGCTCCCCGTATACCCAATACGCGTCGCTTTTCTGTTTTGTTCTGACGACGGAGGAAACGACATGTCTGTTACCGAATTACCCGCATGCCCCACCAGGTGGTCGCCTTTACGCGAGGTATTTATGCGCGAGGTGTGCCAGAAAATGACAGGCAACACCTTCCGTTCGTCGGCTTGATCGTTCTCATATAGGATAGGTGATTGCCCTTACTTCAAAACGAGCACCTGCATCGTGATAAGTCCGGACCGAAAATTCGATATCTTTCCAGCGTTACATCTGTCGCAAGGCAGGCTCGTCGATATGACGGCTGATATCTCAGGCCCAGGCAGAGAACCGGTGCTCGTTGACGACACTGATCAACTCTCGGCGGCACGGCAGGCAGTGGATCGCGGCGCGCAATGGATTCATGTTGTCAATGTCGATACCAGCTTCGACTCTGCAGCCAGCCACGACTGGATATTGCTTGAACAGCTTTGCCAACTGCCTGTCAAGGTGCAGTATGGCGGGGGTATGGGTGGCTCGGCTAACATTGACCGGGCAATCAAGGCGGGTGTGAACAGAGTCCTACTCAATACGCTGGCCATTAAGTCGCCCGAGCTGGTGTCCGCTGCGATTATCAAACATGGGCGCGAGCGCTTTGCATTGGCTATCAATACCAGTCCTGAGGGTGATGTGCTCAGTGGAGACTGGGATGCTGTTGGTGGACTGAACGCGTTGACGCTTGCCATTCAGATGTATCAACTGGGTATCACCACACTTGTCCATACTCGTCTGGAGACTGATGGCACCATGAGCGGGACGGGCCTTGACAACTCCTGTGAACTGGCTGAATTGTCTGGCATGGACGTGATTGTGGGAGGTGAGGTGCGCAACCTGCAGGACGTGGTTGCCTGTTATAACCGGCCCGGAATAACCGGCGTTCTGATTGGCAAGGCGTTGCAGAGTGGCAAGCTCGGATTGGGCGATGCGCTGGATGAGACTCGCGCAACGCTTGCGTTTGAATCAGGCATGCCGCGCTGGAAAGAAGAACAGCAGACGCTACGGGTGCGTTTGCGCCGACGCTTGTCACATGGCTATCTGATGCGTTATCTGCCGAATCTGAACGGCCTGAGAGTTCTTGATGCTGGCGGTGGTAATGGTCTTGCCAGCTTGCCGATAGCCGAGGCCGGTGCCACTATCGATGTCGTCGATCGCTCGATGGCCATGCTTCATGATCTGGAAATGAGTGCAGAGGCAAATGGTGTGCAGGAACGAATCAAAGCGCACCAGCATGACATTCGCGTTATTCGGGATCTGTTTGAGGCAGAGACGTTTGATCTGCTCATCTGTCATAACGTTATCCAGTACAACCCTGCCTGGGAAGAATTGCTGGTATCAATGGGCGCACCATTAAAAGCCGGGGGCTTGTTGTCACTGGTCGTCAGAAACTGGTACGCCGAACCTTACAGAATTGATGTGGATAACCACTCACCAGAAGAATTGCCGGCTCTGCTTGAACGCACGCGTGGACCCTCACGTGTTGTCGATGCTGATGTGCTTTTCTTCTCAGCGGCATTTTTACAGGAGTGGTTGCAAAAGCAGGGGTTTGTTGTGCTTGGCGACTATGGACTGCTATGCCGGCCTGATCAGCAAATAATGGCATCAGGGCTCGGTGGTGAGCAGATGCTGCTAGAAAAACTCCATGCGCTGGAGACGGCCATGGGCGAACGCACACCGTACAAGCACACAGCGCGTTATCTGCAGATCGTTGCCCGAAAACTATAAGCCCCCTTGCTTGCCGATAGAGGACTTTGCACAAAGATGGTTAAAGTAATATCGATTGCCGGTATCACCCTTTTCGTTCTGGCCGCAATCGGCTACTTTCTGACATTGGGTTCAGGAAGACCCATTGGTACCGACCTCTCCATCATAGGAAAGGGTAAACCGGTTCTGGTTCTGGCTTATGAGAATTATTCGCCTGGCGGTGGCAACGCACTTAACAGCCTGCGCAAGGTCAGGAGCGACTATGATGCGCGGATGGATTTTCTTGTGGCTGATCTGGGCACACCGCAAGGAAGAGCCTTTGCCGATCGCTTTGGGCTCATTGATGGTCAGGCGGTATTCCTGAAGCAGGATGGTCAGCCGCTGCGCGTTACCGGCATACCAACTGATGAAAAACAGTTGCGCCAGCATCTGGAATCCGGGCTGGAGGCGGTGGAATAAACCTCATTAAAGGACCTGTTTTAGCGTCGCTTTGCAACAAATACAGATACCAGCGTACTCTTGAGTGTGGTTTTGTTTTTCAGTGTGATGCGCACTTGGGTATCCGTTAGCTGGTACAGGTTGGAGCGGTAGGTATCCGGGTGATTAACTGCTGTGTCTGGCACAAGTTCGGCGCGCGTGCCAAGACAATCACCGATTTCCTGTGTGTAAGTTTTGAATGAGGTGTCGGCCTCCTCGGCTGCCAGAGGGTAGGTCCATATGCACTGATATGTGCGCTTTTCAGGATCCTCCAGAATCATGCACTGGTCAGCGTCAGGTAATGATGTTGTTGTGGTGTAGCTGCCGGATTCAGTCAACGAACCAGCTTGTATTGTCTGGAAATCTGATGCGGATTTTTCTATAAGAAAGAGCATGTCCGCGCAAGGGATGGTTTGCCCTGCAACAGGCTTTACCGCAAACAGAACAGCCAGGGTGACTGCCTGCAAGGATCGCTGCATGTGCTGATGGTAGTTAATCATATTTACGAATGCTCTTACGTTTTAAATGCCAGAAATAGCCATGCGGCAAGGTTTGTTAGGCTCAGTCAACAACTTGAGCAGCGCTTACCGCAATGATCTTGACGATATCCTCCGTGCTGCACCCGCGACTTAAATCATTGACCGGATGAGCGAGTCCTTGCAGTATCGGTCCTACTGCCTGTGCGCCACCAAAGCGTTCAATGAGCTTATATCCAATATTTCCAGCGTCCAGATTGGGAAAGATGAGCACGTTACATGGCGCATCACTCGCCTGCTCTGGAGCTTTTCGAGCCAGTAGCGATGGGACGACAGCCGCGTCGAGCTGTACCTCACCAACGATACGCCAATCCGGGCGTAGAGTCCTTGCCTGCGCGGTTGCCTGGATCACCTTAGTGACCATTGCATGGCGTGCACTGTTGGCTGTTGAAAACGACAGCATCGCGACCTGCGGTTCGATATCAAGAAAGCGCTGAGCAGATTCACCAGTAGCTATTGCTATGGCTGCAAGCTGCTCTGCGTCGGGGTCGATAGCTAGTGCGCAATCACCTATTACCATGGCATCAGCCACCGGATGCTCGGGATTAAGCAACATGATGAAACAGCTTGACACCAAGGGCTCGCCTTGGCGTTTGCCCACATATCGAACTGCGTTTCTGACGACGTCGGCGGTGGCTGTTACCGCGCCGGCAACACAGGCATCCGCATCACCTTCGCTGACCATCAGGCACGCGAACGTGACAGGATCATCCAGAGCATCGCTGGCTTTCCCGGCGGTCATTCCCCGATGCTTGCGCTTGTGGATCATGGCCTCGATATAGCGCTCGCGATGCTCCTCTGAGGAAGGGTTGAAGATCGTTATGCCCGTAAGGTCGATATTGAGTCCGTCGGCACGGGCTGAGATGAGTTCGCTATCACCAAGTAGTACTGGTCTGGCAATGCCCAGAGACCGGGCTATCACTGCAGCCTTCAGGATGCGCTCATCATTCGCCTCTGGTAGGACGACGTGCCGCAGTTGTCTGCGTGCAGCATCCAGAACACGATCAAACACAGACATGGCAAAGCTCGCGAGGATAATCTGGCTTGATGATAGGCTAATCGTACAGGCTGCGCAGTAACCGATTGGCAGATATAAAGGTGTAACCGGCATGAACTCGGGTTAAGCTTCGGGTATGAGCATCCCTGACGACGATCTGTACCTAACTACTAAAGAGCTTGCGTCGCTGTTGCGGATCAAAGAGCGCAAGGTCTACGATATGGCATCTGCAGGTGATGTGCCCTGTGTGCGTGCGGTTGGCAAACTTTTGTTTCCCCGCGATGAAATCCTTCGTTGGCTACACGCTGCTCACTCCGGCCCGCAGTTGGGCCTTGCCACAAGCCTGCCTGTGACGCTGGTCGGCAGTCACGACCCCTTGCTTGAATGGGCCATGCGCGAATCGCAATGTGGATTGGCCAGCTTTTGTGATGGCAGTCGTGATGGCCTTGAACGCATGGCGCGCTTCGAGGCCCAGGTCTGCGGTACGCATCTACTTCAGGACGATCAATGGAATACCACGGTGATCAAGGACATGTTTCCGGAGCAAGCAGTGGTGCTTGTTGAATTTGCCCAGCGACAACGTGGATTGATCATGAAATCGGATCGGGGTGCTGCCATTACCTCGCTTGAGGCCCTTGAAGGACTGCGGGTGGCGCGTCGTCAGGCAAGCGCTGCCAGTGAATCCTTGTTCTCCTTGTTGCTGGAGAGAGCGGGTTTGAAGGAAGATCAACTGGTGGATGTATTACCGTGTGCACGAACCGAGGATGAACTGGGTATGCTGGTGTTTGAAGGCAAGGCTGACGCAGCATTTGGTCTGGCGTCGGTTGCAGCACGGCTGCAACTGGATTTTGTGCCACAGCTGCAGGAGCGATTTGATTTACTTGTCTGGCGTAAGGCCTGGTTTGATGAGCCCTTTCAGACGCTGTTGCGTTTTTTGCAAAGCGAACAATTTTTCCTGCGCGCCGAGGAAATGGGTGGCTACAACATAAGCTCTCTTGGTTGTGTCAGATACAACTCGCCTGCAGCATAGTGTGAGCAGCGACGTGTCTTGCCTCATCATGCGAAGCGGGTAAGAGGGTAGGCGTTGCAACGTGCGATCAAACTCGTGATATTTACTGCGCAACCATCGATTCTTGCGGTGAGTCTGAAAACATCGCGTTGGGAAAAAACAGCTGTTGAGCGTCAATCTTGTAATCGGCAATCGCTTGTTGGCCAGCACTCGACGTTAGCCAGTCAATAAATGCCTGTCCGTGTTCCGGTTTCACGTTTGCGTGCCGTTGCGGGTTGACGAGAGTGACGCCATATTGATTGAACAAACGGTCATCACCTTCTACAACGATGCGGTAATTGCCCTTGTTTCCAAAAGCGATCCACGTGGCGCGATCTGTCAGTACATAAGCCCCCGTACCAATGCCTACATTCAGCGTGGCACCCATGCCTGAGCCTGTTTCGCGATACCAGGTACCGGAAGCTGCCTGCGCATCAATCCCGGCTTCTTCCCAGAGCCTGAGTTCGGCCTTGTGAGTGCCTGAGTCGTCACCACGTGATGCGAAGAGTGCCTGATGGTGGGTGATTCGTTTCAGGGCATTGATGATGTGCCCACCGCCTGCGATGCCAGCCGGATCACTGGCAGGGCCGACGAGCACAAAATCGTTGTACATCACGTCGAATCGTTGCACCCCCCAGCCATCCTGAACAAATTTCTCCTCGGAAGCTTTTGAATGAACCAGCAGAACATCACCGTCTCCGTTGGTTGCGTTTCTGATTGCCTGGCCAGTACCCACAGCGACCACCCGCACATCAATACCTGATATTTCCGTGAATATCGGCAAAATGGCGTCAAGCAAGCCGGAGTTCTGTGTGGAGGTTGTTGACTGAACTACGATGAAGGGCGAATCGTTAGCGAATGCTGAGGGCAGTGATACGCCAACAGCAATTACCAGCGATGCAATCAGAGCGAGACAGCGAAAATGGTGCATGCGACGTATTTAAGTCAATTTTTGAACACGTTTTCGAAAATTAACACAATAAACGACGTAAAACAGCACGAAGGCCGTTTTATGATCGTCAAGTCGTTGTGGGCGGTGGTCTAGTCACGTCACACGCTGGCGATCTTCAATTATCAGATCTGCCGCTTTTTCTGCGATCATGATGGTTGGCGCATTGGTGTTTCCAGAGACAATCTCGGGCATCACCGAGGCATCTACAACACGCAAGCCATCGACCCCATTAACTCTCAGGCGAGGATCAACCACTGCGTTGCTGTCGGCACCCATTCGGCAGGTACTGGTGGGGTGATAAATGGTATTGGCGATATCCCTGGCCTGATCAAGCAGTTGCTCATCCGTTGTGGCGGCAGGGTTGGGCAGCATCTCTTCGGCAATGTGGTCTTTCATTGCGTTGGTTTGCATGATTGAACGAGTAAAGCGCACTGACTCGATGGCGGTCTGGCAGTCCAGATCTGTGGACAGATAATTGGGCGTAATGGTTGGATGTACATCAGCGTTAGCGCTGTTTATCGTAATCGAGCCGCGACTCTCCGGTCGCAATTGACACACTGATGCCGTGATGGCGGAGAACGGGTGCAGACCTTCGCCCGGCGAGTCGGCTGACAAGGGTTGAAAATGATATTGAATATCGGGTCGCTCATTTGCCAGGCGGGTTCGGGTAAACGCATAGACCTGGCTTGCCGCCATGCTCAAGGGTCCACTGCGGTTCAGGATGTACTGCAATCCGGCACGGGCTTTCTGCAAGGGATTGGACAGTTCATCGTTAAGTGTGACCGGGCGACGTGTCTTGTAGACCGCCCGAATCTGCAAATGGTCCTGCAGATTCTCACCGACCTCGGGAACGTCTGCCACGACATCGATTCCCAGGGCCTGCAAACGTTTGCCATCACCGATTCCCGAGACCTGAAGCAGTTGTGGGGAGCCGATAGCTCCAGCACATAGAATGATCTCCTCGCGTGCGTAAATGGTCATGGCGCTGCCCTTGCGATCCAGACAGACGTGGTTTGCTCGACCCTCATCAAAGCCGATGTTTTTGACCATTGCGTGAGTGATGATGCTTAGATTAGGCCGTGATCGCGCCCCATTCAGATAGGCCACGGCGCTGCTACAACGCCGGCCTTTATGCGCGGTTAGCTGAAAATAACCGACGCCTTCCTGAGTTTCACCGTTGATATCATCATTTTTCGGGGTCCCCAGCTCTGCGACACCATTGATGAAGTCGTCGCAAATCGGGCGCTTGAAGCTCATGTCGCTGACATGTAGTGGACCCTCAGCCCCATGATAGGCATCCGCACCGCGAGACTGTTTTTCGGCGCGCTTGAAATATGGCAGGACCTCTTCATAGCTCCACCCCGTACAGCCAAGCTCGGACCAGCGATCATAGTCCTGTGCCTGTCCACGCACGTAAAGCAAACCGTTGATTGAGCTTGATCCGCCGAGCACTTTACCGCGTGGCCACTTGAGTGAGCGTCCGTTCAGACCCGGATCGGGCTCAGTGTTGTAGCACCAGTCTGTCACCGGATTATGGATTGTCTTGAAATAGCCCACTGGCACATGAATCCAGGGATTCCAGTCGCGACCACCTGCCTCAAGCAGCGCAACGGTTGCCGTGCCGTCAGCGCTCAGCCGATTGGCTAATACGCATCCTGCAGATCCAGCGCCGATAACTACATAATCGTAAGTGCTTGTCTTCATGCGCTGAATCGGTTTAGGTGAGGGAACGTGTGCTGTACAAATAATGGTACTGGAAATCTCATTTTCGTTATACATTGACAAGCGTGTCCCGTCGTAGAGAGTCACACTTGCATGTTCAGCTTCTTACGCTTATGACTGAATCCACTGATACCGAAATTCGTACGGTAAAAGGTTCTACCGTCTCCCGTGTACTGGATATTCTGGATGCCATTGCTGCTGCTGATCGGCCACTGAGCCCAACGGAGATATCTGAAAACCTGTCTATTCCCAGAGCCAGCGTGCATAGGCTTTGTGCCTCGCTGGAGGAGCATGGCTACTTGCAGACGCGCCTCAACGGGCGTGGTCTGCAGGCGGGTAATCGTCTGCAGACTCTGGCATTGGGGGTATTGTCGTCCGCCCCCTTTCAGGCGCAACGACGGGCCATCCTGAGCGCTTTGTCGAAGTCTATTGGTGAGACCTGCAATATTGCTGTCCCTGATGGGGCTGAAATGATCTACTTCGATCGGGCTGAAACTCACTGGCCGGTTCGAATCAGTCTGCAGGTAGGCAGTCGAGTGCCTGTTTGTGCAACCGCTGGCGGTAAAATGTACTTGAGCACATTGAGTGAGGCGCGCCGCAATACAGTGATCAGAAATACCCGACTAACGCGTTACACTGCGAACACGCTCGCCACTGCCAGTGAACTCCGGGCAGACCTGGAAGTTACCAGGCAACGCGGTTATTCTCTTGATAATGAGGAGTATCTTGAGGGCATGGTCGCCATGGCTGTCCCGGTGGTGGATCGCCGCGACAGGCTCTATGCCACCTTGTCATTTCATGCCCCTTGCATGCGTGTACCATTTTCCTCAGTATCGCGTTTTCTGCCGCAACTGAAAGCCGCCAGCAAACAAATCACTCGCTTGCTGGACGAATAACAAACGCGGATAGGCAGCGCATGAGATACTCACTCCTTGTGCACGCAAGGTCGTGGATTGCCTGCTAAACCCTGGTACCGGAAATATTCACGATGACCCGATTCTGGACTGATACGGTTAACCGACTGACACCCTATGTCCCTGGTGAACAGCGCTCGGGTGATACCGTCGTCAAGCTTAATACCAACGAAAACCCCTACCCGCCATCGCCGCAGGTCATGCAGGCAATTGCGCACGTCACAGGCCATCAACTCAGACGTTATCCAGACCCGGAATCGGTTGCGCTTCGCAGCGCGCTTGCTCACTATCATGGCGTGGGCGTGGAAAATGTGTTTGTGGGAAACGGATCGGATGAGATTCTGGCGCTGGCATTTCTTGCCTATTTCACTGATGGACTTGCACTGCAATACCCGGATATTACCTACAGTTTCTACCCGGTGTACTGCGACTTGTACGGTATTGAATCCAGAACCATCAGTCTTGAACCGGATTTCTCTTTATCGCTTGACCGCTTCAAGCCGAATGAGGGCAGTATCATCTTCCCCAATCCGAATGCTCCCACCGCAATGGCGACATCTGCCGAGAGTATTGCACAGTTGCTCACAACCCATACAGAGCAGGTCATGCTTGTTGACGAAGCCTATGCCGATTTTGGCGCGCATAGTGTCATCCCGTTAATTCATGAGTATCCGAATCTGTTGGTAAGTCACACGTTTTCAAAAGGACGTTCGCTCGCTGGAATGCGTCTCGGTGTTGCCTTTGGAGAGGCATCGCTCATCGCGGGTTTGCAACGCGTAAAGAACTCATTTAATTCCTACCCGGTGGATGCGGTGGCCGAGGCCGCGGGATGTGCGTCGATCGCCGACGATGAGTACTACAAAGCAACGATTGAAACGATTATCGAAACCCGTGCCTGGACGGTAGCAGAACTCGAAAAGCGCGGATTCAAGGTATTGCCGTCTGCGGCGAACTTTGTATTTGCCAAAGCACCTGATCATTCGGCCGCTGAGCTGTTTGCCAGATTAGGAGATGCCGGTGTGCTGGTGCGTTACTGGAATCAATCGCGCCTGGCATCATGGTTGAGAATATCGATCGGTACAATGCAGGATATGCAAAAACTTATTTCGACTATCGATGCGTAGTGTGCTCGCGGCTTGTCTTGTGATGGTCGCCTTGCTACTCGGGTCTCCAGTGGTTGTCGCCCAGCAAACCGACGACTCCAGACAGGAAACTGAGAGGCTGCCCATCCCCGACACTGAGCGTCTAGGGGTCATGCGACGCTCAATCGTCATTGTCGATGATGCTCAACGTATAGCGTCTGAGCGCTTTGGCAGTTTTATGGGGCAGGTCGACGGATTTTTCAGTAATGCAGGTTCGGATGCAGATGCTGTGAGCAATGGAAGCTGGGCAAGGATTCGGATCGACGGGCTTCGTGGTAAAGACGAAGACTTCAAGCTGGATACATCGGTGAAGGTGCGTGCAGTACTGCCACGAACTGAGCGCAAACTCAAACTATTAATCAGTACTGAGGATGACGACGAGCAAGAGCCGGGCGAGTTGCAAAGCTCGGCATCGCGAGGCAATCAGAATGCATCAGTGGCACTGCGTTTTATTCGTGCCGCTCGCGCCAACAGCGACAGTAATATCGATGTTGGTGTACGCCAACGCGATGGTGCCGTGCAAACCTTCGCCAGGCTGAATCTGCGTTACACGCTGGATTTTGGCCGTAAGTGGATAGCCAATGCAGCCAACAACTATTACCACTATTCGAAATCCGGCTACGAGAACAGGTTATCGTTCGATTTTCGCCGACTGTTGTACGCAAAGGACAATCTGTATTTTCGAACTTACACAGATTTTAACTGGGAAAAGGGGCAGAAGGGTTCGATCATTGGCCACACTACGGGCCTTTATTGGCGAATTGGTGAACGACGAGCGGTGGCACTGGAAGGGCTCGCGAGCTATCACACGTCCTTGAACACAGGGGTGAGTGATCGATTTCGTGGTCATGAATTCAGGGTTCGCTGGCGCCATAACATCTGGCGCTCCTG
This sequence comes from Granulosicoccus sp., assembly GCA_045110475.1. GTDB lineage: Bacteria > Pseudomonadota > Gammaproteobacteria > Granulosicoccales > Granulosicoccaceae > Granulosicoccus. The sequence goes on from JBGCGC010000076.1 coordinate 40,340, forward strand.
GTTTTTTTACGAATTCTGGCCTTCTATTTCCTGGCCATCAAGCACAAACTACACGCAGGTTAACGGCTTTCTCCTGCGTGCGGAAATAATGATCGGGCCAGGAAGGTAGAATCCCCATGATGTGTATTGCTGTAAAGTTAGGGTTTGAGCAAGGGGGCGATCGATGAGACTAGTCTGTATCAGTGATACGCATGGAGACCATGAGGGCCTTGAGCTGCCCGCGGGCGATGTTCTGATACATGCCGGCGATCTCTCGGCGCACGGCAGCCGTGACGAGACTCTGGCTTTTATGAAGTGGCTCGGGTCACGGGGGTTTAACGATACCTTGTGCATCGCGGGAAACCACGACACGTTCATGGAAGCTGACCCCGAAATGGCCAGACAGTTCGCTGAAGATCACGGTGTGTTGTTACTCAGTGACTCCGGCTGTCAATTGGATGGCCGACAATTCTGGGGCTCGCCGATAACGCCACGGTTCTGTAACTGGTCTTTCATGCGTGACCCGGGAGAACCCATCGAAGCCCACTGGCGGCTTATTCCTGATGACACTGACGTGTTAATAACCCATGGGCCCCCATACGGCATTATGGATCAGGTAAAACGGCCCGATGGGCAACTGGAGAGAACGGGCTGCCCGTCTTTACTTGAGCGTGTGCAGTCCATCTCACCGGTAACACATATATTTGGACATATCCACGAGGGTCGGGGTTCGTTTAGTCAGAATGGTGTAACGTATTTCAACGTCTGTACCATGAATGAACACTATCAGCGTACTTACGAGCCGGTGGTCATTGATCTGACGTGAATGTGCTGAGGAGCGTTCCCACACTGTCTATAGTCAGGAAAGAGGTTTTCTGACACAAAATTTGTTAAGAAGGAGATTAACCCAATGCCGCGTACTTTCAATGGTTTAAACGGCACTCTCGTGGCCGTTGCACTGATGTTGCCGGGTGCGCAGACATTGGCGCAGAGTGCAGAAGATGCATCAGCGGCCTGTACAGAGGCTTCCCGACTGATTGCTGATGAGGACTTCGCTGGCGCTCTGGACGAGGCGGAATGGTGCGTAGAAAGTTTGCGTCAGTTAAAGCAACAGAGAACCCTAACGGTATTCCCCGATGCAGTAGATGGGTTCAAAGGTGGAGAGCTTGACAACCAGAGTGCCATGGGAATGACCATTATCGAGCGTCGGTATTCACTGGATGGTCAATCGGTGGATGTGTCTCTGACTGGGGGTGTCGCTGGTGGCGGACTGGCTGCTCTGGCTCAGTTTGCCTCCGGTCTGGGTGGAGCAGGCGGGAAGAAAATGCGCGTGCAAAAACGTACTGTGATCGACATGAGTGCCGAAGGCGGGCAGGCTGAGTTTATGGTGCAGCTTAAAAGCGGTGGCATGTTGATGATTTCATCAGGGGACCTGGACAGTGACGCGCTGCTTGCCTTTGTTAGAGCATTCCCTATTCAGGATCTGGATGAATCGATCGAGCCGTGAATGCCGTGCAGTTGCCCTTGTCGCAAGTGTCATGTCCGTCTGTGCGCCAGCACCACAAGGATTGTGTCGTGTAGTGCAGTTACCGCAAGTTTGTGCACCAGGTGTTTTGCTTGCAACGACAATGAGCTTAATGCAAGGCAGATGTGGCACTGACTCACCAGTCGCCCCATAGCAATCCCTGAGCCGACGTGGCTCAGGAATCATCGCGCCAGCAAAGCATCGTTTTAACCCTAAGTTTTGACCCTTAGTTAACCTTGGGGTTAAGTAAGGATCACCCTCAGCGGGGGATTACTCACCCGCTGCGTGTAAGCCGGCAATGTAATTGGAAACGGCATCAATCTCTGCATCTGTCATACGCATGGCGACTCCGCGCATGACGGCATTGGGATCATTGGCTCGTTCGCCAGACCTGAAGTAGCGAAGCTGGTCAGCGGTGTATTGCGCATTTTGCCCGGACACAGCGGGCCAGACAGCAGCAGGATTTCCCATGCCAGCCGGGCCGTGGCAGGCGGCACAGGAGGCTACTTCAGCCGCTGTAATACCACCCCGATAAATGTTCATGCCCAAAGTCAGGTTTTCCTCGGAGGCGACCCCTTTGATCATGGGCATTTGCGCGTAGTAGGCTGACAAATCGAGGATGTCCTGATCTGTCAGGTTGGTTGCCTGCCCCGACATCAAGGCATTGACACGGCCACCATCACGGTACTCAGTGAGTTGTTTGGCCAGATAGCTAGCGTGTTGACCCGCAAGGTTGGGGTAAGCAGGTTGTATTGCCTTTCCATCAGCGCCATGGCAGGCTGCGCAAACTGCGGATTTGGCTTGCCCCGCGGCAGCATCGCCCTCTGCGAGTGCATTACCTGCAAGACATACCAGTGCCAGAGCGGCTACACGGAACCAGTTTTTCATCGAACCTCCAATAAGATTACTTAGATTTGCACTGTCGGTAGACTGTACGCGGCACATGCCACAAAAGATTGATCGATTCTAGCAGACTGTTGCACCCACTTAAGGCACGCATCACATGAACACGGTGTATTTTTCAGCGCAATTTCATTCCAGTGCCAGCGATCCTTATCACTGTCCGGAGTCACTGGTCGAAGTTGCATTTGCCGGACGTTCTAATGCGGGCAAGAGCAGTGCCATCAACACGCTCACCCGTAACGGTAAGCTGGCTAGAACCAGCAAGACGCCGGGTCGCACACAACTGATCAACCACTTTGCGCTGGTGGACGATCGATTTCTTGTCGATCTGCCAGGCTACGGATATGCAAAGGTATCCAGAGACAAGCAGAAGCAGTGGCAGGCTTCGATGACCCGCTATCTGATCTCTCGCGAAAGTTTGCGAGGTTTGGTTCTGGTGATGGATATTCGCCACCCGTTGACCGATGCGGACTGGACGTTTATCGAGTTGCAGCAACAGGGGCAATCCGGCCTGCATGTTCTTTTGACGAAATCAGACAAACTGTCGCGTAATCAGACAGCAATTGCTGTGCAAACGACACAGGCGGCATTGGCGAAAGCTGGCGTCGAGGCAACGCTGCAGGATTTTTCTGCTCTGAAAAAACAGGGTATCGACGACGTACACAGCGTGCTGGATCACTGGCTGTTCGACCGGCTGTTGTGAACCGGCACGTTATCACCCGGTCAAGTTGTTACTTTTCGTAACAGTCAGCGCGATATTGTGAACTGATACGCGCAGTCAAACTGTAAAAACGAAATAAACTATTGATTAATAAACAGTATTAGTCTTTTTAATTCTTCTCTGAACTTTCCCTATACTGTCTGGACACCTTGCACTGTGGCATAACACCTTTGCTATGTACACAAAGGTCAGAAACAGGCAGGCATGGCACCGCTTTTTCTGCCAATTGCCTTTTTTGGCAAGCGGCGACGAACGTGATTCATTTGTCTGCAAGGTCAGTTAGTAAAAAAACAGTCAAGAAAATAGTCAGAAAACACTAGTACACCTCCAGGAGAGTGAATACATGAGTAAAGAGAACACAACCAACTGGTCACGTCGAGACGTACTTAAGGCAAGTGCCGCCACGACAGCCATTGCTGGTGCCCCGATGTTTTTTACGCGGCATGCTTATGGTGCGGAATATCTCAACAACCCCGGCGATGCCGGCACCGTAACTTTGGGCTTCAATGTGCCGCAGTCCGGCGCCTATGCCGATGAAGGCGCTGATGAGTTGCGCGCTTACAAGCTGGCTGTCAAGCATCTGAATGGCGAAGGTGACGGTGGCATGATGAATACCATGCAACCCAGTGAGCTGAAGGGCAACGGCATACTCGGCAAGAAAGTCGAATACGTAACCGGCGATACGCAAACCAAAAGCGATGCAGCACGTGCTTCGGCAAAGCGCATGATCGAAAAAGACGGTGTAGTCATGGTTACTGGTGGTTCCTCTTCGGGCGTGGCCGTTGCGGTACAAAGTCTTTGTCAGGAAGCAGGCATCATCTTCATGGCCGGACTGACTCACGCAAACGACACAACAGGCAAGGACAAGAAAGCAAACGGTTTTCGTCACTTTTTCAATGCCTACATGTCTGGCGCGGCTCTCGGCCCCGTCCTTGAAAAAGCCTACGGAACCGAGCGCAATGCCTACCATCTGACAGCGGATTACAACTGGGGCTGGACACAGGAAGCCTCTATTCAGGCGTCCACCGAAAACATCGGCTGGACTACCGCGCAAAAGGTTCTGACACCGGTAGGCGCAGGTGATTTCAGCCAGTACATCACACCCGTATTGAATTCTGGCGCCGATACACTGATCCTTAACCACTATGGCAAGGACATGATCAACTCTCTGACGCAGGCTATTCAGTTCGGGCTGAAAGATCGGCAGGTTGATGGTAAGGACTTCCAGATCATCGTGCCTCTGTTCTCGCGCCTTATGGCACAGGGTGCGGGTGAAAACATCAAGGGCATCTACGGTTCGACTAACTGGCACTGGTCTTTAAGTGATGCCGGCAGTCAGGCTTTCGTCAAGTCGTTCGGGCAGGAATACGGTTTCCCTCCTTCGCAGGCTGCACACACGTGTTACGTGCAGGCGCTGCTATACGCGGATGCGGTAGAGCGCGCCGGAACCTTCGAGCCGTGTCAGGTAGTTGCAGCGCTTGAAGGTCACAAGTTTGATGGTATGGGCAATGGTCCTACCGAATACCGAGCCGAAGATCACCAGTGCTTCAAGGATGTGCTGGTTGTGACAGGTAAGGAGAACCCATCCTCACAATTCGATCTGCTGGAAATTGTTGAGGTAACTCCACGTGCACAGGTTGAGTATCCAGTTGACCATCCAATGTTTGCCGGTGGCGATCTGGGTACCTGCAACAACGGCGCGTAGAGCTGAATAAGGTGCGCAGTCTCAGTGGGGCTGCGCATCATCATTACCGATTTGTCGTTTTCCGGTCAGGCATGCAAAGGTAGAGTCTGGCCGGAAAAGCCAAGGTTACGATGGTGGACGCCTTCACTGTCAGATCTTGAATAGAACACTCGGCGGGCAGTGTCGCTGCCAGTCAATTTCCATGATCATCATTGCCGACAACCTCCCTTGGTGTCATGTCGGCAGGGGAGAGGTATTCCCTGATGATCCATCTGAATCATAAGGGGCTTGCTCTTGGACGCAATCTTATTACAGATACTGAATGGCCTGGACAAAGGTGGTGCTTATGCGCTCATCGCTCTGGGGCTAACGCTGGTGTTTGGCACACTGGGTGTCGTCAACTTTGCCCATGGTGCCTTGTTCATGCTGGGTGCTTTCTGTGCTGTCTCCGTGGAGCGTGTGCTAACCATCTCGACCAAGGTCAAGGATGAAAGCATTACATTTTTTGAAGCATTCAAGGAGGTGCCGATTCTCGAGGCCAAGTTTCCTGTTGTGGGGGGCTTCATCGTCGACTATTCCGTCCCATTCTCCATACTGATAGCCATACCCTTCATGCTCCTTGTGGGGCTTGTCATGGAGCGTGGCCTGATACGGCATTTTTACAAGCGTGCACACGCCGATCAGATACTTGTCACGTTTGGTCTTGCCATCATTTTGCAGGAGATCGTCAAGCATTACTTCGGTGCCAATCCTATTCCGCAAGCCGCACCTGATGTCGTCTCGGGCAGTGCAAACATTGGCGCCATGTTCGGTTGGGGTGACAACCTTGTGTATCCGTGGTGGCGATTGATCTACCTTGCGTTTTCACTGAGCATTATCGGCGCCGTGTTCGCGTTCCTCCAGTTCACAACCTTCGGAATGGTGGTACGTGCCGGTATGCAGGATAGAGAAATGGTCGGACTGCTGGGAATAGATATCCAGCGTCGCTTTACGGTTGTCTTTGGCCTTGCTGCTGTCGTGGCCGGGCTTGCCGGTGTCATGTACACGCCCATATTGCCACCCGACTATCACATGGGAATGGATTTTCTGGTCCTTTCCTTTGTCGTCGTTGTTGTGGGTGGCATGGGATCACTTGGCGGGGCTGTGCTGGCAGGCTTTCTACTTGGCATACTCCAGTCCCTTGCGTCAATGAACGAAATCAAAAGTGTCATTCCCGGCATAGATCAGATCATTATCTATCTGGTCGCCGTCATCGTGCTACTCGTTCGGCCAAGAGGCTTGATGGGTCGCAAAGGCATAATGGAAGACTAGGAGACACTCATGAATAAACTATCTGCCGTTTCTGACTGGGTGCTGTTCTTCGGCTTTGCGGCCGTTGTTCTCACCATGCCTATCTGGCTAGCTCCGTTTGGTGCTGATTACCCGGATCTGATGCAACGCTTCGCCATCTTTGGTCTGTTTGCCATTGGCTTCAACATTCTGTTTGGTCTAACAGGCTATCTATCCTTTGGGCATGCAGCTTTTCTGGGGATAGGCTCATACACCGCTGTGTGGAGTTTCAAGCTGTTATCCATGAACGTGTTGCCAGCGGTCATGTTCAGTATTCTTGTGGCGGGTTTGTTTGCCTATGCTGTCGGGTTTATCAGCCTGCGCCGATCGGGTATCTATTTCTCGATACTGACACTGGCGTTCGCACAGATGTCCTACAACCTGGCGTATTCGGTACTTACTCCCATTACCAACGGCGAGACTGGCCTTCAACTTACTTTGTCAGATGCTCGTGTCATCGATGCCATGGCAGGAATCGAAGCGACTCGCACGCTACCGTCAACCAATCTTTTTGGGGTAAAAATGAGCGGTATGCCCGGCTTCTATTTCTGTGCAGCTGTACTGATTCTCGGGTTTTTTATATCGTTGAGAATCTTTCGTTCGCCGTTTGGTACCATGCTTCGCGGTATCAAGTCCAACCAGACACGCATGGCCTACACAGGACTGAATACTCGCCCCTATCTCATGTGGGCATTCATCATCTCAGGCATGTATGCCGGTGCTGCCGGTGCATTAATGGCGGTTACCGATCCTCTGGCAGGTGCGGAGCGCATGCAGTGGACAGCATCCGGTGAAGTTGTCCTCATGACCATCCTGGGTGGGGTCGGTACTCTGATAGGTCCGTTTATTGGTGCGGCTTTGATCAAGTACTTTGAGAATATCTTTTCTGCCTACAACACAACCAATCTGAATCAGATATTCGATTTCCTGCCGGACGGTATTCAACCTATGGTGGTCGATGTTGCAGGCTTGTTTGTGGGTAAGGGCTGGCATCTGACGCTAGGCCTGATGTTCATGATCACGGTTATATTCCTGCCGGGTGGCATCATGGAGGGTGTTCGCCGAATAGGTGCCTTGTTCAAAGGCAAGAAGGGTGACAGTGCATCGCCATCAACCACCGCCAGCGAACACTCATAGGGGCTCATTATGGAAAACACGGTATTGCACGTCGCAGATGTGCACAAGAGTTTTGCGGGTCTGCATGCGCTGAGTGACATTGATCTGTCAGTGCGCGAGGGTGAGACCCACGCCATCATTGGTCCAAACGGTGCGGGTAAGTCAACGTTACTCAATGTTTGCATTGGGCGTCTTAAACCCGATACCGGGCATGTTATCTTCGACGGCCAGAATCTGACTGGCAAGCAGCCACACCAGATAAACCAGCTTGGCGTCGTTCGGGTATTTCAGACACCCGAAATTTTCCCCGAACTGACGCTGCTCGAAAACGTCATGATCCCGGTGCTAGCCAAACGAGATGGTGCATTCAAGCTTCGCTGGTTCAAGCGATTTTCCAGTGAGAAAGGCGCACAGACACAAGCTGAGGAAATCCTGAGTGATCTGGGTATGGGATCATTGATTCAGAATGAGGCTGGTAGCTTGTCTCGTGGAGACAAGCGGAGACTGGAGCTGGCCATGGGGCTTGCGCAAAGGCCCCGGTTGCTTCTTCTGGATGAGCCCACTGCCGGTATGGCGCGTCACGACACCAACGCCACCATTGAGCTGCTCAAGCAAATCAAGGCAGGTGGTATGACCAAAGTCATTATCGAACATGATATGCACGTGGTGTTCAGTCTGGCGGATAGAATTACCGTGTTGGCAGGTGGCCGAATTATCTGTCAGGGCACGCCCGAGGAGGTCAAATCAGATCCACGTGTCAAGGAAGCTTATCTGGGTGAGGAGCAAGTGTAATGAGTTCATCAGACAATGCGGTCGCGCAAGGTTCAGCTCATGCCTATTTCGAGGTCAAGGGACTAAGGGCCTACTACGGTGATAGTTACATTGTTCAGGATGTGTCATTTTCAGTTAACGAAGGTGAGATTGTTGCGCTCCTCGGACGCAACGGTGCAGGCAAGACTTCTACGCTTCGCGCCATAGCACGCGCCGCGAGCCCTGAGCTTCGTCAGGGTGAGATCTTTATCCAGGGTGAGTCCATACACGATAAGCAGGATTTTGAAGCGGCCCTTTCTGGCATACAGTTAGTGCCTGAGGATCGACGCATCATTCCGGGACTGACGGTCGAAGAGAATCTGGATATCGCACGCATTGCGGGTAAGTCCGGTTGGGACTATGAACGGATCTATGGTCTGTTTCCCAGGCTCAAAGAGCGCCGCAAGCAGGAAGGCACCACCTTGTCCGGTGGTGAACAACAGATGCTGGCAATAAGCCGTGCGCTGGCGCGTGACATCAAGTTGTTACTCCTGGACGAACCTTATGAAGGGCTTGCTCCAGTAGTTCGTCACGATATTGAAAAAGCGCTTCTGGAAGTCAAGGCGCAAGGGATCACCACGATTCTTGTTGAACAAAATGCTGTTGCTGCCTTAAAGCTCGCTGACACTGCCATGATTCTTGATACGGGCGAGATCGTATTCAGTGGGACGGCTAAAGAGGTGCTGGACAATGAAGAGCTTAGGCACGAGTATCTCGCTATCTAGATCCTTGTCAAGAACAGCAACGCGGCGGAGGGTGTTTTGGTGGTCTCCCGAAGGGCGGCTCGTCCAGGGGTCATCCGCGTTGTTGCTCGCTCTCAAGGTATACCCGATACCTTGAGAGCTCGCGCCTAGCGGCTGACCCCTGGACAAACCGCTGTTTGAAGCGTTTGAAGGTCACACTACACTAGCCCAGTATCACTGCTGTTGCGGGTACCTTATGATGCAACATGTCTGACACCCCACCCCCCGGCCGCAGTTTTCTGCTGGCGCTGATGACAACGTTTGCAGCCTTCGCCGCATTGTACGCCCCTCAGCCGTTGTTGCCGTTCTTCGCTCGGCACTATGATGTTTCACCGACGCAGGTTGCCCTATTGATAACCGTGACAATGGTTGCTCTGGCGATCGCACCTCTCGGCATAGGCGTCTGGCTGCAGCGGTACAGCGCTCAACGTCTGCTGGTTGTGTCGACGATGCTGCTTGGCATACTGCAATTCGTGTTCGCAGCAGCACCGGAATTTTCAGTACTGCTGGCAGCACGCATCGCTCAAAGCCTGCTGTACCCGGCTATATTCACTGCAGCCGTCACCTACTGTAGCAAGCAAGGAGAGCGAGAGGCCGTCGCCGGGCGAATTTCTGTGTATGTCGCTACAACTATTGTTGGTGGTCTCGGCGGTCGACTTATAGGTGGTTATGTCAGTAGCTGGACTCACTGGACAACAACGTTTCAGCTACTGGGCGGTCTTTTATTGATGTGTAGTGCGGGACTTTTTTTCGCTGCCAGAGATGCAGCACTGCCTGATCAAAAGCAGGCCGCCAGTTGGACAGCTGCACGCACTGTCATTGCAGACAAGCTTTTCCTGTCAGGCTATATGATGATATTTCTGGTGTTTTTTACCTTTGTTGCCATTCTGAACGCTTTGCCCTTCCGTATGGTTGAAGTGAATCCGGAGGTAGACGCTTCGCACATAGCCTCGCTGTATCTTGGCTACGTGATCGGAATCATTGTTGCTGTTTTCATCAAACCTCTAACACGCTTGCTTGGCGGAGAACTTCGCACGCTCACAACCGCAGTCCTTGTGTTTTTATGTGGTATTGCGCTTTACGGGGTACACAACTTGCCTCTGATGATCGCAGTAGGCTTTCTCACCTCTGCCGGCATGTTTACCATACACACCACGTTATCCGGTTTTCTTAATAGCCTGAAACCCGAGTCTGCAAGTCTGGTCAACGGCCTTTACATCTCCATCTACTATAGTGCAGGCGCGCTGGGCTCATTTTTACCCGTCGCGCTGTATCATGCACAAGGTTGGAACACTTTTCTCTTCGCCATGTTCTTCTGCTGCGGACTGTCTCTGGTGCCGCTTACCATTCTTAAACGCAACTACCGCCCCGCCGAACAACTCACCAGACCGGACAACTCATGAAAACCATTGGAATACTGGGGGGTATGTCTGCAGCATCAACGCAGCTTTACTACCAGCGATTGTGCAAACTGACGCAGGATCAACTCGGTGGCCTGCATTCGCCAGAGCTACTCATCCGTTCGGTTGATTTCGCCGAAATCGAAAGCTACCAGATGTCAGACAACTGGCAAGCTGCCGGTGAAACGCTCAACCGCAAGGCCCGCCTGCTGGAGCGTGGTGGTGCCGAAATCCTGCTTGTTGCCACCAATACAATGCACAAGCTTGCCGATGAGATCATGCAAGGAGTGACTATTCCTTTGCTCCATATCGGCGATGCTACAGCCCGGCGGATCAAAAAATCGGGCCTGATCAGTCCTGGCCTAATGGCAACACGATTCACCATGGAACAAGACTTTTACATTGACAGACTGATACATGCAGGACTTCATCCCGTTATTCCTGATGAGGGTGATCGTGATATCACTCACCGTATAATCTACGAAGAACTCTGCAGGAATACGATTACCGAGGCGAGCAGGCTGGCGTATGAGCAGATTGCACAACGGCTGATTGATGCAGGTGCAGATTGCCTGATCCTCGGATGTACAGAAGTAGGAATGCTTTTAAACAGTAAAAACGTTAGTGTGCCAGTGTTCGATACAACACATATACACTGCGAGACTGCGCTGGAACTGGCGCTGGAACTGGCGCTTGAATCGGGCTAACTCGGTTCCCGCTGCCCATCATCAACTGAGCCGTTACCACAAATGAACAACTCGTCCATCCTGATAACCGGTTGTTCATCTGGCATCGGTCTGGATGCGGCAATAACATTGCATGAACGTGGCTGGCGTGTCTTGGCTACCTGCCGCTCGGAAAGTGACTGCAAGTCGTTACGCGCCAAAGGTCTGGAATCATTCGAACTGGACTATGCCAGCAGCAAATCGATAAAGTCCGCTGTAGATCGAACGCTGGAACTGACTGACGGAAAACTGGATGCCTTGTTCAACAATGGCGCTTTTGCTATTCCCGGTCGTGTGGAAGATTTACCACGGGATGCCTTGCGTTCGATTTTCGAGACCAATCTGTTTGGTCAGTTCGAACTCATTAACGCTGTGCTACCTGCCATGCGCTTGAACAACCACGGCAGAATCATCAACAATTCGTCAGTGCTTGGCTTTTCAGCCCTGCAGTTTCGCGGAGCCTATGTGGCTACAAAATTTGCCATGGAAGGACTTACCGACACGCTGCGACTGGAATTGAGTGATACCAATATCAAGATCATTCTGATCGAGCCAGGACCGATTGCCACCAACATCAGGGAAAACTCCATTGCGCATTTTGAACGCTGGACAAACTGGAAAGAGGCAGCCAACAGACAAGCCTATGAGAATCGACTCATGCCACGTTTGTATAAGCCTGCCATAAAAAAAGATCGGTTTGAATTACCTTGCTCAGCAGTGACCGACAAACTTATACACGCTCTTGAACATCACAAGCCCAGACCCCGGTATTACGTCACTACGCCAACCTATATTTTCGGTACGCTCAAACGCTTTCTGAGCACTCGGCTGCTGGATAAGATACTCATAAATTATTAGCCCAAGCTATTATTTCTGTATCTGTCGTTCACGAAACCAGATAAACAAGCCGCTGCCCACAATAATCGAAGTGCCAATGAGGGTGTGCTTGTCAGGTGGCTGGCCAAAGACAATCCAGCTAAGTGCTGCAATGAAAATCACTTGAGAATAAATGGTCGGGGCGAGCACCGAGGCTTCGGCTATCTGATGAGCCCGTGTAACCAATGAGTGCCCTATCATGCCCAGAGTACCAATAAGCATCAGCAGTCCCCAGGCTTGCAAGGAGTCCGGCCAAACCCAGTAGTACAAGGCCAAAGGCGCAAGCAACAGCGTCCCCATGCCCGATACGTAAACCTGTGTCGTGGCATTGCTGTCCAAACCGGCAATAACCCGACTCATCACAAAATAGCCGCTGGTAAACAGCATGGCGGCGATAGAAAGGAACACGTGTGGGTCAAAACTCTCACTCCACGGTTGCACGATAACAAGCACCCCGCCAAACCCCGTCAGAACCGCCAGCAAACGCTTGAAACCGACCTTTTCACCCAGCACCGGAATGCTGAGCAAGCACACCATGAGAGGCGTGACAAAGAAAATGGCGATGGTCAGGGTCAATGGCAAATATTGAAGCGCCGTAAAGTTCAAGCTGGTGGCAACCAACAGGAACATCGCGCGACCACACTGCAATCCGGGGTTGTTGGATTTCAGGATTGTTCGCCCTTGTCGGGGCGCATAGACACCTGTTACGACAACCAGATGTCCAACGTAGCGCAGCCAGGCAACCTGCAACGCAGGAATAGCGGCACTCACCAGCCACTTGGCGGAGGTATCCATCACTGAAAAACACAGGAAAGCACCGAGCATCAGCACATAAGCAAAAGTAAGTAAAGACAATGCGCCGTCCGCCTGCGGTCGTGTTAATGGTCAGTACATTACACTGCTGAACAAAGAAGGTAAAATCAAAGGAGTCCTCGCCTGCCTTGCGCTTGCAACGCGAGCTGGCTTGATCGAGTTACGCGTTACAAGGAGTCTTCATGTTTCCAAAGCAGACAATCCGGTTTCTCAAGCAACTGGCGGCAAATAATAACCGCGAGTGGTTTGCCGAGAACAAGCAGCGTTACGATGACGATGTGCGAGCCCCTGCCTTGCAGTTTATTGAATCCATGCAACCCGCTCTGAACCGGATATCGCCTTACGTTGAGGCTAGCGCCAAAAACGTCGGCGGCTCTCTGATGCGGGTGTACCGGGATACACGGTTTGGAGCCGATAAAACGCCGTATAAAACCAATATTGGTATCAACTTCAGACACGCACGTGCAAAGGATGTCCATGCACCGGGGTATTACCTGCATATCGAGCCTGGCGATGTCTTCTTCGGTGCCGGAATCTGGCACCCGGATAGCCCCACACTTCTGGGAGTGAGAACGCTCATGGCAGAGCATCCTGCGGAATGGAAGGCACTGAAGAAAAAAGTACTCAGTCGTACAGACTTTGAACTGGTCGGCAGTGAACTAAAGCGTGCACCTAAGGGCTTTGATCCAGAGCACGAACTTATCGACGATCTGAGAAGAAAGGATTTCATCGCCATCTGCAAACTGCCGGCAGCTTCGATCCATGCTGAGGACTTTAACAAAACCGTTGGCAAACTGATGAAGCAAAGTGCGCCACTGATGGCCTTCATTTGCGAAGCCAATGATTTAATGTTCTAAAAGGTCACTATGACTCTCCCTGAATGGTTATACCGACCAGAAAAAAGTTCGGCGTTCTACACCGATGAGCGTTGTACGATTACTGAACTTGTCAACCGCCATAGCTCACCAGATGTATCAATCGCAATGGCGCAGGTTATGCCAGGCCAGACAACTCAGTTGCATAGTCTCACAGGCGTCACCGAACACTACTTTCTGTGCAAGGGCGAAGGCTTGATGCACGTAAACGGGCACGAACATACGGTGCAACCGGGCGATACAGTGAGTATTGCAGCAGGGGCAGCTCAGCAGATAAAAAATACCGGCAACACAACACTTGAGTTTCTTTGTATCTGCACGCCTCGCTTTACCTCAGCCTGCTACGTTAATCTGGAAGGCTAACCATAATCGTGTACCCTCACCAGCACTTGTCACTGATATATTCGGGAAGTAGGCCATGCGAAATCTGTCTGCCAGCCACGCCACTGCAGCCACTTCAAGGGTAGATGCTGCGTGGATAGTACCGGTTGACGATAACAACCGGGTATTAAAGGATCACTCGCTTGTTGTTGCCAATGATCGAATCCTGGAGTGCATTCCAACGCCCGAGGCGATTACCAAATACCCTGAGCTCGTCAGCATCGATCGTCGCCATCACATCCTGATGCCCGGCCTGGTCAATGCGCATACGCATTTACCCATGAATCTGCTGCGTGGAATGGGGAGTGACAAACCACTGATGAGCTGGCTACAAGACTATATCTGGCCCGCCGAGAAGAAATACCTGAGCGCGGATTTTGTCAAAGATGGCACACTGCTGGCACTGGCAGAGAGTCTTCTGGGCGGGGTTACCACCGTCAACGACATGTACTTCTTCCCTGATGTCATTGCAAGCGCCTGCCGCAGTGTCGGGGTCCGAGCCTGCATTGGCCTTACAGTTCTGGAGATGGAAACGCCATGGGCCAGAAACGCCACTGAATACATAAGCAAAGGTCTTGAGCTACACGACGCAGTACTCGATGATCCTTTGATAACAACAGCGCTCGCCCCTCATGCTCCTTACACGGTCAGTGTCGAGACGCTTGAGCGCATTCAGGTTCTCAGTTCGGAACTGGATATTAACGTCCATACCCACCTGCATGAAACCGCAGAAGAGCTAAAAAACTACATGGCCCAACATGGTGTTCGGCCCATCGCCATGCTCCATGACATCGGGCTGTTGACCCCCTCTTTGCTGGCGGTTCACCTCACCCAGGTGAGCGACGATGAAATTGATCTTCTGGCTCAAACCGGCGTTAACGTTCTTCACTGCCCAGAGTCCAATCTGAAGCTTGCCAGCGGGTTCTGTCCAATCTCAAAATTTTCAGCACAGGGGGTCAATGTCGCCATCGGTACAGATGGGGCGGCCAGTAACAACGATCTGGACGTGTTCGGCGAGACTCGCACCGCCGCTCTACTGGCAAAAGCTGTCAGTGGCAATGCTGCAAGTATCACGGCTACCGAGGCACTTCGTATGGCAACCATAAACGGTGCAAGGGCCTTGGGCATAAGTGACGATACCGGATCACTGGACACTGGCAAAAGCGCTGACATGATCTGTATCGAAATCGACCTTTCCATGCAACCGATGCACGATGTCATCGCTCAGCTTGTCTATGCAACCGGGCGTGAACGGGTCAGTGACGTCTGGATTGCTGGCCAGCAGCTGGTCAAGGATCGTAAGCTACTGACGATGGACACACAGCATCTGAGCACGACAGCAAACCATTGGGAAGAAAAACTATCCCTGCAGTGACGGGAAATTATCTGCTGTGTTTGTGTCAGCCAAACAGACCATATTGATTTTGCCATCCGGTTTCAAAATTATCCAGATCGGGAAATATATCCAGCAGATCTGAATTGGACAGCCCCATCCACGATCCCAAGGCAGCCCCGTACTGGTTGACTGACATCTCCGGAATAAGCCGGCCTTTTCCAATATCGTCAGTGCCACCCAGGGCATAGTCTGGCCAGTTGCCATAAAGTTGCCCACCATTCACCGCGCCACCCATCACCATGTAATGGCCACCCCAACCATGGTCCGAACCGTCAACGTTGATAGTCAACGTGCGCCCGAAATCCGAGGCTGTGAACGTGGTGACCTCATTTTCCACACCCATGCTCACCAATGCAGCCTGAAAGTTCGCGATGGCCGAATTCAATCCGCTGGCCAGACCGTCCAGACGTTCAGTCTGGTTATCATGGGTATCCCAACCACCGGCACCAACAAAAAATATTTGTCTGCGCATTCCCAGATCGTTACGACCAGCAATCATGCGCGCAACCATGCGCAATTGCGTTTCTAAGCTATTGGTTGAATCGAATGGCCCAAAATCAGGACTGTTGCCGATCGTATTCGATAGCAAACGTGAGCTGTCGCGAGAGTTGCGAAAAGAATCGGCCGCAAACTCTTCCAGCACATTGTCCGTTGGCAAGGCCAGAAGCTGCTCCATTGCCTCATCCCTTGCGCTATTTGACGACGAACGGAAGCGGTCGAGTACCGGTAGCAGTTTGGGACCTTGACTGGCGTTGATCGATATTGGCGTTGATCGGTCACCTGGCAGAAAAAAGTTCGCATTGTTCATGGAAAATGTTGGTGGTAACGCATTGCCACCATTGGTCTCCATCAGTAAATCTGCCATGCGGCCGCCCCAACCTGCACCAACAAGGCCAACCGGCCTGCTCGACCAGCTTTTAAGCACTTGCTCTTGCTGCGAGTTGTGCGCAAACAGATCAGCGGGCACCATGGCCGGGTTGTTGGCAAATTGCGTGGTTGTAATTGGCCTGATCAGATTGCCCACGTTGCGCACGATGGCCAAGTCGCCGGCATCATAGGAATCGCGCAATGCTCCCAGATTGTTGTTGAAATAAACCGACCCCGACGCATCAGGTGTCAGCTGGCTGGTATTGAGTGCCAGCTCACCACGGGAGGTGGTGTATTGATCAAACAGCCCTTGCTCCACTGGCACAAATAAATTAAACGAATCACTGCCCCCATAAAGAAAAACACAAACAAGAGCCTTATACCCAGGCAAGTTGGCATAGTCACCCTGTGCCGCCAGCGCTGAGCCTATCAGCGACATCTTTCCACCCACGGCCGAGCCCGAAGCACCCATAAGAGCCAGATGCGCGCTACGCTTAAGAAACTGGCGGCGACGGTTCAGTCGTTTGCTCATGTTGTGTTTCCTATTTCTGAACAAGATACTGTGGCGATGCCATGATCAACGCAATGCCATCTCGAACACGCAGCGAACGGCCTTGTTCATCAATCGGCAGACGGTTCATGTGGGTCACTAGTATGGCGCGCATCTCTGAAGTCATCTGCCCTGACATCAACAACAGATCTAGTCGATCAATCAGCGCATTGACATCCGATGCCAGAGCCGTCTCTTCAGTGATGTCGATATAGGATCGGTTGAGCGTGTTGTCGTCTGCCCCCTGATAACTGCTGTGGGCAAGAAACACCAGTTTAGTTGTGGTAGTCAGTATGTTGGCATCAGAGTAGATCTGCGCCTCGGGTGCTGTCAGGCCAGCGTCGCGTATGGCACCCAAAGGCGCGTAACCGGGGCTGTAGAAATTGAAGACCGATGGGGAAGAAAGAATGCCTTGGCCCAGAAAATCACCGGCAGCCTCTATATACGGCGAGCCATGATTGTATTGTTGATTAGAGCTTTCTCTTCCTCTTTGTACATTGAACGCACGCCATAAATGTGTCCAGCGAATCAATGGCTCACGCAATTTTCCGTAGTCAGGCACATTCACGTACCCCGAACGCGCTTCAGGATCCAGCAAAATCGCACGAATAACCGCGCGCATGTCTCCTCGTACACCTGAGCCATTGTTGTTGAATGCGGTGGCGACTCGTGCAACGTAGCCTGGTGTTGGATTACTGGTAACCAACCGTTTTATCAATTGCTTGCCAAAAAAGGGGCCAACGTTTGGATGGTTAAACAAGCTATCCAAAGCAATATCCAGATCATCTTCGGCGCTAATTCCAGCCGGCGATACAACACCATTGAGCAAATTCTTTGAGCCCAGATCATGAAACCCGGGGAACGGTAACATCGGTAGATACTTATCCGTAAAACTATCGGCTGGAGCCTTGTCGAAGTTGTTGGCATCCGCATAGGACCATCCGGTAAAAACTCGTGCGTACTCTTCTACGTTTTCTTGTGTGTAGGCAAGAACAGGCTCACCACCTGGGCTTTGCACAATGGTGCCGTCAAGGTTCAACTCATAAAGTCCAATCGTGAATAGCTGCATGACTTCACGCGCAAAATTCTCGTCCGCACGGGTATTACCTTCCGGATCACCTTGCCCGTTTTGCAGCATGCTCAGGTAGATACCCATTATCGGACTCAACGTGACGTCTTCAAGCAGATCGCGGTAGTTGCCAAAGGCGTTTCTTAGCAAGATGTCGTAGTAGTTGGTCATCGCATGTTGTTCGCGCTCCAGAGTTTGAGTCAGATCGGATGTCACCAGTATCTGACTATAAGCCCATGCAACCCGCTGCCTGAGCTGGTCATCACCATTGATGGCATCCATCATCCATTTATGCTGACGAGGCCCGCTGAGACTATGGCTACCCGGATAAGCTCTGACGTACTCAAGATGGGGCGCACCTTGTCGGGTGAATTGGTCGTCCACCCAGGCTTCGATACCGAGTTGCCTCACCGCGCTGATAGATTCAAGGGTTGCCCCGAAGCTTGCTTGTGCAAGTAGTCTTGCAGCCTCCGGAGCACCGGGGTCAATGCCAGCAGCCACGATCGGAAAGAGAATGGTTGGCTCATTACCCGCAAGCGCTGGCCCGGTCTGTATCCAAACCCCTTGCCAAGGTGCTATTTGCGCGGTTTCAGCAAGGTCGATGTATTCGCCAGCGGACGCATCATAATGCCACCAGTTTGGAGACAGATAGTTATCCTGAATTGCATCATCCATAGTGCATCCAGCTGAACATTGGGTGCCACTGACGGTGCGTAACCGAATCTGTTCAAGCTGTGTCATCGTTGTCTGAGCACTGCCGATCATGTTGTAAATCGCAGCACTCGCCTGAGAGTGAACAGAGACCTCAGTACAAGCTGATTCGGCACACGCTTGACTATCAGCAGATGTTGCAAGGCCGATGTTTTCAGGCAAGTCGAGTACAACATCCGCACCGGAAACTTGCATCATCCAGAAGCCGTCGCCTTGCCCGAGCGAACCTGCGAAACCGGGGTCAACGTACTGGTTGGCTGACGCATCAAATCGGTAAACGATCCAGCTATCGCCATAGCTTTGTGCAGCGAAGTCATCGCCAAACAGGGCTTGCACAGACAGGTTGGTGGCGTTCGCCGGAATGACCAATTGTGCCCATTGGTTGCTCTGCAGCCGGAAATCAGGGGTAGCCGCAGCGTACACCGTACCCAGCGTCGACATTATAAGGCCAATGGCCAGTGTCAACTGCTTGAGAACGAGGTGAGGCATGTTGAAAGTCCTTTTAATTGTTGCACTATTTCTTGTGTGACCTACTTCACAATCAAGCCCAAAATAACGCTCTAGTTCACGTTTTTCCTAATGGATTGTTAAGTTTGTCTCACATTACAAACTACGTTACCACGGCTTTCCCGAACGATAAGAGATCCTTCCCGTTTGGATCGCTTGAGTGATCGGAATGTAATATGAGAAGAATCCGTAATCGATGGATCATCCAGCGGATTCGCTCGGCTAGGAGCTTGCACGCAATTGTCTGGATGCAGCAGGAAGATCCAATGCGAGTGTGTTAGACGCGGCAGTTGTCGTTTGGCCCTGAGAACAAGCTCCCCCTGCGCGTTTACCAATAACCAGAGGTGAGTCTGCTCACATAACCAGGAAGACCAGTAACGACCAAATACTGCGAACCCGACGGCTCATGAGCCGGTATCCATAATCCCCCGACCACACAACATCCGTTGCGTCGTGGGCAGGCCTCATTTTTGTACCGGCTTGCGCCACAGTGGCCTGATTTTCAGGAACAACGTATAGGCCGGTTCAAGCACCCACAGCACCGGTCTGGTCCCCATCAACCGCCCCAGCAAGCGCGTTCTTGGTAACCTTGCCCAGATCGCCGCGAACGCAGCCGCACCGCTTATCAATTTTCCAGATTCATCGCGCACATGCATTCTTGCCAAGGCCGCGTCACCCTCAAGATCATGTCCGAGCAAGTCGGCATCGCAATGAGCAGCATCCACCCAAGTCAGATCCTCAGCCCCGCTGACCTTACGGTAGGTGTCTATTTCCTTGCTACACAACGGGCATGCACCGTCGTAATAAACCGTGAAACGCTGTTCGGCATCGGTAGTCTGGTTCATCGCTCAATAAGGGTTTGCGTTGAATTTGGTACCTATGCTGTACGCTCTCGGCGACAAGCGTGATCAGTGAAAACCGCAGGTGGTCCAAAAAATCAGGGTAATTGGATCATTCCGTGATGCGATGACCAATGCAAACTAGTAACATGATTGCCCTAGGAGCCTGCGCGGCAGAAATCAATCGGCTACGAGCAGCCCACTTTTGGCCAAATTTTGCGCTCATTTTCGTCACTTAGCCAGCTAAACTCCTCAAATGAGCACAAAATTTGACTCAAAATTGGACTACTCTCGCTC
>JBGCGC010000077.1:0-3072 GCA_045110475.1 Granulosicoccus sp.
GGCGTCGTCTCATTCGAAACGGTTATTGCGGCTGGAAATGATGATGTAGAGCAGCGAGGCGGTGGTCGCGTTGACTTTGACAGCAGTGACTTAGAACTTATCTTTGATGCCAATGTTGATCAGGTCGTGGGACTACGCTTCGACTCGATTGATATCCCACAAGGTGTCAATATCATCCGGGCCTACCTGCAATTCCAGACAGACGAAAACAGCTCAGGGCCCACATCACTGGAGATCCATGGTGTTGCAAGTGATGATGCCAGCCCCTGGAGGACTACACGATATGACGTTAGCCGCAGGTCGCGTACAAACGCCTCTGTCTCATGGACACCAGGCGCATGGCGTCAAGTCGGGCAGTCTGCAGGCGAGCAGAGGACACCAGATCTTTCTGCGCTTGTCGAAGAAATTGTTGGTCGTCGTGATTGGCAACAAGGAAACGCGCTTGCATTCGTAATCGAAGGCACCGGTGAGCGTGTTGCTGAGGCATTTGAAGGTAGTCGCACGGGTGCGGCCAGGTTATTCATCGACTATGAGGTCGTAAATGGGAACACGCCACCGAATGTCGATGCAGGGTCAGATCAGTCAATCTCAATTGCAGCGTCAGCCACACTCGTCGGTACAGTGCTTGATGATGGCCTTCCAGTCCCTCCCGGTGAAGTATCCATACGCTGGACTAAAGTGTCTGGCCCTGGGGATGTCGACTTCGACGATGCGACTATCGACACAACCAATGCACTTTTTTCAGCGCCCGGTACTTACGTCCTGAGACTGAGTGCTGACGATGGACAATTTGTCGGTGATGACTCGCTAACGGTGACTGTCCAGGACGCAAGCGGTAGCACGGTTATCGAAAGTCGGATTATTTCACGAAACGATGACGCAGAAGAAGATACTGTCGGTGCGATCGAATTACGGAGTTCAGACCTTGAGCTCGGAGTCGAATCTACCGCGCAGACTCTCGGCCTGCGCTTCACCGGTGTTGACATACCAGCAGGTGCCACGATCACCGCGGCTTCCATACAATTCACTGTCGACGAACCCAATCGCGCGGCATCCTCACTGACCTTCTATGGCGAAGCCAATGGCAATACCGCCGCATTCACAGGGTCTGACGGCAATGTGTCCAGCCGACCTCGAACAGTGGCTTCAGTGGACTGGTCCCCTGCCCCCTGGACGATAGTGGGAGCGTCCGGCAATGATCAGCGTACACCGGACCTCTCGGTCATCATTCAGGAAATTGTCAATCAAGGCGGGTGGAGAGACAACAACGCTCTAGTGGTATTAATCGTAGGAAGTGGTCAGAGAACAGCTGAATCCTTCGATGGCGATAATTCAAGGGCGCCGGTATTGCGTGTGGAGTTTCAATAGAGGTGCCGGTTGGGGAGTAGGCGACAGCAGATATCGATGCAAGCAAAACTGATGCACAGCTTGCAAGAAACTCGGCTTGTGACGGATAGACATCGATATTGATTATATCTCCGTCCACAAGTTTCAGCTGCCCCACCCCCACATGACTGTAAGGCGCGTTAGAGACTGGCCTTGATGTGAAATCAGTTTGCTGAAGAAGCCATACACTTGATAAAAGACTCGCTTGTAAGTGACTCGAGTTCTCTGCAAAGTACTTCAACTTCTTCCTCTATCTGGCGGCTGCGCTCCCGTATCTCTTGAAGTTCAGCCCGAAGTGCTTCTGTTTGTGCGGCAGTAGCCTCGCGATTAGCGATAGCTTCTTGCAGAAAAACTTGCTGCTCGACCACCAGCTTCTCTAGCTCTTCCGCTGTCAGGTTTTCCTCTGCCACAGCCAAACCTGAAAGCAAAACCAAACCCGCTAAAATGCTGATTTTTCGACACCGCTGCAATCTGACGGGTCGTGTAAAAGAACGGACTTTCATTGTCTTGGCAATCCTGCGTTATCAAAATTATCAATACGTGACGTGGTACCACGCAAGGCCTTCCAAATACCTCACGTTTACCGAAGCACCTAACCGAATAGATTTATCGGCAATCCCACTTCACAGTTTAATATTCTCGCATGACGCCATGCGAGATGGTCAGCAACAATAGTATTTATTGTTATTTGCACCATCCATAGATCTCCGCCTTCATGGAGATGCAGTACCAAACGGGACGCTCTTAAGCTCGCCATACCCGCCAAGACGTAATTTCCGCCTGCTCACCCTAGTGTCAGGAACTATGAGGCCGCAGAGACTAAAGTGTCGCGATCCACGCGTTTTAAGGGTATAACCTATTGATACAACTCAATAATTCAAGGAACCCACCATGAGCTAAAATACTCGATTGGGGATCTAATGAAGCTTTCCCACGATCTGCATTTAATTGATTGGTTAGCGCACTTAAATCAGACAAACACAGCAAGGGTTTCAACAGCTAGTGTGTCGTGCGGTTAATTGGGTGAAAAACCTTTTGTTCCCAACATCATCAGAACGGTTGTACTCAGTTGTTTTGCGATGAGCTGGCTGTACCTGCTGGGTAATGGCCAAACATGCCTTCGTGATGCCGGAAGCGTTGCGCCAGAAAACCGCAATACGCACGGCTATCGACTGGGACATTCTCGCACTGAAAAGTCTGGAGGCATGCATTACCGCGGGAAAGTGGTTAAACGGCGCTTGCAACTACGCCGCTGGTAGAAGAGGCTTCACACATATTGCCGGGTAAATAAGTGTGAAGCCTCTTCTCCCAGCGGCGTAGTTGCAGTTCAGGGCCGCAATGGCCCTCATCCCCAAGAGACATGACAACGTGCCTGTTGTGCTTGTTTTCCATTACAAGTCTGTACAGAATCTCTTCTGCACCACCGCCTTTCTGCAGCCCACTAATGATATGAAGGACGGTCAGTGGCTCACCCACATCACCTGATTCACCTGATTCACCTTTCAACAGGATTTCTTCCTGACAACAAAGGAATCTGACACATCACCAGACAGCGCAACGCCACGATAGGCTTTCAATGCTAACCACTCTCTTATCATTGACGACGATAGCGACAGTGCCTCTGACGTGGGCAGATAAGGATACGGTGTCCGCAGGTTCTGTACGGAGCGATGGTCTGTTGGTGCA
>JBGCGC010000078.1:0-12879 GCA_045110475.1 Granulosicoccus sp.
GCCCTTCGGGAGACCACCAAAACACCCTCCGCCGCGTTGCTGTTCTTGACAAGGATCCCGACCTTGCCTGCGAACAGCGCCTTGCTGAGGGCGTTTTGGTGGTCTCTGTTTGAAGCGTTTGAAGGTCACACTACACTAGAAAATCAACGTCGCCCGAAACTCTGATCTTGTCAAAAACGTCTGCAACCCAACCCCAACCCCACCATCATCATCAGCCATTTTAACGCCGGACTGTCGACTTGACGGGGTGCGATTCATGAGTGGCCGTATAATCGCTGCTGCCGCACTGACGTCTCCACCGCGATGGAACAAAGCAACAGCCTTTTACTCACCCTTGACGTCATGGGGCGTATTTTTCGTACTGAAGATGCGGTTTGATCAGACCGCATCTTGAGTGCGAGGCAGTCTTCCTGCTTTTTAATGCTTGTATCGTCGTACTGGCTCTACGTCCAGAGGAATCAATACCCGATTAATTGTGTGTACAACACCATTAGTTGCGCGTATGTTGCTTTCCCTTGAAACCATCCTTGGCGCTCGCAGCTTGGGTGCGTTGTCGATCAGGAAGATGCCGAATGAGGTAAAGCTTGATTCAGCTAATAACGTATCGATCGATTCTGCGTCAGTCACCTCCTTGAGTGACTTGCTTCCCGGCGATACGTGATAAAGCAGAATGTCTGTCAACAAGGCAATGGGATCACCACCACTCAGGTCATCAAGCGCTGCAACAATTGCGTCGAATGCCCCTTGCTCATCGTAGCCGCTGTAACCCAGGTCGCGAGCTAACCGGATGAACGCTTTATCGGTAGGTGCGAAAACGGTGAAGTCTGTCTTTGTATCAGACAGCGCATCCGCCAGGTTTGCTGCCAACACTGCATTCAGCAGAATGTCATAATCATTGGTGTTGTGGTCATAAACACCTCCGCTGGCGGCAACAATCTCGGTAATAGTGTCTGTAGCCTCGACCGTATTGCCCGGGATGTCTATTGGCAGTAGCACGCGATTAATGGCGTGCACATACCCATTCGCTGCCCGAACATTTGCAGGTCGTACGAATCGCGGATTTTTCACGTCGGGCTCGTTATCAATAAGGCGGAAATAGTCTGGCGTTATGGTGGCACCTTGCAACAGTGTGTCTATGCTGTCCCGGTAAATCAACTTACTGACGCGAGCACGCTTCGGCACTACGTGATACAGCAGGATGTCCTGCAATACAGGAATAGGATCTCCGTTGCCCAGGCCTGTAAGAGCAGCGACGATGGTGTCGTAAGAACCCGCCTCATCATCTCCGCCATAGCCAAGATCCTGCGCTAGACGGATGAACGCTTTGTCGGAGGGTGCCAGCAACGTCAGGTCAGCGTCTCTGTTTGCCAAGGCATCAGCAAGATCTGCATCGGTTACCGCTTGCAGCAGGATGTCGAAGTCGAAATTGTTGTTGTCGAATTCGTCTCCACTACGACTGACAATGTCAGTGATGGTTGATCCCCAGTATGTACTGAAGAAACTGCCCCAACTTTTTGACGAAGCGTAAGCCGCTCCGTTCGCCGTTATGAGAGCCAGTGACACAAGTGGTACAGCTATTTTTATAATTTGGAAAATCATTGTCAGTCCGTCTATCTTTGTAGTTTCAAGTTGAAGGCGAAAAATATTATTTCATCAACGAAATTACGGTTCCATGATTTTCCTGGATCATAAATGTCTGGAATATTGCTTAACGTCAAGGACAATACACGTCCTATCTTA
This sequence comes from Granulosicoccus sp., assembly GCA_045110475.1. Taxonomy (GTDB): domain Bacteria; phylum Pseudomonadota; class Gammaproteobacteria; order Granulosicoccales; family Granulosicoccaceae; genus Granulosicoccus. The sequence goes on from JBGCGC010000078.1 coordinate 1,741, forward strand.
AGAACCAACACCTGTAGCTTCGAAGACACGCAGTGCTAAATAATGCAGACAGCCGGCAATGGTAGCAGCGCCACATCACGGCACAAGACAGAAGGCAGCTTTCCGTCCAGGCATTTTTCAAGCCGTTTGACCTGCGTTGTGTCGTCAAAAAACGGTTGCGACATTCTCACACTTGAAAAGATAACCTTTGCTAATTTGTTATGGGCCGCATCAGAACAATTGAAAACATATCTATTGCATGTCTATTGGCACAAGCAAGTGGAGCATTGAAGGCCTGACTTCGCTATATCCAACTGAAATCTATCAGTTAATGATCGATAAAACAGACTTGGCTCTCACTAAGTCTTCTCTAGTCACTCGTACTGAATCATATAATGGTGGTTCCCCATTGCAGGGTCTAAGGCACTGGAATGGGCCAAAAAGGAAACTCTGACACACTTCACAACTTTATGAATGTCATCATTATCAGGATTCTATGAAGATTCGACTAGTGCACTTCGCTACGCTTGCAGTACTCTCAATAAACGCAGCCTACGCTGCTCCCACGACAGAAGCAATACAGGTAAACGTTCGCGGAACGTGTATCGACGCACCACCACTGAATAACGGTTGGGGATGGGATGGAGAGACCGTTTGTCGAGTTTCAGCTGTTAATAAAACAGAAACAAAACTGGTTGCAGCAAACGGACAATGCATAGACACGATCCCTCTTAATGACGGCTATGGATGGACTGGAACAGCCACTTGTAACTTGGCACCGTTAGCGGCGATGATAAATTCATCGTCCAACTCAGTTGGCATATTCGTCAACGTTCGTGGTAATTGTGTTGATGCCCCTCCACTGAACAATGGTTGGGGCTGGAATGGAACCGACTCTTGCGAGATAAGCGCATCTACCAGAACCAGATCGTTGAAAATCGCATCAAATGGGAATTGTATCGATACTGTTCCACTTAATGATGGTTACGGATGGAATGGCTCAACAAGTTGTGATTTAGCACCACTAAGAACAATGCAGGAACGCACATCCAGGCAGGCAGCAACATCTGCACAGACTACAACAGCGCAACCAGCAACAATAATGCAAGCGTCACCTGAACGCCCTGCATCTACGCAACCAGTCGCTACAGCATCAACGGCAACCGATCCTTCGGTTGAGTCCGGAGATTGGTGGCGTCCCCGTGCCAGCGATAACCTTAAGTGGCAGCTTCAACTTCAGGGCGATATCAAACTAATCGACGGCGTCGATGTTTATGCCGTTGATTACACAACGTCGCAGGCTTCCATAAATGCAGCGAAGGCAACGGGTGCAAAGTTGATGTGTTACCTATCAGCCGGCAGTGCGGAGAACTGGCGGCCTGATTTCAACCAGTTTCCACAAGTGGTTGTCGGTAATGCCTACGAAGGCTGGCCAGGCGAATGGTGGCTCGATACCCGCAACATAGACGCGCTGGCTCCCATCATGCGGGCCAGAATTCAAGCCTGTAAAAACAAAGGATTTGATGTCATCGATCCTGACAACGTTAACGGATTCGAAAACAACACGGGCTTTCCAATCAGTCGAGCTGATTCCATTCGTTACATCAAGTGGCTGGCTGCGGAATCTCATCGTAATGGCATGGCATTTTCTCTTAAAAATTCAGAGACACTGGTTATGGAACTTCTCGGTGATATCGATATGATGCAATCAGAATCGTGCTTTCGCTGGGGCAATTGCGTCAACGCTTCCCGACTAAGTGCTGTCGACAAGCCCGTTTTTGCCGTTGAATATGAGGAGCAGATCGACCGAAATGATTTTCGAAACGCCTGTGACGTCGCTGCTCGGTACAATCTATCAATGATTTACCGAGATCTCTATTTGACGCCTCAAGGCACTTACGAGGCGTGCGATTAATTGTGAGGATACCTGCAACTCTGGCTGAGGGCGGATAAGCAAAAACGAACCAGCTACCCACAGTATCACCCGGGATTCCTTGCTTAACAGCGGTGCTCAGTGCTCAATATCGAACGAAAGCAAGCTTAGCCAGACCATTCATTACATCTGCCTTAATTGCACCTGATCAATTGAATGATTGGTACTCTTGTGGAGCATCAGCCGCGCCCTGTTCTTTGTCGGCAGAATGTTCTCAGTCAGATTCACCTGATTGATTGAATCCCAGATATTTCCTGCTGTCTCGATGGCTTGCTGCTCATCAAGCGACGCACAGTGGCTGAAGAATGCACCCGGTTTGTTGAACACGGTGCTCTTGCCAACGGCCACCGAGCCGGCGATACCAATGATGAAGGGAACCGTGCCTTGCTCGACGCCCATGAAATGCCGGATACTCACGTTCAGTTTCTGTATTGCCGCCACATGAAAGCGAAGAAGGCGTGACAGCGGCAGATAGACCTGGGCCACCTCGTCGAGAGACACGTGCCCATGCTGGCCCCGCAGCGTGTCAAGCTTCGCTTCGGTCAATGGTTGCGGGGTATTGGCTCTGAGTGTTGCCCACTCAGCTATTGTAAATCGACGTAATGGTGCAGACAGATTGTCCTCCACTATCACGATCCTCGTACTGTTAGTCATTACCATGGGCCGATAGCCAATCATTTTGACAAACCCATCACATCGCGTGTTATTAACGCAGGGCAATAACCATCGAGGTACTACCGTACCGAATGGCAGCAGAACGACCGTACCGACGACGTGAGTAAGGTAACACATCGGCAGTGTTCTGCAGCGTTTCGATTTTCGTAGCGGCTCTGACATAACGAATTACAAGGTTGATGCTGCGAACTGTAACGAGAACAGAACAGGCGGAATCAGAAAACAGTGAATGCAAAGAGTCCGAATACGTATTGGCAACAATACTGCGGGACAAACAGGTCTGACAGCGGTCCGTTGCACGCATTTACTATCAGCTCTCCATTCAAAGTCTAACGGAGACGCTACTATGAAAAACCGAGAGTGTGGTTGGCTACGTACACTGAGCACTTTCGGGCTACCGGCTCATTTAGGTAGATGACATTTATTGGCCACCTTGCAGATACCATTTAATGAACCATCAAACGACACGTTTTCCCGACGGTTTCTTTGATCGCCAGGACGAGAGCGCAGATGACCGCTTCTATGCCATACAGCGGTTGGTCACGCACATCGACGCTGGTGCTATTGCAGCCGTAGGCGAGCTGTATGAGGAACTGGGGCTGACTGACGACAACGCGCAGGTCCTGGATATCTGCTCTTCTTGGGTCTCTCACCTGTCGTCAAAACCCGGCCGTCTTAGCATCACGGGAATGAACCCGATTGAATTGTCCGCCAATGCAATGGCTGACGATTGGACTGTACTCGATCTGAACGAGCAGCCCGGTTTACCCTTTGACAAAGCAACCTTCGATGCCGGCTGTTGCTGTGTGTCTGTAGACTATCTGATTGAACCGGTAGCTGTTTTTAAAGAGATGGCGCGAGTGTTAAGGCCCGGTGGCGTATTTGTCTGCACGTTCTCGAATCGCTGCTTCCCATCGAAAGCCATCCGAGGCTGGCTGGAAGCAGATGATCGTAGTCGCTGTGCTATCGTCGCTGCCTATTTCTCGTTGACATCAGAATTTGATACACCCGAAGTTCGCCATTGCAACCATGGTGCCGTCGGTGATCCCCTGTATGCTGTTTGGGCGAAAAGGCGTTAGCGTACTTAACAACCTTAGTAACTCATGTACTGTTGGCCGAAAACCGCTTCGCGGCTCATATAACAGCATTTAAAATGCGCTACTCATAACTCCGGATCTCAACTCCGGATCTCAGCAACCACAGGCCTTTAATTATTAATGGGTCGTGTTGGAGAGTGGTGCCTGCAAAGCTTCACGTGTGTCCGGACCCACATGTCAGAAAGCTTATTCTGATTGACGATGCACAGTGATTGAAAACCCTTCTTCCACAGACGGTGGGTCAAAGAATTTCGTCATCGCATGAAACATGGCAGGCGTGTCAGTGGAACGCGGTGGCGATCCGCTCGAACGGCGGAATTCAAGTCGCGTAAGGCAAAGTGAGTCCGGACACTCCAGGTAGTGGAGCGTGTGGGCCACATCGGCCTCTTGCGCAATATCCAAAAGCCATGTCCGCTGCCCTGGCGTATTCGCTGGAAAATCCATTATCAGGCAAGCCCCCTGCCGGAGCAAGCTGACGATAATCGGGCGTATGACGTTCTTAATCCGCGCTGATCGATCAAGGTAGTCTGAAACCTGCTGTACCTCGTTCGGATACAGCGTTGTCAATAGATCATCTTCGGCAATGAACAAGCCGGATTCACGCTGCCCAAGTTCGCTGGCCAGCGTTGACTTGCCCGATGCCATCTTGCCGCAAAGCAAATGTAGATAGCCGTTGCCCATCGCGCCCAATACCGTGTGTATGGAGATATAAGAGTGACATCCAATATTACAGATTACGACAGAAACAGTCTGATTCCTGATTCAAGCTGCTGTGTCAGTCAGGCCTTTGATATCGCATGACTTAACGCTCTAACAGCCTGAAAACTGCCTGTCGAACGCGATTGAAAAATCGCAGCACTCTCCTCAATTCGGTTTTTTCGAATAATATGCCTGAAAAATTAGAGCTTGCAGTCGCAGCATATCGGTATGGTTTTCCAACATATGGCACTGATGCCGCATCGATTCGTGCGGGAAAACGTGGTCTACCCACTGGAAATTCGCAAAATTCCAAAATCGAAACGCTGGGCCATCTCGGACCACACACTGAGCCTGGTAGATTTGGTCGGGTATGAAGACCGGTTGCCCAGAGAACTCTCCAGCGGGATGCAGCAGCGCGTCGGTATTGACCGAGCACTGGCTTCTGATCCGGAGATCCTGCTGATGGACGAGCCCTTCTCGGCACTTGATCCGCTCATCCGTCTGCAACTGCAGGATCAGTTTAAAACCCTGGTGCGCGATCCCAACAAATCCACGTTGTTCATTACGCATGATCTGGATGAAGCCATCCGCATTGGACACCGCATCGCGATCATGAAAGATGGTGCTATCGTGCAGATCGGTACACCTGAGCAGATCGTGGCCAATCCTGCGGATGAGTACGTGCGCGAGTTTGTACAAGGTATATCGCGACTGAAACTGGTCAGGGCCCGCGGCCTCTGATACCGCATCCGTCAGCCGGCTCAGGCGGTGCGCGACATTCGCGTCGATCACGCTGTTCTCGATGCCTCCATTGCCGACTTCGCTGGTCCCAACGCCAACTACTATTCCCGTGCGTTCAAGAAGATACATGACAGCACCGGCGCTATTCCCAGGGTATTCAACCTGTCTGCCTTTGCATGGGGCCCATTCTGGGCAGCGGCACGTGGCATCTGGGGTTCGTTCTGGGCATTTCTCATTCTCGAGATCATTGCTCTGGTGCAAATCGGCAGAGGAACCTGGGGAAACCTTGGTGCCGATACGGTTGCGCGCGCAGATTCCCCGGCTGCTCGCGCGCAGCAGTTTCTGGATCGCGCCAGGGACGCGGTAGCGGCTGGCGAGGATGGTTCGCGGTTCGAGGAACTGGGCGGCAACCTGATGAGAGCTGCTGAACGCAGTCGAGATCTGGCCGAAGCGGCTGCCGGTGATGCGAGCATGATTCTGCTCAGCGGTGTACTCATGTTGCTTGCATTGTGCAGGGCGTGTGGAGCAACGTCGTGTATGAAAGACAGTATTCTCGCTGGCGTGTAGCGCCATCGGAAGTTTCATCTGGACGCGACAAACGTAATCTGATGATGGGAATCGTATTGGGTCTGGTCATCATTCCCCTGACGGTCTACCGCTTTACCGTTGAAGGCGTGGCTGACTGGATTACCGAATTTCCGGCCAATCCGGACATCTATTCCGGCACAGCACGCTGGCTGGAAGCGGTCATTGATGATGCGGCACGCTCTGGCGCCGGCGCGTTCGACGGCATCGTGCTGACGGTTCGACGGGTACTGGACGCTCTGTCGGTCGCATTGATCGGCACACCGCGGCCGGTGGTCATGGCTGTCATCTTCGTGGTTGCCTGGCGATCAGCCGGCTCCAGAGTAGCCATCTTCACAGCCGCCGCACTAGCCTATATTGCTTTTCTCGGGTACTGGGAAATCGCCATGGAGACTGTCTCCCTTGTAGGGGCAGCAGTTGTATTGTGTGTGGTCATGGGAATCCCCCTTGGCATCTGGTTCGGCAAATCACCGCGGGCCTACAAGATGGCCGAACCGGTTCTGGATCTGATGCAGACTCTGCCGGCATTTGTCTATCTGATTCCCATCATTGCCTTCTTTGGTACGAGCAATCCGCCTGGAATACTTGCCACCATCATCTTTGGCATGCCAACGGTGATTCGGCTTACCGCCCTTGGCATGCGCGGCGTGCCGGACACGATCAAGGAGGCTGCCGTCGCCTTTGGCGCGACGCGCTGGCAACTGCTCAAGGATGTGGAAATACCGCTTGCGTTGCCTTCCATCATGGCGGGCGGCAATCAGACGATACTGATGTGCCTGTTCATGGTCGTCATCATCTCACTGATTGGCGGTGGAGGACTGGGCAAGGTGATACTTGAAGCACTGCAGTTCGCCGCCAAAGGCCCGGGATTACTCGGCGGGTTCGCTATCCTGTTCGTCGCCATGGTGATCGATCGCATCGTACAAGGCGCTTTCAGACGTGCTGATCAGCGTTAGTCGGCAGGTACCTTCTCAACGTAGCCAGAGGAACTCCCGATTTTCGCTAGCCGTTGGAAACCCGGTGGCCCGGGTTATCCTGCGTGTCGTCAGGACCATTGTCATCGTCATCTTCTTCATGATCGCGACCACCTAATAATACGGGTACAGGGTCTACCGTGCGCCAGAGCGACGCCGTCGACAATGCAACTGCAAGCATAATTCTCGATGCAAGCAACCAGGCAGCAACACCGATACTCAGTGTCACCGTACCAAATGATAAGACCAGCGACATCGTCCGCTCATCATCCCGTTCCTGATCCTGCAGCTCGTCGAAAGAATTGCGAATCTGTTGCATAATTTCCATCATCTGATCTGGCGTCGGCGTAAAACTCCATGTTGCTGCTTCTGACAGCAAGGTGACCGGTTGAACGGTATCACTATCAAACGATGGGCCTATAAAAATCATCGATATCTGCGTAAAATTTAAAACAACAGGGCCACGATCTTGCGCACTGAAGAGCTCGCCAAACTGCAACGACGGAACCTCGATCACGGGTGGGCTTGTCAAAAGTGCCACCGAATAAGGTGCTTGATCAATTACCGCCTCAGTGTCTACAGGCACGTACTCTATTGACGTGCTGACTAATTCAGTTGCAGATTGGTTTGAAGAAGTCTGCACGGGCGAAACGGCATCAGTCTCGCTGAGAGCGGCTCCAAGTGGTGGTACAACATCGGCCAGTAAATTTACCTGTATTACCACGAAACCGATCGAGACCAAATTACCAGCATCCCGCACAAGCACTTCAAGCTCATAGGTTCCAGGCAAGAGCCCGTCTGCGATCAGTCGACCATCAGTGAGCAGACTAACACCTGGCAGCGTTTCGCCCGTGGAACTTAACTCAAATGTCAGCTCATCCCCGGCATCAAGGTCGATGGCTGTCAAACGTCCGAGTTCACCGGAGAAACCTTCTTCCAGAACGAACTTGCTTTCCATGACTTTAGGTGGCTCATTGGTATTAACGGCAGTGACACTGAGTGGCACACGATTCTGCTCACCAGTTGAATCGGTCACCAGAATCTCAAGCTCGTACTGGTTATCACCATCTGCATCGCCTGGGGCCTCAAAATCCAGCGGCACCACCGGGCGAAGCTCGCCAGTGACTGAATTGATCTCGAACAAGCCAGAGTCCGGGCCCTCCAGAGAGAAAGTCAGGTCGTCCCCATCGGCGTCTATTGCCAGCACCTGCCCGGCTACCGTCGCGTTCTCCAGAAGGTCGATTCTGCCATCGGAGGCCTCTACTGCATCGATAACGACTCCGGGAATTACCGCAGGCGTATCGACGCTTTCTGGTACCAGCACCGGTGCATCACTGACCGCTTCGACATCAATCGACACACGTGCAGTCGCTGTGTTTCCAGCTTCGTCTTCCACCGTATAGTCAAAGTAGTCCAGTCCGCTGAAGTCCGCGTTCGGCCGATACTCAAGCAAACCTTCGGGCGTCTCGGAAAGGGTTCCATTTTCGGGCTGAGCAAATGCCTGGAGTCTGAGTTCGCCACCTTTTGGATCAACATCATTTGCAAGGAGTTCGACCACCGGATCGAAAAGCAGGGGAGCATCCTCACGGGTACTAAGCGAGTCTTCAGCCACTCGCAAATCATCGTCGACGTCGAGTACTGTCACCGTCAGCACCTGGCGATCGCTTAGTGGGGTAACACCATTATCAGTAACGACGACCTCGACAAGATAGGTGTCTTTTCTCTCATGATCCGGGGCGCTAACAAACGTCAACACACCCGTTTCGCCATCAATCGTAAATGCTTCAGTGTCTATACCACTCAAACTATAGGTTTGAGTATTGCCAGCATCCTGATCAGTCGACTCAACTGTTGTCACCGACGTCTGGTTTTCATTAACAGCAACGGTTGCCGTGTACCCTCCACCATCACTGATGATCACCGGTGCTTCGTTAACATCATTAACAGTTATAGTCAGGCGCTGTGTATCTGCCAAAGGAATCGTACCATTGTCAGTAACAATGACATCAACTTCATACGTCGAATTGATCTCGTAGTCAGGGGCTGGGTTAAATGTCAAAACCCCGCTTTCTGAATCAATACTGAACGCACTCGCATCCGTTCCGCCCAGACTGTACGTTAGAGTGCCTTCGGCATCCTGGTCGGTGGCTGTTACTGTAGTCACCGCCAACTGGTTTTCATCCACAGTGATAGCGGCCACTGTGCCAGCACCGTCACTGGTTATCATTGGCGCGTCATTGACAGAAATGATATTGATCTCGCGGGTTGCCGCTGCACTGGCTAGAGTACCATCGTCAACCGTCACGCTAAGCGTTCTTGTCAAGACCGATGGGGCCTCAGAGATGTTCTCGTAGGAGACCGAGCGGAGTGCTGCCTGATAGTCTGCAACACTTGCGATTCCCGTCAGCGTCAAGGTGCCAGTAGCTGATACAAAGCTGCCACTAATGGCTCCCAACGCGGCAAAAGTCAGCTCATCTTCTCCAGCAACATAATTACCCGTGATCTGTATGACCGCCCCAGACAGGTTGGCAGTATCGCTATCGCTCACACTTAGCCCGTCAATCACGGCCAATCTACCCGCGTTTTCTGTATAAACCAGTGGAGTAGTGTCCAGGTTCACGACTGGCTCATCGTTGCTCCCGGTTATCGTGATCGTGACCTGCTGAAGCGTACCGTCGCTGGCAGTGTAAGTTATCGTATCAGTGACGCTATCCTCGGCGATGAGCTCCTGCAATGTGCTTTGATCGAGTGTGTAGGTCCACGTACCACCGGTGAACACAAACGATCCGTAAGCGTTATCACCTGGTGTTCTGGCGACATCTGCAAAGTCAGGAGTATCATCTGCATCTAAGTCGCTGACAGTCAGCGTTCCAGTCGCTGTCTCGGCAGCACCTCCTACGTTGCCCTCTATTAATATACCGGTGGCGACACCAGTTATCACTGAGGCATCACCGCTACCGGCAATCGTAACGATGATCTGTTGTGTTTCACCATCAGGCGCAGTAAACGTGATGCTATCCGTTACCAAATCGCCGGCGTCAAGGTCCTGTACAGCGCTCTGATTCAGCGTGTAGGTCCACGTTTCTGAAATCAGAACAAAGCTGCCGTATCCGTTGTCACCCGATGTCGGTGCGACATCAACAAAAACAGGGGTATCATCTTGGTCTATGTCACTGACACTAAGTGTCCCACTCACCGTCTCAGCTGCATCACCAACATCGCCTTCAGTGACTGCACCCGTGGTTATACCGGTGATCACCGAAGCATCATTCGTACCTGTGATAGTAATGGTGATTTGTTGAGCCGTGCCGTCAGTTGCGATGAATGTGATTGTATCAGTGACAGTATCACCAGCATCCAGATCCTGGACCGTGTTTTGGGCCAGAGTATATGTCCAGGTCCCGCTGGTTAAAACGAATGAGCCGTAGGCGTTGTCGCCGTTGGTGGCTGCAACATCAGCAAAGCTGGGCGCGTCGTCATCATCAGCATCGCTGATCGATATCGATCCCGTTGCAATCTCAGCAGCATCACCCACATCACCTTCAGTGACTGCCCCGATTACTGTACCAGCCACAACCGCCGCATCATCTGTACCGGTGATGGTGATAGTAATTTGCTGGGTAGTGCCGTCAGTTGCCGTATAGGTAATGGTATCGGTGACCGTATCGCCAGCATCCAGATCCTGAACAGCACTCTGGTTCAGCGTGTATGTCCAAGTCTCCGAGCTGAGCACAAAGCTACCGTAGCCGTTTGTTCCAACAGTACTACCAACATCAGCAAAGCCGGGTGTATCGTCATCATCAACATCGCTGATCGATATCGATCCCGTGGCGGTCTCAGCAGCATCACCCACATCACCTTCAGTGACTGCTCCGACAACCGTACCAGCCACAACCGCCGCATCATCTGTACCGGTGATGGTGATGGTGATCTGTTGAGTAGTGCCGTCACTTGCAGTGTAGGTAATGGTATCGGTGACCGTATCACCGGCATCCAGATCCTGAACAGCACTCTGGTCCAGCGTGTAGGTCCAGGTGCCGCTGGTTAAAACAAACGAGCCATAAGCATTGTCGCCGGTGGTAGCTGCAACATCAGCAAAGCTCGGCGCGTCGTCATCATCAGCATCGCTGATCGATATTGATCCTGTGGCCGTCTCTGCAGCATCACCCACATCACCTTCAGTGACTGCCCCGATTACTGTACCAGCCACGACTGCCGCATCATCTGTACCGGTGATGGTGATAGTAATTTGCTGGGTAGTGCCGTCAGTTGCCGTATAGGTAATGGTATCGGTGACCGTATCACCAGCATCCAGATCCTGAACAGCACTCTGGTTCAGCGTGTAGGTCCAGGTGCCGCTGGTTAAAACAAACGAGCCATAAGCATTGTCGCCGGCGGTGGCGGCAACGTCAGCAAAGCTCGGCGCGTCGTCATCATCAACATCGCTGATCGATAT
>JBGCGC010000079.1:0-17499 GCA_045110475.1 Granulosicoccus sp.
AGCGTTAAGCGTCGATAGAATAAATTGTCCAAAGTCATCATTACCCAGCCTGGCAAACATACTGGCCTGACCACCGAGCCGGTTGATGGCAATCGCCGCATAACAGCCACCGCCGCCACAGTTAAGTGATACGTTTTCAGCTCTGTACTTGATAGCGCTTTCTGGTATCTCTGATACCTTGAAAATGACATCGGCGGCCAGTAATCCACAAACCAGTATTGGCGTTGCGCTGGTGGTATCAACTGGCATTTTGTTGCTCACCATTGGGGAATAATAGCCGGTAACCACTCAAAGCATTAATCAATTCGGCCTTCTTCCACAGCATGGCACGATGCAACCCCGGTACCGTAAGCCTTCAACTGAGGCACTTCGCGCTTGCAGCGCTCGTTGGCGAACGGGCATCTCGGGTGAAAGGTACACCCAGTTGGTGGATTGATCGGGTTAGGGATTTCACCCTCAACCCGTTTATGTTCCCTGCCTGTCATTGCCAGATCCGGTAGTCCCTACCAAAAACTGGTACTCATTGAAACGCTTGACAATTCCTTGCCTTAGCCAGTATGGATTTTAACATGATCACGCCGCTTAAACCGTTGCTCGATACAATTATTGGCATCCTAAGAAGCAGGGCGATGCTCCACTTATAAATTTTAGCGCTTCGTCAGCAACTGGGGATGATTGCCGATCAAGATCGCAAGCGAATGCGATTCCATCGACGGGGGCGCTTGTTCTGGGTTTCGCTCTATCGCTGTTGGCCGGGTTGTTTGCAAACGTTAAGGGTTTTTCAGTCTGATACTTTAGTGCGTTGGCATCGCAAGGGATTTCGATTTTACTGGCGCTGTAAATCTTGCCGGGGTCAAGATGGCCGACCGGCCATCGATCAAGAGGTTCGTGAACTGATCAGAATAATGTCACGAGATAAAGTGGGTTGGGGCGCACCACGCATACACGGTGAATTGCGCTTGTTGGGAATCAACGTATCTCAATCTACAGTTGCGAAATATATGGTTCGTCACCGAAAGCCACCGTCTCAAACCTGGCGAACATTTCTTGACAATCATGTAACGGACCTTGTGTCGGTTGACTTTTTTACAGTGCCCACAGCCACTTTCCGAATCCTGTATGTGTTCGTTATTCTGAGACATGATCGTCGTGAAGTCGTTCATTTCAATGTTACTCAAAATCCAACTGCGCAATGGACGGCACAGCAGATTGTCGAGGCTTTTCCCTTTGACCCGGCACCACGCTATCTATTGCGAGATCGCGATAGTATTTACGGTGAACATTTTCGTCGACGGGTGCGCAGCTTCGCAATTGAGGAAGTTAGAACCACCCCGCGCTCACCCTGGCAGAATCCCTATGTCGAGCGTCTGATTGGTTCAGTACGCCGCGAATGTTTGAATCACGTAATTGTATTGAATGAACGTCATTTACGGCGTCAGCTTCAGTCATATTTTACGTACTATCAAGAGGCGCGAACACATTTTTCCTAGTCAAGCAAAGTCCGCGAACCAGAGCGGTTGAATCACCAGATAAAGGGCAAGTCATCGCGTTTCCTCACGTTGGTGGATTCCATCACGAGTACCTGCGCGCAGCTTGATGTTCTCCTCGGGATTAGGCTTTTGGTGGTCCTTCATGGACTATTGCTAGTTAATGGACGTGAAGCCAGGCTAACAGAAATCTACTTGATTGACTCTTTTAAAATACGTCATGATCAATCTGCCGTATTAAGGAATAGTAATCCTTAGAACCAATTTATGCGGATAAATCTGGACTGGGCGTCCCCGTGGCTTCATGAATATTCCAGGCTAAGGTATTGGCTGAAGTAGCCGTCCTACTGCCCGTCGTATTACTAACTCTTTTTCATCCGGCACATGGTCACTAAAACCCGCTGCCTCCTTCAGATCTGATCAGCATTTGTTGCTGTTGTAAATGTCTTCGACCTCAAGCCGCGTCGTCGTTAAATAGATCTCCAACGTGACATCGGCATTTTTCATCGCCTTGAGTTCTTCAACTCTCGCACGCTAAGTAGCGGGAAGAGTCTGTTTTAAACTCTGCAGTACAATTTTTGATGCAACGGCATCTAAAGGTAAATGACACCCGGCAGGAAGAAAAGGAAAACCGTTCTCTACTTGCTTTTGCACTTGAAGCTGTGTACCTCCTGGTAAGGCTGAATACCGCTTGTCGAATCTAAACGCTCGCCTACGCTGGCCAACAAAATCTAATACAGTGCATACCCACTTGCCTGCATAGTCGCGAAGACCTCTTACTGACTGCTGCAAAACATATTCCGGCCAATGGAACGGTGAGTCGTAAATTCAATAATATAGAGGGTATACCGTTTTCGTAGGGTGAACAGGCTCAAGGCTGGCACATTCTCAGTACCAAGCCCACTACCTCTTATGGTGAATACCGTATTTATGGTGAATACCGTATTTATGGTGATTGTGTATGAAACCATGACTACGTTTTACTGGGATACGAACCTACTATTCGCGAGTTCACTTGCTCGACACTAGAAAAACTATGAACAACCAACCTATAGGTTCTCCTGAACATGCAGTAACGGACTCTCGGAATCCTGCTAGTGCATCACTCGGAGGTCGAACAGTAACTCCGCTCGCTTCTGGACCCTCAAGTGGGCGGCGACGACTCCCAGATCAATCAGGGGTTGCCCTTCTCGATCGTACTTGTGAGGTTGTACGTACTCCAGAGACTCCAGTCCGCCGCCGCTCTCATCGCGATGCGTTGAAGAAGCCGCCTGACTACGACTCGAGTTCTGCAGCGAAACAGAGTGGTTACCGACGCTACGCCCGCATAGTGGCGGCCAAGCACGGTGTTGAAGTACCCCCTTGGGCAGAAATGAAATTCGATAATGATGAACGCAGCAATGAAAAGTTGGTCAAGCCGGGAAATTTCGACCAATTGTCTGCGCGTGCGCAGCATATCCAACGAGATACCGCCCGCCGCTCGGCGCAGAGGCTGGGTGTTAAGATACCCGATTGGGCAATGTGGGTACGGGGTAAGCGTAGGGAAGATACCCTGGAAAAGCCGTCTTACTACGATACACTGACAGAAAAGCAACGGATAAGTGCCCGAAGAGTTACGCGACTAAGTGCGAGATTTCAGGGCGTGCCCGTACCCCCTTGGGCAGCGGTGATACCACCAGCACAAAGATCCCGTCCAAGCCACGGCAGGGCTTTGGTACAACCGCCTTCCTACCACACATTGACGCCGAGACAGCAGACTAATCGCCGAGTCAAAGCCCGCGCAGCGGCGGCCAAGAACAATGTTCCGGTGCCCGCTTGGGCAGAAAAAATTCACGGTCGAAAAGGAAACCAGATACAACCCAATTCTAAACCCTTGAGTGGTAGTACTTATGCCGGTGGCGAACCGACAGGCGGCGCGTCTGGTGGACCTCGGGACGGCGCGTCGGGTGGATCTCAGGGCGGTGCGTATGGCGGACCTCAGGTCGATGCGTCTGGTGGACCTCAGGGCGGCGCGTCTGGTGGATCTCAGGGAGGCGCGTCTGGTGGATCTCAGGGAGGCGCGTCTTATGGATCTCAGGGCGGTGCGTATGGCGGACCTCAGGTCGATGCGTCTGGTGGACCTCAGGGCGGCGCGTATGGTGGATCTCAGGGCGGCGCGTCTGGTGGACCTCAGGGCGGCGCGTCTGGTGGACCGCAAGGCGGTGCGGCGGCGGGCTTCTCTTTAGAGGCTCACATGCAAGACCCAATGGGTGGGGGCCCAAGCGTGTTGTACAACCTTGCACAAGAACACAACCCTGTCGTGTATGGCCCCAGTATCGTACGACCATGTGCCAATGAAGTGGAAATGGCCAGGCGCCCAATTTTTCAAGCTGTCAATCCAAACGAGCCGAACATGGATTATAAACAACCATATAGCATTCCTGTTGCTCAGGAACTTCATCGAAAGGCAATTAGCGACGCGGCAAAAAAAGCCATAATTTCAATGGATAGTCTGTTGAAAAATCCCAACACGCGAGCTGAACATGAACTCAAGTATTTTTCTATAAAAGACAAGATTGATAGCAGCAACATGCGTGGCGATTCTTCCCACCCTACGATAGGAATGCGCGGTGTTGTTGCTAAAGAAGTAATCCCAAAAGGTACTCCGCTTGTATACAGTGGTCAGCCACTGCCTCGTGGCTCATTGCAAGCGCACGCAAACAGCTTGGCAACTTCGATCTTGGGACTTCAACATATTTCGCTCCGGGATGCGCTTAGATCAGCACAGTCTCAACTCTCGGCATACTCGTGGGTCGCACCTAGCGAGGGAGAGGCAGAAAATGGTCTCGATATCTACTCATACGGAGCAGGTAACATTTGTGCTTTCGTTAATCATCAAGATAGCAGCGAAAAGCCAAATATGGAAATGATGTATCTATCCACCAGGGATGCCGATGAATTGGCAGCGATAGCGATTGTTGTGTATTTCGCCAGAAGAAACATCGCTCAGGACGAACAGTTGTTAATAAGCTACGGTTCAGGTTACGACTTTAATTCACTGCAACCGCATGGTAAAAGCGCTACACCAATAGGCTCCTTACCAGCGGGGGAGACACCCGCATCGTGGGGCGAAATACCAGTCAAGAAAGAACCGTCATCATAACGTCTGTCTTTTCCTTTCCAGCTGAAGCTGACAGATCAGGGGATAGTCAGATAGGTCGGGGCGGGCGTCCCCGCGGCTTCATGAATAATCCAGGCATCCTAGCGATACTGCATAATGAATAGGCGGGCAGAGGCACCCGGTTAGGGCAACGGCTACGCGGTAGTGACGGGTCAGGTGCCAAAGGACAGTCTTTGGAGCGTCGACCTGTTTAGCTGAAAATCCATCGATTTAAGGACCCACTGGATACTCGTTATCATGGATCAATTCACTCAGCGCATCATTAGATCTGGTGCACATCAGGGCAATGTTGATGGAGTCGCCCTATGTTGTGCAGTTTAATCAAGCTAAAATTTCCAATGGAAGTTGCTTTAACGATCAGATGGACTCCCTCCGCGACACCTTTTCAATCTCGGCATCAATGTGCCGTGGCCTTAGTCGGGAAACCTTAGCAGTAATGTCACCAAGGGTGTCTGTCATGAACTCTACTGTCATTGCCGTCGATCTTGCAATAGATGTCTTCGAAGTCGCTATATCCAATCTTGCTGGAAAGGTACTTGAACGGCGCCGTTTAAATAGAACGCAGTTTCAGCAATTTCTGATCAAACGCAAACCGGCCCAGTTTGTTTTTAAAGCCTGTGGTACCGCCCATTACTGGGGGCGTGTTGCAACATAACACTCACACAACGTGCGTATCCTTCCAGCGCAGTATGTTGCCTCCTTACCGACAACGCAAGAAAACTGACAGTGAATCAGATAACCGGTTCTGCCGTTCCGATATTGCATGGTTTTTTCAATGCATCACGCTGCCTGAGCGGGACCGCTGTTCGGCCCGTGGTACGCGCACCTGCCCCGTCCCGCCGTCTTGGCGCTGTACATTGCCTCATCGGCCTTTTTGATCAACGCGTCGGCGGTCGTTGCTCTATCCGGGATCAGCGCGACTCCGATGGTTACACCCGGAATGATCGTTTTGCCACACAGCACCATCGGCTGTTTCACCGCCTCGAGGAGTTGTTGCACCATTGAGTCGATGATGATGCCGTCGGCCTCGCCCATCACGATGGTGAACTCATCGCCACCGATGCGAAACAGCTTGTCTTCCGATCGGAGGCAGGCGCGCATGCGGTTCGAGAGCTCTACGAGGAGTTGATCGCCCGCTGCGTGACCTAGCGTGTCGTTGACTTGCTTGAAGCGATCAAGATCAATGTACATGAGCGCACCACCGCGCCCACCACCGGTTTTACGACGAATCGCCGAATCGAGGTACTCGGGGAAGCTTGCCCGGTTTGCGAGTCCGGTCAATGGATCGTGCAGAGCCTGATGGCGGATCTGCATCTCACGAGCCATCCGCTCGGTTTCGAGTTGTGTCAGGTGGCGATCAGCTCGTCGAACCACCGTGAACAGGAAGATATAAAGCAGCGCAAGTAGTCCAAGAACCAGGCCCGCGACCTGCCACTGGGCGGCACGCTGGCGTTTGAGGAGCAGCGATACGTCCGAGTAGACCTCGAAGACACCCTCGATCGTCTGGGTGTCGGGGTTGCGAAGCGGAACGTATGAATAGACGAGATCTCGATCCGTAAGTATCCCCTCCATCGCGTCAAATCTCTCGCGATAGGTGACGGCACCAACGGCGACGCCGGCGAGCGCCGAAAGAAAGCCTGAATTCTCCGATTTGTCGTCGCCAATCTGCGAGGTATCGGTCGAGAACACCGTATTACCGTCGAGCGCGTATACCTTGATCTTGTGTACTTGAAGGCTGCGCATCTGACGGCGGACATCGATCATCAGGCGCTCGAGCCCGGAGTCTGCCATCAGCTCCTCTCTCGATGCGCCTTCGGAACGCAGCACAAAGTCGCGGTGGTCACTCCACACCCCGTTGACGAACGACTGCGCAAGCTCAGTATTTGCTCGCGTCTCGTGTTCGATCAGGTGCCGTTCTGTCAGCCCCCGGTATACGAAGATCAGACTTACGGTAACCAGTACGACTCCAATCAGACATGCGATCGAGAAGCGCTTAGTAAGCTCGAATTCTGAAGCGTGGGCTGCGGAAACTTCGGTCGATGAAACGTCCATTTGGGTGCGCAATTATATCGATGCCTGATTTATCGGCACTAACGTTTGTCTTCTTGAATGGACCGGATTTGTTCCGACAAGGTGGAGGCTCATTCGGGTAATGGAAACACGGTAGGCGCTTCCGAATCAGGCGCCTGTTGACTTTCTCTGCTTGAGTTGATCTTTTACATTCCAGGGAAGCAATGCCTCAACGTCTTCAACTGTCTCTACCCGAGCAATGTGTTTACCCAGATGCAGGAAATTTTTGAAGGGGTCAATGTCGTTAGGCTTAGCTGTTTATGCCGAAAAAGGCACTATGCCGTGCGACTTTCAGGTTAGCTTTGCATATGGGTATTTACACTTAATGGGTTCGGAATAGTTTGATCTAACTCCCGATAGTAAATTATGGAGAAAGATCATAAGCGTCACAACGTTCTTTAAGTGCAGTAGAACGATCGACTACACGAAGGCCCATTAGCCATTTGTATTGGCGTAGGCGGTTTATTTATCGCTCGATAGTATACCCTCGAGTATTTCTTGTCCTTGTTGATTTCTGTCAGGAGCACTACCTGTCGATTTCGGAAAGGCACTGCCTTCTCTATATAACAGTACAGCACCCGAGATCGCCAGTGTTGCCAGTTTCTGGCAATTAGAGCAGCCGTTTTCAGGTGAGCTGAGTCCTGCTACAAATTCGAGTGATATCGACCAGTGCTTTCTCAATGACACCGGCAATCCTCCAGTGCCAGATACTATTCTCATTGCACCACAGGATCTGCAAGCGGTGTCGGCCGGACAGATTATTCAGCTCAGTTCACCTCTAGGGACTTGGGCCACACTCAGAAAAGAGTTGACAGAAGCTGACATTGGACTTGGCGCAATTGCCAGTGTACACGCGGGAGGTATCCTTTATGCTGCCAGAGGTTTGAGCTCGCCCATACCTGTCAGCTTGCAGATGGATGTACCCGGTTCAGTGTCGCCCCTCTATGAGCTATTTTCCCGAAAGAACCTGATCAGAAAAATGACACATGGATAAGCGGATCGTAGAGCGATGCGATAACTCTGTCTGGTCCGACGATGAGTCACTTTCGTTGTCGTGACGTGTTTGCAGATTCTGGGCAACGGGTTTGAGCAACGGCTTCTGCTCAACACACTGCTCGTGGCGCCAGCGGCATCGTGGTGCAAAGTGACAACCCGGCGGTGGCGACAGCGGTGACGGTAATTCTCCACCAATAGGTTGAAAGCGAGCAATATCATCGTCCTCAATCATCAACCTGGGCACCGATGACAATAGACCACGGGTATAGGGGTGAGCCGGTTGTTCAAACAATTCCTGTGCATCACCTTGTTCAACGATTCGGCCCAGATACATCACAGCAAGTTGTTCGCTAACATGCTTGACCACCGAAAGATCATGACTGATGAACAGGCAAGTCAAATCAAGACGCCTGCGCAGGTCCAGCAACAGGTTGATGATCTGTGCCTGTATCGACACATCCAGAGAGGCGACGGGTTCATCACAGATGAGCAACTCAGGTTGCATTGCCAATGCTCTGGCGATGGCAATCCGCTGCCGTTGTCCGCCTGAAAACTGATGGGGATATCGGTCAACGAATGAGGCGTCAAGACCGACATCGTCGAACCAGGCTGCTACGTACTTGCCAGCATCTTTAGCTGTGACCAGACCGTGAGCAATTGGCCCTTCAGCCACGGCTGCGCCGACTTTCATTCTTGGATCCAGTGAAGCAAAAGGATCCTGAAAAACAGTTTGCACGCGGGTCGTTGTTTTTATGCCGTCAACGTTCACGGCTTGTCCATCGAGCAAGACATGGCCGGATGTAGGGGTAAGAATCCCTGCGGCCATTCTTCCGAGCGTGCTTTTGCCACAGCCGCTTTCGCCAACAAGTCCTAACGTTTCACCACGGCGTATTGTCAGTGTGACTGAATCGACGGCCCTTACCGAGCGCGTCTCGACATTAGCGCCAAAGCTTGCCGCTATCCGATCTCCCAGAGTAATGTGTGGTTTAAATTCGCAGGAAACATCGCGTATTTCCAGATACCGATCCTCAAGTGGCTGGCGTGATTCGTGGTGCATGCTGTGCGACGATGCCCCCATCATGCAACCGTCAGTGGATGGTGACAACGCCAGCGACGTTTATCAATGTGTTGAACTTCAGGCTGTCTATTGCAATTAACCGTGGCTGATGAGCATCGCGGGGCGAACGCACAACCTGGTGGTAGAGATAGCAACGATGGCGTGGAGCCAGGGATTTGTTGCAATGTCTCTCCAGCCAGCAATTGACCGGGGAGTGAATCAATAAGTCCTTGCGTATAAGGGTGGCGAGGTTGACGGAGTACAGACTTCGCCGGGCCTTGCTCCACAATACGCCCTGCGTACATGACATACAGCGTTTGCGCAATACTTGAAACGGTAGCCAGATCATGGCTGATCCAGATCATTGCTGTACCAGTGTCAGCCGCTAACTGCCGCATCTGCTGAAGTATCTGAGCTTGAATAGACACGTCAAGTGCCGTGGTTGGCTCATCCGCTACCAGCACTGCAGGACCATGTAATAACGCAATGGCGATAGCAACTCTCTGACGCATGCCACCAGAAAACTCATGCGGGTAAGCATTGAGGCGTGACAGAGCTTCAGGTATTCCCACTTGCTGCAGCACTTCCACACAACGGTTTTCAGCGGCTCGTGCACCTAATGATTGGTGAGCCGACAATGCCATAAGCATCTGTTGCCTTATGCTTAGCAAGGGGTTGAGTGTGGCAATGGGATCCTGAAAGATCATCGCAATTTCACGCCCCCTTCGCTTGCGCAATTCAGAATCTGATAGCCCGACAAGCTCTGTGCCATTGAGCCTGATAGAGCCGGACACCACTTTGCCTGGCGCATCCACTAGACCCAACAAAGAAAATCCTGTGACGCTTTTGCCGGAGCCACTCTCACCTACCAAACCTAGTATTTCACCGCGTCGCAATGAAAATGAGACATTGTTTACCGCCACAAGCGTGCCTTCACGCGTGGTAAATTCAGTACACAGATCAGTCACTTCCAGCACTGGTGCATTCATTAGCGCTGAAGCCTTGGGTTAAATTGATCGCGAATCTGATCTCCCACAACATTGATTGCAACAATCAGAATGATCAATGCGACACCGGGAAAAACCGATATCCAGTAACGACCACTCATCATGTACGGAAATCCATTGGCGATAAGCATGCCAAGGCTAGGTTCGGTCACCGGCAATCCCAGACCTAAAAAGCTTAGCGTCGCTTCTAGTGATATCGCATTGGCAATCTGAACGGTGGCCACGACAATCAACGGCGGCATGCAATTGGGCAGAAGATGAAATATCGCAACCCTGGCACCTGACAGTGGCGTTGCCAATGCTGCTTCAATGTAGTCTTTGCGGCGCTCCGCCGTTGCGGCCCCATAAGCAGTACGAGCAAAGTAGGCATATTGTGCTACGACCAGAGCTGTAATCAGCTGGGCCTTGCCTTGTCCAAGGATGGCAACCAGCACGAGGGCCAGCAAAATGGCTGGAAAAGACAATTGCAAGTCAATGATGCGCATAAGAAACATCTCGGTTTTACCACGAGCATACGCGGCAAGAATACCGATACCGGCCCCCAGTACAAATGCCACGCCTCCTGCAGCAACTCCGATCTGCAACGATACACGCAGGCCATAGAAAATCGCTGATAGAAGGTCTCGTCCCTGTGGGTCAGTTCCCAGCCAGTGCGTGTATCCACCTGACCCGACGAAACCGGGCGGACGGCGTGAATCGAGTAACGACAGGTTTTTAAGATCGTAAGGGTTCTGTTGAGCCAGCCATGGAGCCACAATGGCCAGTATGAGAATTACCAGCACCACCAGCAACGCCACTACGGCAGCCTTGTTTTCGGAAAAACGTGACCAGAACAAAGCCAGTGGCGACATCTCGTTATTCATGCAGCGACTCGTGATCTGAGGCGAGGATCAATAACCGCAAATACGAGATCAACAACAAGGTTAATCATGACGAACAAAAGCGTCGTCAGAAGCAGGTAGGCCACCATGACAGGACGGTCTAGATTGGCAATGCTGTCAATGATCAGCTTACCGACACCCGGCCAGGAAAAAATGGTCTCCGTCACTACGGCAAAAGCCAATGTGGAACCGAGTTCCAGACCAAACACGGTAATGATCGGTATGGAAATAAGCTTCAACACATGTTTGCGGATGATGATACGTTCACTGATTCCCGCGGCTCTGGCGAATTTTACAGTATCGGTGAGCATGATTTCTCGTGTACCTGCACGCGCCAGTCGGACCATCATGGCAAATTTGAACAAGGCAAGATTCAATGCTGGCAATACAATATGCGACAGGCCGTCAATGGTCAGGAAGCTCCAGGGAATGCCCCATAGCATGACCGTATCCCCCCTGCCTCCAGCGGGCAGCCACCCCAGGTTAACCGCAAAGACCAGAATCAGAATAAGGCCAACCCAGAACGTGGGTACCGAAAACCCGAGAACCGACACCGCCATGATCATTCGGGCCAACAGGCTCTCAGGACGATAGCCTGCGTACACGCCGAGTGAAATGCCTGAGACAGTTGCCCCGATCACGGAGATAAGTACCAGCTCAAGCGTCGCAGGAAGCCTGCCACCGATAAGCTCCAGTACCGGGATATTGTAAATAAATGACCTGCCAAGATCGCCCTGAAAAGCATTGCTGAGAAAAATGCCGTACTGCTCCCACAAGGGGCGATCAAGTCCCAGTCGCTGAATTGTTTGTGCCCGAATCTCCTGGGTTGCTTCCGGTGGAATGACGATATCCACCGGATTGCCGATGGCATAGACACCGACGAACACGATCACTGACATGGCAGCCATAACTAGCACTGCCTGCAACAATCGCTGTACCAGGAAACCGATCATTCGAGTCGGGAATCAGCGACGATCAATTGTTTTTTAAACCTATTCCTTCGGCTTTATAAAAAACGCCAGCGTATCTTCATCAAATCGTGGGGACAATATCAGTTCATCCGCAGCAGTTGCCCACACCGTTTGCAATTGTACCAACGAAATATAAACCTGATCTGCCATCGTCTTTTCCATGGCCTCCTCATAGAATGCACGGCGCTTGTCTTCGTCAAGTTCTGTAGCACCAGCCTGCAATAGAGAGTCGACTTCATCGTTCTTGTACTCAATACGATTGTATGCCCCCAGATTTTTGTCCGGATCATTTGAGTGAGCAAGCGATCCGAGTGTGTATGAAGCCTCACCGGTTAACGTACCCCACCCATTCATGAATACGGAATATTCGAGCCGACCCTGAGCAGGAAAATACACTGTTTTGGATATGGCATTCACATTTGTCTTGATACCAGCCTGCGACAACATCTGCCCAAGACCCTGACAGATTGCGGCATCACCAGGCAAGCGATCAGAGGTACAGTAAAGATCAATTTCGAAGCCATCTTCGTATCCTGCGTCAGCCAACAGAGAACGTGCGGCATCGACATCTGTTTTAGGCATGGGTATCGACTCGTTTGAACCGAAAAACCCCGGAGGCATCATCTGGTTTGCAGGCTTTCCAAGTCCTTCAAGAACAATCTGCACCATGGCGTCCCTGTCAATGGCAAGATCAATAGCCTGACGCACCTGAGGATTACGCAACGGGTTCTCGGCAAGTTCGCTGCCATCTATCGCTCGTACACCGGGCGTCTGTTCGCGTTGGTCCAGCTGCAGGTTCATGATGTAAACACTATCACCGATCACGGTATCCACGTCGCTATCGTTTTGCAGAGAAAGGTAGTCAATTGACGACACGTAGTTGATGACATCCACCTGGCCTGCCTTGAGTGCTGCAAGCCTCGAACTGTCATTGGGAATCTCCTTGCGCACCACGGTTTCCCATGCACTTTCGCCACGCCAGTAGTCTTCAAATCGTTCCAGTGTCAGATCGCCCTTTGGCTCCCAGCTCACTAGTTTGTAAGGACCAGTTCCAACTGCTGCTGGGCCACCGTTAAAGCCTTCAGCTGCGGTCTCAGGCGTTGAATAGTCTTTCGCAGCCTCACTGCTGACGATAAACAGCCTGACAAAATCGTACGGCAATGTTGCCGCCGGGCCATCGGTTTTGATGTTCACGGTGTATGGGTCCACGATTTCCACACCGGCAACACGACGGACGTAGATCGTTGTGGTTGTAGGGCCGGAGACAATGGGGATGCGTTCAATGGAAAATTTGACATCTGCTGCATCAAAATCCGAACCATCATGAAACTTTACACCTTCGCGCAATTTGAATTGCCAGGTATTTTCATCCAGTACTTCCCATGATGTTGCCAGACCAGGTTCGATCTGAAGGTCATCGCCAGACCACACCAGGGTGTCATATATGTGTTTGGCGGCTTCAGCATGTGAGCCTAGCGCCGAGTAATGCGGATCAAGAGATTCAGGGCCACCCCTAACACCCATCGTTAAGGTCTGGGCTGACACACCAAAGGCAGCAAGCCCCAGTATGGCGGCGCAAGCACTTTGTGTAAACGTCTTCATTTTCATCGTCAAACTCCTATTCGCTAGCGTATGAATCGCAATTGAAACCCGACGATTACCCATCGTCGAAGGATAGCCAGTTGCAAAATATTCCTGCATCTGGAGCAGTGTACAGTTACGTTGCACTTCACAGAGAAATCTGTCAAGTTCAATGAATCAGTTCTTTTCATTGGTAAAAGCACAAGGAGACACGTCGTTGAAAATCGCGGAAATGAACTGGCAGGATGTCGAAGCTCAGGTTAAGCGCGACACACGCTGCGTCTGGCCCATCGGTTCAACCGAGCAACATGCCCAGTTATCGTTGTGTGTCGATGTCATCCTGGCAGAAAGAGTTGCTCTTGAAGCAGCGGAACCGTTGAACATACCTGTTTTTCCCGTCATGCCTTTTGGGCTGGCGCCCTATTTCACTGCGTTTCCGGGAACGATCTCTTTACGCACCGAAACCCTGCTCGCCGTAGCTCGCGATGTCGTCAGCTCTATCTATCATATGGGTTTTCGTCAGTTGATTATTATCAATGGTCACGGTGGCAACGCACCAGTCGGGGCACTGGCACAGGAACTGATGTCGGAATACGAGGATATGTCTATTCGTTTCCACAATTGGTGGAGTGCACCTGAAACGTACGCCAAAGTGCAGGCTATTGACCCCTCGGGTAGTCACGCCAACTGGATGGAAAATTTTCCATGGACCCGGCTTGCACACGCGCCAGCACCCACAGGTGAAAAACCCGTGCCCGATATGCAGCAATTCAAGGTGTCACCTCCGCAAGCGGCACGCTCGATACTGGGAGACGGAAGTTTTGGTGGTGTCTGGCAAAAATCAGATGAGCATATGAATGAGCTTTGGAATACAGGTGTAGAAGAAGCTCGAGCCGCCATGCAAGGTCCGTGGCCTGTATGACTACTCACCCTGTTTCAGATGCACACTCAAATCGCGAGACCATTCTTGTCTGGGGTGCAGGAGCTATCGGCGGTGTGATGGGCGCGTACTGGGCACGTGCCGGTCACAAGGTACTACTTGTCGATATCAACAAAGCTCATGTGAACGCCTGCAACCAACAGGGTTTACACATTGAAGGGCCGGTGGAGCAATTCTCGCAATCTGTCTCTGCAGTTCATACCCAAGATGTCACGGGGAAATTCCGTCGTATTATCCTTGCTGTTAAAGCCCAGCATACCGAGCAAGCATGCGTTGATTTGCTACCTCATCTGGAAGACGATGGTTACGTTTTATCGGCGCAGAATGGATTAAACGAGACAGTCATAGCTACCGTAGTGGGTCCGGATCGCGTTATCGGTGCATTCGTGAACTTCGGCGCGGACTGGCTCGCACCGGGGAAAATTCTGTATGGCAACAAAGGCGCAGTGGTTATCGGTGAAACAAACAGAACCATCTTGCCAAGAACACAGGCCTTGCTTAATCTGCTGCAGGACTTCGATCCCGATGCCATACTCTCTGACGACATCTGGGCCTATCTGTGGGGAAAAATGGGCTACGGGGCCATGCTGTTCGCAACAGCTTTGACCCACGAGAGCATGAACAGCAATTTCGCCGACCCCGCACGGGTTCCCATACTCATTGCACTTGCCAGAGAGGTCATGCAGGTTGCCGACGCTGAAGGAGTTACACCAAAAGGATTCAATGGTTATGATCCTGCAGCGTTTCATTGCACAGCGACGACCGCACAAAGCCGGAACAGTATCGCCCAGCTCGCAGACTTTACGGCGAACACAGCGAAAACACACACAGGAATATATCGAGATATCGCTGTGCGTAAACGCCGTACCGAAGTAGACCCCCAGATTGGAGCCATTGTCTCAATTGCCGACAGGCATGGCATTGCGGTACCGCTGACGCGACGTCTCGTAGAGCTTGTTCACGACGTTGAAACAGGTGCCAGAGAACAATCTGCAGATACTTTTTTTGCGCTGCAAACGATGGACACTGTATCGCTGTGAGTGTTGCTCTGGTAACAGGTGTTCTCGGCGGCATTGGTGAAGCGATTGCAACGCGTTTGTCACAAGAGGGGCACACGGTTGTTGTATCTGACCACCCGGGCCGTGCCTTCGATGAACTTGCCGAGCACAGTCCTCATCCCGCATTTCCAGCAGACCTGGGATCTGTGGATCAAGTGCAACAACTGGTCAGTATAATCGGCGATCGTTTCGAACCACCCGGCATTGTCGTCAATGCTGCAGGAGGTGTCTGTGGTCAGGCATCAATTCCTGTTGAACAGGTTCAGCCGGCGCAATGGAAGGCAATCTTTGCAGCAAACGTCGATAGCGCTTTTCATCTGGCACAAGCTTGTCTGCCAGCTATGCAGGCGATGCGCTCTGGACGATTCGTGACCATCAGTTCCGGTGCTGGTCTGAAACCAAGTCTGACAGGTATTCAGGCCTATACCGCTGCAAAGCACGCCTTGATAGGACTGACAAGACAGCTTGCCATGAGTCACAGCCAATTTGGTATCACCGTCAATTCTGTTGCACCCGGCTTCATACTGTCCAACGAAGCCACACGTCAGCAATGGGCAAGCTATGGCGAACAGGGCCAGGCAGCATTGATCGACAGGATATACACCCGTCGACTAGGTCAACCCGAGGATATTGCCAATGCTGTTGCCTTTCTGGCAAGCGATCAGGCAGCCTGGATTACCGGTCAGGTGTTGCAGGTCGATGGAGGAACATCATGAGCGTGAACAACGACCCGGTGCTACAGGCATGCCTGTCGTGCAAGGATCGTCTGCTGGATAACTTGCGCCATTATGTCAGTTGTCAGTCTGTCAGCACAGACCCCGCTTATGAGGCGGGTATGGAAAACGCCCGACAATGGCTGGAGCACTATCTGGCAGATAGTGGATTTGAACAGGTTAGGCGTCTGGATGCGGAGGGACACCCGGCGCTGTTTGCACAATGGCTCAATGCACCGGGCAAGCCAACGCTTCTGGTATACGGACACTATGATGTTCAACCACCTGATCCGCTGGATCAATGGCAAACAGAGCCTTTCAAGATGACGGTAAGAGACGACCGACTCTATGCCAGAGGGATATCGGACGACAAAGGTCCCACCATGATTGCTCTGGATGTGCTGGCAGCCTATCTGCGCGTAGAGCAGGCACTTCCTGTCAATATCAAGATACTCCTGGAGGGCGAGGAAGAAACCGGCTCACCTTCACTGCCTCACATCCTGAGCAATAATAAAAAATTATTATCAGCAGATGCTGTCTTATCAGCTGACGGTGCCCGCTGGCGTGCTGATCTTCCAGCGCTCAATGTCGGCTCACGGGGTAATGGTGGTTTGGGTTTTACTGTGACCACCGCTGCCAAGGATCTTCACTCAGGACGTTTTGGCGGTGCGGTACCTAACGCCTTGCATGTCATCTCATCAATCGCAGCGTCATTGCATTGTAACGATGGGTCGGTTGCTGTTAGTGGATTTTACGACGACGTGCAGTTGCCTGCTTCTGCTGAACGCAACGCTATGAATGCGCTGCCATTCAATGGGGCTCAATGGGCAGAATCACTGTCAACACAGACAACAGGTGAAGCTGGTTGGTCAACGCTGGAACGTCTCTGGGTTCGACCGACGATTGAACTCAACGGACTCTGGGGTGGCTATCAAGGCGCAGGCGCCAAGACCGTGATTCCTCATCAGGCATCAGCAAAACTCACCACCCGGCTGGTTACTGGGCAAGATCCGGAAAAGGTGCGACGAAGCATTGAGAATCACTTGACACAACATTGTCCGTCTTACGCAACAATAAAGTTCGAAGAGCAACATGGATGGGTCGGAGCCTACAGCGTACCGCGCTTTCATCCTTTGCTTCTCGCCGCTGAGCGCGCTTTGCTGGCAACTACCGGAAAGACACCCGTACGTGTAAGGATAGGCGCGACTCTGCCACTGACCGAAGTGATTCATCAGGCACTGGGGCTGGATACCATCATGTTTTCGTTTTCAACCGCAGACGAAGACTTCCACGCGCCCAATGAGTTTCTACGTCTCAGCGCTATTGACGAAGGACTGGCCGCGTGGGTGCAGATACTTCGAGAAGTGGCAAGTGACTATCGCTAGGAGTCTGCGCGGCCGGAGGCGGCCCCGTAGAAAATACCGTCGCGAGAGCAGTCCCAATTCGAGTCAGTTTTATCGCTCATTTGAGGCGCTTAGTGGGCCTAAGTAACGAAAATGAGCGGTAAAACTGACCGAAGGGGGGCTGTTCGCAGCAGGGATTTTCTGCCGCGCAGGCTCCTGGCCCCGTGTGCCTACA
>JBGCGC010000080.1:0-82218 GCA_045110475.1 Granulosicoccus sp.
CCTAATTCTCACTTGTCCCCTGCACCTGTAGGAAATTTCACTCACTCGGAAATACAGTCTGTATTCCGCTCGCTCGCGAAATTCCCTACAGGCACAGGGTCCTGCGCGATAATCAGACGTTTCATGAATAGTCCAGGCTAGCTAAGGTAATTAGTGGATAAATTACCCAACGACTATACTGCACCGATGGGCTGTCAGTAGCCTGAGCATCTCTTGCTGACCGGCAGGAGAGCAAGAGAATCCGCCATGCCAGACCAACCCTATACCATCGTCATACCCGCAAGGTATGCTTCCAATCGATTCCCGGGCAAGCCGCTGCATCCCCTTAACGGCCTGCCGATGATTCTGCATACGGCACAGCGCGCTGCGGAATCCTCGGCTGAAAAGGTGGTAGTGGCCACTGACGATGAACGTATAGCGCAGGTGTGTCTGCAAGAGGGTCTGGACGTTGAAATGACCAGCGCCGATCATCCCAGTGGTACCGACCGGATTGCCGAGGTTGCAGCGCGGCGTGAATGGGACGCTGAGCGGGTGATCGTCGGATTGCAAGGAGATGAACCTGCGACTCCTGCCAGACATCTGGATTTGCTGGCCGCCAATCTGTTAACCAATCCGGCAGCGGATATGGCCACGCTGTGCATGCGAATCGAGACGGTCGAAGACTACAACGATCCCAATCGTGTCAAGGTGGTGCGTGATCATCATGATATGGCGATG
Source organism: Granulosicoccus sp. (assembly GCA_045110475.1). Lineage (GTDB taxonomy): Bacteria > Pseudomonadota > Gammaproteobacteria > Granulosicoccales > Granulosicoccaceae > Granulosicoccus. The sequence goes on from JBGCGC010000080.1 coordinate 718, forward strand.
TACTTTAGCCGTGCATCGATTCCAGCGCAGCGCGATTCTTTGTTGGCAGGTAAATCGCTGGATGAGAGTAGCATGCCAGCTTCATGGCTACACATCGGCATGTACGCTTACCGTTGTAGATATCTCATGCATTATCAGCAGCTGAAACCTTGCCCCTTAGAGCATGAAGAACATCTTGAACAGCTCAGAGTACTTTTTCACGGCGGTCGTATTCATGTCGGCAGTGTTCAGAGCAGCCCTGCCAGAGGCGTTGACAGTCCTGCTGATGTTCCAGTGCTGGAGGCGGTGTTGTCACGCGTTACTCAGAAGTCGCGCTGAGACAGTGTAAATTCTACAAGACACACAATGTGTCACTTTTAGTTGACAGAAGTGCTGGGCTCTGAGATATAGTACCTCGGTCAGCATGTGCTGGCGGACGAGTAAACTCTATGACACCAGCAATTGCCTTCCTTCTGGCGATGACGTTTCTTATTTCGATTGGCGGCATATTCCTGATGGTTTGGGGCCTTGCCAACGATCAATGGGGAGACGGTGAAGAAGCATCGAAGGTGATCTTCGCTGAAGGAGAGCTTGGCCGTGGCGAAGATCCTGCTGATACTGGTGTGCAGCGAAAAGACCTGCAGAAGGCGGTGGAGCAGGGCACGCTGGATATCGATGAAGAGGAGCTGGCCGAGCGCCGCATTCTTGATCGTTCCGGTAATCGGCCGGTGTTGTGGTGGCTGGCATCGTCCATAGCCTGGTTGTTGCTGGGCTCAGTATTCGGGGTAGTGGCTTCACTGAAGCTGCATTTGCCTGACTGGCTGATTGGCGATGCTGTTCTGACCTTTGGTCGGGTAAGACCTGCACACCTGAATGTGGTCGCTTACGGTTGGGCGTCGATGGCTGGCGTCGGTGTAGGCATCTGGCTTGTGCCACGCCTGTTCAAGACTCCGCTTATCGGTGGAGGGTTCGCGACAGTGGGTGCCATTTTGTGGAATATCGGCATGTTTGGCGGAACCGTTGCCGTGCTTGCGGGTTTGAGTGAAGGGCTTGAATGGCTGGAATTTCCCTGGCAGGCGGATGTTTTTCTGGTCGTTGGGGGGGCATTGGCAGCGGTGCCATTGCTAATGACGGTTGTTCGGCGACGTGTACATCATCTGTATGTAAGTGCCTGGTATCTGATCGGTGCACTCGTGTGGTTTCCGATGCTCTTGATCACGGCCAAACTGCCGCTGTTCATCGGTACTGAGCAAGCCATCATGAACTGGTGGTTTGCCCACAATGTACTGGGTTTGTGGATGACACCACTAGGACTTGCCGCCGCCTACTACTTCATTGCAAAAATCACCGGCTCACCCATTTATTCCTATACCTTGTCGCTGATCGGTTTCTGGGCGTTGGCCCTTTTTTACAGTCAGGTCGGGGTTCACCACCTGATTGGCGGCCCGGTACCGACATGGTTGACTACCCTGTCCATTGTTACCAGCGTGATGATGGTCATACCGGTGGTCGCAGTTGCCATCAATCATCATATGACAGTACTGCCCAAGTGGCGCATGGTGTTGACCTCACCCACACTGCGTTTCGTGGTGGCCGGCGCCATGATGTACACCTTTGCTTCCATTCAGGGCTCCATCGAGGCCTTGCGTGAGGTCAACGCGGTCACGCATTTCACTCACTACACGGTCGCACATGCTCATATGGGTGTTTACGGATTCTTCTCGTTTGTACTCTTCGGTTCCATCTACTTCATTTTGCCGAGGCTTGTTGCCTGGGAATGGCCACATAACTGGGCCATCGAATTGCACTTCTGGCTGGTGTTTCTGGGCTTTGGTATCTATTTCTGGCCGCTGACCATCGGCGGCTGGTTGCAGGGTACCGCGATGCTGGATGCTACAAAGCCGTTCATGGATTCAGTGCTGCTGACCCTGCCTTACCTGAAGGCGCGCTCGGTAGGCGGGATATTAATGACGTTTGGCCATCTCGTTTTTGCCAGTCATTTTATTCTGGTGATGAGGCGTATGGGCCCTGTCAGTGAACTCCCACCCAGACTCATGCAAGGATTCATGAAAGACGAGCCATCCAGTTCGGCATCGGGAGCAAGCTCATGACACGCGCACTGGGTATCATTGCAGGAACAGCGCTCATTCTGTTGTATGCCACGATGCTGCTATTGATCATGCCAGCCATTCAGCTTCGTACGGGTGAAAATCCGCCAGAGGCACTCGCGCCGTACACCGAAATGCAGGCAAAAGGGCGAGCGCATTACATTTCACTGGGCTGTATCTATTGCCACAGTCAGCAGCCTCGTGATCCAGGTCTTGCACCGGATATGTCGCGCGGTTGGGGCAGGCCATCCGTGCCGTCAGACTACAGTTATGACAACCCACACTTGATGGGTACCATGCGAACAGGGCCAGATTTATTTAACATAGGCGCAAGACAACCCAGCGTTGACTGGCATCTCACGCATCTGTACGCACCAAGGTCAGTATCACCGGGAAGTAATATGCCGGGTTATCCGTTTCTCTTTGAGGTGATAGATTTCGTACCTGAAGGTGCGGTCGCCGTTAATTTGCCCCCCGAATATCGGGTCCGAGGAGGTACGGTCATCGCAACCGAGGAAGCCATGGAGCTGGTGGAGTACCTGTTGGGGCTTGACCACACCTATCCTGCGGACGAACTTCCACCGCCTCTTGAAGCACAGGTACAGGACACTGAAGAAGACACACTTTCGGGCAACAAGCTGGGTGATCTGGGTAACATCCTGTCGGGAGTAACGCGATGAGCACCGATGATCAGCGACCCGCTGAGGATCGCTCATCCGATACCGATGGCGCTGCGGGAGCAGTCGAGTCAGGCGGATCGCAGGGTGACACTCGTGCTTATCGACGGGAACGCTACGAGCCGGAAGAACTGAAAAATCCCTTGCCCAAATGGTACAGCCTGTTTTCGGTCGGATTTATCATCTGGGGCGCCAGTTATTTTTTCATGCAAGGTACCGTGCCTGCAGATGCCGGTGATCTGCGCACGCGCCCGCCAGCGCCGGGCAGTCTTCCTGCCGATGGAGCAACAGTCTACAACGCAAATTGTGTGGCTTGTCATCAGGCGAACGGGCAGGGGCTTGCAGGTGCGTTTCCACCACTTGACGGCTCGGAATGGGTGCTTACCGATGCCCGTATTCCGGCGCAAATCCTGGTGCACGGAGTGCAGGGTGAGATGATTGTCATGGGCAACACGTACAGTGGTGTGATGCCCGCCATGGCGCATTTGAGTGATGAAGAACTGGCCGCTGTTCTTAACTACATTAGAACAGCGTGGTCCAATTCTGCATCAACCGTCGATGCCGCCTACTTTGCCGACATGCGTGAAGAGTTTGGTGAGCGCGGACCCTGGGAAGGGGGAGCGGAGCTTCGTTCGGTGCTGGGTGAGCCTGACGTCGTCACGAGCAATTGAGTTTGCCGGGTGCTGGTGCACCTGTTGTTATCGGCAAGTGCGAAGACGGGTTTGCACCGCGTCTGCCTGATGTTCTCGAAAGCATGTTCGCGGTTGATGACATGTTTTGTGGAGGATGTGCCGCAACCGTAGAGCGTGCGGTCAGGCGTCTACCCGGTGTTATCGATGTCAACGTCTCGTTTCTGGGTGATACCGCCACGGTGCGGCACAACCCTGCTGTCATGAGCTGTACCGAGATCAGGCAGGCCATCACTCGACTGGGATATACCACGCGAGCCGTGGATGACAAGGTGCGAGGTTCTCAGATTGGGCGCTTTGAGCGTCAGCTTCGCATGCGTCTGGGTATTGCCATTGGTTTTGGTCTCTGGGTCATGATGGCCAGCATGGTGCGGCTTTTTATTGGTGTGCCAACCGAGACGCTCGCCTGGTCACTGGCATTGTTTTCCGGCGTTGTTTCCCTGCCTGTACTGCTGTATTCGGCAGCACCGTTTTTAAAACTTGGCTGGCTTGGTTTGCGCGAACGAGTACCGGGTATGGATTCGTTGATTCTAGTGGCGACTGTCGCGGCCGTGCTCGCATCGCTTATCACTCTGTACAACGGTGGATCGCATGTCTGGTTTGATGTTCCGGTCATGCTGGTGACCTTTCAATTGCTCGCGCGACTGGCTGACTTTGGTGCCCAGCGCAAGGCATCCAGTGCCGTGCGTGCGTTGCTTGACTTGTCACCGGTGCAGGCTCGACGCCTCAACGATAACTTGCAGCCGGAATTCGTACCGTTGGCTGAGTTGCAGGTGGGTGAATTGATTCAGAGCCATGCGGGTGAACGAATTTGCATGGATGGTGTAATCACTTCGGGGTCGGGCTATATCGATTGCGGGCTACTCAATGGTGAATCGGTCCCTGAATACCGGCAAATCGGTGATCAGGTCCATGCAGGGACCTTAAACGTTGACGGTGTGCTGACTTTACGCGTTGAGTCCGCATTGGGTATGCGACGAATGGATGTGCTGGCCAGCGCTGTTGGCAAACTGTTGAACAAGAAAAGCCAGTTGATGAAACTTGCCGATAACATCGCCTTCTGGTTAGTGCCAACACTGTTAAGCCTGGCGTTTTGTATTGCCTGTGCAGAACTTCTTACAGGCGCCTCGTTGGCTGGCGCACTTGAAATGTCATTGGCCGTTCTGGTAGTCAGTTGCCCTTGTGCCCTGTCGTTGGCTGTACCGTTGGTTGTATCGGTGTCAGCCGCAAGGGCGGCACGTGAAGGCATTGTGCTTCGCGACGCCAGTGCCCTGGAAAAAGCCCATCGAGTCGATACGGTATTGATAGACAAGACCGGAACACTCACTGAAGGCAAGCCGCAGATCGTTGGCGTACAGGCCAGTGGGTGTGAAAGTGCTGATGCGCTTGTAGCAATAGCTGCACAGGCGGGACAGGGCACGCACCATCCTTTGATGTCCGCCATCAAAGCCGCCGTGCCCGCCGGTTCAGTACCGGAGGGAATACTCTCGATGAGTTACCGGGAGTTTGCCGGAAAAGGCGTTGAATGCCGATCGGAAGAAGGTGTAAGCATCCTGGCAGGATCGCGTCAGTGGTTAATTGACAGTGGCGTTGATGTGGCGCAAGACAATACTGAGCTTGCAAGCCGGATGTGCCATGCCAGTGAAGTTTGTGTGGCTGTGGATCGTCGTTGGGCGGGCTGCATTTATCTGGCTGATGAGCTACGTGCCGACGCGTGTGAGTTGGTTAACACGCTGCGACAACGCGGCATGAAGATCATTCTTGTCAGTGGCGACCGTTCGGATTCTGTACAGTCGGTCGCTGAAAGACTGGACATTGACTGGCAAGCACAGACGTCGCCTGAAGACAAAGCGGCTCTGGTAGAGAGTCTGACGCAAAGCGGGCAGGTTGTTGCCTTTGTCGGTGATGGACTCAATGATGGTCCTGCGCTGGCGGCCGCAGCGGTTGGTATCGCAACTGGAAAAGCCAGCGATCTAGCGCGAAATGCTTCTGCCATGGCTGTGCTGGATGGTGGGCTGGATCGCGTGGTAGCCGCCCTGCAACTTGCCGCAAAGGCATCAAGTGTGTTGCGCAGTAATATTGCGTTTGCCCTAATCTACAATGCGTGCCTGTTGCCGGCGGCGGTATTCGGATTTGTTCACCCACTGATGGCCGTGATCGCCATGGGTTTGAGTACGTTGTCGGTTTCGCTGAACTCGCTACGAGCAGGGAGGCGTGTGCATCAACCGTTCAAGCCGCGGCGTGGAGAGGCCAGCAGAGCCAACTCCGACAACCATCAGGCACAGCCGCAGCAGGTCTGACGCAAGGCGCTGCTAATTTTGCACTGGCCGCACGTACTGTCGTACCTTATACTCTGCGAACACAACAAACAAGGAATCCTGTGATGCTGCATCGTACCTCCACTGGTCTGGCCATTGCTATTGCACTAGCGCTTTCTCATGTCTCAGTCGCTCATGCCAATACGCTGCGATGGGCAAGTGCTGGTGATTCACTAACGCTTGATCCGCATGCGCAAAATGAAGGCCCGACGCATACATTGGCGCACCAGATGTACGAACCTCTGCTGCAACGTGACATGGCGGGTGAAATCATCCCTGCACTGGCAACATCGTGGGCCGTCACCGATGATCCAAAAGTCTGGCGTTTCAATTTGCGCCAAGGGGTGAAGTTTCACAACGGCGCTGATTTCAACGCGGATGATGTCGTGTTCACCATCAATCGTGCACGTCAGCCGACATCAGCGATGAAAGAGCAACTGTCATCCGTTGAGGAAATAAGAAAGGTTGACGATTACACCGTGGAATTTGTAACAACGGGCCCTAATCCGCTGTTACCGAACAACATGACTAATCTGTTCATGATGGATCAGGAGTGGAGCGAGGCCAATGACGTCTCCCTGCCACAGGACATAGACAATGGCGGTGATAACTATGCCGTGCGTAACGTTAATGGTACCGGCGCTTTCATGCTCGAATCACGCGTCATTGATGAGCGTACTGTGCTTAAGGCAAATGACAATTACTGGGGCAAAGATGAGTTTCCGCTTGAGGTCACCGAGATTGTCTACACACCCATTCAGTCAGCAGCCACACGCGTTGCTGCGCTTCTGTCAGGTGAGGTGGATTACATTCAGGATGTACCCGTACAGGATCTTGCCCGGGTTGATGAAACAGACAATCTGAAAGTGATCAAGGCCCCACAGAATCGCACCATATTCTTTGGTTTGAACATCGGTGCTGACGATCTTGCCAATGACAATGTCGACGGTAAAAATCCGCTGGCTGACCTCAAGGTCCGACAGGCCATGAACATGGCCATCAACCGAAATGCCATCTCGCGTGTTGTCATGCGTGATCAGTCACAGCCAACCGGTGTCATCATGCCTCCGTTTGTCGATGGCTGGACCGAAGCTCTCGATGCCTTGCCAGAAGGCGACATGAGTACAGCAAAGCAGCTTATGGCTGATGCCGGATACGCCGATGGTTTTACCATTACGCTCAACTGCCCCAACGATCGCTACATCAACGATGAAGCCATCTGTCAGGCAGCAGTTGGCATGTTTGCGCAGATCGGTATCACCGTTAATCTGGATGCCAAGCCCAAAGCGCAACATTTTCCTCTGATTTCCGGCAAAACAACGGATTTCTATATGCTTGGCTGGGGCGTCCCCACGTTCGACTCCGAATACATATTCAACTTTCTGGTGCATTCGACAACGGATGATCGGGGTTCCTGGAACGCCACGGGTTATTCTAATCCCGAGGTCGATGCCATGATCGTATCGCTCGGACAGGAAACTGATCTCGAAAAACGCTCGGCGACGGTAGCGTCTATCTGGGAAGCTGTGCAGAGCGAGGTCATGTATCTGCCCATCCATCATCAGATTCTCAACTGGGGCATGAACGAAGCGATCGAATTTCCGGTGCAACCAGAAGACCAGCCGCATTTCAAATTCATGACATACGCAAACTAGATCGCACAGTAGCGGGTCAACATCCTCCGTAGCCTGACGCATGCTTGCCTACATCATTCGACGGATATTTCAGGGCGCTATCGTTCTACTGATAGTAGGCTTCATTGCGTTCTGCATGTTTCGCTTTATGGGCGACCCGCTTGAATCTCTGCTTGGACAAGAGGCAACAGTTCAGGACAGGATCGATCTGCGAGAGCGACTCGGCCTGAATGATTCCATTGCCGTTCAGTATGTAAGGTTTCTTGGCAACGCGATTCAGGGCGAGTTCGGCATCTCCTACAGAAACGGTGTGCCAGTGTCTGAACTTATCGGCCAGCGCTTTCCGGCAACGCTGGAACTGGCGTTGGTCTCTGCGTTACTGGCACTGGTGTTCGGAATTCTGTTAGGGGTCTACACCGCCATACGGCGTGATGGCTGGCTAGCTAATGGCATCATGAGTCTGTCGCTAGTTGGGGTATCGCTACCAACCTTTCTCATCGGCATCCTGCTCATCTGGGTTTTTGCTGTCGAGTTGGGTTGGCTACCGTCGTTTGGTCGAGGTGCTACCGGTACGCTGTTTGGTGTGGAGACATCACTGGCGACCGTCTCCGGCATCAAGTCCCTTATACTGCCGGCGATTACGCTGGGGCTTTATCAGATGACGCTCATCATGCGGCTGGTGAGGGCAGAGATGCTGGAGGTTCTGCGTGCCGACTATATTCGCTTTGCGCGGGCACGTGGTTTACCGGAACGCGCCATCAATTTTTCGCATGCGCTCAAAAATACCTTATTGCCGGTTATCACTGTTATCGGCTTGCAGCTGGGGCAGATCATAGCGTTTGCCATCGTTACCGAAACGGTTTTCCAGTGGCCGGGCGTGGGTCTGTTGTTTATCAATGCTGTGCAGTTTGTAGATATCCCGGTCATGACAACCTATCTGTTGCTCGTGGGTGCGTTGTTTGTCGTACTCAATTTACTGGTCGATTTGCTGTATGCCGTAATCGATCCCCGTTTGCGTGTAGAGCGATGATAATTCATGAGCTGGTTTGGTAGAGCCTGGCAGTCAGACGTCATGTGGTCATTTCGGCATACGCCGGTTGCCATGGTGTCCGCTTTAGTATTTGTTGTTTTGATCGCGGCAGCCGTGCTCGCCCCCTGGGTGTCTCCGCATCAACCCTTTGATCCATCGACCTTGAATCTGATGGATGGATTTTCTCCACCCATGGAAGCGGCAATGGGCTCGGGCAATGTCTATTGGCTAGGAACCGATGATCAGGGTCGAGACATCTTTTCAACGATTCTGTACGGCATGCGCCTGTCTCTGTTTATCGGTGTTACTGCCGTATTGCTGGCTGCAACGCTTGGGGTCACCCTTGGCTTGATAGCAGGCTATGCCGGAGGATGGGTGGACACACTCATCATGCGTATTGCTGATATTCAGCTAACATTCCCGTCAATACTGGTGGCGTTGCTGATTTTTGGTATCGCCAGAGGACTGACACCTCCGGAGCTTCGCGACCAGATGGCCGTCTGGGTCCTGATCCTGTCTATCGGCTTATCGGATTGGGTGCAATTCGCTCGCACCGTCAGGAGCTCGACGCTGGTCGAGGCTAACAAGGATTATGTTCAGGCTGCGCGGCTTATCGGCCGGCCTAAACACATCATCTTGCGCAAGCATCTGCTGCCGAATGTGATGGGACCCGTGCTTGTCATTGCCACAATATCTCTTGCGCTGGCCATTATCGCCGAGGCCACCCTGTCGTTTCTGGGTGTCGGGGCGCCACCGACCAAACCGTCATTGGGAACACTGATCAGCATCGGTCAGGACTATCTGTTCTCGGGCGAATGGTGGATTATCCTGTTTCCGGCGCTGACGCTTCTGTTGCTGGCTTTGTCGGTCAACCTGCTTGGTGACTGGCTGCGCGATGTACTGAACCCGAAACTTCGATGAAATCTCCTCTAAACCAGGTCGAAGAACCTCTTCTGAACGTTGACAATCTCAGTGTTGAGATTCCACTGCGACGAGGTATTCTAAAGCCCGTTGATGGTGTCAGCTTTCAGATCAATGCCGGCGAAATCGTCGGTGTTGTCGGTGAGTCAGGTGCCGGTAAATCGATCACCGGTGCTGCGATTATTGGCCTGCTTGAGCGGCCGGCGCACATCGCCAACGGTCGTGTGTCCTTACGTGGGCAACGTATAGACAATATATCGATGACTCAATTGCGCAAGGTGCGAGGCGGTCAGATAGGGACCATCTTTCAGGACCCGCTCACCAGTCTTAATCCCTTGCAGCAAATTGGCGATCAGCTGGCCGAGACAGCACTTGCCCACCTTCCCGTAACCCGATCAGAAGCCCGTGCACGCGCATTGTCGGCATTAGAGGATGTGGGTATCCCCGGCGCTGCAAAACGACTCAAAGCCTACCCACACGAGTTTTCCGGTGGCATGCGCCAGCGTGTGGTAATAGCGCTTGCGCTGATAGCTGAGCCGACACTGGTGATAGCGGATGAGCCTACGACGGCGCTGGATGTGTCTGTTCAGGCACAGATACTGATGCTACTCAAGGATTTGTGCACGCAGCGTGGTATGGGCGTCATGCTTATTACACACGACATGGGCGTCATTGCCGAAACCACTGACAAGGTCGTCGTACTCTACGCTGGGCGCGTCGCTGAGATCGGGCATACGCAACAAGTCATGCAAGCACCTATGCATCCTTATACGCATGGGTTAATGGGGGCGACACCCAGTGCCACGCGCGCTCACGGAGAACGGCTGCAGCAGATTCCTGGCTCCATGCCAGGCTTGCAGAATTCACCACCCGGCTGCGCCTTCGCCGCTCGTTGCGAGCATGTCATGGCTGGCTGTACACAGGTGCGCCCCCCTCTGGTAGCCAACCAGCAACATCAGGTTGCCTGTTATCTTCATGATTCGGAAGTAGCACACGAGCGCCCATGGCAAAGCGTAAAAGGGATGACAAAGTGAGTCAGACGCTGGTAGAAGTTCAGGGCTTGAGTAAGCGCTTTGATGTGTCCAGTCCATGGCTGAACCGGGTGCTGGCAAGAGAGCCCAAACGCTATTTGAGTGCAGTGGAGTCTGTCGATTTTTCGATTCAGCAAGGGTCCACCTTTGCACTGGTTGGTGAATCGGGATCTGGTAAGTCTACGATTGCAAAAATGCTTGTTGGATTGTTGCCTCCCAGTGGCGGGCGTGTGGTGATCGACGGAGTCGATTTGATGAAAGCGGATGCGGCAGAGCAGAACCGACTGCGGCGGCGCATACAGATGATCTTTCAGGACCCCTATGCCAGCCTCAACCCGCGATGGCGTATTGATGACATTATCGCCGAGCCGGTGCTGGCCTTCGAGCCCGATGCGGGTAAGGCTGCCAGAGACCGGCGTGTCCTCGAACTTCTGGAACAAGTCGGTTTATCGGCCTCTGATGCAGCAAAGTATCCACACGAATTTTCCGGTGGTCAACGTCAGAGAATAGGTATAGCCAGAGCGCTTGCATCCAAACCCGAGCTTATCGTCTGTGATGAGCCAACCTCTGCGCTGGACGTCTCTGTACAGGCACAGGTGTTGAATCTGATGCGTGACCTGCAATCGCAACTTGGTCTGACGTATTTGTTCATTACGCATGATTTGTCAGTGGTGCGCTACATGGCGGACCGCATCGGTGTCCTGTATCTGGGGGCGCTGGTAGAGAACGCGCCGGCGAGCACCTTGTTTGATACACCACAGCACCCGTACACGCGCATGTTGCTCGAGGCAGCTCCAAGACTCGATGGTTTTGGTCGCCAGCACGAGCCACCTGCCGGCGAGATTCCGGATCCTACCAACCGGCCTACAGGGTGTTTTTATCACCCGCGATGCAGTTTTGTTACTGACCATTGTCGGCAGGTGCAGCCCATGCCGAGTCAGCATGACAAGGCACGCGTTGCTTGCCATGAAGTTGAACGAATGCCTGCCTTCAAGTTAAATCAAGGTGTCCGTCCTGAGTAAACCTGCCAGACGACGTTGGACACTTGAGTCCAGAGAAACGGTTTATCAAAGGCTCTATCAAATAGATTCAGTCAGTTTTCAGCATGATCTTCATGGTGGTGGTAGCAGCGGCATTGTCCACCGTGAATTGTTTGTACGAGGCAATGTTGTCGGGGTTGTTCCGTACGATCCAGTCACCGACCGGGTTGTTCTTCTGGAGCAGTTCCGCATTGGAGCCATGTACCAGACGCCAGACCCATGGATGCTTGAAATCGTGGCAGGCATGATCGACACCGACGAAACACCTGAACAGGTCGCGATTCGTGAAGCCCATGAAGAAGCTGGCCTGCAGCTTGCCGATATTCAATTGGTTATGCAGTACCTTGCCAGTCCTGGCGCAAGCACCGAAGAGGTGTTTATTTATTATGCGGAGACAGATCTGTCCGATGTGGGTGGGTACCACGGGCTGGCAGACGAGGATGAAGACATCCGGGTGATGGTGGTCTCAGCGCAGGAGGCCTTTGAGCTGGTCGACAAACGTGTGATAAAGAATGCGGTGAGTCTCCTTGGCTTGCAATGGTTAAGGCTCAAGCGGGCTGGACTGATTTCGAGCTAGTGCGGTTTTTGCACCGGTCCGCAGGCGGCTTGCCAGTCAGTTGAAAACATGGCAAGTAACGGCAACACGCTCAAGTCACAAAAATTCGGAGAGGCTGCTCGCATAACGTAAAAAGTAACCCCCGTTTAGCGTGACCTGATCGCAAAGCACTATCAGGGGGTAAGGTGCATGGCCGTTACCTCACTTCAGGAACCATCTGAAAAGAATAATAATAAAATGCAAAACGTACTGCTAGTAGAAGATGACAAGAAAATAACCATGGCGCTTTCGTTGCGGCTGCAATCGATGGGCTTTGCAGTGGATTCGGCTGCTGATGCTGTGTACGCCATGAATGCGGCTGTCAGATGCAAACCAGAAGTTGTCTTGCTGGATATCAATCTGCCGGGTGGTGATGGGTTTATGGTCGCTGACCGATTAAGAGCGTCACACGCCCTGGGTTCAACGCCCATTATTTTCATTACTGCGAGTCAGGATCCGGAAATGAGAATGCGTGCCGGAACCTATAGTGCCTCACGTTTTATTGAAAAACCGTTTCAAGCGAGTCAGTTGACGAACGCTATTGATGAGCTGTGCCATTAAGCTTGTCCGAGCTAGTACACAAAGCCGCAGTAGATGGAAGACAGATGAATTGAACGACGTCGGGCTAAATTGATAGAACAGGGATGAGCGGGTAGATGAGTGAGACCACGAATATATTGTTGGTAGAGGATGATCGACACATTGCGCTCGCTTTGCAGATACGTCTTTGCGCGGCGGGGCACTCAGTACATCTGGCTGCCAACGTCGCTGAAGCGCAAAGTTTGCTGCAAGAACAGGTGCTTGATGTGGCGGTCATTGATGTCAATCTGCCAGACGGCAATGGTATTGATCTCATGCGCGCATCCATGACGCAGGATACCCAATCGCCAATCATTCCAATCATCATGAGCGCCAGCCGCAAGCCGGGACTTCGTGAGCAAGCACTTGAGGCGGGTGCGAGTGCCTTTCTGGAAAAGCCGTTTTCGTCGCTTGCGCTAATGGATGCGATTGCCCTTGGTGGGGCTGCAAACCACGCTCGCTGATATCTGCCGCGTGGCCCACTAGAGCGCAGGTAACAGGCAGCCTGAGGTAATCAGAGTGTTTAGCGTCCTGCAATCATCGTCAGAAAGTTCGTTACGTGAAAGCCTTACCAGTCTCGGGCTTGCGCATATCGTTTCAGCCAGCGTAGACGAACACTTATGGTGTTCACCATCAACAAACAATGTAGCCGTCTGATCACAGCAGGCTATTCGGGCAAAGCGACTGAACGGGGCTTTCTCAAGAACAACGTCGTTGTTGACAAGAAGCTCATCAAGCGTTGTTGATGATGCGTCTTCGGTGCCTGCCGGCGCGCTGGACTCGGTCAGCCACTTGCCCAGTAACACCGAAAACGCCTTATCGTCAAGCTGTGTGGCCGCATCCCATATCGACTTGAAGCGCTGAATGCTGTCGTTGCTGATTTCACCGTGCCTTGATGGTGTCAGCGACTCATCGGTGTAGCGCAGTGGCGGCATCTGATCACTGAGCAGTTCTGCCACGCGGGCAATCAGATCAGGTATTCGTGGCGCTCGAAACCCGATGGACCACGTTGTGCAATCATCGCTACTGGCGATGCCATGGTGGGCTGTGGCGGGCGGCAGATACAGCATGTCCCCGGCGACAAGATCCCACGTATGGTCAGGGTGAAAGTTGGACAGTATCTGCATATCCCCGTCACTACGCATTTTGTGCTGAACATTGTCGCGGGCGTCGATGTGCCAGGTGCGAATACCGCTGCCCTGTAGCAGGAACACATCGTACTCATCGATATGTGCGCCCACTGATGCGCCTTCAGGTGCGTAACTGATCATGAGATCATCAATACGCCAGTCGGGAATAAACCTGAAAGGTTGCATAAACGCGACGAATTCCGGCAGATGCTTGTCAACATCCGTCACCAGTAAAGACCATTGCTTTCCGTCCAGGCCGGCAAAATGTGTTTCATCAAAGGGGCCGTGCTCAAGATGATAGGCACCGTGCTCGTCAGTGGTGATAATTTTTCCGGTGGTGTCCGGCTCCAGTGACAAGCCAGCCAGTTCATCTGCAGGCAAGGGCGTTTCGAAGTTCGGGAAGGCCTGGCGGATCAGCAGCGGTTTTTTTTGCCAGTACTCATCGAGAAAAACCTGCTCGTCGATACCGTCCGGCCAGTGAATGAAGTCAGAAAATATCGGGGTATCGTCATTCATTGCTCGTCGGGTTCCGCGCGGGGGCTGTGTCAGATTTTTTCAGCGAGTGACTGTGCCAGTCCGGTGTAGCTATCGGGGGTAAGTTTGAGCAAACGCTGCTTGTCTGCTTCGGGAATCTCCAGACCGGCAATGAAGTCTTGGATTGTCTGCCTGTCCATGGTGTTGCCGCGTGTCAATGCCTTTAGTGATTCATAAGCGTCAGGCACGTCATGACGTCGCATAACAGTTTGTATGGGTTCTGCCAGCACCTCCCAGGCGTTGTTCAGGTCGGAGGACAAGGCTTGATGGTTAACGCCGAGTTTGCCCAGTCCCTTTTCCAGTGAGGCGAGTGCAATGGCCGTATAGCCTGCGCCAACACCGAGATTGCGCAGCACCGTTGAGTCTGTCAGATCGCGTTGCCAGCGGGATATGGGTAGCTTGCGGCTCAGATGATCAAACACTGCGTTGGCCAGACCAAGGTTGCCTTCGGCGTTTTCAAAATCAATGGGATTAACCTTATGTGGCATGGTGGATGAACCGATTTCGCCCTCCACAGGTTTTTGCGATAAATACCCCAGAGAAATATAGCCCCAGCAATCTCTGCAAAGATCAATCAGTGTGACATTGAAGCGGGAAACCGCGTCGAAGAGTTCTGCCACGCAGTCATGCGGTTCGATCTGAGTCGTGTAAGCATTATGCTCAAGACCAAGGGATGTCACAAAGGTGTTCGAGAATTCTGGCCAGTCCACATCCGGATAAGCGCTGATGTGTGCGTTGTAGTTGCCAACAGCGCCGTTGATCTTGCCAAGCAGCGAGACTGTGGCGATAGTGTTCCGCTGCCGTTCAAGTCGTGCAATGACGTTGGCGAATTCCTTGCCGAGCGTACTGGGGCTTGCAGTTTGACCATGGGTACGGCTGAGCAAGGGTACGCCAGCATGCTCGTGCGCAAATGTACGCAGGATGGCAATCAGGTTATCGCAGGCAGGTAGCAGGGTCTGCTCGCGGTAGCGCAACAACATGCAGCCATAAGACAGATTATTGATATCTTCGGAGGTGCAGGCAAAATGCACGAATTCACGTTTTGCATGCAAGTCGGGAAAAGCCTGAAGTTTGTCCTTGATGAAATACTCAACCGCCTTGACGTCATGATTGGTGGTGCGCTCAATATCCTTGACCTGCTGCGCGTCGTTGACCTTGAGTTCGCCCAGTTGCAGTAGCGCGGATTGGGTGTCTGCCGGAATAGCAGAAAGCTCGGGGATGCCCGGATGCTGCGATAACGCGATAAACCAGCGAAGCTCCACGCGCACGCGTTCTCTTATCAGCGCATATTCGCTGAAGTGTTCTTGCAAAGCGGATGTGCGGGCGGCATAGCGGCCGTCAATGGGAGATACTGCGGTGAGTTCGTTCAGGGACACGGTCCTGGCCTGGCTGGTAATGATCTCTGCCAGACGGCCGTTGACGCTGTTGTCCGTCCTGAACCCCTTGGCGAACCGGGCGGTTCAGGGATGTGCCTGCACAGATCTCTGGGAGAAGGTGTACGCCACAGGAGTGGCGGCTACGTCGAGCAGTAAAATTGGTAGGCGCGATTGGATTCGAACCAACGACCCCCACCATGTCAAGGTGATGCTCTAACCAACTGAGCTACGCGCCTGCCGTTGGGCGCAAGTGTAAGCAAGTGCCCGCCTCAGGTCAACAATGAACTACACTATCTGCTCTTTAATATCGATGATCGACCCGAAGTAACCGTATTTCCCGATCCAAGTGGCCTCTCGTAGCGGCCACCACTGACCCCAATATGTGGCCCATCGTGAGGGTCACCACTGATAACGATCAACCCAGACTCTGAATCTTCGTAAACGAGATCAGGGCAGAGAACCAAGATAATGCCTACTATTACATTACCTGACGATTCCACTCGTCAATACCCTAACCCTGTCACTGTCATGGATGTCGCCGCAGACATCGGCGCTGGTCTTGCCAAGGCTACACTTGCAGGCCTTGTCGACGGAGAACTCGTCGATGCCAGCCATGTGATGGATAAAGACTCGCGTCTGGCGGTTGTCACCAACAAGAGCGATGAAGCGCTGGCTTTGCTCAGGCACAGCACCGCACATCTTCTGGCCCAGGCGGTCAAACAATTATTTCCTGGTGCGCAGGTGTCGATCGGCCCTGTGATTGACGGCGGCTTTTACTACGACTTCGACTACGAACGCTCCTTTACGCCGGAAGATCTGGAAACGATAGAAAAGCGCATGAAAGAGCTTGCCGAGCAAGCCATCCCGCTACAACGCTCAACGATTACGCGTGATGATGCTGTGCAGCTTTTTAAAGGCATGGGCGAGGACTACAAGACCGAGATCATCGAAAGTATTCCACAGGATGAAATCCTTTCGCTCTATGCGCAAGGTGACTTCACCGATCTTTGCCGCGGACCCCATGTGCCACATACCGGTCATTTAAAGGCGTTCAAATTGACAAAGCTTGCAGGGGCCTACTGGCGTGGCGATTCCAACAATGCCATGTTGCAGCGTATCTACGGCACTGCCTTTGCAAATCCCAAGGAGCTGAAAACCTATCTTCACAATCTGGCTGAGGCTGAAAAACGCGATCACCGCAGAATAGGCAAGCAGCAGGATCTGTTTCATTTGCAGGATGAAGCACCTGGCATGGTGTTCTGGCACCCGAAAGGCTGGACGATCTACCGAGAGGTGGAGGACTACATGCGGCGTCAGCAAGTTCTGCATGGGTATCAGGAGATAAAAACACCCCAGGTGGTGGACTTCTCTCTCTGGGAGCGTAGTGGTCATGCTGACAAGTTCGGTGACGATATGTTTACCGTGCAAACGGATGACAAGCACTACGCCGTCAAACCGATGAATTGTCCCTGCCATGTTCAGGTGTTCAATCAGGGATTGAAAAGCTACCGCGACTTGCCCTTGCGTTTGGCTGAATTCGGTTCCTGCCATCGAAACGAGATGTCCGGTGCGCTACACGGCATCATGCGGGTTCGAGCGTTTACTCAGGATGACGCACACGTTTTCTGTACCGAGGCACAAATTCAGGACGAGGTAGCGATCTTTATCGATTTTCTGCATCAGGTGTACGAAGACTTCGGTTTTGAAGAGGTTATTTACCGTCTGTCAACGCGGCCACCGAATCGGGTTGGTAGCGACGAAGCCTGGGACAAATCTGAAAAAGCGCTCGCTGATGCGTTGGATGCCAAGCAATTACCGTGGGAAGAACTGCCCGGCGAGGGTGCCTTCTACGGGCCGAAGATCGAATTCTCCCTCAAAGACTGTATTGGCCGGGTCTGGCAGTGCGGCACCATGCAGGTGGATTTTTCCATGCCGGGCAGGCTGGATGCGAGCTATATCGATGAAAGTGGCGAGCGTCAGATTCCCGTCATGTTGCATCGGGCGATCCTGGGCTCGTTCGAGCGGTTCATTGGTATTCTCATCGAAAATTTCGAGGGAAAATTGCCACTTTGGTTGTCACCCGTGCAGGCTGTTGTCATGAATATTACGGACAAACAGAGTGCTTTCGTTGAAGAAGTGGCAAAAGTGTTGCAAAATAGCGGGTTACGCGTCCAGACTGACGTGCGTAACGAGAAAATCGGTTTCAAGATCCGTGAGTCGACACTGCAACGTGTGCCGTACTTGCTGGTGGCAGGAGACCGCGAAGTAGAGAGCAGGTCGGTTGCCGTGCGAACCCGTAACGGCGAAGATCTTGGTGTTTTAACCTTGGAAGAACTTAATTTGATGCTTAATAATGAGGTCGCAAACCGCGGCCATGGTGCTGTAAAGACAGCCGCGCAGGAGGGCTGATCCATTTCTGCTAAAAAGATCAATCGGAAGAACGAGGAGATCGATGTCCCGGAAGTACGGCTTATCTCAGCCGAAGGGGAGCAGATCGGCGTCGTACCTATCGACAAAGCGCTGGAAACGGCAGCCGAGGCAGGCCTTGATCTGGTAGAGATCTCGCCTAACGTCACGCCTCCTGTTTGCAAGATCATGGACCATGGCCGGTTCAAGTTTGAAGCCAACAAGAAGCAGAACGCGGGTCGTAAAAAGCAAAAGACTGCACAGCTCAAGGAAATAAAATTTCGTCCCGGAACCGAAGACGGCGACTACCAGGTCAAATTGAAAAATCTGGTCAGATTTCTGGAAGCCGGCGACAAGACGAAAATTACCTTGCGTTTTCGGGGCCGGGAAATGGCTCACCGGGAGCTGGGAGCCAAGCTGCTCAAGCGCGTTGAGGAGGATTTGTCAGAATTGGGAACGGTCGAGCAGTTTCCCAAGCTGGAAGGACGGCAAATGGTTATGGTTATTGCACCCAAAAAGCATTAGAATGTCCGGCTGGCCTTGTTCAGGCCAGATTTGTCAGCACATAGCCACAGTTGTAAAACGGTGGTCATGTGTAACTACCGCTTTATCAGTCGTTTTCAAGACACCGCGTTGGCGTACCGACACTACGACGCCACCGGTGATACATCTCGCAGGCGTAGTTAGCGCCTCATAATCAAGGAGTTGAACAGTGTCCAACAAGCAAAAGTCCGTATCGGGAGCCGCCAAGCGGTTCAAGCGAACGGGTTCTGGCGGCTACAAGCGCAAGAGCTCGCACATGCGTCACATCCTTACCAAGAAAAGCACCAAGCGCAAGCGTCAGCTTCGCGGTGGAGACATGGTTCATGAGAACGATGTTGTGCTGATCAAACGTATGTTGCCCAATCTTCGCTAGGAGCGTTAGTCATGCCAAGAGTAAAACGCGGCGTCACGGCGCGCGCCAGTCACAAGAAAGTCCTTAAGCAAGCCAAAGGCTATCGCGGTGCCCGTAGCAAGGTATTCCGTGTTGCCAAACAGGCGGTTACCAAAGCCGGTCAATACGCATACCGAGACAGAAAAGCCAAAAAGCGCGTTTTCCGTCGCTTGTGGATTGCCAGAATCAATGCTGCTGCACGGGCTAACGACATCACCTACAGCCGACTCATGCAGGGGTTGAAAATCGCTGGCATCGAGATCGATCGCAAAATGCTTGCAGATCTGGCCATCGCTGACGAAGCCGCTTTTGTAGCAATCGTCGATAAAGCGAAATCCAGCTTGCCTGCATAGTGTTGGGCCGCGCAACAGGCGGCCGCAATAACCAGCAAGGGTTTGGCACTATCAGGCGTCATCGTCTGCATACCTGAAGTGCCAAGCCAGACGTTTTATCGACACAGGGGAATTCCGAATCTTTCGGTATTCCCCTTTTTTTTGCCAGACACTTTTTCATCACGCTGTTTCATGACTGATGACGCGTAAGGGAACCTTCCAGAAATGCCATTGGACCTCGACAAACTGATTAACGAAGCTACCGGCCTGGTGGATGAATCGACCTCGCTGGACAAGCTCGAAGCCGTGCGCGTGGAGCTTCTTGGAAAAAAAGGCCGGCTCACCGGGGTTTTGAAATCCATCGGCAGTCTGCCACCAGAAGAGAAGCCGGCCGCAGGACAAGCGGTTAATCAGGTCAAGGTCGCCGTGCAGGCCCTCATAGATGAGCGTAGACAGCATTTGGAGAATGCTGTTCTGGCAGAGAAGCTTGCCAGCGATGCGCTGGATGTCACTCTGCCAGCAGGCGGACAACTGGCTGGCGGACTGCACCCCATTACTCTCACAATTGAGCGTATCAGTGCCTTGTTTGGGCAACTGGGATTTGTAGCGGCCACCGGTCCGGAAATCGAGGACGATTTTCATAACTTCGAAGCCCTTAACACGCCACCCCACCATCCTGCGAGAGCGATGCACGACACATTTTATTTCGACGTTAACCGCCTGCTGCGTACCCAGACCTCGTCTGTACAGATTCGCTATATGGAATCGGTCCAGCCGCCGATGCGGATCATCTCCCCCGGTAGGGTTTATCGAATGGACTCCGACAAGACGCACTCACCCATGTTCCATCAGGTCGAGGGATTGCTGGTCGATGAAAATGTATCACTGAGTGATCTCATGGGACATCTTGAGGCTTTTCTGAACATGTTTTTTGATCAGGATGACTGTGAGATTCGGTTCAGACCGTCGTATTTTCCGTTTACTGAACCGTCGGCAGAAGTGGATATCCGGATTAATAAAGGGCCGTGGCTGGAAGTGCTTGGATCGGGCATGGTGCATCCGTCGGTATTTGGTTCGGTCGGTATCGACACCGAGCGTTTTACCGGCTATGCCTTTGGTATAGGCGTGGAGCGCCTTGCCATGCTGCGCTATGGCGTGGACGATCTTCGCCAGTTCTTCGAAAACGACCTGCGGTTTCTGGCGCAATTTCAATAGCGTTGAGCGCCAATGAAAGCCTGTAGATTGTAAGGTTTATCAGGCAAATCGATGACGCATTCCGATGCATCGATGGTTCCCATTATTGATAATTTAAGGCAGCAGTATGAAATTCAGTGAACAGTGGTTACGAGAATGGGTAAACCCGCCCGTCGATACCGAAGCGCTAGGTGATCAACTGACATTTATGGGTCTCGAGGTTGACGAGATCGTGTCGGCGGCACCCGGCTTCGTCGATGTGGTGGTTGCCCGAATCGTCAGTATCGAACAACACCCCGACGCCGATCGATTGCGCGTGTGCCAGGTCGATTGTGGAGAGGCAGCACCGGTACAGGTTGTCTGTGGTGCCGCCAATGCTCGTGCCGGGTTGACGACGGCTCTGGCTAAAGTGGGAGGCCGCTTGCCCGATGGCACCAAACTGAAAAAAGCCAAACTGCGTGGCGTTGTGTCGATGGGAATGCTTTGCTCGGCAGCGGAGCTTGAGCTATCTGAGGACGCTGACGGCATCATGGAGCTGCCCGATTCATCAACACCCGGGCAATCGCTGGTTGACTGTCTGGATTTGAACGATTCGATTATCGATATCGATCTCACGGCTGACCGCGGTGATTGCCTGAGCATTCGCGGTGTGGCACGTGATCTTTGCGCACGTAACGATATGCCTATGCAGTTGCATGAAATCACCACCGTGCCGGTTCAGATTGATGACACCTGGCCAATTGATGCTGCGGATGATTGCGCCTGTGCGCGTTTCACCGGGCGGGTTGTTCGCAATATTGATATCAGTGTGCCCAGTCCGGGCTGGATGGTGGAACGTCTGCGACGCTCCGGCATTCGATCGATTAATTCGGCGGTCGATATCACCAATTACGTCATGCTGGAGTTGGGGCAACCAATGCATGCTTTCGATCTGGACAAGTTGCAAGGCGCCATTCAGGTCAGACTGGCCAAAAGCGCCGAACGGTTAGTGTTGCTTGACGGACGAGAGGTGGTACTCGATGAAGACACAACGATTATCGCGGACGATCGTGGACCTATTGGCATAGCAGGAATAATGGGCGGGCAAGACACTGGTGTCACCGAACAGACAAAGCACGTGTTCTTTGAAAGTGCCTTGTTTCTGCCTACTCAGGTCGCGGGCAAGGCACGGCGTTATTCAATCGCTACTGACTCCTCGCATCGCTTTGAACGAGGTGTTGACCCTGCAGGGCAGCTTGATGCGCTGGAGTATGCGACAGGCCTGATGCGGACGTTGGCAGGTGGTACGGCTGGGCCGGTTGGTGACTGGCAGCATTCCACACGCATGCCTGAGCGACTGGACATCAGGGTAAGAAGTTCCAGACTACAGCGGGTGCTGGGTATCAGCCCACCTGCTGAGACGGTGCAAATGATATTTACGCGCCTTGGAATCGACAGTACGGTGACTGATGACGGCTGGCAGGTCAAGGCGCCCAGTTATCGCTACGACCTGAGCATAGAGGAAGATTTTATAGAAGAGGTGGCGCGTATTCTGGGCCTTGACACACTGCCTAAAACGTATCCAGCCAACACACCGATGCTGAAGCCATTGTCGGAGGCGGCAGTTGCTCCCATTGATGTCAAGAAGCGGCTGGTCACTCTGGGTTATCAGGAAGTTGTTACCTACAGCTTTGTCGAGGCCGGTCAGCAAGCAGTGCTGCGGCCGGATCTTGCCGCATTGCCTCTGGCCAATCCCATGTCATCAGAGCTCGGCGTGATGCGCACGACGCTTGTCAGTGGTTTGATCAATACTCTTCGGCGCAACTTCAGCCGGCAGATTGGTTCTATCAGGATATTCGAGACCGGTTTGCGTTTTTTACCCAATAACGAAGGCCTATCAGTTGACCAACTGGATGACTATATCGTTGCAAACCCTGGCAGTATCGAGCAGATTGACGAATCGGTGCAGCAGCAGGACATGATGGCAGGTCTGGTTGCCGGCCGCCTTGCTACGGAGAACTGGAACACCGATAGCAGCGAGGTTGATTTTTTTGCTGTCAAGGCAGACATCGAAAACCTTTTTCTGCTGGCCAATGGATTGCCGGTCACTTTCGTACGGAGCGACTTACCGATGTTGCATCCCGGTCAGCAGGCAGGAATTGAGGTTAGTGGACAAAGAGTGGGCTATCTGGGGGCGCTCAATCCCGTCGTGTTGCGTGAGCTTGACCTCGATGCCGCGGCCGTCGTTTTCGAATTTGCGCTGGACGCATTGTGTGTGTCACGAGTGCCCAAAGCTGCGCAGCTCTCGCGCTTTCCGCAGGTACGCCGCGATCTGGCGTTTCTGGTCGACGAGTCAGTTTCCTATCAACAGATGCTGGATGTCGTAAAACAGACTGTGTCATCGACGCTGGTAGACGTTAAACTGTTTGACGTCTATCAGGGTGAAGGTATTAAAAACGGGAAGAAAAGCATGGCTTTAGGGTTGATTCTGCAGGACTTTTCGCGCACTCTAGAAGACAAGGATGCTGACAAGGTGGTGGCCAAGGTGACGCAAGCGTTGAGCGCGGCACTGGGCGCAGAATTAAGGGTCTAGTATTGATGCTACAAAAAATCATATCTGGAAACGACCAGTGGTCGTTGCGAGACCACTGTCGAGTGTGCCATTGTCTCTTCGCCAATGTGACTGTCTGCACCGCATGGCACTAACTAAAGCAGCAATGGCCGAGATGCTGTTCGACGAACTCGGGCTGAACAAACGAGAAGCCAAAGAGTTTGTTGAGCACTTCTTCGAAGAGGTCAGAATTGCACTGGAGACAGGGCACGACGTCAAGCTGTCGGGGTTCGGCAATTTTGTGCTACGTAACAAAAGCCAGCGCCCGGGGCGTAATCCCAAAACGGGCGAGGAAATTCCTATTTCTGCAAGGCGAGTGGTTACGTTTCGTCCCGGGCAAAAACTCAAGGCACGTGTAGAGGCTTATGCTGGAGTTCAGTAACAATAACGATCTGCCCACCATTCCCAACAAGCGCTACTTCACCATCGGGGAGGTCAGCGATCTGTGTATGGTCAAGCCGCATGTCCTGAGATACTGGGAGCAAGAGTTCCCCGATCTTGCGCCGGTCAAGCGACGCGGCAACCGGCGATACTACCAACAGCACGATGTCATGCTTATTCGCCAGATCCGTAGCCTTCTTTATCAGGAAGGCTATACTATAGGGGGTGCAAGGCAGCATCTGGCTGGCGATACGGTCAAAGACGACAACGCGCAATCACAGCAGATGATCAGACAGTTGCGCGCCGAACTTGAAGATTTGTTACGAATCCTCAGGACTCATTAAACCAACGGAACACGCACAGAGGGAAATCAGCTAAATTACTAGGGAAGGCTCTTTATTTTTGTCAATTCTGCCAAATTCACCTCAGCTTGCGTTAAGCTGCGTGGCTCTGGCGGGGCGTGGCGCAGCCTGGTAGCGCACCACAATGGGGTTGTGGGGGTCGGAGGTTCGAATCCTCTCGCCCCGACCAGTTTCCGGCGTTGGCAAGTCGTGCAGATGTAGATACGACAGCCAGCATGCAAGCCAATTGACGACATCTTGAGCAACTTCTCGCACACGTGTAGTGAGATGGGATGTTAACCGTATCTCAAGTCATTGCACCATTGGCCGATTAAAGCCTGTAGCACAGTGTAAATGGAGCTAAAGATGCACTCAGACGAGCTGCGCACAGCCGTCACAACAATTGGCAAGATACTCAGTAATTCAGGCGTCAGAAAGGCGGTTGACGAGTATCGAATGTCAAAAGGTGACCAGCGCACGGCGGCAGCCGCACGGCTAAGCCACTCAGGAGCTGTCCTTGTGGACAGTATCGGTTCCATGTCGCCTGACGAAAAGCAGGTGGTCAAGTGTCTACACCTGGAGTCACTGGGCTCGCCGGACTACTGGCGGGAGCTGATGGTCAGCGATGATGACCCCAAAAAACATCAGGGCGAAATTGTCAGGCTAGCCAGTCGGGTGATGTTTGCGACCAGTCACCTGCCGTCCATGCTTACTCTGCTTGATGGGGTGCAGGCAACGGGTGGCGCCAGCGATGCCCAGTCAGGCGCTCCCAGCGCTCTGCTTCATCCTGTTAGTGACGGGGAAGGTGCACTCTTTATTCGACTGACAGATGCCGGTGAGCGAGCATCAGACCCAGACAGGGTAGCTCGGGCAATCGACGGAATCGACATGCTTTACAGCGCTTGCGCCAGCATCGCTCGAAAGCCTGCCATCGACCTGCGACTGGACAACGTCGCTGCAAAACTCAATCGTGACCGGGACTTCCGTTTTACCGGAGAGAAAGACAGCGTTGCTGCGGTCTTTGCGGTTATTGATTCAATTCCAGCCGCATTGGCAGACATCGACCCGGATCAGGACATCGATCTTGATTCCGTTGTTCGTTCTCTGCCAATATTTGAAGACCTGAACACATTGGCGTCTCTGGGTACTTTTTCGACCAAGGATCTCACTGACATCAGCGAGACCATGCATCAAGGCGCGCTGCTGACGCTGGAAAGCGGCGTTATTCTCATTGACGAGGAAATGATCAACCAGGGCGAGGCGCTTGGCGGGGGTTCAATGTCTTCAAACGGGCAGGCAGAATCCGCAGCGGCGCATCAGTCAGAAGACTCAGCGGCGCAGAGTGATGAACACTACAACCGTTATCTGCGAGAGCGGGAGGCCATGCTTCGTCCTCAGTCGCCGGTGGCCAATGGGCAATCGGGTTCCGGGGTATTTGCGGCCGTGGAGACTGGCACAGAAGATCAGACGCGCAAAGATGCCGTGGATGAGCTTCTGAAGTCGTTGGGGCAGACCCGATCCTGAGGGTCATCGACTCCCGGCGGTAAGGCGATACATCCGCGACACTATTGTCTTATTGCTGTCTGGATCCCCAGAGAGAATGACAAAAAGGGCCCCGTTTTGGGGCCTGTTTTGGTTTTGCGGCTTGCGTCTCGCGATCGTCCTCCCAGTTGCTTGTGGACAGAGTCAGTCTGGTCGATGGTTGCCGTTGTGATTGGTCACTTTTAACAGTGATCATCACAGGGGTTGTCTGGCATGTTGATTGCAAAATTCCAGTGGCACATTGCCTTGTTTTTGCAGGGTGACAACGGCCAGTTGCGCGACATTAGCAGAGTTTTCGTGATCTGGAAGCGGGCCCGAAACACGTTGACGGTTGTCCGAACAGTACGGGAAGGGTACGGGCTAATTTAATGGCAAATGAAGTAGCACAAACAGTCACCCTGATAAGTGCAACCAGAATGACTGAAGGTGTTTTCTGGCAACAATCTGCTCTTGGACAATCCATCCAGAGAATCAGGCAGGACAACGTTAGCCTGGTCATTGACATTGCCTTTGAAAATACACAGGGGCTGTCCAGAATTTATAACGACGCTATAAACAGCGCACAGGAAAACTCGACCCTTGTGTTGTTACATGATGATGTCTGGATTGACGATCCGCGTTTTCTTGACACTATTGAATCCGGTTTGCTTGCATTCGATGTTATCGGTGTAGCGGGCAACCGTTGCATTCAACCCGGGCAACCCGCATGGGCATTTATCGATACAAAATTCACCTGGGACAAAAAGGCAAACCTGAGTGGTTCCATCAGGCATGGAAAGCAAGCAGACGGTGTGCTTAGTCAGTACGGCCCCTCTCAGCTCGAGTGTGAATTGTTAGATGGCGTTTTTCTGGCTGTCAGAAAAAAAACTCTGGCAAGCACCAAGGTACGCTTTGATGAAAGATTTGATTTTCATTTTTATGATATGGATTTTTGTCGAAGTGCACGAAAAGCAGGGTTAAAACCGGGTACCTGGCCGATAAACCTGACTCATCAAAGCGATGGAAACTTCGGATCCAAAGCGTGGCGAAAAGCTCTGCTTGTCTATCTCGACAAATGGGAAGCGGAAAGTTCAGATTTTCGGCCTGTTGAGGTACCGGATGAACTGGAAACGATTGTTGCAGAGGTAATTGCCGCCGCTCAAAACTTTCGGGAACAAGGGCTAATAGAAGAGGCGTGCGAATGCCTCAGACAAGTTCTTGAAATACAACCGGACAATCCTGATGCCAATTTTTATTTTGGATCTTTAGCTGCCGACACACGCTCCGTTGAGGACGCCTTGCCCTACCTGGAAAAAGCGGCTTTGGGGGATCGGGACTCAGAAACCTATTGGATAAGTTACATTGAAGCGTTGACGGTATCAGGTGACACCGACAAGGCGATGTCATCCATAACGTTGGCCTCAAACTACGGTTTGACAGCCGAACGCGCAAGTTTGCTCAGAGACGCCTTGCCTGAATCGTCAGAGCAGATAGTGCCCCTCAAACCCATCGATCAGGTTTTTCAGGAAGTTCTTGCCTCAAACGTTAACGCTGTAAAAAAAGTGCTTGCCACAATTGACTCAGAAGGGCAGTACCCTGAAATATCACCTGATCTTGACGTGGTGGCATTTAAAAATAATGTTGAAGCACTGCTGCAGGCTGACAGGATCGACGATGTTTTAACGCTCGTGTTCAGCATCACCAGCAATCTGAAAAATACACCCGAATTCGTGGGTCATAAAGTCTCCATATCGTATTTTGATCATGTTCTGGAAAATATTGATTTAAAGATCAGCGATGTAAAACCTGCAGTTGAAAAACATGCAAACCTTGTGATTGCCTCTGAGATTTATGATTCAGGTGGACATACAAAGGTCATCAGTGAACTTCTCGCTGAAATAGACAGTCCGGTTCTGGTAATTACCGATGTGTTTAATCGATTTAACGAGTCGGATACCTTTGAAAAAATCATTCCCGATTTCCCGGAATGCCCTGTATTTGTCCTACCTGGAAAAGGTTTCCTTGACAAAGCCCAACGACTGGCAAGGTTTATCAACGGCCATGCAAAAAATGTTTTTCTGTTGTCACATCATGAGGATTCTGTAGCTGTCACGGCCTGCCAGAAAAATCTCCAAGCCCGGTTCTATTTTGTCCATCATGCTGATCATAATCCATCACTGGGAAATCATGTGAGCACCTTTCAGCATGTTGACTTGTTTGCAGAAGTGGCGCGTCAATGTGAAAAGCAACTGGATAGTAAGGTGCATATACTCCCCGTCCATGCAGACGATTTAGGTGCAAAGGTTTTTTCATACCCTGTCAAAAAGTTCTCAACCATCAGTGCTGGTGCACCGAATAAATTTGATTTTTCCGGATTGATGAGTCTTGCAAGATACGTGGCACTGGCCATCAAGACAAGCGGTGGGCTTCACTATCATTTTGGCAGTTTGACCAATGATCAAATCAATCTTATTGTTGGCGAACTGGAGAACGCGGCGATCGCACCGCAATCGTTCGTGTATATGGGGAATGTACCGTCTCTTTGGAAAGCCATGTGTGAGGTTGATGCACACGTGTACATTGGTTCTTTTCCAGTTCGTGGTGGAAAAGGGGAGATAGAGGCCCAGGGTGCATCGTTGCCTATGTTGATCTATAAAAATCCTGACGGACCCAAGTATTTGACAATTACAAGCTGCAACCCGCTAACTCACTATTGGCATACTCCCATCAATTTTTGCGATGGTCTGCGCCGCATCATGCTTGATCACGAAAATTCTGCAACTCAATCCAGGCAGCACTATCTGGCACATCATTCCAAATCGCATTTTTTAAAGGCTTTGCACAGTCTTGTTCAATAACTGACAGGTTTTAATCGTCAGACCACTGATCTTTTGGATAATTTCGCATTTTTCAGTGTGAGCGTCCGCAGAGCCGATCTCTGGTAGAGCGGTGGTGAATCTACTGATTTCGGGTTCAACCAGATGCTGCGAGCGCTAGGAGCCTGCCGGGCGCTGAACCAAACTCATGGACTGCAGAGATAACCTGCAGTTGATCCTGCGATTCCAATTGCGGCCCTATCGGGAGACTAAGCACCTCACTAGCTAATTTTTCCGCGATAGGAAAATCCCCTTGTCTGTAACCGAGGCTGGAGTACGCCTGTTGTAGATGTGGAGGAACCGGGTAGTGAATCAAGGATCCGATGCCCTTGTGCGTTAGGAAATTCTGTAGTGCTGTTCTTTCAGAGGTACGCACAACATACAGATGCCAGACAGGCTCGCACCACTCACAAACACTGGGTACTTCAAGGTAGCTCTCCACAAAGTGCTCCTGATAGCGCTTGGCAATATCAGCTCTACGTGCAGTCCACGGGTCAAGGTACTTTAGCTTGACGCTCAGCACTGCCGCCTGAATTGGATCAAGGCGGCTGTTGTAGCCTCGCTCTTCATTGATATATTTATCTCGTGAGCCATAGTTGCGAAGCACTCGTAGCCGATCGGCAATCTCAGAATCGTTAGTTGTCACGGCACCGCCATCTCCAAGCGCACCCAGATTCTTGCCGGGATAAAAACTCCAGGCAACAGCGTGCCCATGTCCCCCTATGCGTTTACCCCGGTAACGTGATCCATGCGCTTGCGCTGCATCTTCCAACACGTTAAGCCCATATTTTTTCGCTATTGCCAGAATAGGTTGCATATCTGCTGGCTGGCCGTACAAATGAACGGGAATTATGGCTGTGGTACGCGAAGAAATAGCCGCTTCAATCAAGCTTGGATCGATATTGCCTGTTTTTTCTACCGGTTCGACCGGCACTGGAGTAGCGCCACATTGACTGACTGCCAACCAGGTGGCGATATACGTATTTGACGGTACGATTACTTCATCGCCTGCGCCAACACCCATGGCACGCAGTGCAAGGTGCAGAGCATCAAGGCCATTTGCGACGCTAACGCAATGCTGAACCTCACAGTAATTGGCAAACTCACTTTCGAAGGTGTCTACCTCTGGACCTAAAACGTACCACCCGGAGGATATGACGCGATCAATAGCGTGCCTTATTTCATCATGAAGCTCAGTATGTGCAGCCTTGAGATCGAGGAAAGGAATCACCATTACGATGTAAAGCGCACAATATATTCACGGTAGCTACGTGTGTAGATTACTGAGCAATAACACGCCGCTAGTACAATGGACAGGCTGTGCTCCTCGGTAGGAAACAGGATGTCACCATGATTTTTTATCATCAAATATCCAGGCTAGGTCAGTTCACGCTAACAGCATCAGGCAGAAATTTGATATAGCGTTTGCGCGCGGTGTGAACTGCCTTGTTATCAATTTCAAACAGGTAATCCTCACTTGTTTCTCCAACCCGATGTGCGCCAAACCGTTCGTGGTAGCTAAGCACACGATCATTTCCTTTTCTGACATCGAAGTGTGCAGATCTAAAACCCAGAACATCGATGGCGTATGCATAGACCATGAGCGTTGACTCTATCGCCGCATGCTTGGGAGCGTCATCGCTTAAGATCCACGACCCCCAACAAAAGCTACTGTCTCTTGCATCATATAGGCGAACTGTTCCAACAGGTTTGGCACTGTGCTCTATGATGAAATAGGCCTGATCTCGTGCCGATGCATAGTTTTTCAAATAGTTTAACTGGGAGCTGATGTCTATTTGAACGGGGTTTAAGTACTTCGACTTCCTATCGTCAGCTCGCAGAGACAATATAAAATCAGCGTCTTTCAATTCGGCGTCTCTGAAAAAAAGCGTCCTGCCTTTGACTGATTTGGCCTTGTGAATGGTTGGATACAAGCTGGCGCTCATCTTACAGATGCTGATAAAATCACGTGATATCTGTGCAGCGACTGATCGATAGTAAGCTTTTGTTCCATCACGCACTTTGTAAGAAGATCGCCACAGATTGAATGCTGATACCTGACAGCCTTTTCTCTTTTTTAAAAATTTCAATCAATAAAATTGCAATCAATATGCCAGATTGGAGTGTCGGTCGACTCGTTCTGACCATGTGCTTACAGACGCTCTCACTCTGTTGTTGCGATGATTGCGGCTAACGCATTTGAGTCTCCTGAATGCTTCTATCCTGACATACGGCATGATGTTTGCCACGAGCAGGCAGTAGGATCGGCTCGCCCTAGGAGTCTGCGCGACCGGGGCCGCCTCCGGCCGCGCAGGCTCCTAGACCCCTGTAGATATTTCAAGCGTGTTGAACAGGCGAAGCGTTATCTGTCGGTATAGGGTTCTGCGTTGTCATATGCTGCTTTTTCCAAAAGGGGAATTTATGTCTGCAAGCTGTCTCGCTGATGTTGAGAATGAGGTGGTAGGGCTGTTTTTCAATAAGGAATATCTGGCTGTGGAGAATCGCATCCAACCGCTGCTGGAACAGCATCCTGATTGGCTTAACGGTTGGAAAATTCTCAGCGATACGCTTCTGGTTCAGGGAAAAGAGGCGAAAAAAGCTGCTGGAAAAGCGCTTGCGTTAAATCAGCATGATGCCGCCGAGCATTGTTATTTCGGTTTGATTCTGAAAGCCGAAGGCGATCTGATGGGAGCGGCAGACTCCTTCGCCAAAGCTATTGAGTTAAACCCTAATAGCGCATCAGCGCATAATAACCTTGGCATTGTGAAAAAGGATTCGGGGCAGGTACCAGAGGGCATTACCCATTATCAAAAAGCTTTGAAAATCAATCCTGATTATTCAGATTGTTTTAGTAATCTCCTGTTCTGTCTTTCTCATTACGATGGCATTGATGCCAGGACGCTGTTCAAAAGGCATGGCGCGTATAGTGATCAATACGAAAAACCATTGATACCCAAGTGGCGCATGCATCGAAATGACAGGTGCAGAGATCGAAAGCTTAGAGTCGGATTTGTGTCGGCTGATTTTAGAGAGCACTCAGTTGCCAATTGCTTGTTGCCGTTACTTGAGCATCTCCAGAATTCAAAAGAGTTGACGTTGTTTGCCTATTACAACCATAGTATTGAAGACGAAATAACGCGGACCCTGCAAGGACATTTTGCTCATTGGACGAATATCAATGACAAGGCAGATGGGGATGTTGTTCAAATCGTACAAGAGCATGGTATTGACATACTGGTGGATTTGTCGGGGCATACCGCTGGTAATCGATTAAGGTTGTTTGCGATGAAGCCGGCCCCAATTCAGGTTTCCTGGTTTGGGTATCTGGCGACAACCGGTTTGAAAGCCATGGACTACTATCTTGCAGACGCCTATTTGGCTCCGAATAAACTGCTTGATAAATACTTTAGTGAAAAACTCGTCAAGTTGCCGGTAAATGCAAGTTTTGTTGCGGCGGCTCATTCTCCAGATATCAGTCCATTGCCCGCTCTCGAAAAATCTTATGTCACATTTGGATCGTTTAACCGGCCCAGCAAAGTCAGTGACAGTACGATCGTTCAATGGGCTGCATTGCTTCAAGCGATTCCCACATCAACATTGCTGCTAGGAGCAATGGCACGCAATGATTCGGACAACACGTTTGTCACACGATTTGCGAAGTCTGGTATCGATGAATCGAGATTGATTTTCCATGCACGCACCAGTTTGCAAGACTACATGGCGTTGCACGAAAAGGTGGATATCTGTCTTGATACTCAGCCATCGAGCAGTATCACCCCTACCTTTTTTGCGTTATGGATGGGTGTGCCAACGCTCTGCATGGAGGCGCAGACACTAACAGGCAGAGGTTCCATGGCCATCATGTCGCACCTGAATCTGACGGGGTTTGTTGCAAAGGATAGTCAGGATTTTATTAACAAGGGAAAGTACTGGTCCGACAATAGACACGAGCTTGATCAGATCCGGCAATCGATGCGCGAACGTTTTTATGCGTCGAGACTTGCCGATAGCAGGTGCCTGAGTCAGGCGCTGGAAGTCGCGTTCAGAAAGATGTGGCATATATGGTGTAAACGACAGTCAAAGCGTTCGTTTGAAGTCGATGCACAGTAGCTTGCACGCTTTACCCACCATTGAAACGGGAGGCATCTGGCGCGGTCCTTACTACCCTTGATCAGAGACGTTGCCATTTGGTCATATTGCAAATAGCAGGAAGTAAGGGGTTTTCCGGCTCAAACTGTGATTTGGTTGGCAAATGAAAAGCATGGTGAGTCGATCGTTACTCGCTTGAATCAATCAATAATATACCGGGCCGCTGTTCGTTGGTATTGTGTGTGGCCTGATGTGACACGCCTCTGAATACCGATACTGTTTGCCGGTTTTGGATGGTCTCGCCACCCATTAGAACATTTGTCTTTCCATTGCCAGTCGCCCCGATACCATGTCTGATAGATCGCTAAAAAGCTATACAAAGGATGTGCTTTTGCGCACGACCCTACTACTTCCTCTGGTGTTAGGCATCGCTGCCTGTACAGACTCCGATGATAGTGAGTCTTCCAGTATTGTTATAACGCCTGACTCTGTAGTACTGGCAGTTATTGGTGATGTCCCTGATCAACCGGATAGCGACAAGGCAATCGCCGAGTTTCCTCAGCTAATCCAGTCCATCAACACTGACCCCACAGCATCTACAACCATTCACGTTGGGGATATCAAGGGTGGTGAGACACCTTGTGTGGATCAAAGCTATCAGGACGTGTTTAACCTGTTCCAGACGTTTGATCAACCTCTGATCTATTCGATCGGGGATAACGAATGGACAGACTGTGATAGAGCTAGCGCCGGGTCGTACGATCCTGAGGAGCGATTGACCAAACTGCGCGAGATCTTTTTCTCTGTGCCCGGAACCTCTCTTGGAAAAACCACCAGACAAGTTTCAGCCCAGGAAAGTTATCCGGAAAATCAGTTATGGCAGGAAAAAGGCCTGACGTTTGCCACGCTGCATGTCGTTGGTACAAACAACAATCTGATTACGCGTGCCGGAACACCCAGTGCGGTTGAACAAAGTGCCAGTGGCTCTTCGGAATATGGTCGGCGCAACAATGCCAACATTTCCTGGATTCGTAATATTTTCCAACAGGCCATGCAGGATCAATCTGCCGGTGTCGCGCTGTTTCTTCACGCCGATATGTGGAAAACACGAGAAGAGTTCAGCGAGTCGATTCTTGGTGGCTTCAGGCAGACTATCCAAGAGCTGTCTATTCAGGCGGAAGCGTTCGGTAAACCCGTCCTGATTGTGAGTGGTGACAACCGTTTCAGGGAAGACCAAGGGGTGACATGGTTTTCACTGTATGACGTTAGCCCGGTTAGCAATATCACTCAAGTGATCGTGCCGCGAGGCATTCAATACGTTAGTAATAATACAAAGGTGAGGTCAACCTGGTTAAAACTTGCTGCCAATGCCAATCCTACCGCGGAGTCAGTGTTCGACTGGGTATTGGTGTCCAGTACTTACCCGGCGCCAACCGCCCAATAAAAAAAGCGATGCCGATCATCCCCGATCGACATCGCTCCAGTCAGTGTAGTAGATCGTTATCTTAGAACTGCCAGGTAGGCCCGATATTGTTGCAACCCAGACGGCGCTGCTCATCGGTACCTTCCATGTTTATCTGGCCTGGGCAGAACGCTTCGTCTACTGTTCCGTTTACGGGGCCGTTACCACACTGCACATCGTTGTATCGTGGTGTTACACCTTCAATGATGCCGGGCCCTTCGCCGACCAGTTCACAGGCTTGTTTTACAGTCAGAGTACCCAGCGGTGTTTCGACGGCCACGTCAGCGATGTCATGATCGTATGTGGTATCGCAGTAGCACTGGCCATCGACGGAGTAGCTGTCACCCCACCAAATTGGATCGGGACCGTAGGGAATGTCGCTCAGCGGTGTGTCCAGGACGGTGACGATGTCAGGGTGCAGTTCGGCTGATTCAACGGGAACCGGTTGAACAGTTGCCGCTTCGATAGACCATTTGGGGCCAATGTTGTTGCAACCGAGTCGACGCTGCTCATCGGTACCTTCAACGTTTATCTGGCCTGGGCAGAATGCTTCGTCTACTGTTCCGTTTACGGGGCCGTTACCACACTGCACATCGTTGTAACGCGGCGAATCGTCTGTAATCCCCGGACCGTCACCGGCCAGTGCACAGGCCGACTTTACGTCCATCGTTCCTGCCGGTGTGTCAACCAGTACATCGCCGATTTCGTGATCGAATGTGGTGTCACAGAAACACTGTCCGTCTGCCGAGTAGCTGTCTCCCCACCAGATAGGGTCCGGGGCATAAGGGATGTCTTCCAGTGGCGTGTCAAGGACCGAGACGATATCCGGGTGCTGAACAGGCTCGACGATGTCTACAGGATCGATGGCATCAAAGTTCCATTTGGGTCCGACGTTATTACACGCCAGTCGCCTCTCGTCGGTTGTGCCGGGTGCATTGATTTGCCCGGGGCAGAAGTCTTCATCGGGCTGACCGTTGACAGGGCCGTTGCCA
Source organism: Granulosicoccus sp. (assembly GCA_045110475.1). Lineage (GTDB taxonomy): Bacteria > Pseudomonadota > Gammaproteobacteria > Granulosicoccales > Granulosicoccaceae > Granulosicoccus. The sequence goes on from JBGCGC010000080.1 coordinate 35,477, forward strand.
CATTGCACATCGTTGTATCTTGGTCGACCTTCACTGCCGGGACCGTCGCCAATCAAGTCGCACGCTTCCCGCACCGTCATTTCACCCAGTTGGGTATCCACTGAGACCTCATCGATATCGTGGTCAAAGGTGGTATCGCAAAAACACTGATCGCCAACTGAATAGCTATCGCCCCACCACATGGCGTCCGGGCCATAAGGGATATTGCTGACTCTGATGTTTAACATGTTGACAATGTCGGGATGGCGGATGCCAGCGATGAGTTCTGAGGCGTTGATGACAAACGACGACGACACCGTGGTTACCGCGCCCGTATTGTCAGTGACCTCAGCGCGTAAGGTATAGCTACCTTCCGCTAGATCAGCCAGGGCTGAATCGAGTTCCGAACTCCATTCGTACGGGGGAAGATCTCGCTCTCCAACCAACTGATCGCCAATGAACATGCTGACTTTTTCAACAAACCCGTCGCTGTCATCAGCATCGACCGATAGGTTGATCTCTGTGCCCGGGAGTAGGGTGCTGTTGTCAGCAGGGGTTGGGAGACTGAAACCTGCTGTGGGAGCCACGTTGGCGACGTTCTCGTTGTCACCGCCCAATACGACGATTTCGTGGATTGACCACCAGTAGAATGCGTCGCCGCCGGTCTGGGTAATTCGGATAAATTGTGCGGATTGCCTGGTGAAATTAATGTCGGTGTTGCCGCTTGTATTGCCCGACCCACTGGCAACCGCATCGCCCCAGTTGATTCCATCGCCGGACAAATGCACTTCGTAGCCTCTTGGATGATCGGCGTTAAACGCACTGTTGTTGTTGGTGGCCATCTTGATCGTGTCAACCAGCTTGCTCTCTTTCATGTTGATTGTGAAAGTCTGGCCGGGTTGCTGCGGCTGAGTTGACGTCCAGCGCGTGTCAATGGCGCTGTCGATAGCGCGTTTTGCATCCCAGTCATTGTTTGAAGCGGATACCTCCCATTCGCTACGATCGAGAACGCTGGATTCTGATGTGGCTGCCATGGCGGAGGCAGGGCTGAAAGAATACGCAGCCGCCAGCAGGGCGGTTATCGCAAAGCGCTCAACGCTGGTGCGCTTTCTGGCAGGTGCTGTTTGCTTATCCATCTGTAAAAATTTCATGGTGAATTTTTTTGTCCTTGTGTGTGGAGGGGGTGTTTGTCAGTCGCTTGATGTTTAATAATTCACGACATGAAATAATCATACTTGTGATTTTGAGACGTAACAAGGTCTAAAGGTTTAATGCAGTATTTATTAAATTTGAATAGTGAAGTTTTGTCGAAAGGCGTAGACGCCGGTAGCAGGGAGGTTTGCAGGGGTCGCCTACTGAATCGGCTGAGTGCGGGGCACTGCTGATACGACTATCTCCAGGACTGACATCATCTGGTGTCCGTTTCCTATCTGGGATGGTCACAATGGGGCTTTGAAGACTCAAGCGTTGACTACGGAGAGCCGCGCGTTATCACATTCGGTCTTTTAGTCGGGCGGTTGGTGGTTATTGCGCCTACGCCCAAAGACGATAAAACACGCATCATTTCAATGCGAAAGGGGAATACACGTGAGCAAAAGAAGTATTCACAGCGACTTGAAAAAAGTTGATGCCACGAGCGACGAGGATATTGGCTACAGCGATATCCCCGAGTTCGAGGAGGCTTTCCTCGATTCGGTGGAGATGAAATTCTCACCGGGCAAAAAACAAATTGCGTTGCGCGTTGATACCGATGTTCTGGAGTGGAGGTCATCTCCTTACACGAGCGAAACTATGCCAGGTATAGATTAAGACAATCCGAATTCATCAACTGGAAAGCACTTAGGGATCCTCCGTCGCAGTACCAAACCCCGTTGTGAGTGTTGTCGTTATTGTCTGGAACAGGATGACGAATCACTAATTTCGCTAAGACCGCCGACAAGCGTGAGCCAGCACTGTAACCGGACGACACGCTGGCCTTCGCCAAAAAAATCATTCGTAAGTGGGAGGATTTTTGCGGCATCTAACGGTGCTGCCAGATGAAATAAAGGGTCGTGGCGCGCAGATCAATTTATTCCTGAACACATTCCGAAGCTGACACGGCTGGCGCGCCGTTCTATGTCACGGCTGCGTGTGGTGCCTGACATTTCATGATTCGGAAGGGTCGCCGTCAAGAACGAAGGAGAAGGAATACTTCCACGCGAACAACCTGCAAAAGGTTGGTGAGGAAGGATTCAATATGGATAAACAGCAGACCTAACCCATATACATGTTGGCCTATCGGCCGAAGCAGTGTGCTCATAGTGCGCTCCTTGGCAGTGAGCGAAGGAGCTGGCCAGTTGACAATCTGCTGTACGTCGAAGATTTTTCTAAAATTAACAACAACCTAGCTCACGCTAGGATGGCTCCCTGGGACGGGCTCGAACCGCCGACCCAATGATTAACAGTCATTTGCTCTACCAACTGAGCTACCAGGGAATCGGCACGAAGTGTAGTGCCATTACAGCGTCAGGTCAATGAGGTAACGGGCAATTTTCGAAGCAAATTAGTGCAACGATGTACAATTGGCGGCTCGGAAGGGTTTTTACTGATAAATGTCGACGTTATTCGAACTTAAAACCGGCTATTCGCCCGCCGGGCACCAGCCAGAGGCCATTAAAGCGCTGTCTGAGGGTATTGATGATGGTTTGGCCTATCAGACGTTACTAGGTGTCACGGGGTCTGGAAAAACCTTTTCGATCGCCAATATTTTGCAGAACCAGCAGCGTCCGGCCATTGTTCTGGCACCCAACAAGACGCTGGCTGCGCAGTTGTATGGGGAGTTCAAGGAATTCTTTCCCAGCAATGCGGTTGAGTACTTCGTCTCCTACTACGATTACTACCAGCCTGAGGCGTATGTGCCGGCCAGTGATACTTTCATAGAGAAAGATTCCTCGGTCAATGAACACATCGAGCAAATGCGACTGTCAGCGACCAAAGCCCTGTTCGAGCGTCGCGACACTATTATCGTGGCCACTGTCTCTTCCATTTACGGTCTGGGTGATCCGGAGCAGTACCACAAGATGGTATTGCACCTGAAGCGCGGAGAGACGGTCAATCAACGCGATGTACTAAGGCGGCTTGCCGAGCTGCAGTACAACCGTAACGATCTAGAACTCAAGCGCGGTACTTATCGGGTGCGCGGGGAAATTATCGACATCTATCCGGCAGATTCCGAGCGTGAGGCCATTCGCGTGGAGCTGTTCGATGATGAAATAGAGACGCTGAGTTTTTTCGATCCCTTGACGGGCGAGATCATGCGCAAGGTACCGAGGCTGACAATCTACCCGAAAACGCATTACGTCACGCCCAGGCAGCGCCTGCTTGATGCCACCGATCTCATCAAGGATGAGCTGCGCGAACGACTGGAGCAACTGACCTCGGCAGGCAAGCTTGTTGAAGCCCAGCGTCTGCAGCAACGCACCCAGTTCGATCTGGAAATGATTCATGAGCTGGGCTTCTGCTCAGGCATTGAAAACTACTCGCGTTATCTATCCGGACGCCAACCGGGAGAGCCACCCCCTTGTCTGTTCGATTACCTTCCGGAGGACAGTCTGTTATTCATCGATGAAAGTCACGTGACGGTGCCTCAACTGGGTGCCATGTACAAAGGTGACCGCTCACGCAAGGAAAATCTGGTCAATTTCGGATTTCGTCTGCCCTCAGCGCTGGATAATCGTCCGCTCAAATTCGAAGAATGGGAAATTCTCAAGCCACAAACCATTTTCGTTTCAGCCACGCCGGGCAAGTACGAACAGCAATATGCCGATGCCGTTGTCGAGCAGGTTGTGCGGCCCACAGGACTTCTGGATCCTCAAGTGGAGGTCAGGCCGGCACGCTCGCAGGTGGACGATGTGCTGTCAGAGATCACCATCCGTGTGGCAAAGAATGAGCGGGTGCTGATTACAACGCTAACCAAGCGCATGGCGGAAGACCTTACTGACTACCTTAGCGAGCATGATACAAAAGTGCGCTATCTGCATTCGGATGTCGATACGGTCGAGCGAAGCGAGATCATTCGCGATCTGCGTCTGGGTGTATTCGATGTGCTGGTTGGTATCAATCTGCTTCGCGAGGGGCTGGACATGCCAGAGGTATCATTGGTAGCTATCCTTGATGCTGACAAGGAGGGTTTTCTGCGTTCGGATCGTTCGTTAATACAAACAATAGGCCGTGCAGCGCGCAATTTACATGGCAGGGCCATCCTCTATGCTGATACCCTGACGGGGTCAATGCAACGAGCCATCGACGAAACCAATCGACGTCGTGAAGTACAGGAAAACTACAACGCCGAGCACGGCATTACGCCGGTGGGTATCCAGAAAGCGATTAACGATGTCATGGAGGCTTCGGATTCGGGCAAGGACAAACGTCGTGGGCGTCGTGGCGCTGCTGCAAAGCAGACCAATACTACTACTGAGGCACTCAGCGTTGACGAGGCGGCAAAACGCATGAAACAGCTTGAAAAGCAGATGTATGAGTGCGCACGCAATCTCGAATTCGAAACGGCGGCGCAACTGCGCGATGAGCTGGAACAAATCCGCGCTTGCGTGTTCAAAGGTGAGGCCATTGAAGCAACGCCCACCGCAGGGAAAACAAGGAAAAAACGCACGTCAAAGTCAACGGTTGGTACTTGAGACATTAACAAAGGGGCTGTACTTGAGCCTCTAACGTGCCGCTAACCTTGATTGTGGTAAGCCCCTGTGTTGTGAACATGATCAATAACGGCTGTGCCTGCGTGCCCGAAACGATGGCTGCACCAACCGATACAATGTACGAGGGGCCGCATGCCACTCAGAACCTGAGGAAATCCAAATGTTAGAAGCTTATCGTCAACATGAAGCCGAGCGCCAGGCGCAGGGTATTGTTGCTCAGCCGCTCAATGCTCAACAAGCTGCAGATCTGGTCGAGCTCATGAAATCCCCGCCAAAGGGCGAAGAGGATTTTCTGTTGCACCTGCTGTCCAACAGGATACCTGCAGGCGTTGATGAGGCTGCTTACGTCAAAGCGGGATTCCTCACCGCTATTTCAACCGGTGAGGCAACATCGCCACTGCTTAGCCGCGTTGCCGCGGTAGAGCTGTTGGGAACGATGCTCGGTGGCTATAACATTCAGCCGCTCATTGCCGCTCTTGATGACGAGGAGCTTGCGGCCACGGCAACCAAGGCGTTGTCGCATACCTTGTTGATGTTCGACGCTTTCCACGATGTAGAAGAAAAAGCCAACAAGGGCAATGCAGCCGCCAAGGCCGTCATGCAAAGCTGGGCAGATGCCGAATGGTTTCTTGCCAAAGATGAAGTGCCAAAGAAAATCACGGTATCGGTATTCAAGGTGCCGGGTGAGACCAACACCGATGACCTGTCTCCGGCAGTTGATGCATGGTCACGTCCGGATATCCCGCTGCATGCACAGGCGATGCTTAAATTTGAACGCGAGGGTCTGACTGACAAACCCCTGGCAATGGTAGATGAGCTAAAGACAAAGGGTTTTCCAGTAGCCTACGTTGGCGATGTCGTTGGCACAGGGTCATCCAGAAAGTCGGCAACCAACTCGGTGTTGTGGCACATGGGCGACGACATTCCCTATATCCCCAACCGACGTGATGGTGGCTTCGTCCTGGGTGGCAAGATTGCCCCCATTTTCTACAACACGCTGGAAGATGCCGGTGCCTTGCCTATCGAATGTGATGTTAACGCCATGGAAATGGGCGATGTTATCGATATCTACACCTACGAGGGCAAGGTAACCCGGCACGACTCCGATGAGGTTCTGTCCACATTCGAATTCAGCAATGAGGTTTTACTGGACGAGGTCAGGGCGGGTGGCCGAATCCCATTGATCATCGGGCGTGGTCTGACTGATCGGGCTCGTGAATCGCTTGGACTGGAGTTCAGCACCGTATTCCTGCGACCGGGTGCGAACGACCCTAGCAGCAAAGGCTACACACTGGCACAGAAAATTGTCGGCAAGGCTTGTGGTGTCGACGGTATTCGTCCCGGGCAATACTGCGAGCCAAAGATGACCACTGTGGGTTCTCAGGACACCACCGGGCCAATGACGCGTGATGAGCTGAAAGACCTGGCTTGTCTTGGCTTTACTGCCGATCTGGTCATGCAGTCTTTCTGTCACACCGCAGCCTACCCAAAACCTATCGACGTCAATACGCATCACACCTTGCCAGACTTCATGTCTACTCGGGGTGGTGTTTCGCTGCGACCGGGAGATGGGATTATCCATAGCTGGCTGAATCGCATGCTGCTGCCCGATACCGTCGGTACAGGAGGCGACTCGCATACGCGCTTCCCCATGGGTATTTCCTTTCCGGCAGGTTCCGGTCTTGTTGCTTTCGCATCAGCGGTTGGTGTCATGCCACTGAACATGCCGGAGTCTGTTCTTGTACGGTTCAAGGGCAAGATGCAGCCGGGTATCACCTTGCGGGATCTGGTCAATGCCATTCCCTACGCCGCATTAAAGCGAGGTTTGCTGACCATCGAGAAAAAAGGCAAGAAGAATATTTTCTCGGGTAAATGTGTGGAAATTGAAGGTTTGAACGATCTAAAGCTGGAGCAGGCCTTCGAGCTTGCCGATGCTACCGCAGAACGCTCTGCCGGTGGTTGCACAGTAAAGCTGGAAATCGACCCGCTAAAAGAGTACATCACATCGAACATCACACTACTGCGCTGGATGATCGATCAAGGGTATGACGATGCGCGTACTCTGGAACGACGTGCTCGCAAGATGGAAGAGTGGCTGGCAAATCCAACGCTGCTTGAGGCTGATTCAGATGCCGAGTATGCCGAGATCATCGAAATAGATCTTGATGAAATCAAGGAGCCACTACTGGCGTGTCCGAATGACCCTGATGATGTCAAGCCGTTGTCTGAAGTGCAGAACACCCAGATAGACGAGGTGTTCATTGGTTCATGCATGACCAACATCGGCCACTACCGTGCCGCTGGCAAGCTCATTCAAAAATCAGGTGATTATGTTGATACGGTCCTGTGGATTGCGCCACCAACCCGTATGGACGAGCACCAGCTCAAGGAGGAGGGTTACTACAATATCTTTGGCGCGGCTGGGGCAAGACTAGAGATACCCGGGTGCTCGCTATGTATGGGAAATCAGGCCAGAGTCAAGCCGGGAGCCACGGTGGTATCCACATCAACCAGAAACTTTCCTAACCGTCTGGGGCAGGGGGCGTTTGTCTATTTGAGTTCTGCTGAGCTTGCAGCGGTAGCGGCATTGTTGGGCAAGTTGCCAACGGTTGCTGAGTACATGGAATACGTGAAGGACCTCGATGCCATGAGTGATGAGGTGTATCGCTACCTCAACTTTAACGAGATTTCGGATTTCCAGCAGTCTGCCGACGAGGCCAAGGTTAAATTCAAGGATATTCCTGTGTCCATACAGATTGCCAGCTAGCCGTTTGCGGGATTGGGCAAGCGAAACTCACTTTTCTCTACCCAATCCCGGTAAGCGTGTAACCTGACCTGTGCAGCGTCCAGCAGTGTAGGGCTCAAGCGCTTTGAGAATCAACCGATACAAGGGCTTTGGCGTTGCCGAATTTTGGTGACGCCCCAGAATGCCTGCCAAAAACCGCCCGGTATGGCAGGCCAATCCCGGATGTCATAAATGAAGCAAAGCGATCTGTCGGTCAATCAAAAAACCAATATTCGTAAATCTTTGGGACAGCGTGTTGGCCTGATCGTTATCGGATTAGTTTCAGTCGTCGTTGTAGTCCTGGAATTACTTGCCGCTAATGCGGATATCAGTGGCTCATTGTGGGTTGCGCAGTTCAACAAGGCGAAGATTGCCCACGTTCTGTCGTCGTCGATGGCCGAATCGGTTCGCGACGGTGATGCCGAGAGCGTGCGTAATCTGCTTGATACCTACCCGCCGGTTGCACTTCATCAACGCATGGCTCAAGCCGAGGTGTTTGACAACGACGGTAACCGGCTTGTCTCCTACACTCCGGATGCATTTGAAAGCCGGCATTTGTTGTCCGAGTCCTTACCATGGAAGCCCGACTTCATGCGAAGGATGGAAAGATCAGATGAGCAACTCAAACACATAGAAGGGACTAACTACTGGGTCGCCACGCCGATCATACTACCTGGGGAAAACCAGCGAGTAGGTAGTTTTCTACTTCGATATGATGTGGGAATCATCAAGGATATTTCCATGTCTCGCGTTGTCAGGCAGATATGGATTGCAGTTGTGATGATCGTAATACTTGGGGTCGTCTTGTTTCTCGTCACTCGCCGCCTTCTTTCTACACCGTTACAGGAGATCACAACAGCCACCACATTGATTGCCAGCGGTGATTACGATAAGGCTGTTCCCTATTGCCAACGCGAAGATGAAATTGGCGCCATCGCACGTTCGGTCGACATTCTTCGCTGCAAGGCTCTGGAGACAGAAACGCTGCGAACAAAAACCGATGAGTCACAACGCGTGGCTGAGGAGCAGCGTCAGGCCGCGGAGGCTCTCGAGCGAGAACGACGCGAGGAGTCGGACCAGCGTGTAGCAGCAGAGCGCGCGCAAGCTGAGATCGATGCAGCGAACAGTGAAGCCTTGAAGCAGCGGATCGAAAATCTGTCACTGGCTGTCAGAGCTGCTTCCGAAGGGGATTTTACGTACAGGATAGAGGCAACCGAGGATGACGATGATCTTGCTCAGGTAACCACCGCTCTCGAGCGCTTGTTTGGTCAGTTAAACACCAGCATCGTTGATATTGGTGATACTGCAGTTCAACTCAACTCGGCGGCAGGCGAATTGAACACGGTGAGTACCACACTGACCGCTGTTGCGGAGCAGAACGCAGCGAAAGCCACCTCAGCGTCTACCACATCAACTCAGGTGAGAGCCTATGTTGATGAAGTTGCAGACAGTACCAACGAGATGAGCTCATCCATTACTGATATTTCCAGCAAAACCAAGGAGGCTGAGTCCATCGCTTCTGAGGCAGTGACGCTTGCGCAGAGTACCGGAGATAACGTCCAGCAATTGGCAAAGTCGTCGCAAGAGATTGGAAATGTTGTCAAGGTGATCACATCCATTGCTGAGCAGACCAATCTGCTCGCATTGAATGCCACGATAGAGGCTGCTCGTGCCGGTGATGCAGGAAAGGGCTTTGCCGTTGTGGCAAACGAGGTCAAGGACCTGGCCAAAGAGACTGCAAGAGCCACTGAAGAAATCGAACAACGGATCGCAAATATTCAATCTGATACGGGAACTGCCGTTACGTCCATCGCCGATATCAATTCAATCGTACAGCAGATCAGTGAAATTCAGTCTGCCATTGCAAATGCTGTCGAGGCGCAAAAAATGACAACCAGCGATATGGACTCCAGAATCAGAGAGGCAACAAGAGGCAATAGCGAGATTAGTGGCATCATTCAAGTGATATCCACTCAGTCCAATGAAAGTCTGACATCGTCTGCCAACGTGAGTCAGGCAGCTGAACAAATGGATGAATTGGCCAGCAAACTAAACGAGCTAATGAACCGATTCAAGCAACCCGGTGGCAAGCAACAGGCAAGGCGCACCAGAGCTGCCTGATTTGTCGCTAGGAGCCTCCGGCCGCGCAGGCTCCTAGCCTTGCAGATAGACGTCCGCCTGCTTGATATACTGGTTGCGATTGAGCAACAGTTTTGGGCGACTGCCGCCACATTGCCGCCACAGCACTACCGAACGAACACCACCAAGCAGGGCCGATCGGATGGTTGACGCAATCTCGTTGTTGTTGAGATAGTCGGGGTCACCACTGACCATGATACGGGGTGTCAGGTGACTGATGCTGCTGCGATACAGGTTAGCCAGATTGCTGATCATGTCTGGGTCTGCAATAGCTTTTTCCATGGCCTGGGCGCGGCTTATCCCTATTCTCAGTTGTTCCACGGTATTGGAATCGTTCAGTACGTTGGTCCCCAGTTGAATCAAGGCCAGCGCATAGCGGGCAATATCCAGATCACGTGATTCGGCATTACCACCAAGCTGGGACTTTATGATCCGCAAACCTCTACCAACAGTGCCAGAGTGGCCACCATAAGCATCGATAACGCGGTCGGTTTTTAGAGTCATGACAGAACGAAGGGTGCCCTCCAGTTCATCCTGTTCACAGGTACCCGTTGTGGCCAGTGATTTACAGATGTGCACGGACTGAAAAATACCGCCAAGTGCCAGCGTCTGATTTTCAATTGTTGAGATTGCATTCATAATTACAATTATGGGCTATATGGGGTGGCCCTTGCTTACATTTACGCACTGCTTGTCATTACTTGTCAGTCAAGATCACTGATTATCGCACCGCCCAAGCAGTTCTCGTCCTGATACAGCACCAGTGACTGCCCCGGCGTTGCAGCTCTAACTGGTTCGTCGAAAGTGATGGTTAGCGTAGCATCGGTGTTTAGCGTAACGTGCGCTTGCTGGTCCTGTTGTCGGTAACGCACCTTGGCAGTGCATCGAAATGTCGTCGCTGGAGCCTCAGGGCTAACCCAGTGTAGATCATGAGCGTTAAACACGTTCCGGAACAACATCGGGTGATCGTGTCCTTGCCCGACGATAAGCTGGTTTTCGTCAAGCTCTTTCGCCAGAACATACCAGGGGTCTTCAGTGGCATCACTCAGTCCGCCAATACCCAGTCCCTGTCGTTGCCCCAGGGTGTAAAACATCAGGCCGTTGTGGCGCCCCAGTTTTTCACCGCTGTCCGTGATGATATCGCCGGGTTGTGCGGGCAGGTACTCGCTAAGAAACTCTGTAAATTTTCGCTCGCCGATAAAGCAGATGCCGGTGCTGTCTTTTTTACTGTGGACGTGAAAACCTGCGTCCATTGCAAGACGCCGCACGTCCGGTTTGTCCATATGCCCCACTGGAAACAGGCTGGGTCGCAATTGGTCCTGATTAAGGGTGTAGAGAAAGTAGCTTTGATCCTTGTTGTTATCCTTGCCCCGATGTAGCTGAACCTGATTTTCATCGCCTCCAGAGCGCACATAGTGTCCTGTGGCGATGGCATCGGCACCTTGCTGGTGAGCGTGATCAAGAAATGCCTTGAATTTGATTTCCTTGTTGCAAAGGATATCGGGATTAGGTGTTCTGCCAGCGCCATATTCAGCCAGGAAATGCTCGAACACGCGTTCCCAGTATTCTTCGGCAAAATTGACAGTTGATAGTTCGATGCCTAGCGTTGCAGCAACTGATGCGGCATCACGATAATCCTGACGTGCAGTGCAGTGCTCATCATCGTCTTCCCAGTTCTGCATGAAGATGCCCGATACCTGATACCCTTGTTGTTTGAGTAACAAGGCAGTCACTGAAGAGTCTACCCCGCCAGACATTCCGACGATAACATGCATGCTTTGCGGATCTTCACGAAATGCGGCCGCCGGTTTGTGGTTAGCCTGTGGCACTAGAAATTGGTTATCAATGCGTCGCTGCGCTTGCTGGTCTTGCGCTTGGATGGCGGTGGTGTGGTTTGCCGAGCAAAGAAATTACCGTCCATGAGCTGCAGAAACTGCTTGGCCTGAGGTGAAAGGAATTTTCCACGCCTTACGACAACACCGTAACTGCGATTTGGAAAATAATTGCCCATGGGACGAACCGTCAGGTTTTCAAATCCGCGTAGGCAAATACTGGTTACGATACTAATACCAGTGCCGATCTCGACATAGCGTTTGATGACTTCCCAACCGCCGGCTTCCAGAACGACATTGTAAGGAACGCCGTGTTGCTGAAAAACCAGATCGACCACACTCCAGGTACTAAGATGGCGTGGAGGAAGTATCAAGCCATAAGGACTGATGTCCTCAAGACTCACCGATTTCTTTTTTTCCAGCGGATGGCCTTTGCACATGATGAGTGCAGGTGTGTAGTCATAAATTGGGTGGTACACCATATCGTCGGGTACATCGATCATGGAGCCAACCGCGAAGTCCACCTCGTCAGCCCGCAACAAGGCCAGACCATCATGCCCGGTCACGTTGTGCAGCCTGACGTCTATTTGCGGGTATTCATCGGAGAAGCTCTTGATGACGTCGGGCAGGATGTAGAGCAGGGTAGCCTCACCTGAGGCAATATCCAGAGGGCCAGCGTGTACATCACCCAATCTGGCAGCAAAACTATCCGCAAGCCGTGAAAAACCGTCGACCAGAGGCTGCGCCATTTCCAGCAACAGGTCGCCAGCAGGTGTGAGCCGAATTTTTGGCCCGCAGCGTTCAAACAGCAAGGTATCCAGCTCTTTCTCAAGCGCCTGAATTTGCAGTGAGACTGAGGGCTGGCTGAGTTTCAGGCGCTCGGCGGCCTTGGATATGCTGCCCGTCTGGGCTGCATTGCAAAAAGCGCGTAATTGCCGGTGTTGATTGAGATTGGGATTATCCGAAGTGGCCATGGCGGCGAGTATTTGCTCTCTCTATGCTTATGACAGGTATCATTGTAATTGAAAATAGCCTCCCCGTCTTGGTGATGTCATTATTCGCCCCGTTTTCCTGCCTGAATGGTCGATGCCTTGCGTCATGGTCAGCTAAAACGGGACGCGAGCTACGGCGAGGCTCATGATGCGCAGGTAAGCGCGGGTGATTAGCGCTTTTTTGCACTTTTCGCGGTTATCCTCGTGAGGACGCTATACGCCAGCAGGCAATCGACAAGGGCGCTCTTTGATATTAATAAACGGCTGTGTGATGGATGACCGAAATAAAAAATGACTGAGCTGATCCAAAACTGGTTTCTGGATCCAGTCGCATTATTGTTTCTGCTGTCTCTTGTCACGATTCTTGTGCTGATCTATCGGCGGCAACGCCTGAAAGGGCCAGGTGTGCCCGTCAGGTATGCCTTGATTGTCATCACTTGGTCAGCCTTTTTTTTTCTGTTTGCCTCTCCAAACGTTGTGCATCCGCTTCTGCTGAGCGTAGAAAATCAATACCCCGAAACGCTCAGTTGTGAGCAGGGCAGCCATCTTGTCATGCTCGGCGGCGGTGTTGACTCACGTGCGCAATCTCCACTGGAATTTGAACGTATGAGTGACTCGACCCTGTCGCGTGCTACGGCTGCTGCGCGTATTGCGCAAAGTGAACCTCAACTTCGAATAATAGCCGCAGGAGGCGCTGTAAAACACATCACCGAAGCAGACATTGTGGCCAGCTACTGGGTAGCTCTAGGCATTGACAATGTACGAATTCTGCGCGAACGTCAGTCATTGAACACCCGCGAAAATGCCGTGAACGTAGCCGCATTACTGGCCACCGAATCGATTGAAAACCCTGTTCGACTGATCACCTCCGCGTTGCACATGCCGCGGGCATTAAGAACATTTCGCAAGGTGCTTGATGACCAGGGAGTTGCAGTCTGTCCTGTGAGCGTGGATCGTGAAGGGCAACTCCAGACACCCTGGTGGGCATGGATGCCACAAACGACAACGATATGGAAATTCGACAAACTATTGCACGAAGTTATTGCGCTCGGAGTATACCGTTGGCGAGGATGGATATAAGGCCGCGAAGGCTCCTAGCCTGGATTATTCATGAAATCACCAAATCCTTCCGCATTCCCTTCGTGCGTAGCGAATTTCGTTCAGTCGGAAATACAGTCTGTATCCCGCTCCTTCACGAAATCCACTACGAACAAAGGGCCTGGTGGAAGGATTTGGCGTTTCATGAATACTCCAGGCTAGACTTTATAGTAGTCCAGGTACCATTCCACGAAACTGGCAATACCGTTTTCGACACTGGTGTCTGGTTTGTAGTTGACGTCTCTGATCAGATCACTGACATCGGCATAGGTATCAGGTACATCGCCGGCTTGCAGGGGTAACAGGTTTTTTACCGCCGTGCGGTTGAGGCAGGACTCCAGCGTGCTGATGTAATGCTCCAGATCAACCGGTTGGTTGTTGCCGATGTTATACACCCGGTAGGGTGCCGAACTGGATGCAGGATCTGGTGCGTTGCTGTCCCAGTCTTCGTTGGGTTTGGCCACGTTGTCTAGCGTGCGAACCACACCTTCGACAATATCATCGACGTAGGTGAAGTCACGTTTGTGTTTGCCGTAGTTGAATACGTCGATGGGTTTACCTGCCAGTATGTTTTTTGTAAACAGGAACAGTGCCATGTCTGGGCGTCCCCACGGACCATAAACAGTGAAAAAACGCAGCCCGGTTGTCGGTAGTTGAAAAAGGTGACTGTAAGTATGTGCCATCAGTTCGTTGGCTTTTTTGGACGCCGCATAGAGACTGACCGGGTGGTCAACGGATTCGTGCACCGAGAAAGGCATATTGGTGTGATTGCCGTACACCGAACTGGTGGATGCATACACAAGATGCTCTACCTTTGAATGGCGACAGTTTTCCAGAATATTGGTAAATCCGACAATGTTGGCATCGATATACGCCTGCGGGTTTTCCAGAGAGTACCGAACGCCCGCTTGTGCGGCCAGGTTAACTACTCGCTGTGGTTGATGCTTGCGGAAAGTGGCTTCCATAAGCTCTCTGTCTTCCAGATTGCCACGAACTTCCGTGAAGCCCTCATGAGCCTTGACTCTTTCAAGTCGGGCAAGCTTCAGGTTGACATCATAGTAGTTGTTGACGTTGTCCACCCCGATAACTTCATCGCCACGTGCCAGAAGCTTCAGAGCCAGCGTGGATCCGATAAAGCCTGCGGTACCGGTAATAAGAACTTTCATGCTTGACTATGCTCGTTCGAAGAAATTAACGAATAATGGACGGGTGGAACGTACCACGTCCGTGCTGGGTAAATGACAGCATGGCTGCGGTTTTATTACAGGCGTGCATCCACGCTATCTCTGGGTAGCACGCTTTTGATGTCATAAAGAATGTGGCCGGATTTTCCGAAGGCGCGGATAGCGTCAACGCCAAGGTCGATGAATTGCTTGTGCGCCACAGCCAGGATCACGGCATCATAGTACGATTCGGCGGGTTGGCTTATTGGCGAGATACCATATTGCTGTTGTGCCTCGTCGCTGTTTACCCACGGATCGTGAATGTCCACATTGGCATGGTAGTTTTCAAGTTCGTGTACGATATCGACCACTCTGGTGTTACGTAAATCCGGGCAATCTTCCTTGAAGGCAAGACCCAGTATCAGAATATTGGCACCGACAACGTGTATGCGTTTACGGGTGAGCATCTTGACAACTTTCTCAGCAACAAACGCACCCATCCCATCATTGATCTGGCGTCCGGAGAGTATGACTTGAGGGTGATAGCCAATCTCCTGAGCCTTGTGAGTCAGATAGTAGGGATCAACGCTGATGCAATGCCCACCGACCAGACCGGGCCTGAAATTCAGAAAATTCCACTTGGTACCCGCAGCCTCCAGAACCTCCAGTGTATCGATGCCAAGCCTGTCAAATATCAGCGCCAGCTCATTGATCAATGCAATGTTCAGGTCGCGTTGGGTGTTCTCTATGACCTTGGCGGCTTCGGCAACCCTGATTGAGCTGGTCATGTGTGTACCGGCAGTAATGATTCGTTGGTAGAGCGCATCGACCGCCTTCGCCACTTCCTCGGTTGAGCCCGATGTGACCTTCATGATGTTGCTGACGCGATGCTCCTTGTCGCCGGGATTAATACGTTCCGGGCTGTACCCTGCAAAGAAATCGGTGTTGAAAACCAAACCAGACTCTCTTTCCAGAATGGGGATACAAACCTCCTCAGTCGCACCGGGGTATACCGTGGACTCGTAGATCACCACACAACCTGCCTGCATGACCTTGCCTATCGCCTCACTGGCATTTATCAGAGGGGTCAGGTCGGGTTGTTTGTGACGATTGATTGGCGTGGGCACCGTAACGATGAAAACCTTGCAGGCTGACAGTTCGTCGGTCTGGCTGGTGAACCCCAGGTAAGCGGCTTCTTTCAGTTCCTCGGCAGAGACCTCCAGTGTCTTGTCCAGGCCACTACGCAACTGTTGAATGCGTTCTTCAGAGATATCGAAACCGATGGTGGGTCCGTGTTTGGCAAACTCGACCGCCAGTGGCAAACCCACGTATCCGAGCCCGATTACGGCAACGGTGTCATCGTTGGTGATTTCGAACATCAATGTAGCTTCTCTGGTGGATCGCAGGGTCTTGTGACTTAACCGCTTGATTATAAGGCACTCTCCATCTTTCGCGATAGATATTACGGAACTGCGTATCAGCCAAACAGGGTGCTGATGCACACATAGCCAAAAAACCAGTTCTGCTCTTGGGGAAGTGTGCGTTTTAACCAGAAATAGACAGTCAGGATCGGCCCTGACTGGCTTTGACCGAAAAAATGCGCTAAAGGTGGCGCGGTAACGTGGCGAGACGTAAGATTGCGCTACGATACGAAGTAACCCGTTAGCTGTAGCGTGGGTGAAATTAGGGACAACAACTGACTTTGGGGACGTTAAAATTTTTCAAGATGCATCTGCGGGTGCCGTTCCTGCTGCTTGCGCTAATCGAATTCTGTATCTGTGTGGGCGCGGTGTTCATCGCATCCTATGTCCGGTTTGACGGCTCGCCGTTAACCGAGATCGACAGCATCGGCTCACCAATCGGCGCTGCCATCCTCTTTGGTCTGGTCATGCCAACGACCATGATGGCCATGGGTCTTTATCAGAGCCGATTTCGAGGTGGCACGACGGGCGTGTTTTTGCGCTCGGTTATCGGATTCCTGTGTGGCGCAGCCATTCTGGCGCTGCTCTATTACCTGATCCCGCCGTTGGAACTTGGACGTGGCTTGTTTGCGCTGGCCATTCTTATAGCGTTTTTCATGGTGGGCACGATCCGCCCCATGTTCTTCTACTACGTTGATCGCGATATTCTCAAGATTCGCGTACTGGTTCTCGGCGCAGGGGAAAAAGCCAGTGCGATTTCCCGGCGGTTGCGCCGACGTGCTGATCGACGTGGTTTTCGTATTGTGGGGTATATACCGTTACCCTCCGACCGGGGACGGCGTCTTGACAGCAGTTTGCTGGTCGATCCGGAGGATAGCTCCCTGCTGGATTTTGCCATCGCGCATCAAGTTGACGAAATTGTGGTTGCTGCCGACGAGCGAAGGGGTGGCCTCCCATTGGAGCAACTACTGGAGTGCAAGCTCAATGGGCTGGACGTCATTGATCTTCTGAGTTTCTTCGAACGAGAGCAGGGAAAATTACCACTGGACATCCTGCGACCGGACTGGCTGATCTTTTCTGATGGTTTCGAGCGCGGAGCTTTTCGTGATGTCCTAAAGCGGGCGTTCGACATTGTGGCAAGCGTGCTTATCATCGCGATCACCTGGCCGTTCATGCTTATTGCGGCAATAGGGATCAAGATTGAAGACGGTCTGGATGCGCCAATCATCTATCGGCAGGTGCGTGTCGGCTACCTTGGCAAGCCGTTTGAGGTCTTGAAATTCAGAAGCATGAAGACAGACGCCGAGAGTGCCGGTGGCGCACAGTGGGCGGTAAAAAACGATGCACGAGTCACACGCATTGGTCACTTCATGCGATACACCCGTATTGACGAGCTACCGCAGATTTTAAATGTGTTGAGCGGTGCAATGAGCTTTGTTGGTCCACGACCAGAGCGTCCCCATTTTGTTGAACAGCTCGGCGAGAGCATCCCGTACTACCGCGAAAGGCATGCGGTAAAGCCCGGCATCACCGGTTGGGCACAGGTGTGCTATCCCTACGGCGCATCCCTGCAGGACTCCGTGCAGAAACATGAATTCGATCTTTTCTACATCAAGAATCACACGGTTTTTCTTGATGTGCTTATCTTGTGTCAAACCGCAGAAGTGGTTCTGTTTGGCAAAGGTGCTCGATAGTACTCCGGGCGACTGTCAGTAACTTCGACCACTTGCTGGGTTGTCAGTTCTACTGGGTGGGTTTGACAAACGCACCGCGGGTTTGCGATCGGCGAATTTCGGTATTGTTGAGCAGAAATTCACTTTCGGGCGCATCCTTTATCACTTCGCGGCCAATTTCTGCGGTAGCCTGATTCAGTTTTTGGTCCAGAATCAAAAAAAGTGTTGCTGTAAAGAACAGGATAGACAAACCGGCCAGTGCCCAGATGATCTTGCGTCTGTTGCCTGAGTTGCCGGTGGAGTAAGCGCTTTTTTCCGGGTCGCGGCGCAGTACACTGGAGTCCACTTCTGCAACACTTGCCGATCGCTTGGGTTCTTGTGAGTCATGCTCAAGCTTGGGCTTTTGATCTTTGGAGGCCGTGTGAACCGACTGAAAGGGCAGTCGCTGATTTGTTCGGTAGAAATCGCGCAGCGCATTGTAGGATTTTGTCAGATTGATGAATCGTTGCTGTGCGTGAAGTCTTTCCCGGGGCCGGCTGGTGAACTTGTCTGGATGCCAGACGTGGACCAGTTTCCGATAGCTGGACTGCGCACTGTCCCAATTGGCTCGATCGTCAATTTCAAGTTGTTGGTAGTGTTCAGCAAATTGCGTTTTTTGTGCGTCGTTGGCAATCATCCGGGAATCTTACCGTCGTTTTATCCGTTATTGCGATGAAAAAAGGTTGCGTGCAGCGATTATCATAAACGAGACACAGTTGTTTATATAAAATTTGCACGTAAGGCGGTGATCCGGCACCATTAAGCACTAAACTCTAGAAACATCTGGCGTTCAAGTGTCAGGCAGTTTAGTTGTGGGTGGTATCAAACGGTGTGGTCAAAACATCAATTGGCACGGGTCGCGGCGATGACCATAAATTATGTGACTACAATCACGTGTCTGGGAGGCACTTTTCACACATGGACTCACGCTACGTTGTATCACTTCTACTGGCTCTGATGTTGACAGCCTGTGCAAGTGCGAGTGTCCCTTTGGCAGAAGAAGAGCGACCCCCATCCAGCACGCCTGTCAGTGCGCCGGAATTCCGTCTTGGTTCCGGTGATGTGGTCAATGTTAATGTCTGGAAAAACCCTGACTTGTCGGTCACCGTCCCCGTCAGACCTGATGGATATATTTCTGTGCCACTCGTTGGCGACATCCTTGCGGGAGGCCGAACCCCCGCAGAGATCGTGATCGATACCGAAGAAAAACTCACGCAGTACATTCGTACGCCAAAGGTGTCTGTCATCATCCAGGAAATCCCCAGCGCCGAGTTTCAGAATAGGGTCAGAGTTGTCGGTGGGGTTGCCGAACCAAAGTCTATCCAGCATCGTGATGGCATGACGGTCATCGATCTTGTGCTCGAGGCTGGCGGCGTGAACGAGTATGCGTTGCCTAATGCAGCAAGTCTTTACAGAACGGTAGACGGCGTACCAAGGGAGTACGATATCTACCTTCAGGACATCCTGTCCAGTGGCGTGCTGGAGACCAACTACGATCTCGCGCCCGGCGATGTCATTACCATCCCCGAGCGCAGGTTCTAGCCTGGATTATTCATGAAAATGCCTAATTCTCACTTGTCCCCTGCACCTGTAGAAAATTTCACTCACTTGGAAATACACTCTGTATTCCGCTCGCTCGCGAAATTCCCTACAGGCACAGGGTCCTGCGCGATAATCAGACGTTTCATGAATAATTCAGGCTAGATGGTGAACCTTGATAGCGTTGTCACAACTCTCCATCTTGGATGAGCGGTTATGAGTAATATCACACTTGATGAGATATCACCCTTACTGGTTCGCGAGGCGACAGCACGAGCCGGTACTCTGCTTGCCATTTTCTGTATGGTCAGCTTTGTATTTCTCCTGATAGGTTTTTTCTGGGAAAAAAAATTCACCTCATCGGTGCAGATCTATGTAGACGATACCAATATCGTTTCTCCCATCATTGGCACTGAGCAGCTTTCAACGCGCGACAAGGCCAATGTGGCAAAAGAGGAGTTGTTTGCTACTGATATCGTTGACCGGATCCTGAACGAGGTCGGATTTACCCATGCAGGCACTACGCCGGCCAAGCGCGAAGAGGCACGTGATGATCTCGTCGGCAACACGACTGTGTCGAACCGCAACAACCAGCTGCTTGAAATCGAGCACTATGATGACGATCCGGCGGTGGCCTTCAAGGTAACCAGTCTGTTTGCCGAGCTGTTCTTGCAAAAGACCATGGATTCTTCCACCGAGGAGACCACCGAAGCCTTTGAGTTCATCATCAATCAGGTAGAAACCTATCGGACCAAGCTTGAGGATGCAGAAGGTCGGCTGGAGAGTTTTCGGAGTCAGCATCCCGGGATAAGTACCAGCACCGAAGGTAACGTCAATACGCGCATTGTCGAATTACAAAGGGACTTTGAACAGACATCACTACTTTTTGCGCAGGCAGATCAAAGAAGACGGACCCTGCAGGCCGAACTATCCAACGAGTCGTCCACGCTTGCGCGTGATTACCAGATCGGGCAGACACGCGATCAGGTGGCGCGGCTGGAGGCTGAGATCGATCTATTGAGTCTTGACTACACGGAGGATTACCCTGACATCGTGCGTCTTCAACAACAAATAGAGGACGTCAAGGAAGCCGCAGCACGGCGTAACGAAGCCACCAATCAGCAAGGCAACGGGCAAACCCTTTTTAACGTTAATGGCAACACGTTTTCAGGCTCTGCCAGTCTCAGTCCGGTCTACCAGCAACTTCGCAGTGATCTTGCCCGTACGTCTGCGGAGGCTGATGCACAGCAATCAAAAATGCGTCAGTTACAGGTGCTGCTCGAAAAGGAGATACAACGTTCTGCGAAAACCTCGCAAGTCGAAAGGCAGATGGCAGAGCTGTCGCGCGATTACGAGATAAACAAGAAGTTCTATGAGGATTTGCTGAGCCAGCAACAGAACGCGCGTCTGACGATGACTCTGGGAGCAGAGCAGCAGGGCGTACTTTACCGTATCCACCAGCCAGCCAATTTTCCAGCCAGACCAAACGGACTGCGATTTGTCCACATTGTGTTGGCGGGTATTGTCGCAGCCTCAGTTCTGCCGTTTTTGTATCTGTTTATTTTCCTGAAGGTAGATCCGCGAATTCGCACAGCATCGGCGGTCACCGATGTTCTGGAACTACCTCTACTCACCATCGTGCCGCATATGGCTCCTCCCAACCAGAAGATTCCGTTGTTTCATCGACCCGGGGCCATAATGGCAACGGTGGGTGTCACTTGCGTACTGTACGTGGTGGTATTCCTTATCAAGTACACTATGGAAGCATCTGGAGGAGCGCCACTACTATGACGGATCGTGCAAAGTTTGCCAATGTTCGCTCAATGATTGAGCAGCAGCAGGAAAAATCTGTTCGCAGAAAAAAGAAACTCAGCCGTTCCATGGTTCCGGTGTCTTCACCGGGCAGTGGTCACCATCTAAAAGCTGCCAACGATTCGGTCACTTTGGCAGAAATAGCCCGTGCTGATCTGGCCAAGATGGACGAGCCCAGATTATTCAACGATCAGCAGCTCGATCAGTTGGGTATTGTGCATCCTCGTACCAGAAACAAGTTGCTAGTGGAGTCAATGCGGCAACTTCGTACCAAACTCTATCAACTGCAGCCAGACTCAAACTTCAGTGTCATGGTCAGCTCCGTGGTTCCGGAAGGCGGTGGTAGCTTCATCAGTCTTAATCTGGCGGCGACTATCGCGTTCGATCAGGCAAAGACCGCCATGCTGGTAGAGGCAAATCTGCATGCGCCGGTCATGCACAAACTCATGAAATTGCTTGATAGAGAAGGAGCACCCGGGTTGCTGGAGTATCTTGAGCAACCTGAGCTGGGTATCAAGCAGATTGTCAATCCCAGTGGTGTGCCCAGGCTTCGTGTTGTCCCTCTCGGCAAGCACAGCGAGATCAGTGCTGAACACTTTACCAGCGCCCGTTACCAGCAGCTTATGGTGGACATCCAGGAGCGCTACGATAATCGTTATATCATCGTT
This sequence comes from Granulosicoccus sp., assembly GCA_045110475.1. GTDB lineage: Bacteria > Pseudomonadota > Gammaproteobacteria > Granulosicoccales > Granulosicoccaceae > Granulosicoccus. The sequence goes on from JBGCGC010000080.1 coordinate 57,308, forward strand.
GATGGCCCGGCGATGAGTACCTCGGCAGATGCACGCATTCTGTCTGAGATTTGCGACTACACCGTCCTCGTTATTCCGTACGGCGGCGTCACGCCTGGCGCGCTTGATGCCGTCATCGATGAAATTGATGAACGCAAGCTGGCTGGAATTGTCATCAACAATCAGCCCGATTAATCAAGACAGCGATCTGGCAGGGAACCTATCCAACGTGGTTGATCGTGTTTTCCATCCCATGCGCGCGAGTGGTCTGATATCAGGTTTGCTGGTTGCCAGCTCGGTGCTGTGTTCTGTGCAGGTGCATGCATTCGACATTGGTTTTCAAGGACTTCTACAGCTGGAAGCCAGCGACAATGTCACAGGTGCCAATACGCCCGATACTGAAAACGGCATTATTCAATCCGCCGTGCTGGGGGTTTTCGGCGGGCAGGAAAGTCGATGGTTTTCCGGTGGTTTTGCCGGGGAGCTTGACACCCGCAAGGTCGCCTCCAACAGCGACTCTGATATCGATTCCATTAGCCGCTTTCTCGGCGCTGCTGATTTCAAGCTCACTCCCAGATCGTGGACCTGGTACGTGGGAGATGTTCTTGGTGGCATTCGTATTGATAACGGTATTCAACCGATAGACGATGCCGAGATCGAACGGCGTAACCTGTTTGTTACCGGCCCGGGATTTGAGCGTAATCTGCCGGGCATAAGCAGAACAAATGCTCGGTTGCTGTATGTCAACCAGACACAGGATAACGAGGCTATAGAAGATCTTTACATTGCCAATTTTAGTTACCAGCGAGATTTGACAACACAAAGTCAATTGGGTGTTCGTCTAGGCAATATCTTTACCGATCTACCCGATGAGAATGTGGTTGGCAGCAATGCGATGGAGCGGGAGCCGGATTTCAATCGTGCCAGCCTGAGCATGTTCTACGACAGGCAAATCGGATTTTTTTCCATCTCCGGTGAACTTGGCATCACTTACTACGACACTGATGCAGAGTCCCTGAAAGGTCTTAACTCGGAAATACGGCTTTTCCAGCGGTGGGGACCGCGCAGTGGTTTCAGTCTGTATGTGCAGAGAAATCTCAACGATCAAAGTCTGAGCGCAGCCGAGAGTCTTGTACAAAGTGGCGACACAGCGGTTGGCGTGTCTCCCAGTACTGCCGGGATATTTTTTGAAACTCGTCTGGGTGTTGACTATAACCTGCAGGCGTTGGATACCCGCATTGCGGTGGGTATTGGCGTGTCCGAACTCGACTATCAATTATTGTCGGGAGGTGCATCTGCCAGCCTGTTCAACGTCAATAATGAAGATCGGAGCCAGGGTTTCTTTACCGCTTCGTGGGTTCAACGACTGTCAAACCGGATACGCTCGGAATTGTCACTTAGCTACGAGACACAGGATTTCGACAACCGTGTTGATAACTCAAATTCCCTGCTGTTACAGGCACTTGTAAACTATGAGCTTACGCGTAGTTTTGATTTTCAGTTAGGCTTTATTCGTGATAACGGGTCAGGTGTGCAGACGCTGCTCGGTGAGGATGGTTTGCTGGAAGAACCTATTGACATCACGGAAAACCGCTTAACACTCGGCCTGCGGTGGACGCCGGTTTCCCGCGCCAATCAGGAGCTGGCTGTCGAGCTCCAGTCTTTGTTGAGATAGCATCGCACGTGAAGGTTCTGAACCGACAGACGGGCAAGATACCTTCAGGCGCTCATGGCAAATGTAACGAGAGTGCTGATGTTCGCAAGGAGTCCATACAGAGGAATCTGCCGCTAAATTCAGGTCAAAGCGCTCAGTTTCTACGCGTACTGTTTGCAGTGGACAGTCGATTTCCCGGTTTGGGCGGAGCTGAGAGCCAGGCCCTGAAGCTAGCCCTGGCCTTGCGTGAGCAAGGGGCGTATGTGGAGTTTGTGACACCGCGTGTGCAACCATCACAGCCGATGGTTGAGCGTTACCATGGATTTATTGTCAGGCGTATCGATTACCCGCACGTCCGATGGCTTGGTTCGCTCGCTGTCATGATGCGCTTTGCACGCTATCTATTGGACAATGACCACCGGTTCGATGCAGTGCATGTCCACATTACTCATCTATTAGCCGCGGCAGCGGGCTTTGCCAGTTCGAGGCTCTCAATGTCTGTAACAACCAAGGTGTCCGGATTTTATGAATTCGAGGGGGGCGTGCTGGATCCTGCAACCCGGTTCAAGCCACTGAACATTCTGATACGGCGGGGTGTGAAAAAGGTGGACTTTGTGCAGACGATCAGCGCGCAAACGCAAGACAAGCTTTTGCATGCCGGTTTTAGAGCCAGTCAGATACGCTTCGTTCCCAATGGCATTGACACGCGACTGGTTCCGCGTGAGCTGCCTACCACTGACATTATCCGAATTGGTTATTGCGGTAGGCTGCGGGTGGTGAAGGGCGTGCATGTGCTGATTGCCGGTTTTGCCCGTCTTAAGGCGGCCTACCCGGAAAAGAACTTTATACTGACCATAGCGGGTAGTGGCAGTGAGCAGACGGCATTGGAAGAACAGGCTGCGACACTGGGTATCGACGATCATATCGACTGGCAGGGGTTGATCCAGGATACCGTCAGCTTCTACCATTCCATTGACATTTACGTTCAACCCTCATTTGCCGAAGGCTTGCCTAATTCAGTCATGGAGGCAATGGTTGCACAACGTGTGGTGGTAGCCAGTGATATCGGCGGAAACACAGATCTTGTGAAAAATGGCGACAACGGGCTTCTTTTTGATGCTGGAGATGACATCGCATTGGCTGATCAGCTTGCTCGTTTGGTCTGTGATCCGGAGCTGAGTCACCGACTTGCATTACGCGGCAGACAATCCATCGAGGAGCGGTATTGTCTTCAGGCGGTCACTCGCCAACTTGCGGAGTTATATCTTGCGTAATTCGGTTGAAAAGGTGGTTGTAACTATCTCTATTGATACCGAATGTGATCATGATCCTCAATGGGTACGCTCAAAGCCGTTACGATTTGACTCGATAGTAGAAGGTCTACCCCGGCGGTTGCAGCCGGCCTTTGAAGCGGTGGGTGCCATCCCCACTTATCTGCTGACAGTGGAAGTGCTGGAGGACAAGGCAAGTGTTGATGTTCTGAATGCGTTGCCAGGGCGCTATGAGTACGGTACGCATCTGCATGCCGCTTTTATCGAACCGCAAAAAAAATATCACGACTATGCCGGTGTCGATAGTCCTGACTTTCAGTGCAGCTACACCGCTGATATCGAATACCAGAAGCTGGCAAACCTGACAGCGTTGTTCGAATCAAAGCTGGGCCATAAACCGACGAGCTTTCGCGCTGGACGTTATGGTGCGTCTGTCGATTCGGTCAATTCGCTGCAGCGTCTTGGGTATAAGGTGGATACCAGCGTCACGCCGCACATGCAGTGGCAGGAGCCAAATGCAAGGGTCGATTTCAGAAAGGCTCCCGAGCAACCGTATTTTCCGTCCCCGGTTGATCTTAGCCTGGCGCACCCGTTTACCAGCGGTCGTATCCTTGAGGTTCCTGTCAGCGTCAAACCGAGACTGTTTCGTGACCCCCGTTGGTTCAGGCCATGGTTTGCCAGCGTCGAACAGATGAAAGAGGTTTTCAGGTATCAGCTGCGACGCCATCCGCAGGTAAAGGTGTTGTCCATCAACATGATGTTTCACTCAATGGAGGTTATCGAAAAAGCATCACCTTACCCGCAGAGTGCTGATGAGGTACGTCGGTTTATCGACGATATGCAGGCGGTGTTGCAATGGTGTGCCGATGAGGGTGCAAGCTTTGCCGGACTGAGTGATCTGTACAACCTGTTTGCCGCGCATTAGCCACTGTTTCCATGCCAGCGCCAGGACTTGTTCAGCACTTTCGAAATTATGCCTCTGCGGGTGTATTGTCAGCGCTTGTCGGTGTGGTGAGTTTTCCGATCCTGACGCGTAATCTGAGTGTTGCTGACTACGGTATTGTCGGGCTGATTACCGCAAGCGCAACCTTGTTTATTTCGATCGGAAAGCTGGGTATGCAGAATGCCGTTATCCGCTTTTACGAGCAAATAAGAAATGCGAATATCGCGTTTAGTTTGCAGCAGATGAACAGTACGGTCACCGCCATATTTTTTTCGCTGGCAGCTATTACCACCACGCTGTTTCTCATCGCAGGCTTGGTCATACTTCCCGGATTTGTTCAATACGAGGCTATTTCGACGCTATTCGTGTTTGCCTCAGCCATTGTGTTTGTTCGAATACTGGGTAGCGGTGTCATGAACTTTCTGCGCGCTCAGCAGCGCAGCGCCGAAGTGGCCATTGCGCAAAGCCTTGCCAGGTTTCTTAATCTGACACTGATTGTGGCGGTACTTCTTCTGAGCATACTTGAACCAGTCTCGGTCATAATCTGTCTGTTCCTTGCCGAGCTGGCGGGTGTCGTTTTTGTGGCTTATCAGTATCGGCCCGATTTCTATTTCAGCCGGCTGGCCCTGTCCAGCAAGCTTGCCAGAATCATGCTCGTTTATGGCGTGCCGCTGATGATTCTCGAGTCACTCAATATCGTACTGCGACTGAGTGATCGTTATCTGATTGAGGCTATGCTGGGCGTGGAAGAACTGGGACAGTACTCTGCATCCTACAACCTCGCCGCTTACCTGGACATCATTGTAGTTGGTGCTATTTTGCAAGCTGTCAAGCCTGCCTATATGCATTTGTGGGAGACTCAGGGGCAAAGCCGCACCGCTGCATTCCTGTCTCGAAGCCTGTCGATCTATGTGGTCCTTGGTCTGCCTCTTATTGCGATGTTCTCTATAACCAGCCCGTATTTACTGAGTTTTCTTGCAGGTCCCAAATACGCAGAGGGTACCGTCATCATCCCGTACGTTGTGATGAGTTTCTGGCTCGAAGGCGCTATGTTGTTCCTTGGTGCAGGTTTGTATATTTTTAAAAATACCAAGTTGCTTATGTTCTGCAGTCTTGTGGCTACTATTATTAATCTGGGTTTAAACGTGTTGTTGATTCCTTATTTTGGTATCACTGGCGCCGCGGCGGTTACGGTGTTTACCTACGCAATCTTTCTTATTGCCGTTACATTGCTGTCCTTTGCGTATGTCAGCTTTCGAATGGATTGGGTGGTGCCGTTGGTAATGTGCCTTGCAAGCCTGGTGACCTTCGCCGTGTTCAAGACGGTTGATTTCGGCAGTGATGTCTACAATTTTTTTCTAAAGGGCAGTATTGGAACATCGGTGCTTCTGCTATTAATCTGGGCGATGGTTCCCGAGTTGCGTCATTGGTTACAGCAGCACTTGCAAAAAATCAGTGCACGGAGGCGAATGCCATGAGTGTTGTACTGATGTATCACGGTGTTTTTCCTGACAACGATAAAAGCACTATTGACGCAGAAGATCATCCGTATGCTGTAAGCCTGTCCAATTTTACGCATCAGCTTGATCTACTGGCTGAGCACAATGTTGGCTTGTATGGTAATGGTCAGGTTCCTGATGTGGTTATTTCCTTCGATGATGGTCATGCGAGTAACCTGTCTCTGGCAGCACCGTTGCTTTTAGAGCGCAATCTGGCCGCCTATTTTTTTATCACCACCAATTTTATTGATCGACGGTTAAATTTCCTGTCGAGTGACGAGCTGGCGGAGTTGTCGCGACTACCGGGTTTTTGCGTTGGCAGTCACGGCATGACGCACCGTTTTTTCGATGATATGAGCGTTGAAGAATCAAACAAGGAATTAACCGAAAGCCGGCAGAGGCTTGAGAGTATCTGCGGCTCGGCCTGTCGGTCCATTTCATTTCCCGGTGGACGCTTTGGGGTCCAGACACACAAACAACTGGTCAACGTAGGGTATAAACAGTGGTTCGGGTCGCAGACTGGTTTGATCAGCCCTGGCCGATTAACAAACGAGGCGTCTTGCGACGGTGCTGTGCAAGTGGTCAGCGATCGCAAATCAGCGTCTGTACGCGAACGTCACGACAAACGCAGCACTGAGTTTTCCGATCTGCCAGATCGCTGGTCACTAATGTCGCAATGTGATGCAGCGCCACTCGACAGGGTGGCTATCAGGCACAATACCCAAATGCCGGAATTTCGTCGCATCACAAGTCAGGAGCCTGCCTACTTTCGACGCAAGCGTCTGAACAGTCAAGCTAAACGAATCGCTCGTCGGGTTATCGGCAATCGTCTTTATCATGGCCTCTACAGATCCCTTGCGGTCCGCTAAAACACATCGCTCGCGCTCGCAAACGCCTGCCGAGGGTAATGCCAGCGTGCGCTCAGCCGGTATTCGACAAGCGGGTATCCGGGGAAAAAGCCGCTCTGCGTTAAGGAAATTGCGTGAACTGCCCGGAGAGCCGGGGCTGACTTCAGGCTGGCCAAGTTTCGATGGCCTGAAACCTGTTCTCACCTTTCTGGCTGTTCCCGCTTGTCTGGTCATGGCAATAACCCTGACGGGTGGCCATTGGCCACCGGCAATGCTTTATGCGATAGCGATTGCGCTGGGGCTGGTGGTGGCGGCCAGCACTCTGCACAGTGTTGAGCTGGTGCTTGCCATTTTGCTGATTTATCTGCCGTTCTCCAAGATATTCGTCATACCCATTGCGCCGGGTATCAACGGAACCAATATGCTCCTGATTCTGGGTTTGTTCGCTTCGGTGCTCAAAATGCTGGCGACACGTCAAAAGCTTACTGATTTTCCGGCTGGCGCTTATCTGGTATTCGCCTTTGGTTTTCTGACTTCACTGTCTGCCATCACTATCATGCTTAACCCAGGTGGCCGGGTTTTTCTTTTGTACGGCGAGTTCCTGAGTTACAAGGCATGGGTGGACCAGTTCCTGTTTTTTTTCATCGTATTGATCTGCGTCCGCGATGTTGAAACTGCCAAGCGTTGTATCGTTTACCTCATGATCGGCTCGGTTCTTGTTGTCGTTTATTCAGTCCCTGAGATGCTGGAGAAAGGTGGCCGATCCACTATCGAGAAGTCAAGAATTGAAGGGCCTCATCTGCAATCGAACAATTTTGGTGGCTTTGTGGCGTACACCTTTCTACCGCTGCTCGCCCTGTTTCTTGTCTATATCAAGGATATTCGAGCCTGGCTGCTGACGCCTTATTTTCTGTTGACGGCCAAAGTGCTGATAACCACTTTCTCGCGTGGTGCGTACGTGGCAATGCTCATCGGTGCCCTGTTTGCCGGATGGTTCAAGGGCAGGGGCTTTCTGGCTTTGTGGATTGCTATTGCTCTGAGTTTTTTTCTGGTTTTCCCCAGCCAGATTCCCGGCTCTGTCGTGGCGCGGATGGATACCTTTACCGAGAATTCGAATTCTGCGGCAACGGCTGAAGACAGGCTCGATCAAAGTTCGGCTACGCGCCTGATCATGTGGCGTGCTGCGATGGTCATGATGGCAGAAGACCCTGTCTGGGGGAAAGGGTTCAAGGGGTTTGAATTTCTCAAGGACGATTACGTGTTTATCGATGTTGCAGAAAGTGACCCTCACAGTATGTATTTTTACATCGGATCCCAGATGGGTCTGCCATCGCTCAGTCTGTTTCTGGTGATTTTAGGTTACAGCTTCTGGCTTGGACGTGCTCTCAGTCAGAACAAGAAAGATAAATTCATCAGAGTGATCGGGATTGGCGGTGCGTCGGCAACAGCGTGTTTTGCCGTTGCCTGCGTATTCGGGTCGCGGGCTGTGTCGTTGAACTTTACCGTCTACTTCTGGACGCTTCTTGTCGTGATGCAGCTCATCTGGGAGAAACAACGGGTGGCTGTGGCTGCCCGACACTCAAGACCGAAGCGTATTTTTGCAAGAGATCTTGCTGGGAGTCCCAAGGCTGAGGTTGTAGCTAATTCCGGGCCTGAAGCAGCGCATCCCGAAAACCTGTCCGAGTCGACCGACAGTGAACAATCGACCCTGCCGTTGCTCGAAGGCCAAGTGCCCTCAAAAAGACCACGTTCACGGCACAGAAAAAAACGTCGCACGGCAGCGCGCGTCCCCTCCCGAGGTGCCGCGTATCATCAGGCTGGAACGCTTGCTCAAGACCGTGAGCCCGGCATCGAGCGTTCTGGCAAAGAGCGGATTGCTCGAGTAGATCCCGGAATAGAGCTTCCGGCTACAGCGCGTGACGGTAGAGGTCGCACAGGGAAGCATCGCTCTTGAGACGGGTCGCGAACGTGGTAAAAAACAGGGCATGCGTCATATTTACGACGCCTATTGCGTGTTTGCAATAGTCATGCGAGTAAACCGGCGGTTGAATACCACAAATTACCGGCATTCTTTCACTGTGTAACCTGTACTCGGAGGCTACACTTGAAAGGGCGGTATTTTGGCTGTGTGATAGCGCCTCTCGCATCCATCATTGAGTTACGTTTTCGAGACACTATTATTGAGAGGTATGAATATTGCGATTCGACATTCACCACGCGAATCGCGGCACCAACAGTCAGGTTTGGACGTACAATCCATACAGAATGTATTGCGTCCTAGTGGAATTGGTAAATGAGTAAAGAAGAGAAAAGCGGAGAGGGAGGTCTGGCAGTAGAAGCGGCAAAGCCAAAGTTGGCAAAACCGCCGTTATGGAAGGTCGTACTGCTGAATGATGACTACACCCCCATGGAGTTTGTGGTCGAAGTGTTGCAAGTTTTTTTCAAGCTGGACAAAGAACAGGCTACGCGTGTCATGTTGCATGTTCATCAGAAAGGGAAGGGCGTTTGCGGTGTGTTTACGCGAGAAATCGCTGAAACCAAAGTGGCGCAAGTGACTCAATTAGCCAGGGAGCGGAAACATCCGTTGCTTTGCAAGCTGGAAAAGGTGTAGCCATGGTTTTTCTGATTTGCTGTACAAGGCACACTGGGTGACGGATAACAGTCATTTCGCCGGGTTTTTTTACCCAGCCATATGTTGGCGCAGTGTGGCAGAGCGGATGGAACTGAAAATGAAACGAAGTATCAAGAGCGGACGATTTAACAATGCTTAGTAAAGAGCTGGAATTTACCCTCAACAACGCGTTCAAGGAAGCTCGTGGCCGACGATTTGAGTTCATGACCGTCGAACACCTGCTCCTGGCGTTAATTGACAACCCGACCGCTGCGCAAGTGCTGCGTGCCTGTGGCGGTGATCTGGATACACTTCGTGATGAGCTTGACAGTTTTGTCGACGAGAATACGCCGTTGCTGGACGAAAACGACACGCGCGAGACGCAGCCTACGCTTGGATTTCAGCGAGTGTTGCAGCGAGCGGTGTTTCATGTTCAAAGCTCCGGGAAGAAGGAAGTAACCGGTGCCAATGTTCTGGTCGCTATATTTGGCGAACAGGACTCGCAAACCGTCTACCTGCTCAACAAGCAGAACATTACCCGCCTGGATGTTGTTAACTACATTTCACACGGAATATCAAAAAATTCTCAGGAAGAACCCGAGGAGTCCGAAGAGGGGGCCTCTGAGTACAGCGCAGAGGAGGGTGAAGCGGACGCCAAGCCGCTCGACAAATACGCAACCAACCTCAACGCCAAGGCAATGGCGGGCGAAATCGATCCCCTGATCGGTCGGGATCACGAGGTTGAACGCGCCTCGCAGGTACTCTGCCGTCGTCGCAAGAATAACCCGTTGCTAGTCGGCGAAGCCGGGGTGGGCAAAACCGCGATTGCTGAAGGACTGGCCAAACGCATCGTTGATGGCGAGGTGCCTGAAGTGCTGGCCGATGCCATAATCTACTCGCTGGATCTGGGCGCCTTGGTTGCGGGCACCAAATACCGTGGCGATTTTGAGAAAAGACTCAAAGGCATACTCAACCAGCTCAAGAAGGAACAGGGTGCTATCCTTTTCATCGATGAAATCCACACGATAATTGGTGCGGGGGCCGCGTCCGGTGGTGTTATGGATGCGTCTAACCTGATCAAGCCTATGCTTGCCACCGGTGAACTCAAGTGCATCGGCTCTACGACTTATCAGGAATACCGAGGCATATTCGAAAAAGATCGTGCCCTGTCGCGCAGGTTCCAGAAAATCGATGTGGTAGAGCCTTCCGTTGACCAGACTTTCGAAATACTCAAGGGCCTCAAGTCGCGTTATGAAGAGTTCCACGAGGTCAAGTACTCCAACAATGCCCTGAAGACTGCTGCCGAGCTTTCCGGCAGGTACATTAACGATCGATTTCTACCTGACAAGGCCATTGATGTCATTGACGAGGCAGGTGCAAACCATCGCGTCAAGGGGGTTACTGCCAAAGGCAAGAAACAGATTACGGTTAAAGACATCGAGGCCATCGTCGCAAAGATCGCGCGAATCCCCGAAAAAAGCGTTTCTTCGACGGATATGGACAAACTCAAGACCCTGTCGCGCGACTTGCGCATGCTGGTATTTGGACAGGATGAAGCGATCGACGCTTTAGGTGCTGCCATTAAGATGTCCCGCTCGGGACTGGGTCCTCAGGACAAGCCCATCGGAAGTTTCATGTTTGCCGGCCCAACGGGTGTAGGAAAGACTGAAGTGACCAAACAGCTCGCCAAGATCATGGGGATCGAGCTTATTCGTTTTGATATGTCCGAGTACATGGAACGACATACCGTGTCGCGTCTCATCGGTGCACCGCCGGGATACGTCGGATTCGACCAGGGCGGTCTCCTGACCGACTCGGTTATTCAAAACCCGCACGCCGTTGTGTTACTTGACGAAATCGAGAAAGCCCACCCCGATGTCTTCAACCTGTTACTTCAGGTGATGGACCATGGCACCTTGACCGACAACAATGGTCGCAAGGCAGACTTCCGTAACATAATCGTTGTCATGACCACTAACGCAGGTGCCGAGTCCCTATCCAGAACCACCATGGGATTTACTCAGCAGGATCACACCAGCGATGGATCAGAAGCAGTTAACAAACTGTTCACGCCGGAGTTTCGCAATCGGCTCGATGCCATCATTCAGTTCAAGCCGCTGGACAAGAGCATCATCCTGAACGTTGTCGACAAGTTCATTATTGAACTCGAGGCCCAGTTGGAAGAGAAGAACGTGGCCATTGATTTCAATGACGAGGCAAAGGCATGGCTGGCTGAGAACGGGTTTGATGCAAGGATGGGTGCCAGACCGATGTCCAGACTCATCAGTGAAAACGTCAAAAAACCGTTGGCTGACGAGATACTGTTTGGCAAGTTAAGCCGTGGTGGACGTGTGCACGTCATTCTGGATGAAAAGGGCGATCTGGCTTTCGAGTTTGAGAGCAAGGAGAGTAAAGAGGCCACCGTATAGGAATTTTTTTCTGGACGTCTGGATGGCCTGGTCGGTTTATCCGGTCATCACCTGTAGAAACCCACCGTGTTGGCGCGGTGGGTTTTTTTTTGGTCGCTTGCCTGTCCGAATGTTGGCTGACAGGTAATCCAGGCTAACAATGTCAATTGCCCCAGCCGGCAAAGCGATGCGCAGAACACTATCTGACGTGCGTTGAGCCTGCCCGGTAAGCGCAGCAAAATTTGCAAGTGTTGTCACACAATTTGGTGGGCCTTACTCAATCAGGATTCAAATGTGACGCTAACACTCAGTATGGGTCAGGCCGGTGGGTCTGGTTAAAGCCAAAATACTTGCGAATGTTGGGGTTTCACGCATGAAGTCATCTTTACTCGAAGAGTTCCAGAGGTGAAACAGAGCACCGGATTTACGCTTGTTGAGCTGCTGGTCGGAATCGCAGTGTTGTCAGTGCTGTTAAGTTTTGCCGTGCCCGGATTCCAGTCTTCGATCAGCGCGAATAAACAGGTGACCACGTTCAACAAGACCTCCGGTACATTGCGCTATGCGCGTTCAGAAGCCATAAAAAGTTCAAGCCCAGTCAGCATTTGTGGTCGTGCTACTGACAATAGTTGCGGTGACGACTGGTCTGAGGGAATGCTGGTTTTTTCGGACTCCACCAACGATGGCTCTCCCTTAACTCTTGATGGCCTCGATGTCGTCATACGATCGGTAGTTTTCTCAGGCTCTGATCTGGACTTAACCGCGAGTGCCATGCTGACCAACAACGCCACTTCGCCAGAGGCTACAAGTGTCATTCGCTTTGATGGTCGTGGCCGCCCTAACTGGTTGAACGGTACCATCGTATTGTGTGACAAGCGCGGTGCAGATTACGCCAAAGCGCTAATCATGACAGGCTCTGGCATTGGCAGGCCGGCTTACAGCACAAACAATTCAGATGGTGTGGTCGTTGATGCTCGGGGTATTGCGGTGAGCTGCACATGATTGGCTGCAGGTTCACAAGCTCTGATAATCGCCGCGTGTCTGTGAATGCCTGCAACCGCGAACGTGGTGTCGGTCTTATTGAAGTTCTCGTTGCGCTACTGGTGCTATCACTGGGCTTCCTGGTGTCTGCCAACATGCAACTTCGCGGTATGCGGGCGAACCAGGACACCTTTCACCATGCACAAGCCTTGATGTTGGTGAACGATATGATGGATCGGATGCGTAACAATCGGCAAGGCGTTATCGACGGCGCATACGATGGAATGCAAACCGACGCCGTCGACAAGCCTGGCTGTGCCAGTAACGGGTGTGACGCTCAGGGACTTGCAGAGCTGGACAGATTTGAATGGAGTGCAACCCTGCAGTCTCTTCGTGGGGAAACCTCCTTCATCCCCATGCTGCCAGCGGACAATAACAATCAACCGGCAGTTGGTTCCATATCCGGACCGGACGCTGATGGTATCTATACTTTGAGTATGGACTGGAAGCGACAGGATGGTGGTAATGAGGTTGATGAAACCCTTTCAGTGAAGTTCGTGCCATGACAACACCATTGAAACGAGCCTCGGGATTCTCATTGGTCGAACTGATGATTGCAATGGTGCTGGGTGTTGTCATCGTTGGTGGATGCATCTCTATTTTTTCAGGCGTCGTGCGTTCCTCTTCGCTCAATCAGGCAGTTTCCAATCTGCAAAGCAACGCCAGATTCGCACTGGATATCATCGGGCATGACGTACGTGCAGCCGGGTTTCTTGGTTGTGCGGCAGAAAGAAATGTAGGACTCAACGTGACAGTGAACGATCCTCCGACAACCGATCTGTCACGTTCTGCGGTGGCAGGATTTGTCGTGACAGATACTGTCTGGCAGCCACAATTTCCGCAGGCGTATACAGCGCCATTAGGCGTAGGAAGACCGGTACCCGGCACCCATGCGTTAAGTGTGCACTATGCGGACTTTCCGGGGCTTGAACTCAATGAGTCAATGTCGGTAAGCAGGGACAGCATGGAACTCAAGCGCCGTGAAGACAGGCGACTGGTCGACGGGCAACTGATGGTTGTGTCTGACTGCAATTCCGCTGATCTATTCAGCATAGCGAATGTTGCCAGGGCGGCGGACACGGTGACTCTTGTGAGTGCGGAGCCACTTCAGAAAAGCTACGCTTTATCCACGGTCTTCCCGGGTGCTGTACGCGCCATGCCTTTTGTCAGCACGATTTACTATATAGGGGATACCCAGCGAACGACAGAGCTGGGTGATGACGTTTATTCACTCTATGCGCATAGCTACCCCTACACCGCCCAAAACCCGCCACTTGAGCTCATTGAGGGTGTGGATCAACTGGCTCTGGAGTTCGGGGTTCGTCAAGCCGATGGCAGCCTGCTGTATGCCACTGCTGATTCTGCTGACTATCAGCCCGAGGGAGTTGAAACGGTCAGGGTGGGTATGCTTCTGTCCTCCATACGCAGATTTTCTGAGGCAGATACGTCGCGAGCCTATACGCTTGCCGGATTGACGGTCATTGCCGACAGTGTGACGCCGGATTCTGAGGGTGCTGCCGGCGGTGCAGCGCAAGTGCTTACCTATCCGAACAACGAGCGCTTGCGGATTCCGTTCAACGCGACGTTTAATGTTCGAAATCGGAATATCTAGCCTGGATTATTGTTTAATCACGTGTAGAAATGTCATCAGGTAAACGGGCATTGGTGTTACCCGTCTTTGCAATCAGCTGTTTGAAAACCAGCCACCCACTGCCTTGATTTCAAGGAATTCCTCCATTCCCCAGGTGCCGCCCTCTCGCCCGTTTCCAGACTGCTTGTACCCGCCGAAAGGTGAGCCCGGCGAACGTGCCTTACCATTCATGTCGACCATTCCTGAGCGCAGGCGCCTGGCGACACGATTGGCTTTTTCGCCGTCGCTTGTCTGTACATAGTTTGTCAGGCCGTAGTCGGTGTCGTTGGCAATCGCAATCGCTTCTTCTTCGGTGTCGAACGGCATCATGGATAGCACGGGGCCAAAGATTTCCTCACGCATGACATGCATGCTGTTATTACAGTCTGCGAAAACGGTGGGTTGCACAAAATACCCACTATCGACATCCTTGGGCCTTCCCAGACCTCCGGCAACAAGACGTGCTCCGTCTTCATCAATCCCTTTTTTTATCAGACCCTGGACCTTGTCGTATTGTGCCTTGCTGACTAGGGGGCCTATATGATTGCCTTGTTTTGACGCTTGATCAACCGACGTGTTTTCGGCCTGAGCCTTGGCTTGTGCCACGGCTTCTTCATAGCGTGAACGTTCCACCAGCATACGGGTAGGAGCATTACACGATTGTCCTGTGTTGTTGAAGCATCGGGCGACGCCTTGAGCAACTGCCTGGGGAGGAGCATCAGCAAATACGATGTTAGCCCCTTTGCCACCGAGTTCCAGAGAGACGCGCTTCAAGGTTTGGGCGGCGTTTCTGGAGATTGCAATGCCGGCACGTGAAGAGCCGGTAAAGGAAATCATGGCGACATCGGGATGTCCGGAGAGCGTCGTACCTACCCCTGGACCGTCACCGTTGACCAGGTTGAAAACGCCGGCTGGTACGCCAGCCTCGTGTAAAATTTCTGCAAACAACATACCGGACAAAGGCGATAACTCCGATGGCTTGAGCACCATGGTGCATCCCGTGGCCAGTGCGGGCATAACTTTCAGGGCTACCTGATTCATTGGCCAGTTCCACGGTGTAATCAAGCCGCACACCCCGATGGGTTCGTGAATGATACGGTCGTGTGGTGTGTCGGCTCGCAGCTCTCTGTCAAACTCATAGCTGGCAAGCGCCTTGATAAATGCTGCAATATGAGATGAGCCTGATCCTGATTGGGCTGCAAGCGCCATGGTGATCGGTGCGCCCATCTCCCGACTGATGGTATCGGCCATGTCGTCGGCACGTGCCTGATAGGTCTCAAGGATGCGTTCCATTATTTCCAGCCGCTCGTCTTTAGAGGTTAGTGACCAGCTGTCGAATGCATTTTTTGCGGCGGCGACTGCCGCATTCGTGTCGGCTTCTCCGCCGAGGGAGATGGTTGCGCAGACCTGTTCAGTGGACGGGTTGATAACGTCCAGGTCTGTGCCGTCGACGGGGTCTACCCACGCGCCGTTTATATAGAATTGTCTGCTGTTCATTGGGCTTGTGTCTCTGGAGTGCGATCAGGGTACTGATCCTGCTAATGTAGCCATCTTACCTTGCTATATCGTGGGAAGGTCCTGTTTTTCTGCGTAAAAAGTTGCTGACTGGTAACGCCATGACTACATAACCGTGTTGTCTTCAAGAAGTCAATAATAGCTCCGATACCTGTAGTGCCTGACGCAACAGGACGGGTTCACCGCAGACCATCTGCATCGGCTGCTTATCGACAACAAAGTGAGGAACAACATGTTGGCCGTTGTTAAGAATATGCGTTTGTCAACGCAATTCATCGCGATTGCGATCATTGCACTTGCTTCAATGGCCATTATTTCCGGTGTTAATGCAATAACACTGAAACAAAGCCTATTGGACGAACGCAAGTCGCTCGCCAGAAGTGCTGTGGAAATTGCGCACAACATCATGCTGACGGAAGCTGCGCGTGCGGAAAGTTCTGGAGAGGATCTTGCCCGCGTGCAGAAAAGGGTTATCGAGCAGATCAACGACCTGCGTTACGGACAGAATGAGTACTTCTTTATTTTCGATGAGCAGGGGATTTGCATGCTCAGTCCCGCAGCGCGGGAAATAGAGGGTACCAACATCATTAACCTGAAGGATACCAACGGAAAGCTGTTCATCAAGGAGCTGATTGAAACGGGTAAGAAGCGTGGTGGTGGATTTACTCGTTATTACTGGCAGAGAGCAAATAGCGATATACCGATTGAGAAATTATCCTACACAATGGGCTATCAGCCATGGGGTTGGGTATTTGGAACAGGCTTGTATCTGGACGATATAGAAGCGGCGTTCAGGCAACGGCTTATCTCATCGATGGCTATACTGACAGGATCGGTTGTTCTTATGCTTGTGCTAGTGTTTTTTTTGTTGCGAAACAACCACCTCTCGATGCAAACTATCCTCGATCAGCTCAAACACATTGAAAACAATAACTCGACAGAGAGCAACCGAGGGGACGTCGGTATTCCTCACAATGAATTTGGCACTATTTTAAAAGCCGTCAATGAGGCAAGAACAGCACTGGTCAAGCGAATGGAGCAGCGGCAGCAAAGTGAGACTGCGCGGATTCGGCAACTGCTCGATCAGGCCAGCTCGCCGTTGTTGCTGACTGATTCTGATGGCCAGATTACCTACGCGAATAAGACATCACAGAGTCTGTTCATCAAGTTGCAACCTGCCATGCGTCAACAATGTTCAGCGTATCGTGAGGGAGAACTCACAAGCCTGAGCCTCAGTCAATTACACCCTGACCCTTCAAGATTTTCGCAGCTTCTCGCAACGCTTACTAACAGCGCAGAGGACCAATTCCGACTGGGCGAGTACGATCTGAAAGTGATAGTAACCCGTGTTGTCGACGACACGAGTGATTGTGACGACAAGCGTTTTGGTTTTGTCGCAGAGTGCCATGACATCACTGAACAGCTGGCACATGACAGACAGATGACTGATCGAGCGCGCCTTGAACGTGAAAAGGCGGATGCCATTCGCCAGCGGGTGGATCAGGTATTGAAAGTAGTGGATGCTGCATCGCAGGGTGATCTTCGAGGTAGTATCACAATCAGCGGCGATGATGCGGTTGGTCTGATGGGAACATCTCTGGATAAATTTCTGCTGCGTTTAAAAGAGAATCTGGCCGGTATTAGTAATCATGTCACATCCATGTCTAATGCCACAGGTTCGCTATCCACCACCTCTGAGAAGCTTGGTGCGAATGCAGACTCCACATCAAAACAGGCGACCACCGCATCTGCCAGCGCGTCGAGTATTAGCGATGCGGTAGATTCCGTCGCCGCCGCCGCACTGCAAATGAGCTCATCGATACAGGAAATCGCTGACAACACCAACACTGCAGCGACAGTAGCGCGCACAGCGGTAGAGCTGGCTGGCTCAACAGATCACTCCATGCGCCAATTAGCAAGTTCGTCGCACAAGATTGGTCAGGTAATAAAAGTCATCACTACCATTGCCGAACAAACCAACCTTTTGGCACTGAACGCCACCATCGAGGCGGCTCGTGCCGGTGAGGCCGGTAAAGGCTTTGCTGTAGTGGCAGGAGAAGTCAAGGAGTTGGCGAAGGAGACTGCCCGGGCCACGGAAGACATTGGTGAGATTATCAAGTCCATACAGGCAGATACAGACAGTGCTGTCAGCGCCAACACCACCATCGTTGAAACGGTGACCCGGATTAACACCATCCAGACGGAAATAGCGGCGGCAGTTGAGGAGCAGATGAGCACAACACGGGAGATTACTCAGTCGGTACAAGCTGCCGCTGCAGGTTGTGGTGATGTGGTAAGCAATGTATCGCTGACTGCAAAATCTGCCGAGGAGGCGCGCGATGTCGCCGAGCAATCACGCAAGGCGGTTGAACATCTGACAAATCTGGCAGATGAACTTGATGGGTTGGTGACATACTATCAAGTAGCGTAGTGGGGCACGCGGTTAATACATTTCGTGACGTTACTGCTTGAGCAAAACTGCCCGTCGCGCGTGAGTAAAGCTGCCCTCTTGTAGCCGCGCTAATACCGGCAGACCACTTGCTGTATTAATCTCCAACAAAACGGTCAAACTTCTCCACCTCTTATATAATGAGTGACCGTGTCGCGCGATCGGCAAACTGTGGGAGGAGGGTACGTGCGCTGTATCGTAAACAATGGTGTTACGTTGCATGTGAGCGTTGAGGGTCCGGACACTGGGCGTGTGCTGATGTTCAGCAACTCTCTGGGCACGGACACGCGAGTATGGGATGCGGTGTTACCTTATTTGCCGGAGGGTTTGCGGTTGGTAAGATACGACACGCGTGGCCATGGTTTGTCAGATTGCCCTCAGTCGCCCTATACCATTGCGCAACTTGTGTCCGACGCGGAAGCCATCATCGAGTCCTTAGGATTGCAGCAAGTGACTTTCGTCGGGCTATCCATTGGCGGTTTGATTGCTCAGGGTCTCGCCGCAAAAAGACCCGATTTACTCCATTGCCTGGTACTGATGAATACCGCAGCAAAAATTGGCCATGGTGATATGTGGGCGGATAGAATTACCCAACTTCGCGAGGGCGGCATTGAAGGTATGTCGCAAGCCATACTGGAGCGATGGTTCGCGGCAGATTTTCGTCGCGAAGCCACCGAGCTTGCGATGTGGCGCAATATGCTGGTTAGAACACCCATTGATGGATATATCGGATGCTGTGCCGCTATCGCCGAGACCGATCTTAGCTCAAGCACTAGTCAGCTTTCACTGCCGGTGCTTGCCATGGTTGGAGACGAAGATGGCTCCACGCCACCGGAACTGGTAGAAGCAACAGCTGCGCTGTGTTCTGCAGAGTTTCACGTGGTTGACCAGGCTGCCCACATTCCCTGTGTCGAGCAGCCCGCCATGATTGGTGAACTCATTTCCCGTTTTCTGGAAAAAACAACATGACCTCAAATCGTTACGATGCTGGTATGAAAACCCGTCGAGAAGTTCTGGGCGATGAGCATGTTGACCGGGCAGAAGCAGCAAAAACCGAGTTTGACAAGCCGTTTCAGGAAATGATAACCGAAGGCGCCTGGGGAACGCTCTGGGCGTCAGACGCCATTACCCGGCGCGAACGGTCGATGCTGACGCTGGCGTTGCTGGCGGCAACCGGAAATTTTGAAGAGATCCCCATGCACATTCGGGCAACGGCACGAACCGGCGCAAGCAAGGTTGATGTTATGGAAGCGTTTCAGCATGTTGCTGTATATGCCGGCGTACCCAAGGCTAATCATGCGTTAAAGCTCGCCAAGGCGACTTACGCAGACATGGAGATTGTAAACAATGTCTGATGACGGACCATTGATTCCGCGCAACCGGTCGCTTCACCCGGTCGCCTACGATGTTGATTACAAAACCAGTGTCACCCGGTCTCCCAAGCTACCCTTGTTGTCACTAGAGTCCACCCTGTCGGAAGAGACCGGTCCCGTATTCGGGCATGACATCATTGGAGAGCTTGACAATAATCTCATCAACAATTTCACTGGAGGCGCACAGCTTGCCGTAGGAGAGAGAATTCGCGTGCATGGTCGCGTTCTGGATGAACGCAACCGTCCTGTTCCGAACACGCTGGTGGAAATATGGCAAGCCAATGCCGGCGGTCGGTATCGTCATATCAGAGATACCTACTTCGCACCGCTGGATCCGGGCTTTGGCGGTTGTGGACGGACCTTGACCGATAGCAACGGATACTACGAGTTCCTGACAATTCGACCGGGTGCCTATCCATGGCCTAATCGTGCCAACGACTGGCGGCCCATGCATATTCATTTTTCGGTATTCGGCCAGGCTTTCGGTCAACGTCTGATTACTCAGATGTATTTTCAGGGCGATCCATTGATCGATCTGTGTCCGATTGCTGCGACGATCAAACAAAGAGAACAACTGGAGCGGCTGGTAGCGCCGTTGGATATTCAGCATTCGCGCCCAATGGATTATCTGGCCTATCGATTCGACATTGTCTTACGGGGCCGACGCCAGAGTATTTTCGAAAACAAACCCGAAGGAAATTGAAATGACGCAGCAACTTGACGGATCTGCTGAAACTGCCTCGCAAACGGCGGGACCTTACGTGCATATTGGGTGTATTCCAACGTTTGCGGGAATAAAGGGTGTCTATCCCGAAGATCTGGGTTTACGCGCGATAGAAGATGGAGCGCAGGGAGAATTGATTTCCATCAGCGGGTCGGTGTTCGATGGAACCGGATCAGCGGTAAAAGATGCCATGCTGGAAAGCTGGCAATCTGATAGTCAGGGCCTGTTTGCAGGTCAGGCGGGAGCCGATCCCAAAGTCATTGGTTTTTGCCGATTTGCCGCTGATGCAGATACTGGCGAATTCACGTTGCTGACCATCAAGCCGGGTCGGGTTCCTTTGCGAGGTGGCGGCCTGCAGTCTCCCCATATTTCCATCTGGATTGTCGCCCGTGGTATCAATATTGGTTTGCATACGCGGCTGTACTTTGATGATGAGGACAACAGTGAGGACCGGATTTTCTCCAGAATCGAAGCAGGCGCCCGAGCCAATTCCCTACTGGCAAGAAAAACCGCTGAGGGCCAATACCGATTCGACATTCGACTTCAAGGCGACAACGAAACAGTCTTTCTGGATCTTTGATGGGATTGGGTCCCTTTGATCATCCATGGTTGTCAGGTCTCTTCGCGGATGAGGCCATGGTTGCCATATGGTCTGCCGAAAAAACCCTGCAACATATGCTCAGCTTTGAGTGTGCATGGAGTCGATCGTTAGGTGTGGCAGGCTTGTGTGATTGCACAGAAGCACAAGCCGCAGCCGAGGCCATTGAATGTGCATCAATTGATCTGACGAGCCTGCACAAAGGTACAGCGCGCGATGGAGTACCAGTCCCGGATCTGGTCGCGCAGTTGAAAAAAGTGACTGACTCCGGGGCCGTGCATATCGGGGCAACGTCACAAGACGTCGTTGACACTTCACTGGTGTTGGTGTTGAGGGACACCTCTGACTTGATAACCCGTCGGCTGCAAGATTTGATTGCACAAATTGATACCCTGGAAAATCGTTTCGGTGATGCATCCTTGATGGGACGCACTCGCATGCAAGCGGCCACACCAATCACTGTCCGTGATCGTCTGCAAAGCTGGCGATTGCCCTTGCAATCGCATTGCCTACGACTGGAAAACCTGCGTCCGACCATCGAAAAAGTTCAAATCGGGGGGGCGTCTGGCGATAGGGCCGCACTGGGTAATCATGCTCAAACGGTTGTCGCCGAGGTGGCCGCAGCGCTGGGATTAGCGCCAACCCAACGTTGCTGGCATGCCATGCGCGATAGCGTGGTTGAATATGCGTCGTTCCTGTCACTGGTCTCCGGCACTCTGGGAAAAATGGGGCAGGATGTCGCGCTTATGTCCCAGCAAGGCATTGAAGAGATTGCAACCATCGGAGGTGGCAACTCCTCGGCCATGGCTCACAAACAAAATCCGGTATTGGCAGAACTACTGATTACAATAGCCAGATTCAACGCTGTTCAGGTTAGTGGAATGCATCAAGCCATGGTGCATGAACAGGAACGCTCCGGTTCTGCCTGGTCGCTTGAATGGATGATTCTGCCTCAGATGGCTCTGGCTACGGGTCGTTCGCTAGCTGCCGGTAGCGAAATTTGTCGCAGCATCATCCGTCTCGGCGGCTGATAAATGCGCTAGCCGACTCCCCTGCTGAACCTCTGTGCGACGCTTGCAAGGCGAGGAACCTCGATGAGCGCACGCTGTTATATGTAACGTGCAAGTTACGACGTGACCTATATTAGTGAGAAGTTTCGCGTTACAGTACTTAACATGAAAGTTTAGAAAGTTTTTGGCTCTATGAGGGGGCGTTGGGTCTGCACTATCTGACATCCCTGCGGCCGTACGATTGATTGACTAGCGCCGATGAAAACGCTTGTTTTCGGGTATGAATTTTCCTGAAAGCTTTATCAAACGGTAACAAGACGCATGTCACTGAATAAGCTAGCCTTTTATCAATAGCACATCGGTCGACCGGTTCAAACGATGGGTTGTAACAGGCACCGGTAAATGTTTTATGTACGAATACGGAACCCTGTTAGCTGGCGGAAACGGAAGTGCCAATGAAGATATCGCATTGACGTGATGGGCAGTAATTTCTCAACTGGAACACGGCAGTCTGGCGCTCTGGTCATATGGTTGGCTCTGATTACCTGCGCCATGTCTTTGGCGCTGTTTTTGAGTTGGACGCAGCGCTCCTCGACTGAGACCTCTCACCAACATGGCGTGGGTCAAGCGGCGTCTGCCAATACACCGGTCAAGGAACTGAAACTCCTGGCTTCCGAGGTGGTCTCTCGCGGCACGATACTGGCGCAAAATTCTTCCGAATCCCTCGATGTATCGGACAATATCTTCCGCAAAGCATCTCCATTTCCCTTTAACCACCATTCGAGCGCGACGCTGGCTCTCGAGCGGCGGCCAGCCGCCGGCCCGGATGCCCAGGAGCCCGTCCCTGGACCATTTGCCGAACTTATCCCACAGGCTACTGCCGATCAACTTAGTGCTGATCTAGTAGCTGAGTCAGGGTTGGATTCGGTAATGAGACTTGCTGATGAAGTTGCGCCGGACACACGTACCCGATCCAATCCGTGGTTTGTTGAAAATCCCAGCCTGAAACCTGGCTCCAGATCTTTACCAGCATTCGACACGCAAGTTGAACCAGCAATCCTGTCAGATCAGGGTTGGCAACAAATCCCTATGCAAGCCGATGTTGAGCTACCTGTCATGTCCGACGCGGGGGCTGGTCAGATTGCCGCGGAGTTTGGTGTTCAACAATTACCCGATGATAGTCAGCAGCTTGCGTATTTGCAGCAAGACGACATGTTCGCCGTGAGATCGGCGAACAGGGGCAAGGGCGACACGTCAGCAGATCTGTTTTCAACCAACAAAAAGGTCCGTCCTGATGAGACGTATGACCCGTCGTCTCAATTGGATGAGATTCGTTCGTTGATGGGTGAGGTCCTGAAGATTGATGCCGACTCACTGGCTGAAAACTCGCAATTATCAATTCGACGCGACGCGCTTGATTCGCTGGAAGAAAAATCTGCCAAACTACAATTTGGCTTCGGCAGCCGGTCGATATCAGAACAGATGGATGGGGTTTTGAC
This sequence comes from Granulosicoccus sp., assembly GCA_045110475.1. Lineage (GTDB taxonomy): Bacteria > Pseudomonadota > Gammaproteobacteria > Granulosicoccales > Granulosicoccaceae > Granulosicoccus. The sequence continues at coordinate 80,357 of JBGCGC010000080.1, forward strand.
TGAAATATTCGGTATATTGATACGCTACGAGGATACGTTGGTGACGGTCTCCGTGGAAACAGGCGAAAGTGGCAATGCTGAGCAAAATTTGCGGCTCAGCCAGGAAAGAGGGCGCGCTATAATCGCACGGGGTGTCTCGCAGGGAATTGATTTTTCTCGCTTGTCGCTTGAGGCAACGCAGGCAGAGAACAATCGTGGCGTTTCACACACCGTGGAAATTAGCGCCCGATCTGCATCGGCCAATGCCGACCAATAGCAGGCTTCTGGAGCTGCTGTAGGGTAGAACAACCTTATCCGTATCAAACTAACTACCGAGGGAAAGTAAATGTACATAGGGAGCACATGTCGATGGTGCGTGACATCCGCACTGTTGATGGTTTTTGCCTGTTTGTGGTACTCAACGGCCGCGGCCGATTCAGCCATTGTCATTCCGACGCGTCAGGAGGCGCAGAAAGTCAACGAAAACAAGATTGGCGTGGTGTTTACGCACGAGGAACTGTTCCACCAACTGGTGCACAACATGGAATCCGAACTCGAGCATGACAGTGGTTTGCGCATTGTTCCAATCATGGGGAAAAATCATGTGCAAAGCGTCTATGACCTGCTGTATCTCAAAGGCGTAGACCTTGCGCTAGTCCGTGCAGATGCCATCGAATATGTGAAACGCAAAGGTAACTACCCCGGAATCCAAAGGGTAATCAACAACGTGGCTAAAGTGAGTGAAGAGAAAATCGTTGTTATCGCTCGCAAGGAATACGAGACGCTGGAAGACCTTGATGATCAGGTTGTCGCTTTTGGCTTGCCCGGTTCTGGTGAATACGTAACCAGTACCATTGCCTTCGAATCATTAGGCATTGAGCCTGACTCTATCGAGGTGGACAACACTACAGCCATAGAGAAAATGAAGTCTGGTGAACTGGCGGCAATGGTTTACTTGCTCAGAGAACCTGATGCGGTGCAGACCGGTGGTGATCTCAGAGCGGCTAATGCGGTTAAAAATCTTGATCTGGGTGAAGACCTGCATCTGTTGGAAATTCCTGAAGCCGACGCATTGACTGAAATCTATACCCCGGCAACACTGGATTCCAGCGACCTGCCCGGGCTTATTGAGGACGGGACGTCGATTGCTACGTATTCGGTTGATGCCATTCTTGCGGTATATCGCTGGGTACCGCCGAATTTCAGATATGATCAGACGTCGCGGTTTGTCAATGCCTTGGTAAACGGACTCGATGGTCTGGCTAGTGATGTCTACCAACCCGCCTGGAAGCGCGTCGATCTGGAAGACGAGACGCCCAATATCACATCGTCTCCGATGCTCAGAGATGCGCTGGGCTCCAGGCAGGAAGAGCTGGCTCGTCTGGAAGAAGCCAAACGGCTTTCACGGGAGCAGGCGGCTGCCGAGGAAGAGGCTGCCAAGGTTGCGCAGCTTGTCAGCAAGCGAAATGAACTGACCGCCCGTATCGGTGATGAACTCAATGACGCTGATGCTGACGAGCTGGAACGCATGCTGGACGAACTCAACGCTTTTCTGGAGGAGCGGGGGCAATAGTCGTAGATCCCTAGCCTGGACTATTCATGAAACGCCGAATCCTTTGACCAGACCCTTTTTCTGTAGCGGATTCTGCGAAGGAGCGGAATACAGACTGTATTTCCGACTGAGCAGAATTCGCTACAGAAAAAGGGGATGCGGAAGGATTTGGTGATTTCATGAATAATCCAGGCTAGGAGTCTGCGCGACCGGAGGCGGCCCCGTAGAAAGCGATCGAGCGAGAGTAGTCCAATTTTGAGTCAAATTTTGTGCTCATTTGAGGAGTTTAGCTGGCTAAGTGACGAAAATGAGCGCAAAATTTGGCCAAAAG
>JBGCGC010000081.1:0-3402 GCA_045110475.1 Granulosicoccus sp.
TCGGCTACGAGCAGCCCACTTTTGGCCAAATTTTGCGCTCATTTTCGTCACTTAGCCAGCTAAACTCCTCAAATGAGCACAAAATTTGACTCAAAATTGGACTACTCTCGCTCGATCGCTTTCTGCCGCGCAGACTCCTAGGGGGCCAGGCCCGCTTTTTTTCTGTAGCGATTCCTGCTCGGGTTACGCGGCCAAGTCTAAATTACAGTTTGTTATCGCCGGGCTGCGATCAGCTACTTCCCGGAATCCGCTACGGGAGACACATGCGCAAAATCAGCGTATTTGCGGGCTGCCAGTGCCTGGACTCCATGAAATTTTACAAATCAACCCTGCGATCACCTGGCAAGCGCGATATCATGAACAATTATCTTCGGGAGTCACGCCATGATGGGCTTTGATATGAATTACATGTTACTGGTCATGCTACCGGGCATGGTGTTGTCGGGACTGGCTTCCATGATGGTAAAACGCACGTTTGCGAAATACGAGACTGTTGGTACGCAGTCAAACATGACGGGAGCAGAAGCCGCAAAGCTCATGCTTGAGCGGCAGGGCGTGACGGATTGCACAATCGAGGCCGTGTCAGGCCGACTGAGTGATCACTACGACCCTCGGGTCAAAACCTTGCGTTTGTCAGAACCTGTGTTCAATGCGCGTTCGATTTCGGCCATCGGCGTTGCCTGCCACGAAGCTGGGCATGCCTTACAACACGCACAAGGTTATAGCTGGTTAAAAATGCGCTCCACACTGGTGCCGATAACCAATATATCCAGCAAGATGTCCATGCCGGTAATAATGGTTGGTGGACTACTGATGGCTATGGCGCCTGTATTGGGAATGCCAGTCTTGTTACTGGGTTGTGCCCTGTTTGCGGCGGCCGTTTTGTTCTCGGTAATAACACTGCCGGTAGAGTGGGACGCCAGTGCCCGTGCAAAAACGGCCATGGTTGATGCCGGTATTGTGACCCCGCAGGAAGTGAGCGGCGCAAGCAACGTTCTAAACGCTGCATTCCTGACCTACCTGGCGTCGGCAATAGCATCCATCATGACCTTGATTTACTACCTGCACCGTACCGGCGTGTTGAGAATGCTGATGAATCGCCGCTAATGTGCTGCAGACTCCGATAGCTTGATCGGCTGCTGCTTGTAGCAGCCAGTCCTGTTGGAAAACATGCCAGAGTGCCCATGAAGTCCACAATCTTCAGCACCTGATCAAACGCGGATCACTGTTCTTAGGATTATTCATGAAGCCACGGGGACGCCCAGTCCAGATTCTACCGGAAGGCCGGCGATAGACCAGCCAGCTCCTTGCACAATACTTACTCATTTGATGCATGGGGGTTGCACAATAGCTACCGATACTTAACTCAGACAGTGTGCAATGCGCAACTGCCTGCGCAGGGACATTGTCGTTCCTGTCTCTGACTATTCATCAGGAGTATCAAATGAAACCTCATCAGATAAAAAAGAGACAACATTCCAGACGCGCTGTGCCTGCACTCATAACGGGTTGCCTGCTATTGTTAACTGCCTGTAGTGAGAGCAACACAGGTGTGGCCGAGACCGACACGCAAACCCCGGACCTGTCTCAGGCGATGGATATCAGTGAGAGCAACAATACCGTGCTGGACTCTGATTTCGATGCTACCGACTGGACTGATGAAACGCATAGCAATAACGTCGATCCTGATTTTCTGGAAGTATTTGATGACAATCAAGTCAAACGGTTGGACTTTGTTATTACACCAGAACGCTGGCAAAGCATGCTTGATGACATGACGGCCACGTACGGCGACTTTGGATCAAGTTCGAGACCTTCCGGAGGCAATACCCCACCTGGCACTGGCCAGGTGGGCGGCTCACAGGAAGGCGGCGAATCCTCTTTGCTAGAAAGTGAGGAAGATCCTATATTTGTACCCGCAGAGGTTTTCTACAACGGTAAGCAATGGTATCGCGTGGGACTGCGATTCAAAGGTAATTCATCACTGCAAAGCAGTTGGCAAGCTGGCATTTTGAAATTGTCCTTCAAGATGGATTTTGACGAATTTGAAGACGATTACCCGCAGATCGATAATCAGCGATTCTATGGATTCAAGAAATTCAGCCTGAAGAACAATTATGACGATGATTCCGGGTTGCGCGAGAAAGTGGCAACCGATGTTTTCAGAGCGGCCGGTGTACCCGTTTCGCATGCGGCCTTTTATTCATTGTATGTCGATCATGGCAATGGCCCGGAGTACTTTGGCCTGTATACATTGGTAGAAGAGGTGGACGGATCCGTTCTTGACACACAATTTCTGAATGACGATGGCAACCTCTACAAGCCCGATGACGGTAGTGCCAATTTTGTTAAAGACACCTTCACCCCTGAAGACTTCGACAAGAAGACTAATGAAGATGACGAAGACTGGTCTGATGTCATGGCATTGTTTTCTGCATTGCATGATGACACTTATCTGACAGACCCTGCCACGTGGCGCGCTAACCTGGAAGCCGTGTTTGATGTCGATGGCTTTCTGAACTACCTTGCCGTCAATGGCATCATTCAGAACTGGGATACTTACGGTCGCATGACGCACAACTATTACCTTTATAACAATCCGCAGACTAGTACCTTGACGTGGATCCCATGGGACAACAATGAGTCACTACAAGAAGGCAAGCGAGGGGGTTCTCTGGCGCTGGATTTTTCTAATCTTGACAATGCTCAATGGCCACTGATTTCCAGAATCTATGCAGACGATGTGTACAGGTCACGCTATGACATCCTTTTGGCCAACGTTATGTCTGATGCGTTTGAAACCAGCAGCATACAGGCAAAGTATGACAACTATGCGTCACTGGTTGGCCCCTATGTGACTACCGAACTACCTGGATATACATTTCTGAACAACAGCACCGCGTTCAATACTGCTATCAACGACCTAAAATCCCATGCAGCGAGTCGCAGCACAGCGGTACAGACGTACTTGAACAGTCAATAGCTTGAAACCCGCTGTGCAGAGTGGAGAGTGTTGGGATTTCGTGCTTTCTTCATATCTGTACAGCACGTCTGCACAGCAAGCCCTTACTTTTTAACAGGCCACTAGTGTAGTGTGACCTTCAAACACTTCAAACAGCGGTTTGTCCAGGGGTCAGCCGCTAGGCGCGAGTTCGAAAAGGTATCGGGTATACCTTGAGAGCGAGCAACAACGCGGATGACCCCTGGACGAGCCGCCCTTCGGGAGACCACCTTGTCCCCGACATGATTTCCAGCGCCAATAAATCGACATCCTTTGCGATGCCAACGCACTAAAGTATCGGGTTGGAAGACCTGTAGCGTTCGCAAGCAGTCTGGCCAGCAGCGATATAGCAAAATCCAGAACAGGCGTTCCTACCGATGGAATCGTATTCGTTTACGATC
>JBGCGC010000082.1:0-76229 GCA_045110475.1 Granulosicoccus sp.
GCCCTTCGGGAGACCACCAAAACACCCTCCGCCGCGTTGCTGTTCTTGACAAGGATCCCGACCTTGCCTGCGAACAGCGCCTTGCTGAGGGCGTTTTGGTGGTCTCTGTTTGAAGCGTTTGAAGGTCACACTACACTAGACACACCGCGCAACGCTTTGGGCATACGATCCAACGTGAAACCTCTCAGCGCCTTTATATAGGAAGCTGATTACTCACTCTGCAAACAAAGGTTTCAAGATAGACAGAAAGCGACACTATCACGTCGTACTGCGCTCCGAAAATGCTCGACGAACCGCTTGAACCAGTCGTCCGCCAAGCGGCGTTGGGGAATGAACGAAACGTACATCAACATGCGCACCGACCGGCGCCACAAACGCCTTTTCCGGCCAGGCAAGCTCAATATCGAAAACCGGCTCCATTACCTGTCTGCCGTTACCTGCAGGATCTGCCCTGTGCTCGCCGCCCCCGGCTGTACTCAATGCTGAACTAGGCACCTCACGACTGGCTCTGGGGGTGCGCATGAGGATCTCGGATTGGTAAACCTTCTGCGATCCATTGCGACCTGTATCGAGTCTCAATTCCACTTTGCGCAGGTCAGCATCCAGCATACCTGCTACCCGTTCCCGAAGCGCTACGCGCACCGTCCGATGAGCAGGCGGTACAACATAGCCGACGATATCACCTCGGGCAAACACACGCCCTTCAAGAGCGGTTGTACCCAACGTATCAAAGCGGCCATCAAGAGCGGCTATGCGTTCCCGGTCGTTCATACGTTCGCGTACTTCATCCAACGCAGACGTGTTGGCAAACCGTTCAGACTCGAGACGCAAGTGTTCGGCAGGATCGTTAACCGCCAGTCCGGCAAGTTGTGCATTCAACTCATCGATTCTTGCTACAAGCTCACGCTCACGCAACGCAAGTTCCGGATCGAAGCAATCAAATAGTGACTCCCCTGCTTGCACCGCCTGACCGGGCGTTATGGACGCTGAAGTGATCTCGCAGCCACTTTCTGCCCTGACGATAGCCTCGTCTGGCAACCAGATGACACCCTGCGATAAATTAGCATGAGGCAGAGGTAACCATGTAACGATTGAGGCGAGTATCAGGGGACCGAGACTTATCATCAGCAAAGGGCGCGCTGCCTGTAACTTCGGATTACGTGTTACCGCTTTTAAACCACGAAATACCGGCAGAAAAACACTGGTGGCAACGGCATACAAAGCAAGCAGAAGCCCAAACAGCAGGAATTTTCCGCTCAACCACCAGGCAATCCACAGCATCAGTCCCGTTCTGTAAATGCTTGCAGCCAAGCCGTACGCATACAGCCAGCGACGTTCCCCCTTGTCTTCCCGAATTAGCGTCCGATCTGTCTCTCCACTAAGCCAGTGCCGTAATCGATTGAGCAGCGCCGCGCGTGAACGTTTTGACAGGTTTGGGATTTCAATAGCATCCGCAAGTAGATAATACGCATCGAATCGCAGTAACGGGTTGCCATTGATCAGTAACGTCGAGAGTCCACCAATGAGTAGCAAAGCCAATCCAATGTCAGCAGACAGACCACCCGTTGATGCCCACATAATCGCACCAATAGCTGCAAAGGCCAGTTCGACAAGGATACCCGCAGAGGCCACGAGCATCCTGTCTCGTTTTTCGGGAAACGCGACACTGGCACTGGCATCAACATAAGGAAGCGGGACGAGCACCATAAGCACAAGCCCGATTTCATGTACCTCCCCACCCTTGAGTTTGACGGCAAGTGCATGACCTAATTCATGCAGAAGCTTTAACACCGGATAGATAAGCATCATCAACAATGCCAGCATCGGCGACGGAAATCCTGTGGTCGACAGAGTTGTCATCAGAGCATCACCGCTTAGTGCAAGTGCAACCACTCCGGCTATTACCAGCATCGACCATACAATCAGCATCGATTTTGAAAACACAAGGCGCGCCAGTGGCAGAAGCGACGTCAGCAACGCATCAGGGTCATAGAGCGAAAAGCGCAGATGCAGCGGATTTAACCGACGTTCGCGATGCTCACGAGTACGTCGCTGTTCTCGTCGCTCAAACAAACGCTCTGCGGAAACACGTTGATCAACCACGAGTAGATCAGCGGCTTGCAGCTTTGCCAGAAGCGCAATCCATTCATCCTGTGTTGGTGCTGACTCATCATGCTCTATGAGCGCCTCTTCCCATATCTCCTCCACCGTTCGTTGGCCGTCGAGTTGATCGACCAGCAGGAACGTACCGATATCCACTCGGTGAAAATCATTGGTTGCTCGCCGCTGCAATACCCAGCAAGGGCGATCACGATACACATGACGGGTGGTTATGACATCACTGGAAAGACTTGGACGGACGTGCCTTACACGATGCCAGTGAGCACTGAATAAAGGATCACCGCTCATAGGGACACTTTCCACGCTAGCTTGCTGACCTGCCTAATGACAAAATCAGACACCATGCGTAGAACATTGGTTGTACCCACTTCAAGGCGTGCAAGGCCACTTTCACCGGGACGAACGATGATTCCATCAGGAAGCTCCAGAGTGGCTCGCACCCGAAAACGGCTGGCACCATCACGACTCTCTGCCACAGGATGCACCGCGTGCACCTGAAGACTAAGCTCCTGTGCAGGGCGGGCACGCAGTGACAATGTCCCAGTCTGTCCTTCATGGATGTCGTTGATATCACGCTCATGAACCAGAAGATGAACGTCGTAACCGTCAGCCTGTGATATTTCAAACAAGGTATCGCCTCTGGTCACCGGGGCACCAATGGAGTCTGTGGGATCGCCGCTGACGATGAATCCTGTCATGGGCGCGCGTAGCTCAATTCGTCGAAGACGTTGATCGATAACTGCCCTCAGTGCACGTTCACGTGCCAGCCGGGCACGGGCGACAGCCGTGGCCTTACGATCATGACTGGCCATGGCAGCTCGAAACTGTGCTTCGACGCTATCAATCTGACCATCGCGTCGGTTTCCTTCTAATTCCAGCTCGCGTGTTTCAAGACTTGCCAGTAGCTGGCCGGCAACAACGCTTTCTCCCGGCTCCACATTGACACTTTCAACAAACCCGTCGAATGGTGCGGTGACCAGACGCTGTTCGCCGGGAACCAGTTCAGCATGAGCTGATACATAGTCAGTCAGTGGGACCAGTCCTGCGTAAACACCACAACACAGACCTGCTGCATACAAAAGTCGTTTGCCCGTTTGTCGATCACCCAGATGATTTTCAAGCGTTTTACGCCAGTACAAACGGGCACGTCCCAGTGCATTGCGATCCGCATCCTTACGTAAAGACAACGCAAGTGCCGATTTACTGGCTACGAGTTCCAGCAATTCAACGGTTGTCGCTATAAAAGGTTTGGCAAGCTGTCGCTCCAGCAACAACACTCCCACTGGCTGATCATCCTTATACAAGGGAACCGTTGCGATACTTATAGGCTCTCGTCGTGTTCCCAGTGCCCTGTGAGCTGGCAACATAGACACGCTTTTTTCAGTATTCGGAAAACACAGCAATCGTTCGTGCTCGAGACATTCCTCCATCACATTGGTCAGCAAACGTACTTCATTAGAGGCCATATCAACGCGCACTTGCTGAGATATAGCGGCAAGATTAAGTGTGCCATCATCAGCAATGACGCCAAGCGACACGCGTTTGGTACCAAGGCGCCGTTGCAACGCACAGACAAACGCATCAAGCGCTCTTTCAAGATCAGGTGGACCGAGAAGTTCGGCCATGACCACCAGCAGCAATGCTTGCCTCTCGGCCTCAAACTCTGCACGCGTGGCGCGAATCAGCGATTGCTTGTCGTTACCACCCAATTCATCAACAGTCGAATTGATAGTGAGCGAGCCCGTATCTTGATTTTCACCACCGTCAGAATTATCTTGAAAATCAGTCGTTGGCATGGTGTTTTCGAGGCGAGGACACGGATGTGTATCTTGCGGTGCCGTGTTATCTGGCGCCTAACAGGAATGGACGAAGGGTAGCTGAAGCGGGTTGCAAGCCTCATTCCACGAATTTGCCCTACCGGTCCTGATTAACACGACGTACCCACACTCAATGATGAATATTGAAGCGGGTTCACACTTCTTTCAGGATTTGCTACAGATTGATTCCTACCACCCCCCGAAGCGTTGCCATTGACTAACGGGGGACTGACCCTCTTCAGGCAACACGTTATATTGCTGATGCTGAGCCGCGGTGGCACACGCATGGTTAGGCAGAATACGCAGCTGGGTTCCAACGGCAAGCTCCGGTATCTTCCCCTCTGTCCCTGCACGACACGCGATAACGCCGTGCTCCTGATTAGCCTGCAACATGATCAAGTCCGGCAGTACCTGACCGTTGACATCACACACAACACCGTACCCCTGATCCCGTGTTTGTGTTGCGGTTCCACGATCGCGCGACATGGCCATCCAGCCTGCATCGACAATAATCCAGCCCCGTTTTTTCTGATGTCCGATAACAGTCGTCAAGACCGACAAGGCGATATCGTCGACAGTGCACACATTGATACCGGCCATCACCAGATCAAAAAACACGTACACGCCGGCGCGCATTTCGGTAACACCGTTGAGATTGGCTGCAGCGTGCGCGGTGGGTGTGGAACCCACGCTCACCACTGGACAAGGAAGACCTGCAGCCCTGAGTATGTCTGCGGCACTGACCACAGCGGCACGTTCCATCTCCGCAAATTCTGCCTGCGTTGCCGCTGCTTCAGCACCGTAGCTTTCACCTGCATGCGTCAGTACACCTCGTAATTGCGCACCGTTGTCATTCAGGATTTTGCCAATCGTGATCAGTGTCGGATCGTCAGGAGCCAATCCACCACGGTGCCCATCACTGTCTATTTCAATCATGGCAGGAATGGCAATACCTGATGCCTGAGAGGCTTCGCAAACGGCATTGGCCTGCGCCTCAGAATCCAGAATAACGTTAAGATCGCAGCCGCTGCGACGTAACGCCAGGACACGTTCAAGCTTCTGGGGCGAAATACCTACCGCATAGGTAATGTCATTGATGCCAGCAGCGGCGAAGGCCTCAGCCTCTGCCAGCGTGGATACCGTAGCGGGTCCTGTACGGTTAGTTAACACACGATAGGCAGCTTCAATAGATTTAACCGTTTTAAGATGCGGACGCAACACGACACCCAGCTCACGTGCGCGATCGGCAAGGCGATCAATGTTGCGCGTCATCTTCGCCTCGTCAATAACCAGGCAAGGTGTCTGTAGACTCGCGAGTTGATGAGTATGATCACGCATGTCAATCCCCGGTGACGGTATGAAGGTCAGGACAACTAGATTTAATCGTCGAAATAATCGGCATGCTCTTCACGTATGGCAGCAATCGTGTCATCAAGCCTTGATAGATGCAGCATGCCAGCATCAACAGCACCTTGCTCATCATTGTTGCGAATCATCGTGGCAATACTGATGTGGTCATTGAGCAATAGTTCCAACCGCTCGTTGCGAGCCATTCCAAGTACACAAAGCCGATCCACTTTTGCCTTGTCTCTGGCAATGACATCGAACGCAAAATCAACCTTGCCCACTGTACACAGTGCCTCGTGAAACGCGTAGTCCAGTGTCCGAAAGAGATCATAGTCATTGCCAGTGACCGCCGCTTTCTGGTCGGCTAGTCGAGCCTCCAGCAGCTCATTGCCTTGCGTGTCACAGGCGCGCGCCGCCCGACGCAGGACTTCCGCTTCGACGGCTGCACGTACAAACCGTGCGGTATTGACTGCCTTGAACGAGAAGCGCTTGACGGTGGTGGCGCGCTGTGGACGTATCAGGAGCAAGTCAAGATTTTCCAGACGACTGAAAGCATCACGCACGGGCTGACGCGATATATCAAACAGGCTGGCAATTTCTGCCTCGGAGATCTTTGTCCCGGGTAACAGGCGCATCGACACAATTTCCTGGTACAGGTGATCGAACACCAGATCGACGCTGGTTCGGCGCTCGGCTATTTTCAGTGGTTGCTCCATAAGTCTGATCCTTTAGCCTGAATAGGAAATTGACACGCAAGTATAAAAGTGGACATCGGGCATAGACCGTTTCGATGGAACGCTGACCGCTGTTTTGCATTGATGGCGCTTAAACGCACAGGTATTTACCACCTTGGAACCTTGCGCACATAGTCAGGGATGTACTTGAGCATCTCATCAGTGTCGTCGCGATCCATAACCATCGCTGCATTGTATAGCTCATGCAATTCGGCGACGGCGTCCTCATCCAGCTCCACTCCCAGACCAGGCCCTTCGGGTACCTGCAAGGTGCCATCCTTGAACTCCGGACGTCCACCCTTGATGATTTCCTTGGTAGACCACGGGTAGTGCGTGTCGCAATCGTAGGTTAGATTTGGCGTGGCGGCAGCAACATGACACATGGCTGCCAGAGAGATGCCCAGGTGCGAGTTGGAGTGCATGGATACACCCAGATTGGCTGCCCGACACATCTCACCAAGATAGATAGCGCCGGTTGCACCGCGCCAGTAGTGATGATCGGACAACACGATCTGTACCGCGTCCTTCTTGACCGCTTCGATGATCTGTTCGAATTCCACGACCACCAGATTGGTAGCCAGTGGCATGTCTATATGGCTTGATAGCTCAGCCATGGCATCCATGCCCTTGCACGGATCTTCCAGATATTCCAGCACGCCATCGAGTTTCCTGACCACCTCTATAGCCGTGGGGACTGTCCATGCCCCCATGGGGTCTATCCTGAGCTGGTGGGTGGGAAACGCTTCGCGCAGTTTCAGCATGGTTTCGATCTCCAGCTCTGGCTCCAGAACGCCACCTTTGAGCTTCCACGATTTGAATCCGTACTGTGCTGAAAACTCTTTGGCCTGAGCAACCAGCGCATCCGGGGTCATTACCTCGCCCATGATATCCGGCCCAAACGTCAAATCCTGTTTTTCGAATTTGTAGAAAAGATAACCACCAAAGGCGATCGTTTTACGTACCGCCCCACCCAGCAAATCATAAAGCGGTCGGTTGACATCTTTGCCACGAATATCAAGCAGAGCAATCTCGTAGGCGCTGTAAACCACATCGACAACCTTGTGATCTGCCAACGCTGTGGGTGCGTTGACGCCACCGCCTTCGGGTAAAGCTGCTTCTATTCGACGCCTTAGCTCTCGCAGATTATAAGGATCCAGACCTGCCAGTTCTGTCGCTACGCGTTGCAGACCCTTGAGCGTGCGCGCAGCACCGTAGGCTTCACCCAGGCCAGTTAGCCCGTTATCGGTCTTGACCTGAATAACGGCACGCAGAAATACCGAAGGGTGGACACCTTTGGTATTAGCCAGCGGCACATCCGGGATGGCAATAGGCGTGACAAGAACGTCTGTAATTTTCATGTTTAGCAGATCATTGCCATTACGGAAAAAAGTGAATTGCACCCGTCAAAATACTAGTATACCATTTACGTTATGCGAACTTTTGTCAAACTGGACTCTGGCACTGGTTCAACGGTATGAAAGTCCCAGCACCATGCATCAACTTAAGCGTTGGTAATCATCATTCGCCAGCCGATTCAGCCTCACCGTAGTGACGATTTTTTGGAGAACGTATGTCTGGTGTCAAGCTTGAAAGTATCGTCAAGGCCTATGGGGATATTCAAGTGGTTCATGGCGTCGACCTGGAAGTCGCCGAAAAGGAATTTGTTGTTCTGGTGGGTCCGTCAGGTTGCGGCAAGTCAACCACACTCAGAATGATTGCAGGGCTTGAAGAAATATCGTCTGGTGTACTCACTATTGATGGCCGAGTCGTCAACAGAGTGGCACCAAAGGATCGCGATGTGGCCATGGTCTTTCAGAACTATGCCCTGTACCCCCATCTTGACGTCGCAGAAAACATCGCTTTCGGTTTGCGTATCAGAAAAGAGCCTAAAGAGCGGATTAAGGAGACCGTTGACGAGGTTGCTGACATTCTTGGCCTGACGCCCTATCTCGAACGTCGTCCGGCCGACTTATCGGGTGGACAAAGGCAACGTGTGGCCATGGGTCGCGCCATTGTGCGACGCCCCAAGGTCTTTCTTTTCGATGAACCCTTATCTAATCTGGATGCCAAGCTGCGTACGCAGATGCGTGCCGAGATCAAGCGTCTGCACAAACGTCTGGGCGCCACCAGCATTTATGTCACACACGATCAGGTAGAAGCCATGACACTGGCTGATCGGATCGTCGTCATGCAAGACGGTAATATCGAACAGATAGGTACGCCGATGGAGCTTTTCCTGAATCCTGCGAATGCATTTGTCGCAGGCTTTCTTGGCTCGCCTCCCATGAACCAGATTAGGGCAACACTTGCCGATGGCCAGAATGGCCCGGTGGCAAAGATTGGTGATCAGCAATTGCCACTACCGGCTCTACCGGTATTGAAACAGTCAGCGGGCAAGGAAATTATCGTTGGTGTTCGGCCCGAATTTGCAGAAATTGCAACAAAAGAGACCAAAGACCACATCGGCTTTGAACTGGATCTGGTCGAGACGCTGGGCTCTGAGGCCCTGTTGCACGCAAAACTCGGTGACGATCCCTTTGTGTTGCGTACTGGCACTCTCGGCAGAATCGAGATGCTGAAGTCAGTTACCGGATTCACTATAAAACCTGAGTTGATCAAATTGTTTGACAGCGAGACTGGCGTCGCGCTCGCAGGTCAGGCTCAAAGCGCGTGAATACCCTGCAAGGCAAAAAAAACGCAGTGTATGACAAGAAAGTATTGAGCGCGCCACCTGGCCGCATGCACCGCATTGTCGATCATATAAAGCGTGACTGGCAGATATACCTGATGTTGCTGCCCACCGTTATCTGGCTGATCGTTTTTCTGTACAAACCCATGTATGGATTGCAGGTGGCTTTCAAGGACTACAGTGTGTTTCGTGGTGTGGCAGGTAGCCCCTGGATCGGGTTTGAACATTTTGAAACCCTGTTTGGTAACGATCAGTTCATACGCGCGATAAAGAACACCTTCGTTATCAGTTTCTACACACTGCTGATAGGCTTTCCCATGCCGATACTGCTGGCGCTGATGTTTAACGAGGTAATTAATCAGACATTCAAAAAGACCACGCAAACCATCGTCTACCTTCCACACTTTATCTCCTCAGTTATTATCGCAGGCATTGTCATTGCCGGGTTTTCACCCTCTTCAGGTGTGGTAAACACTGTCATTTCTGCACTGGGGTTTGAACCCGTGTACTTCCTGACCAAACCCGAGTGGTTTCGACCCATCTTTATCGGCACCACCATCTGGCAGGAAGCCGGGTTTCAATCCATCGTCTATCTTGCCGCCATAGCAGGCGTCTCCCCTACCCTGTATGAAAGTGCGGTTGTCGATGGCGCCTCACGATGGCAGATGATGTGGCGGATTACCCTGCCATCGATACTGCCAACCATTCTTATCATGCTGATCATACGTATTGGCAACCTGCTGGAAGTCAGCTTCGAGATGATCATTCTATTGTATCAACCAGCCACTTTCGAAACTGCCGATGTCGTCAATACGTTTATCTATCGACAAGGTCTGCTTAGCGGGCAATATGATCTGGCTGCGGCGGCTGGACTGTTCAATGCGGTCGTCGCGTTTGCCATGGTCATGGCAGCAAACTCGATCTCCCGACGCTACTCCAATACCTCTATCTGGTAGGCAGGCTCAGAACATGAACACCACCAACCTGTATTCCCGCGGCGACAAGATGTTCGTCTGGCTGAACATGTTTCTGATTGGCATATTCACCGTGTCGGCACTGTACCCGTTTATCTATATTGCAGCCGTCTCGTTCAGCTCAGGGTTTCAGGCAGCTGCCGGCAATGTCGTGTTAACGCCGATAGACACAACACTGGCCGCCTATAAATATGCGCTGTCCGAACCAAAATTCTGGATCAGCTATAAAAACACGTTTATCTATACCATTGGCGGCACACTGATGTCGCTTGCGTTTATCATCCCCGGCGCTTATGCCCTGTCGCGCAAGAACCTCTATGGGCGACGGTTCTGGAACCTGTTGGTCGCCTTTACCATGTGGTTTAACGCAGGGCTGATCCCCTTCTTTCTCAACATGCGCGATCTTGGGCTACTGGACAGCTACTTTGGCATCATCATCGGATTCGCTGTCAACGGATTTAATATAATTCTGCTGCGTAATTTTTTCGAAGCCGTACCACAGTCTTTTGAAGAGGCAGCCCGTATGGATGGTGCTAACGAATTCCAGATACTGTGGAAGGTATACATGCCATTGGCCAAGCCGGCTATCGCAACTGTTGCGCTGTTTTGCGTGGTATCGCGCTGGAACGGTTTTTTCTGGGCCATGATACTGCTGCAGGATCGGGACAAGGTGCCGTTGCAGGTCTATTTGCGCCATGTCATCACAGAGCTGCAGGATACCGAAGAGTTTTCATCAACTTTGTTGAACGCAGCTTATTCGTTCGAGACGGTAAGCTCCGCCATTATTGTCTGTTCCATCATACCAGTACTGATTTTCTATCCCTTTCTGCAAAAGTACTTCAACAAAGGCATCATGCTTGGAGGTGTAAAAGAATGAACAACACAAGAAATACCCGACCACCAACTGGAGAAAAACGTATGCAAAAAAGCACCATTGCAACGCTCATTCTGTCAGCCGCCACTGTTATCAGTCCGGCCATGGCAGAAACCGAGCACCGAATCAGTGAAGAGCCAATCGAGCTGACCATTCACATGCACGCTAAACAATACCCCGGCTACCAGGAAGACTGGCCCGTGGAACAAGAAGCGCGCAGACTCACCGGTATTCACTTGCTCGACAAGACATCAGGCAAGAACACAGAAGATAGTCGGGAAGCGATGAACCTGCTGATGGCCACTGGTGACATCCCCAACATCGTTGGTGGTGGCAAGGTTAAGGAATTTGTCGATCAATTTGGCCCTGAGGGCGCCTTTATCCCTCTCAACGATCTTATCGATGAACATGCGCCTAATATAAAGGCCTTCTTTGATGAGAAACCCGACCTGCGAGCAGCGGCAACCAGTGCCGATGGTAATCTGTATTACATCCCCTATCTACCTGACGGTAAATACGGTCGTGCGTATTTCATGCGACAGGATTGGCTGGAAACCCTCGGTCTTGAAGAGCCTCAGACTATCGACGAACTTTACAAAGTACTGACAGCATTCCGCAACGACGACCCTAACGGCAATGGCAAGAAAGATGAAGTGCCATTTTTCGCACGTCAATGGCAGGAAGTACTTCGCCTGGTTACCTTCTGGGACGGTCGTTCCTCAGGCTCAGACAGTTATCACGACTTTTATGTCGATAACGGAAAAATCATGCACGGCTATGCCGGTGAAGGTTATCGCGAAGGCATCAAGAATATGGCTAAGTGGTATTCAGAAGGTCTGATTGACGCCGAAATATTTACCCGCGGATCTTCATCACGTGAATTCTTGTTGTCAGAGAATCTTGGCGGTATGACGCATGACTGGTTTGCATCCACCTCGGGTTACAACGTATCACTGAAAGACAAGGTTGATGGCTTTACGTTCAAGGCATTTCCACCGCCGGCGTCAATTTCCGGAGTAAGAATGGCAGAGCATCGCAGGATTCCCGTCAAGCCGGATGGTTGGGCGATAGGCCATACCAACGAGCATCCAGTCGAGACCATCAAGTACTTCGATTTCTGGTTTTCTGAAACAGGACGTAACCTGCAAAATTTCGGTGTTGAGGGCCAGACCTGGACGATGGTTGATGGCAAGCCCAAGTTCACTGACGCTGTATTGAGCGCAGACAAGCCTGTGAATTCACAACTTTACGCCATCGGTGCGCAGATTCAGCGCGGGTATTTTCAGGACTACAACTATGAACGCCAATGGTCAAACTCGGTTGCACTGGAAGGTATCGCGCTATACGACCAAGGTGATTATCTGGTTGACCAGTTTCTTGGCGTCGCCATGAATCCCGATGAACAGAAGGTATTTGATAAATACTGGGCCTCGATTCGTACCTACATGCTCGAGCGCCAGCAAGCGTGGATTCTGGGAACCGGTGATGTGGTAGCCGACTGGGACGATTACATAGCTACATTGAAAAAAATGGGTTATGACGAAGTCATTGGCGTTATGCAGGCTGCCTATTCTCGCCAGTACGGATAAGGCTTGTTTTTATCAGGGGTGTAGAGCATCGGCCTGCACCCCTTTTTCATTTAAAAGTCAATTTTATAAACACTATGTCAAGTGGCAAACAGCTCAATGATTCGGTACAGGCACTTGACGAACCTGCTGCGGGCAGACTGACTATCCAGTACTCGCCAACGGTTGACACCCCCATAATAGAAAACCCGCCGCGCTTCACCTGGTTACCCACCATTGATGATGAGGCGGAGTTTGTCGTTAGGCTATCCGGCGATAAACGATACGAGGATGACAAAACACAGCAGTTTGAAGCCATTACCCTGAATTTTTTTACCCCCGACAAGGTATTGCCTGAAGGCGACTACGTCTGGTCATACGCACTGTGGTCAAGTGAAGACAATGTCCCGGTCAGCCACTGGAGCACTGATCGTCACTTCAGCATCACCGCCAACCTGCCAGCAACACCCCTGCCGGGCCGTCATCAACGCTATGCACAGGCCAATAAGGATCATCCGCGGCTTTGGATGAACAAGAACAGGATTGCCTCTTTCAGACAAAGCCTTTCTGCTGATCCTGCGCATTGCACCTGGAACGTGTTTTATGAGAAATCGGCTCGCCCCTGGATGGAGCGGGACATAATGAAAGAGCCAGCCGGCTACCCGGATCATAAACGCGTTGCTGCCGTCTGGCGACAAACCTACATCGACTGTCAGGAGCTGATCTACGCGATTCGGCATCTGGCTGTTGCGGGCAAGATCACTGATGATCAGGCAATGCTCGAGCGCGCAAAACAATGGCTGCTAGAGACCGCGTCGTGGAATCCCGCTGGCACAACATCACGCGCCTACACCGACGAATGGGCGTTTCGTGTCAACGGTGCTCTGGCCTGGGGCTATGACTGGTTATATGACGAACTCAGTGACGATGAAAGAACGCTGGTGCGCAAGGCCTTGCTGACACGCACGCGCGAGACCGCCGACCACATCATCAAGCATGCAAACATACAGTTGTTCCCGTTTGACAGCCACGCAGTTCGTGCCGTATCGGCGGTGCTCATTCCTGCCTCTATTGCATTACTGGATGACGAACCTGAAGCCGAAGGCTGGCTAAACTACGCTATTGAGTTTCTAGCTACGGTGTATTCGCCCTGGGGTGATGCGCAAGGTGGCTGGGCTGAGGGTCCGCATTACTGGATGACCGGTATGGCGTACCTGATAGATGCTGCCAATTTGCTTAAAGGCTATACGGGTATTGATCTGTACCAGCGACCCTTCTTTCAGGCAACCGGTGACTTTCCGTTGTTTACCAAAGCACCGGACACTCGTCGTGCAACCTTTGGCGATGACAGCACGATGGGTGACCTTCCTTCTCTGAAAATTGGCTATAACCTGAGACAGTTTGCCGGTGTTACCGGAAACGGGGCTTACCAATGGTATTACGATGAAATAAAAAGGAATGATCCCGGTACTGAAATGGCCTTTTATAACTACGGTTGGTGGGATCTTAATTTTGACGAGTTAGCCTATCGTACCGACTTTCCTGTGGTCGAAGCAAAACCACCGGCAGCGCACGACACCCTGCGCTGGTTCGAAGGCATCGGCTGGGCTGCCATTCAGGTTGATATGGCAAATCCTGACAGGCACATACAGTTTGTCATGAAGTCTTCTCGCTATGGCTCCATCAGCCATAGTCATGGTGATCAGAATGCCTTTTGTCTGGCAGGTTTTGGTGAGGACCTGGCCATTCAATCCGGACACTATGTAGCATTCAACAGCACCATGCATCAAAACTGGCGACGTCAGACACGATCAAAAAATGCCATTCTTATTGACGGAAAAGGACAGTATGCAGCGAAAGACAAGGCCCTTGCCATGCGATCATCAGGGCATTTGGTTTGCGCAGAAAAACGCGAAAACCATATCTATATTCAAGGCGATGCGACTGCTGCGTACCAGTCACTGACGCCCGAGGTAACGAGCGTTCTGCGCGACATCTACTTTGTCGATAACAGCTACTTTGTCATTGTTGATGCCATCGATGCCGATAAGGCCGTGTCCGTTGACTGGCTGATTCATACCAACTCACTGATGAAACTCGGTAGCAAGACGTTCCGTTATACAGGAGAAAAGGCTGGCTTTTACGGTCAGATTCTCTGGTCGGAAGCTGGAGCGGCAGAGCTGTCCCAGGTAACCGACTTTCCTGGCGTAGATCCGGTAGATTATGAGGGCTTGCCGGTGAGTACCTGTTTAAGCGCTCGATTTCCCAAGGCGACACGTCATCGCATTGCCACTCTGATCGTCCCCTACGCCTTATCGAATCCGCGCCGCATTTTCAGCTTCCTTGATGATCAGGGTTATGATTGTGACTTGTACTTTACAGATTCTGAGGACCGTAGCTTTAAAGTTGTTGTGCCGAAGACCTTCGATGTCGGTGCGTGAATTCGAAATTTGACTATTGAATTACGTGAGTGCGCCTCCAAACCTCACAATACAATGCCAGGCTTTTTTTACTATCTGTGGATCTATCGACCCATCGCGGTAGGCAGTCAAGCAAGCTGCGTTTACGTCACCTTTTTCAAACAACGGTTGAAGAAATTCAGCCGTCTGATAATCACGATAAGCAAGGCAATCAGCATAACGGTCAGCTACCAGACGAAAACCGTCATGCCATTCAACATCAAACGGCAGACGATGCGCGGCCAGTTCAACCGGGGTATTCTTGAAACTGGGATCAAGAACGATTGCCTCAACATCCGTATTCATTAGTAAAGGACCGTGAACGTGAGCTTCGATGTAGTTGTCAAGTGAATCAAGACCCACAGCGTTGGTTTTAGCCAGTGCTATCAGATTCATTTTTTTGCGCGTGCCAAAGTCAACGGGATTAAAATGACTGTCGGGGTAGGCAAACGTCGCTCTATCAAGCACGCCGTACTTCAAGCGTAGATGCGCAGAACCAAAACGTGGCGCAGCACCGGCTGAGTGTTTGTCGTAGTTAAGGGCTCCGTATTTGACACGTTGAGCGGGGTGCGCACTATCGTAGATACCGCAGAACATGGCGCTTTCCCACTTCCAGCGACTACCACCGGTATGAGCCGAGACGCTACCGTTACTGCTTCCGGTTTCAAACTGTGAACGGTAGATGCCCTCGTTTGCCAGTTGCGATACAAGGTTGAGCGTGCCACATGTTGTATCGGGGTGGAAGTTCAGCGTTATCGCGGCAGCTGATGTCAGAGGCACGCCGTTTGACTTCTGAGCAATGCAGTGTACGGCGGAAGAAATCAGTGCCTCATCCGCGTGTTTTGCGTGATCGTGGTCAGTGTTCATTTGTCGTATTGTTCATGCAGGGCGAGCACAACAATGAAAATCAGCTTAATCTGGATTGGGCGTCCCCGTGGCTTCATGAATAATCCAGGTTAAGCCTTTGTTGATATACCACAAAGGCTAAGTTAGTATGATTTTACAAGTTCCTTTTCATGTCGCATACCGTTATGTACACACGCAAGGGATACTTGATCAATAGTTCGGATAGTCATTTATTTGCAACCAACCAACAATAGGCTTGGCAACATAGTACCGTATGGCTGTTGATTGTCCGTCTGGAAAATCAAGTGTTGCAATACGGTGTTGTCAATAGCGAATGAAACTAATGGCTTTACCTTATCTATCCGATTCTGTCGATACAAGCGCTTAAACAACAATTGAGGAGACCGATAATGCGCAGATTTTGCAAACACCCCATAAAAAGCTTTATCACAGGAAGTGGGATAGCGGCAATAGTGGTGTCACAGTTACTGACACCTGCCCTGGCCGCGTGGCCAGAACGTCCGGTTACACTCATTGTTCCCTGGAGCGCTGGCGGCGGTACCGATGCAACAGGCCGCATGATCGGTTCACTGCTTGAAAAGGAACTTGGCCAACCCTTCAACGTGGTCAATCGTACCGGTGGCAGTGGTGTTGTTGGACATTCAGCAATCGCTACCGCCAAACCTGATGGCTATACCATTGGTGTGGTCACTGTCGAAATAGGCATGATGCACTGGGCTGGTCTTACCGAACTGACAGGCACGGACTACACACCCATAGCCTTGTACAACGCTGATGCCGCAGGTGTTCTGGTCAGGGCTGATTCACCGTGGGAAACTGCGCAGGACATGATCGATGCGGTAAAAGCCGATGCAGGGACTCACAAAGGCTCTGGCACAGGACAAGGTGGTATCTGGCATCTAGCTCTCGCTGGTATGCTGAATACCGCAGGTATCAGTCCTGATGCGGTTCCCTGGGTACCTTCGCAAGGCGCAGCACCCGGACTGCAGGAGCTGGTTGCTGAAGGCGTCGACGTTGTCACATGCTCCATCGTTGAAGCTGCTGCACTGATCGATGCGGGCAAGGTCAAGTCGCTGGCCATCATGAACGATGAGCGCATTGATGCGTTTGCGGACGTCCCAACGCTTGCTGAAGCAACTGGTATCGATTGGCAACTGGCGGCATGGCGTGGTCTGGCAGGTCCCAAAGGCATGCCTGAAGAGGTTACCACCACACTGACCGCCGCCTTTGACAAGGTCTGGCAGTCCGAAGAATTTCAGGAATTCATGAACGGCCGTGGCTTTGGTCTGGTCTGGAAGCCGGGCAATGAGTTCGTCGACTGGATGGCCGCAAGTGATGCCTCGCTGGGTGATGTCATGCAAGCGGTAGGTATGGCGAAGTAGTCCATGCGTCTGAACGATGCGATATCAGGGCTGGTGCTGAGCATTTTTGCAATCGCCGTGATTGCCTACAGCACCACCTTTCCCTCGCTGCACGGACAGGCCTATGGGCCCAGCTTGTTCCCTACCCTGATTGGTAGCTGCTTGTTGGCCTGCGGCCTGATTCTTATTGTTCGTGGACTGAAATTGTATCGGCGTAATGACGTGGCTGCTGACTCAACACAGACCCAGACTGAATCGGCAAGCACACAACGTGTCTGGGTTGAGTGGGGAGACTGGATACACGACAAGTCCCGGCTAACCAACATGGTGTTGGTTCCGGGCTTGCTGATTAGCTATATTCTCTTGTCGGACTGGATAGGCTTTATTCCGCTATCCATTGTTATCATTGGTACGCTTTTGTACCGCCTTGGCAATTCGCTGATAACCGCTGTACTCGTCGCAACGACCGCCACGATCACTCTGCAATTGCTGTTTGCCAAAGTATTGCTTGTCCCGCTACCTCCGGGGCTGTTGCTTCGCTGGATCGGGTAAGACGCCATGGATGCACTGTGGCTTGCGCTTTCGTTGGTTCTGGATCCGGGCGTACTGGGTGTCATGCTACTGGCCGCCATCTTTGGTCTTTTTGTCGGGTCAATACCCGGCCTAACCGCCACCATGGCTGCGGCGCTACTGATACCGTTTACCTTTTTTATGGATCCGGTGCCCGCTATTGCGGTCATCGTTACCACCGTGGCAATGGCCATTTTTGCCGGCGACATCCCCGGCGCATTGTTGCGTATCCCGGGCACACCCGCCTCCGCCGCATACTGTGATGAAGCCTACGCTCTAACGCGCAAGGGCAAGGCCGAAACGGCACTTGGTGTCAGCCTCGTATGCTCGGCAATCGGTGGCGTCATCGGTTCCATCATGCTTGCCATGACGGCTCCAACACTGGCTGAGTTTGCCATCAAGTTTTCCTCGTTCGAGTACTTCTGGCTGGCATGTCTTGGTTTGTCCTGTGCTGTCGTCGTTTCAACCGGTTCAACAGTCAAGGGGCTGGTTTCTTTGCTACTCGGCCTGTTTATCGCAACAATCGGTATTGATGTTACTGCAGGCCATCCACGCTTCACATTCGGCAATGTCGAAATGATGGGCGGCATCAGCTTCATACCGGCAATGATTGGCATGTTTGCTATCTCTGAGGTTCTTCGCTTCATTGCCGCACCTCATTCTCAGCACACGATTCCACAACAGCCTATCAAGCATGTATTTCGTGGCATTGGCGGTATCATTTACCAACACAAGCTCAACGTCGCGCGCGGCGGCTCGATTGGCGCTATTGTCGGTATCTTGCCAGGCGCAGGTGCTGACATCGCTGCGTGGATTGCGTATGCCTTGTCCAAACGCTTTTCCAGGAAACGCGAAAAATTCGGCACCGGCCATGTCGAAGGTCTGGTAGATGCAGGAACTGCCAACAATGCCGGACTGGCGGGTGCCTGGGTACCCGCTCTTGTGTTTGGCATACCCGGAGATTCAATCACGGCTATTGTCATTGGTGTTCTGTATATGAAAGGCATGAACCCCGGCCCCACCGTGTTCATGCAACAGCCCGAATTAATTCATGCCGTCTTCATCGTATTCTTTCTGGCAAACCTTGCACTGATTCCGCTGGGATTTATCGCCATACGCTTGTCACGATCAATTCTTCTGGTTCCAAGAAATGTACTCATTCCCATTATTCTGATGTTCTGTATTGTGGGTGCATTCGCCATCAACAACACCGTCTTTGGCATCAGCGTGATGCTGGTCATGGGCATCCTGGCTTATGTGATGGAAGAAAACGGTTTTCCTGTTGCACCTACCATCCTCGGCATCGTTCTGGGCACCATGCTGGAGCGTAACTTCATGTCCTCGATGATCAAGGCTGACGGTGAATTTTCCGGGTTTTTCTCAAGACCCATTGCCGCGACTCTGGGGGTGCTGGTTATTCTCATATGGCTATTGCCGGTACTGCGACTGGTTCTACGATACTTATCGCAGCATACGACTAAGGGAAGTTAGAGAAATAAATCCATTTTCTGTACCGCCGTAAGATCTGTTGATTCTCTGGCTTAACTGTTTTAGTCCTTTATGCCGAATTATTTCGCAAGCTCCACTGGTGACCATTCACTTGAAGTCACTATTACGCAGACGGTGTGATAGCGCCACGAAAACCTACAACGCGCGAAGCACAAGCGTGCCCGGCTGATAGACAGTCGATTTCAGATTTACCGAGTATGAAAGCGGCCAGATAACCACCGTTGAAACTATCGCCAGCAGCGGTTGTGTCAACCACCTTGTCTGCGGGTTCAAACTGCGGATGGGCGTCAGTCTTGATACCGGGTGAGACTGGCCCCCTGACGCCTCGTTTGACCGCGCACGCCGTCCAGTCGTGTGACGAGAATCTTGATAGCACTGCCTCCTCACTCTTATCCTCAAACAAATCCATCTCATCATCAATGGATGGCAATGCGATATCGGCAAGGCTCCACATATCACCAATGACTTGTCTGGCGGTTTCCCTGTTTTCCCACAGTTGCGGGCGAAAGTTTGAATCAAACGCGACAAGGCTATCGCCATTATCTGATAGTTTTTGCAAATACTCTATCAACCGCTGTCTAGCGGCAGGATGCATGATAGCTAGTGTGATTCCTGATAGATAGACGATGTCAGCGGGTGGAAGAAAATTGACTGACTCATCGATCTGAAATATTTTTCTTGCGGCAGAATTGCTTCTCCAATAGTGAAAGCTACGCTCACCGGCACCATCGGTCGATACTGAATAGATGCCTATATTGTGATCCTGATCTTTTGAAATAAAAGAAGTATCCAGCCCTTCCGAGTTCGCCAGATCAAGAAACGACTGCGATAGCGGGTCCATACCCACTCGAGTCATGAAACTGACCTTTGCCTCGGGTGGCAATGCCCTGGAACAATAGACGGCTGTGTTAAAAGTGTCTCCTGCAAAACCGACACTGTAGTCCGACATTGCAGATTGGCGTAATTCTGCCATTGCTTCGCCAATTGCCAATAACTTAAGTGCCATCTGTCTTGCTCATCGTTGTTGCCGGTGAATAGTGTTTAATAAGACATAAATTCACGCGTTCGAAAAATAACCTTTTTTTATTCGGTAAAACCGATATTTTCCCAATGTGCACTGCTTAATCCAAACGCTCCGTAGTTTGCCAAATCGCGTCGGGTGGCGATGAGTTCCGGGCGCTGATAAAGCGGCAAGGTATGAACGTTTTCCCAGATAATACGATCCGCCTGATTGGCCAGCGCAATGCGTTGCTGCTGATCGGTCTCCGTGGCTATTTTTGCAGCCAGCTCATCAACCTCAGGTAACGAGAGTTGCGCAAAATTGCTCTCGGAATTGCTTCCGTAGATTTGTTTGATCCCACTGAATGGGTACGGTGTGCCGACCCATGAGAAGGCGATTATTTCAAACTCATGACCGGTCAGCGTAGGGCCAAAACGCGCAACAGGCACGGTGACGATATCCAGCTGGATACCAATTTCCCTCAACATGCTTTGAGCCTGTATCGCTTCATTTTCAGAGGCCTTGACAGTCGCTAACTGCGAAAAGCGCACAATCAGTTTCTGCCCGTCTTTTTCGCGAATACCATCATCTCCCACGTTCCATCCCTGTTCATCAAGCAGGGCACGCGCTTTGTCAGGATTGTAGTCAAGCCCGGTAATACTGGCCGTATCAACGAAGCCTGATTGCCCTTCCAGAAACACGTGATTGTTCAACGGCTTCACAGGCCAGTCAATCCCGGCAAGATCACTTGCCGCAATGGATTGCCTGTCCAGACCGTAGACAATAGCTTGTCTTATTGACAACTCCTGCAGCAGACCAGCCTTTGAATTGAAGGTAAAGTGTCGGAAGTTAGGGCCACCGGCCTTGCGTATTTCAGCATTTTCAACCCGCAGCGCCCGCTGAAAACCATCCGGATCAGATCCGATATCGAAGGCATCAATTTCCTGATTAGCAAAGGCTTGCGCCTTGGCATCAGGCGCAATAGCCCGCCAGACAATGCGCTCCAGCAGAGGTGGCTCACCCCACCATTTTTCGTTGGGCACAAGAGTCATGACTTTCTGTGTTTCATCGAAACTGCCGACCTTGAAGGGACCGGACAGCCAGTCATTGTTTAACTCACTCCAGCCTGTATTGAACACCTCTGCGTTGGCAATACTTTCGGCCTTGATAGCCCCCGGCGTGCTGAACCCTTGACTCCAGTCAGGAAACGAACTCTTGTAGGTCACGGTCACCTGTGTTTTAACATCGCCTAGCGTCATTTGCGCGATAGGTTCGTAGGATTCAGTGGATACACAGTTAAATTCAGGATTCTCACCGTTGCAGGCTTTCCACTTGGCGATCATGTCGTCACCATCAATCGGACTGCCATCACCCCAGACCGCATCGGGGTTCAAGGAGTAGCGCACCTGAGTGGGTTCTTCGCCGACAACCTCAACCGACAGGACATAGTCTGGATTAGGCGAAGGAACTCCTTGCGCATCGAAATCGAAAAAAGCAGGCAACAGGGATTCCCGCACACGCGAGTAATCGTAATTGTTTCCATCGACGTGCATCGGGTTCCAGTTCTCGGCAAAACTGGTCAGACCTAGCGTCAGCTCACCCCCTTGGCGCATACTGGCACGATCACGAGGGTTGATATCCTGAGCAGTGACAGACACCTGATCCCCCGATGCACCTTCCTCAGAAGCCTCGGAACTGTCTGCCTCAGTAGCTGAAGGCGCGTCAGATACATCCTGTTTATCGCCACAAGCAACTAACAGCACTAAAGCAACCAGCAACGATGCCAGCGGATAGGATTTAATCAATTGAAACTCCTCCAGGTTATGGATCCAGTGGGTAGTAGTTAGTCAAAACGAGATTGCTTCTGATGTCGCATCGTGTGTGTCCTGCATTTTAGTCGACAATCTGATGAAGTCTCTGACTACGAGCCATCCAGAAATGACAAGGAGATTAAAAACTCAAAAAGAAAACTCATCAAACCTGAGTTAGCTCGTTTCCACACACTACGTCAGCTTATCAAAGACGGCTCCGAAATCAACTAACCCTTCTGCCACGGAATATCATTAAAATGACAGGCGCTGCTGTGAACGCGCTGTTTGTAGCCACTATGCTGGACAATAGGAACATCAAGCAAGGCAGGTGACTGGTCCTCACATCGTTTCTGACGCTCATCACTAAGCTGCTCTTTCCTGGGGCAACGGGTATGAAAACGACAGCCTGAAGGTGGGTTTGCAGGCCCGGGTAACTCGCCAGATGCCACAAGGCGACGTCGTTGTCGTTCTATATCCGGATCGGGAATGGGCACAGCCGACAGCAAGCATCGAGTATAGGGATGAGTGGGATTCTGATACACCGAATGTACATCACCAGTTTCCACTATCGTCCCCAGATACATGACTGCCACACGATCAGCGATATGTCTGACAAGTGCCAGATCATGGGCTACAAATAAATACGACAAACCCAAGGACATCTTCAAGTCCTGTAGCAGATTGACAATGCCTGCGCGAATGGACACATCCAGTGCAGACACAGGCTCGTCCAGAATCAACAACTTGGGTTCCAGCGCCAAGGCCCGCGCAATACACACGCGTTGGCATTGCCCACCCGACAGTTGCTGAGGAAACCGTTCAAGATGATGACTGTCAAGGCCAACCAGGGATATCAGTTCGTTGACGCGAGAAAAAACGGCCTTTGCAGAATAGCCAAACACGCCCAATGGTTCGGCGATAAGATCGAATACAGGCATGCGTGGATCCAGTGAAGACATGGGATCCTGAAACACGATTTGCATTTTTTGACGAGCTGACAAACGGCTGGCTCGTGTACTGATATCACGCACATCAACACCGAACAACTTGATGCTGCCAGCGGTCGGCGCTTTTATATCCAGTATGCTTAACGTGGTCGTGCTTTTACCGCACCCTGATTCACCCACCAATCCCAGTGTTTCGCCCTCACGAAGGTATAGATCAACTCCGTCTACCGCATGCACCGTACCCACCCGTCGTCGAAAAACAGCACCTTCCAGCAATGGGAAATGTTGTTTGACCGCGTTCATTTCCAACACCTTGACAGCTTGCGGGGGCTCATGAACGCAGGCAGGCTCGATGCGGGCGGGATGTGTTTGAAACAAATCGGCATGTGTCAGCGTCTGCGTCTCAATGACATGATGACGTAAACAGGCCACCAAATGATCAGCGCTGCCTGCTTGCACCAATGCTGGCTCTCTCTCCAGACAGGCCTCTGCAGCTAATGGGCAGCGCGGTGAAAACGTACATCCTTCAGGAAGTTTGTGCAACGATGGCGGGCTGCCCTCGATGGCGCTCAAACGTTTAACCCTTGCGTCTTCGTGTCCGGGCAGTGAGCCCAACAAGCCCATGGTGTACGGCATTCTTGATTCGTAAAACAAGGATCGTGTATCGCCCTGCTCCACCGACTTGCCTGCATACATCACCAATGCCTTGTCAGCAACACGAGCAACAACACCCAGATCATGCGTTATCAGAAGCAATGCTGCCTGAGTTTCCCGACAAGCTCTTTGCAATACCTCAAGCACCTGCGCCTGAATCGTGAC
This sequence comes from Granulosicoccus sp., assembly GCA_045110475.1. Lineage (GTDB taxonomy): Bacteria > Pseudomonadota > Gammaproteobacteria > Granulosicoccales > Granulosicoccaceae > Granulosicoccus. The sequence continues at coordinate 23,465 of JBGCGC010000082.1, forward strand.
ATCAAGAGCTGTGGTGGGTTCATCAGCAATGATGACGCCGGGATTGTTGGCAATCGCCATGGCAATGAGAACGCGCTGCCGCATACCGCCAGAAAACTCGTGAGGGTAAGCCTTGATACGTTGGTGCGAATCGGGGATACCGACAAGCTGCAGGAGTTCAATGGCACGTTCTCGCGCAACAGAATCTGAACAGCTCTTGTGAATCTGGATGGATTCAATCAACTGTTCACCCACATTATATACTGGCGTCATTGCCGACAAGGGGTCCTGAAAAACCATGGCGATGGACTTGCCCCTTAATCGTGACATCGACTCATCGTCAAGACCGATAAGTTGCTTGCCATTTAACCGCACTGAACCCTCAACACGGGCGTTGGGAGGCTGCAAGCCCATAATGGCCATGGCGGTTGCTGACTTACCCGAACCGGACTCACCGACAATGGCCAGAGTTTCACCAGCTGCAAGAGAAAAATTTAATCCACGAACAGCATGCAAGGGCCCCGATTCACTGCTAAAGCGGACATGCAGATCTTGCACTTCCAGTACCGATGTCATCGCCAGTGCTCCACCGCCTGCCATTTTACTGCTCTGAGCCACCTTGATCACTCCCTTTTGGAAGAGGCCGAGCCGGGATCAAAGGCATCACGCAGACCGTCACCCACCGCGTTAACCGAGAGAATCAACAACACAATAACAATCGCTGGACCAGCGAACAGCCATGGAAAGCTGCTTAACTGACGAGCACCATCGCCGAGCAGGGTACCCAACGAGGTATCGGGAGGCTGCACACCAAATCCGAAATAAGCAAGACTTGTCTCTGCCAGAATTGCGCCGCTGACATTCAAGGTTGCATCGATAATCAGAAGCGATGCGATATTGGGCAGAATATGCCTGAGTATTATCCTGGGCCCTGACAAACCCATATATCGCGCGGCAACAACGTAGTCACGTTGGCGTACTGATTGAGTAAGACTACGCACTACCCTGGCCGACAGCATCCAGCCAAACAGTGTCAGCAGTAGTACCAGTAAGAGCCAGGATGAACCACCACCCGGTGAATTGCTCGCCACAAGGGCTATGAGAAGAAATGCCGGTATCACCAGTAGCAGATCGATTATCCATAGGGCAAAGCGTTCTATCCACCCACCATAGTAGGCCGCAAACGCCCCAACAAGCGCAGCAATGCCAGTTGACAAGACGGCAACGATAAGCCCTATCACAAGAGACTTGCGTAAGCCATGTAGCGTCAGTGCCCACATGTCACGACCTGATTGCGTCGTACCAAGCGGGTGCTCCAGGCTGGGCGGTTGCAGATAGGCCCGTCGATCAACATCGTCGTAATTCCAGGGCGACAACCATGGTCCGATAATCGCCACAATGACAAGTAGCGTTATGATCGACAAGCCAACAACCGCTGTCTTGTTGCGTAGAAATCGTTTCAACAGCAAGCGGCTGTGCTTTTGCCGATACATGTCGACTTGTGCGTCAGAGTTACCGATGCGATTTGCTGTCGATGTGCCCTGCACGTCAGCCATGCTGGTTGCCACTGCCAAGACGCACACGGGGATCGAGCCACGCGAGCAGGAAGTCTGCCAGCAAGGCACCCAACAGGACGCAAAGTCCGCCAAACGCCGCCGTGGCGACTGCACCGTGTACGTCCTGTCCCTGGATTGTCTTGACGCCATAGTCACCCATACCGTGAAATGAAAAAATGATTTCCATGAACGCGGCACCGACAAACAAGGTGGCGATACTAAACGCAAAATAGGTACAGGTAGGAATTAGTGACACACGCAAGGCATGCTTCAACACTGCCCGGGAACGTCTAAGCCCTTTTGCCCTGGCCGTACGCACGAAATTGGAATTCAGGGAATCGAGCATAACGTTTCTCTGGATTCGGCTGAAAAAAGCCGCCCCTAAAATAGTTAATGCAAGTGTTGGCAGCAACAGATGCTGGAGTCTGTCAAGCACACCGGCACCAAACCAGTCACCATGGGCACCGGTTTCTCCGACGAATTCAAAAAAGCGCGTGCCTGTCACGGTATTCACCCACGTTGCCAGTACCTGTAGCACACTGGCTATGACGAATGATGGTACTGATAAACCCAGTAAGGCGAGAAACGTAAAAGTGCGATCCGGCCATTGGTATTGCCGAGTGGCAGTCCATGTGCCGATAAGAACCCCTAGCGCTGCGCCAAGCAAAGAACCCAGAGTGATCAAACGGACGCTGACCCAGATTCGCCGTTCGATTTCCTCACCGACAGACCCACCGCGTGGCGACTGTCCCCAGTTCCAGTCGAAGACGATGCCTTTGGACCAAATGAGCCAGCGATCGAACAAGGGTACCTGATCGCTAAGGTTACGCGAGCGCAGGTTATTTTCTATGGAGACAGGATCGATTGGCGGGTTGGACACCTCGTATAACGATCTTGGATTCAGTTGAGTGGCAGCCAGAATCCAGCTCAAATTAGTGGCTACTATCAACAGGATGAAGTAATTCAGCAAACGTTTGAGGAGATAGGAACCCACCAGTTACGAAGGCAATCGTCTGCGATATTTTCGCGGGTTTTTATCGTAGCATGAAATATCAGCCACCACCCGTCACCTCAATTTTATGATTCCTCGTCGAATAACGTACCCTTGATCGTGCGCGACACTCCGCGAAAAAGCGCAATGCTCTCACCGATTTGATTAGTCACAACGACATCCGTGATGCCATTGCGGCCAGTCAGACTCACTTGCCTTGCCGTCGCGTTCAAGGTGTCGCCAATCTTTGCAGGCGCCAGATAACTGATCGAATTGTGTTGTGCAACGGTGGACCGGTTTCGACTGTTACAAGCAAAGGCAAAGGCGCTGTCTGCAAGTGCAAACGTTACCCCTCCATGGCAAATGCCCAGACCATTGGCATGATGCGGCTCAATGATCAGACGCAGGATGGCGAAGTCTTCATCGACCTCCATAATCTCCATGCCGAACCATTTACTGGCACTGTCATCGTCCCACATAGCCTGAGCTGATCGCTCGGCGCGAGTTTTCGGTGTCATCAATACCAATCTGTAGAGGCACATCAGTGCAGAGGCGTTTTTTAGCTTAAGTTAGTGATACAGGATCACTGAAAAACACAGGCTGGCTTTCAGATTCGCACATTGTCGTATGCACTTCAACAAGGTTGGGCAGATAACCCGGGCTGTCACTAGCCTGATTAGCCCTCAGCCGCGTTCGGATAGCGCCCAAGTAACGCTCTGCACACTACAATTCATACACGTTTTGAGGCCGACTACAGGTTCTTCTGCGCAAGACAGAAAAACGGATTGGCGGCGCCTTGATTCGGATGCAACACCGGCGTCGCTTCTCCCTCATGAGAAACAGTACACCCCTTACGACCACACGGTAGTTAACCGCATCGAGGTGTTTATGAATCAACAGTGTCAAAATCCCTTTTCAAACCGAACGAGCACCACCACCCGTTCCTCATCCGGAGTCTCACGAAAACGATCACAAACCAGTCCTGGTGAGTTGGTGAGCCAAAACAGACGGACGGATGATCTGAACGACACCGTAGCGTTAGTTTTGGCGGGTGGGCGCGGAATGCGGCTGCGTCCGCTGACACAACAACGTTGCAAACCGGCCGTGCCCTTTGGCGGGAACTGTCGGATAATTGATTTCACATTGTCCAATTGCATCAATTCAGGAATCCGGCGCATAGGCGTTCTGACTCAATATGAGCAGCATTCGCTGATCAGGCATTTGCAGACGGGCTGGAATTTTCTGCAACGTGAGCACAATGAGTTCATCGATATCATGCCCGCACAACAACGCTACGGCGACAACTGGTATCAAGGCACTGCCGATGCCATTACCCAGAATCTTGAGTGGCTGAAAGCTCAGTTACCCAAGCACACGCTGATTCTTGCCGGCGATCATATCTACAAGGCAGATTACCGACGAATGATTCAGCACCATGTTGCCAATAAGGCAGATGTCACTATCGCCTGCTGTGAGGTGCCAGCCAGCGATTCAGACCAGTTCGGCATTGTCAGCCTGGATGATTTCCAGCGGATCGTGCGCTTCGCCGAAAAGCCTGCCTATATCCCCGGCATACACGGCCGACCAACGATGGCACAGGCATCAATGGGTATATATCTGTTCGATACAGCAGTGTTACTCGATTGTCTAGCGAAGGACCAGCATAACCCCCAATCCAGCCATGATTTTGGAACAGACATTATTCCCTCCCTCATCAATACCCATCGTGTGATTGCACATGAATTCGATCAGGCGCAAAGCGAAGCTTACTGGCGTGATGTAGGCACACTGGATGCCTACTATGACGCCAATATGCAACTGCTTGACCCCGTTCCATCGCTAGAGCTCAATAATCGGGACTGGCCGATACATACCCGCCTCAGGTGTACATCACCTGCGCAATTTGCTGTTGATTCAACGGGGCACAAGGGTCAGGCAACCGATAGCATTGTGGGTGCCGGCTGCGTCCTGCGAGGATCACGGGTAAGACACTGTGTGATTTTTTCTGATGTGCAGATTCATGCACAATCCCACCTTGAAAACTCGCTGGTACTTCCCGGTGCCACGATTGGCAAGCGTTGCCGTATCAGAAACACCATCATTGACTCCCGCGCCTGTATCCCTGACGATACAGACATAGGCTACGACCTTCACGATGACGCCAGGCTTTACAGCGTCAGCGACAAAGGCATCGTGGTAGTTGCCGCAGGCGACGAAATTACGCCCGCACCCGAACCCGCACCCGTTTGCCCAGCCCCTTCGCAAGCGAACACTCGACAGATACTGGTTGACTAAATCCTCCGTTCCGGTTTGCGGTGACGGATCGTGCAAAAGTGTATGATGGTTGCCGCAACCGCAATAGCAGCGAATTCTGGCAAGCGGACAAACAACGTTTACTGGCGCAGTAATGTTGTACAATCTCGTGCGTTAACAGACGATATCGACCCGACTTCTGACCAAAGTCTCTATTCTGCCAACCACGCTTGCCCACAGACACATGAACATTCTGATAATCGACGATCACGCCTTGTTTCGCGAAGGCTTGATATTGTTGCTTAGTGGCTTGTCCGGTGAACTCGTCTTCGATGAAGCAAACGGTGTTGGACAACTCAACCCCGAAACTGTGAACAAGGCAGATCTTATCTTGCTGGATTTAACAACGTCGGACAGCTCTGGCGTTGGCTCATTATCAACTATCAGAGCAATGGAACCAGCAGGATCAATCGTTGTTATTTCCGGAGAGAACAACCCGGAAGTGATACGCCATTGTATCGATCACGGTGCAGCTGGCTTTATTCCCAAGAGTTCACTTCCCCCGGTGTTGATTGCCGCACTAAAGCTCATTCTGGCAGGCGGTATCTACCTTCCGCCGGAATGTTTTGTCGGTGGGGAAGCAGAAAAAAAAGAATCAGTCAGCGGTGTCGAAGCACTGACGCGGCGGCAATGTCACGCCCTGCTACTAGCAGCCCGGGGACAAGCCAACAAATCGATCGCCCGGGAAATGAATATCTCGGAAGGTACGGTCAAACTGCATTTGTCGGCAGCCTACCGCGCTCTAGGTGTGAGCAACCGGACAGAGGCTGTATTTCTATTGTCGGAGTCGAGCTTGACCGATGCCGATCTACCGGTAAGCTCTGACGGCAAGGTTGTCTGAACCGTCTGCTGGCAACGCAACAACATCGAAATTGCACATTGACTAGCCTGCCAGAAAACATCAATGAAATCCGGAGCCGGGCGTTGCTCTCGGCACTTCACCGTCGTGCGCTGCGCGACGGAATACCCATGGTTATCGTCACATTGGCCGTGGGAATTCTGGCATACGACGGAACAAACTCGACACTTGTGCTGGCTTATGTCGTTTGCGGTCTTATCGTGCAAGGTATTCGGTACTACTCCATCCCGCGTCTCGACAGACCCGCTGAGCCGGGAACAAAAGAGCGTGTGGACTACGCAGTAGCATTGGCCTTTATGGGTGGATCAATTCAGGCATCATCGATCATGTTCTTTTCATCGCTCGATGATGCATCGCGTTCAATTTATACCATGATCATATTTGGCGTGTGCACAGGCCATACCGTCGGCTCACATGGCCACCTGCCTACATTTCTTGCATTCGCCGGACCGCAACTGCTGGCGGTTGCGGTAGGGTGGATTTACTTCCCACTTGAAGGCATTTCAAATTGGGAACATGCCAACGTCATTCTCATCGGGGTTCTCGGCGTTTTCCTTTATTTCTCTTCCAGAGATGTTTTCCGGGCATTCGAAAGCCATTGCATATTAACTGAACAACTGCAGACTGCGCTCGAATCAGAAACCAACGCCAATGCCGCGAAAACTCGTTTTCTTGCGTCAGCCAGTCACGACCTTAGACAACCCTTGCACACCATGTCCATGCTGAGTGCCGCCTTGACGCTAAGGCCACTCGACAGCGAAAGCGCGTCAATCGCGAATAGAATCAGCAACGCAATGGGTGAACTTGCAACCGAGCTTGATTCATTGCTTGACATATCCAAGATGGATGCCGGAGCCACGCGAATAAGCCTGAGTCAATTCCCTGTCAACCCGCTCATAGAGCGTCTTGTCCGTGACTACGAACCCGATGCCATTGCCAAGAATCTGGACCTATCAGGAGAGTTTCTTTCTAATTCACTCGTCGAAACTGACCGGGTGCTGCTGGATCGTACCATTAGAAATCTTGTCGACAACGCGGTTAAGTACACCGACAAAGGCTCGATTGTTGTCAAGGTATTCGAGCATGATGCCAACTGTGTAATTCAGATTGAGGACACGGGAGTCGGTATCCCGGAAGCCGATCAGAAGCGTGTGTACGAAGAGTTCTATCAAATCCATAATCCTGAACGCGATCGTAAAAATGGATTGGGGCTAGGCTTATCTATTGTTAGCAGAATAGTAAACTTGCTGGACGGTAAACTGCAATTGGTCTCCACACCTGGTGTGGGCTCTACATTCAGTCTTAGCATTCCGGGAACTGTCCGCGCACAATCCGTCGAGCCCCATCCACATAAGGACATCAAGGCTGAGGTGACAGCCAAGTCCCATCAAAACACGTTCGAAGGTATCCACACGCTGATAGTCGAAGACAATCGTGAAGTGCGCCAAAGCATGAAAACACTGCTGGAGGCTGCCGGCGGCCGTGTAAGTGAAGCAATCAGCACGTGCCAGGCAATCATGGTCGCTAAGAGCGATATGCCTGATATTCTGCTTCTCGACATACGACTACCCGCAGGCGATTCCGGATACCACACGATTACCCAAATGCGCAGTCTTGTTCCCGGGCTTCCGGTGATCATCATCAGCGGTGAGCTGATTTCCAATGACGCTGAGTTTGTTGAAATCGACAACTGTGAATATTTCGTCAAACCTGTCAACATGGCGAAACTTTTCAGACAGATGCACCAGATGCTCAAATCTGCTAGCTGACGAGCACACTTGCTGGCAGAATCCGTTAAGGGTTACCGAAGACACTGACGTTTTTCGGGCCTTGTTTGTACCAACGCGAGCAATCGACCCGACAAACCTCTATCCGCACAGCTAAGGAGATTTCCATGGCAATACCCACAGGATTTGGCGTACATACCAGTATGTGGACAATGAACTGGGATCGCAAAGGGGCAGAACTTGCGATAAGCACAGCTGCTCAATACAACATGGACTTCGTTGAAATCCCCATGCTTAACCCGTCGGCGATTGACTGTAAACATACTCGGGCGCTGCTGGATAAGCATCAGCTTCGGGCCATGTGCTCACTGGGCCTTCCGCAACATGCGCTGGCATCAGTTAATCCGGATGCAGCGGTCGACTACCTGAAAACAGCTCTCGACAAAACACGGGATATTGGCTCGGAAGGACTTTCCGGTGTGACGTTTGGTGGTATTTGTGAGCGAACCGGGCATCCGCCGACTGTCTAGGAACTCGACAACGTCGCTCGAGTGCTGAAAGTTGTGGCCGCTTACGCGAAAAAAATGAACTTGCTGTTCGGCATCGAGCCGGTGAACCGTTATGAGAACCATTTGATCAACACAAGCTGGCAGGCAGTTGCCATGATCGAGCGCGTAGGCGCCGACAATATCTTCGTACATCTGGATACCTACCACATGAATATTGAAGAAAAAGGCGCTGGAAACGGAATTCTTGATGCTCGCGAGTATCTTCGTTATATCCACTTGTCCGAAAGTGACCGTGGCACACCCGGAGAAGGCTGCTGTGATTGGGATGAGATTTTCGCAACCCTCGCCGCTATCAACTTCAAGGGCGGTCTGGCGATGGAGAGCTTCATTAATATGCCGCCGGAGATAGCCTACGGGCTTTCAGTTTGGCGACCGGTGGCAGACAGTTATCAAGAGGTCATGGACAAGGGACTGCCTTTCCTTCGTAACAAGGCTGCCCAGTATCGCTTGATCGACACATAGAACAGCGCTATTTACGTCAGTTAAGGCTGGGTTTGTCCGCAACGCGTGCAAGTTTGTTAACTGGAAAGTCATGCTGACTACGAACTTTAATACTAGTCTGCTTTGCGACGAAAACGTCTGCCGCTGATCTGTCAGCACAGGGAATGAAACACCCCCATCTGCTTGGATTCAATGGCTCAGCGGTTGGATGAGCTTGCAATATCGACCAGTTTCTCCATGTCATGTATTTGCAAACGCTTCTTTTTTAGTGACAGGATGTTTTCGCGTTGCAGGGCACATATCGCCCGGCTGACATGCACATTAGTTAGTCCAAATGTATCGGCAATATCCTGTCGGGTCAGTGGCAGGTAGGAATTTGCGAGAGACTGTCGAGGGTATACATCAACGACACGAGCGTGCAGGTCAAGCAGAAAATTGGCAACTCTGGCTCTCGCTGGACGGGTGGCAATGTTGATCAGGTTATCCATGATAGTTTGTTCATCGTTGGCATGGCTCTGGTTAAGCGATTGTGCCAAAGCAGGACTGTCATCCAGCATTGAGCTAAACGTTGTCCGCGGAAGAACACACACAACCACATCGGTCACACACTTGACGGTGTTGCTCATCGGAGCCGCCAGGTTAGCCTGAAACCCTAGAAACGCACCGGGCAACATGAAATTCAATATCAGCTGGCGTCCATCCTTCAGGTTTCGGCAGGCAGCCACCCAACCATCTAGCAGAATATAGAGTTTCGTACACACCTCACCTTCCTGATAAAGCGTGGTTCCCGCTGACAGTACCTTGTCACCGCTCTTGCAATTGTCGATGATCGACTGACTGATCTCGGTGCTGCTGTACTTCTCATTATCAACAGCGATGCTATCGCACGACTCAAAGGCCGGGTTTTGTAAGGCTTGCTGAATGGTCGCGTCAGCTACTGCGGATCGTCTGGCCGCGTTGAACAAACAGTTAGCGTGTCTTTGCAGGCTCCTAGCCTGGACTATTCATGAATCGTCTGGTTATCGCGCAGGACCCTTCTTTCGTTTCAACTTGCAGCGTGTTGATGTACCACCAGAGCGGGAACATGAATGCCAGTCGCCATTTTATCGGTAAGCCATAAGTGTACTGAGTTAACTGCTCAGTAAAATATGCCTGTCGACCAGCTTAAATTCTATTACTTATGGTTAGATATTTTTCTATATCTTTTGGCTAGGAGCCTGCGCGGCCGGAGGCGGCGCAGGCTCCTGGCACAAACAGGCGCACGGCAGTCAATGGATATGCGTAATCCTGACTACCATGCACGGCTGATCAACGTCATCAAGATTTGTTCAGACAACGCTGTCTATCGGCTCCTCTATATAATTATCCATAGGTGGGCAAGTACAAACAAGGTGACGATCTCCGTAAACGTTGTCCACCCGGTTTACCGGTGGCCAGTACTTGTCCACGCCCAGCGCACCTGGCGGGTAACATGCCTGCTCGCGAGTGTATGGCCTGTCCCAGTCACCAACCAGATCAGCCACCGTATGAGGTGCGTTTTTTAATGGGTTATTCACGGCATCCATGCGACCCTGTTCTATGGCCACCGCCTCCTGATATATGGAGAGCATGGCATCAATGAATCTGTCCAGTTCTGCCTTGGGTTCTGACTCGGTCGGTTCGACCATAAGTGTGCCGGCAACAGGCCAGCTCATCGTCGGGGCATGAAAACCACTGTCCATCAATCGCTTGGCGATGTCATCTACCGTGACATTGGCACTGTTCGCCAGCGGACGCGTATCGAGAATACACTCGTGTGCAACCAGCCCTCTGTCTGAACTGAACAATACGCCATAAGCGCCCTTGAGCTGTGCAGCAATATAGTTTGCGTTGAGGATGGCAATTCTGGTTGCCTGAGTTAGGCCAGAGCCCCCCATCAACAGGATATAGGCCCAGCTTACTGGCAGGATAGACGGTGATCCGAAGGGTGCAGCTGACACTGGACCCACCGCGTCATCGTGTTCGGGATGTCCTGGTAGATAAGCTGCCAGATGTTCTCTGACACCAATGGGTCCCATGCCCGGTCCACCTCCACCATGGGGTATGCAGAAGGTTTTGTGCAAATTGAGATGACTTACATCGCCACCGATCTTGCCGGGTTGCGACAGGCCTACCATGGCATTCAGGTTAGCGCCGTCGATATATACCTGGCCCCCATGCTGATGGGTAATATCACACACTTCGGTGACTGTTTCTTCGAAGACACCGTGCGTCGATGGATAGGTGATCATGCAACCTGCAAGCTGCGCGCTGTATTTTTCGGCTTTTTCCCTGAAATCCTTGACATCGATGTTGCCGTGCTTGTCTGCATGGATGGGCACAACCTTCCAACCGACCATTTGAGCTGATGCCGGGTTGGTCCCGTGGGCAGACGTTGGAATCAGGCAGACATTTCGATGACCTTCACCCTTGGCCATATGGTAATTTCGAATGGTCAGCAAGCCCGCGTATTCTCCCTGAGCACCTGAATTAGGTTGCTGGGAAATGGCATCGTAACCTGTAATCTGGCAAAGTTTGTCATTGAGGTCATCGATCATCTCTTTGTAGCCTAAAGCCTGATCGGCGGGCACAAACGGATGCAGTTGCCCAAATTCTGGCCAGGTAACCGGAATCATCTCGACCGTTGCATTGAGTTTCATGGTGCACGAACCCAGCGGTATCATCGAACGATCAAGCGCCAGATCACGATCGGCAAGACGGCGCATATAGCGGGTAAACTGAGCCTCAGACCGGTTTTGATGAAAGATCGGGTGAGTCAGTATGGCACTTGAACGAAGTAGATTATCGGGTAGGTGATATTCACGATTTAATTGGCTGTCGTCTTTCTGTTCGATACCAAAGGCACGCCATACAGCTTCAATAGTCTCAGGCCTTGTCTGTTCATCAACACTGATACCCACTTTCGTATCGCCTACTCTGCGCAGGTTAATGCCATTGGCAACCGCGGCCGTCATGACCGTACGCTGCAACTGTCCGACATCGACTGTGATGGTATCAAAATACAACTCCGGCTCACTGATAAACCCATGCTGGGCAAGTCCCTTGGCCAGTCTTGCGGCTTTTCGATGCACCGATTCAGCGATTGCACGAATACCGCTCGGTCCATGATAAACCGCATACATTGACGCCATGACGGCCAGCAGTGCCTGTGCTGTGCAGACATTGGAATTAGCCTTTTCACGACGGATATGTTGCTCGCGTGTTTGCAACGCCAGTCGATAAGCAGGGTTACCTCGTGAATCAATGGATGCCCCTACGATGCGGCCAGGCATGGCACGTTTGTAGGCATCCTTGACTGCCATATAGGCAGCATGCGGCCCACCGTAACCCATAGGCACACCGAACCGTTGCGTGGAACCGACTGCGATATCGGCATTCATTTCACCGGGCGATTTTATCAACGACAAGGCGAGCAGATCAGCGATTACGATCGCCAGAGCACCCTGTTGGTGCAGCGCCTCAATGGTGTGGGTGAAATCGCGCACATGACCGTAGGTACCGGGGTACTGAAAAACAGCGCCGAATACCTCGCTGGCATCAAGTTCATCAGGAGAACCTACAATGACGTCGATATCCAGTGGCTGAGCACGCGTTCTTATAACCGCAATATTCTGAGGATGACAGTTTTCGTCAACAAAAAAGGTCATTTTTTTTGATTTGGCTGAGCGCTTGGCCATGGTCATGGCTTCAGCAGCCGCGGTCGCTTCATCAAGCAACGAGGCATTTGCAATATCTAGGCTTGTCAGGTCACAGACCATGGTCTGGAAATTAAGTAACGCTTCGAGGCGTCCCTGAGAGATTTCCGGCTGATACGGTGTATAAGCGGTGTACCACGCGGGGTTTTCCATGATGTTGCGAAGTATCGGTGCTGGAGTTGTAGTGCCGTAGTACCCTTGGCCAATGAGCGAGGTATGCAACGTGTTCTTGCTGCCAACCTGCCGCATGTAATACAAGGCATCACGCTCAGTCATCGCAGGCCCCCAGTCAAGAGCTTCTGCCTGACGGATGGCTTCGGGAACCGTGGCATCAATCAGCTCATCAAGGCTGCCATAACCAATCGCCTCCAGCATCGCATCAATTTCCGAGGCCGATGGTCCGATATGCCGTCGATTAGCGAAATCATAAGCAAAGTAATCTGTTGGTGTAAATGACATAGTGGTCTCTCTTCAGACAAATGTTCTTGTTGAATATATTATTTGCATAACGCAATTTGTAGAGGCAGCTGAACACATAACAAACGGGGGCAAACATGACCTGCCCTACAGGTGTTAGCTACTGCGCAAGCTAACGTTTGTAGTTATGCGGCACAAAAGGCAAAGCACTGATATGAGCCGGGTGCAGCTTGCCTCTTACCGACAACATCACCGTTGTGCCAGTTTGACTATGCGCCTTATCCACATAGCCCATGGCCACAGGAGCACCCAGCGTAGGCGCGAATCCACCCGATGTCACTGTGCCAATGTCCGATCCTGAAGCGTCACATATCCGGGCACCATGACGAGCAGGCACCCGCCCCTCAGGGCGGATTCCAACCAGCTTTCGTGTTACGCCTTCATCAAGTTGTCGGGTTATTACCGACTCACCGGAAAAACCGCCCATCGCACGACGTCGCTTCTGGACGGCCCAGGCGAGAGACGCCTCTACCGGGGTAGTGCTTGTATCCAGATCGTTCCCGTAAAGGCAGAGGCCTGCTTCGAGGCGCAAGGAGTCTCGTGATCCCAATCCGGCAGGCTCGCAACGGTCATCTGCAAGAAGCAATCGACTTATCTTTTCGGCCTGTTCATTGGGTATAGACAATTCATAGCCGTCTTCACCGGTATAGCCCAAACGCGATACTCGACAAGGGACTGAGTTGAATGACGTTTGTATCGATTGCATGAACGTCAATCGTGCTGCCTCAGGACAATATGCCGATACGATATCAACAGCTGCGGGGCCCTGCACGGCCACAAGGGCATGGTCTGTCAGCTCCGTCAGCACCACGGAGTCAAGATGGTGCGTCAGATGCGCAATATCCTGATCCCGCATCGACGCATTGACAACAAGGTATAGATAGTCGCCAGCGTTCGTAACGATGAGATCATCCAGAACACCACCCTCATCGTTAGTAAGGAAAGTGTATCGGCAATGGCCCTGTGACAAATTGACAATATCTGACGGTACCAGCGCTTCGAGCGCCTGCGCCGCTCCAGCACCGCGCAACTCAAGCTGGCCCATGTGGGATACATCAAACAGTGCCGCCTGTTCCCGACATTGCCTGTGTTCGGCCATGATGCCAGCCGGATACTGTACAGGCATCTGCCAACCGGCAAAATCAACCATCTTGCCGCCCAGCTCCTTGTGTAACTCATAGAGCACCGTACGTCTTGATAGTGCCTTGTTGGGTGGTTGGGCCACATCGTTGTTTGCAGACATACACGCTCCGGGTACATGAAAATAACGCTGGTGCCTGAACACCAGACGCTGCTCATACCCCTCTGTCTATTGCCTGAGAGACTCGCAGACGTAGTTTATGTCTGCTTACACCGTCGGCGCGAGCGTGTTGCCCGACTTTCCAGAGTGTTACTGCTGCAAGCGGTCCTTTGGCCTGAGAGTTTACGGGTGGATTCCCCTTCGGCGGCAGACAGACTTGACCTAAAACGTCTGACTGCACTCTCCCGCTTGCAACTCGGATATCTATCCGGTAACAGGCAAATGGTGCGGCAATTTGATCGCGCCGTCAACCGCTCATGTCTGTCATAACCATGGCTGGTTAGCCAGATAGTGACTATTTTCTTAATCGTGTCCACAACTGATCGTAGACTTCCTGAGTCGCCTGATCACATACCGCAACAAAGGTACCGGAGGGACCATCAACAGGAGGGTTGGCTTCAGGCATGGCAGCCAATGCCGGGTCGAGAAATTCCGCCACCCCGGTTACACCGGCAGCATACTGGGCAAAGTTTGTCACGGCAGCGATGTTTTCCGGTTCAAGCAGAAAGTCCATGAACTTGATGGCATTATCGCGGTTAGGTGCATCCTTGAGCAGCACCACGTTATCCATCCAAACCACGTATCCCTGTTCCGGATAGGCGTATTCAATGTTGGCACCTTCCTCTCTTGCCCTGGCTGAAAAACCGTTGTAGATCATGCCGGCAGCCGCATCACCGGATACCAGAACATCCTTGGCTATATCGGATCCGAACGACGCCCACTGCGCCTTCGCACCCTGCAACAGGCTATCTAGTGCCTTGAGTTGTTCACGATCCTGAGTGCACTGTGGGATATCCAGATGCAATGACGCCATGAGCATGACCTCTCCCTGACTGTCGAGCATATTGATTTTGCCAGCAAGCTCAGCCGGTGGGTCAAAGAGAATATCCGTGGTTGATATATCACCGTCGTATACATCCCGGTTTACTGAGAAACTGGTTGATCCCCATTGATAAGGTATGGAGTGCTGACGTCCGTTATCAAACGGTACGTTGAGCCATTGTTCTTCGATATTTGCCGCATTGGTGAGTTCGCCATCGGCAATCTTGTCCAGCATGCCCTCGTCTGTCATGATCTGGACCATATAGTCACCGGGTACTGCCACATCATAAGAACCAAGCTTGCCGGCCTTAAGCGATGCCAGCAGCGACTCGTTACTATCATAAGTGTCCATGGTAACTTCAACGCCATATTCCTCGGCGAACTCATCAAGCAGCTCCTGAGGAATATATTCAAACCAGTGATAAATCGACAGCTTGCCTTCAGCTTGTGCGACAACTGGCGATAGAGCCAGCATGCCTGATATCGATACTGCTATGCCAATTGCACGCACACGTTGTGTTCTTTTTAATAACTGCATGAAATAAAGCTCCTCTGGAACTGTGATTGAGTGGGGTTACCGATTCTTTTTACCAATTTTATTTACCGACACTAACTGTAACTGCGAATGTTTCTTTATTCAGCACTATCGCGATCCTGACTCTTGCCGGATTTTCCGATGAAATACGAGGCTGTCACGATTGCTATGGAAAACAATAGCATGAGTGTGCTCAAGGCCATGATATTGGGTTTTATACCCTGTTTTACAGACCCGAAAATTGCCGTTGGAAGTGTTTCCACGCCAGCTCCCTTGATGAAATTGGTGATGATGAAATCATCCAGGGAAATTATGAATGCCAGCAAAAAGCCCGACAGAATTCCGGGCGCCATGATCGGCATGAGCACATGTCGAAACGCCTGCCATCGGCTTGCGTAAAGATCCTGAGCCGCTTCTTCGAAGCTTGCCTCAATGCCTTGCAAACGTGCAGCGACTGGCAAATAGGCAAATGGTATGCAAAAAACGATATGGGCGACAAGAATAGAGGCATACCCCAGCGTAAAACCTATGGCTGAGAAAAAAATCAGCGTGGCCACAGCTGTAACAATTTCGGGCACCATAATGGGCATGGATAACAGTGCAAAGCTCAATGATTTTCCGGCAAAATGACCGCCGCGCACCATACCAATGGCTGCTGCGACCGCAATCACCGTCGCACTGAACCCGGCTGCCAGTGCAATTGTCAGTGAATTCCATGCGGCACGTTTGAATTTGGCAGACTCTACGCCGGTGAAAACTTCTGCGTACCAGCGCAATGAAAAGCCCCCCCAACGCGTGATGGAGGGGTTGTCGTTAAACGAATAAACCATGACAACCAAAAGGGGCACATAAAGAACAAACAGGCACAATAAGGTGACAGCAAAAAAACCTGGGTAGTGCCGAACGTTAAACGTTCGTGAAAAGCGACTCATGTGCGAAACCTGTCTTCATTAGAGCTTTGAGAACGGGCATAAACCATCAATACAAGCAATACCATACTCAACAGAATCATGGATGCAGCTGCGCCAAATGGCCAATTACCTGCATTACCCTTGAACTGCTCTTCGATAAGCGAGCCGATCATGAACGTCTTGGCACCGCCCAGCAGATCCGGTGCAAGAAAAGCCCCCAGACTCGGTACAAAAACAAGAATACAACCAGCGATAATACCTGGCCTGATCACCGGTAGTATGATCTTGCGCAGGACCTGCCAGCGGGTAGCATACAGATCAGCAGCAGCTTCTGACAAGGAGGCGTTGTAGCGCTCAACTGATGCGTAGATGGGCAATACCATGAACGGCAGATAGGAATAAAACAAGCCCAACTGCACAGCGACATTGGTATTGACCAGTTGCAGCGGAGAGTCCACGAGTCCCAACCAAAGCAAGGATTCGTTCAAGGGGCCGTTGTCACGTATCAGAAATTTCATTGACACCGTGCGAATCAGAAGATTAACCCAATAGGGAACGGTGATGAGAAATAACCATAGTGATCGAGATCTAGCAGGCCGTGTTGCCACAAAATAAGCTGTAGGAAAACCGATAAGCAGACATAAAACAGTGGCGAGCAATGCCTGCACAATCGAGCGAACATAAATGGTGATGTAAGTCCACTCGATACGGGTAGGCTCATCGCCAAACAAGCCACGATCAAACGCAAATTGATCATACGCCGCCAGCGAAAATTCCCAGATGACCCCGCCACGAAATTCCTTGGTCAAAAAAGAATATACCAGCATCAGCAGCATGGGCAGAAGCAAAAAGAAGCCAATCACCAGCCACGATGGCAACAATAGCCACCCGCGTACCGGCGCATATGTCGACGAGACGCTCTTGCCGGTATCCAGAGCCGCCATCAGTCGCCCAGAAACCGAGCGGCACTGCTGGACAGGTTGACGCACACCTGACTACCCACTGGCAAGGCTGCGTTACCTGCATCTGTATTTTGCATACGCACTCTCACTAGCAAGGTGTCAGACAAGGCAACATCGTATTGACGATCTGTACCCAGATACATAACGTCACGGATGACACCGTTCAACAATAAGCCTGAAGGCTCCGCACCCACCTGTTCCAGTGGCTGCACCAGAAGTCTCTCAGGCCTCAGCGAAACAACTCCGTGACTGCCGACAGTGGCAGCCCCCGATACGTCGGCGTTGATAATGCAACCGGTGGCAAGTCGAACAGACGCTGTGTCACGGCTAATATCAAGCACGTCTGCTTCTATCAAATTGGTATCACCGATAAAGTCTGCAATGAATCTATTGGCGGGTTTTTCATAGATGTCTGCCGGTGTTCCTACCTGTTGTATTCTTCCGGCTGACATGACCGCAATACGATCCGACATCGACAATGCCTCCTCCTGATCATGAGTGACAAAGACAAATGTTATTCCTGTGTTGCGCTGAAGAGCCTTGAGTTCCATCCGCATCTGCTGGCGAAGTTTCAGATCAAGTGCCGACAAGGGTTCATCAAGAAGCAACACTTTGGGTCGTGGTGCCATGGCTCTAGCCAGCGCCACTCTTTGTTGCTGGCCACCGGATAGTTGAGACGGTCTGCGGTTGACAAATTCATCCAGTCTGACAAGAGCAACCATCTCGGCAATTCGTGTGGAAATCTCGGTGGCGGGCCAACCCAGCATCTGCATACCAAAGCCGATATTCTCGGTAACAGTCATATGTGGAAATAGCGAATAGTTCTGGAACACCGTGTTGATGGGTCGCTTATGCGGCGGCAGGTTCTCGATTTCCTTGCCATACAGAGACAAGCTACCGGCACTGGTGGCTTCAAAGCCTGCGATAATCCGCAGCAGGCTTGTTTTGCCACAACCAGACGGGCCCAACAGCGTGAAGAACTCGTTGTCTCTGATATCAAGCTGGATATCTTTAAGGGCAGTAAAGTAGCCATAGCGTTTTTCCACGCGCTTTATGCTCACCGCGGGCTCATCATGGATGGCATGATCAGGGTCAGTTGGAGAAACGGCGTCGTTAGTCATAGCATAAACTCACGAACTGACTACTGAACTGTAAGGCATTTTCAGAGATACTCTGTGTGCAATCAAGCTGATGAAAAGAACCGGACTACTATCATTAATACCATGATTCTGGCTGCAATAAAATCCTGACAGGCATGACCTGACAGGCTTGACAATAGAAAAAACACGAAAAAGTGATTGTCATATGACGCTGGCATCCTTTAGCTGCTGTATTTCATCAGCGGATAAACCCAGCTCAGAGAATATTTCCGTATTGTTCTGACCGAGTTCTGGCGGAGGCGATGAAACGGTTGGCGGCTTTCCGTTGATTTTCAAGCCGGTTGAAACGACTTCTATGTCACGGCCCACACCGGGCACATCATCAAAACGCGAAATAAAGCCACGTTCGGCAACTTGCGCGTGTTTGAGGATATCGGGCACCGTCATTACAGCGCCTGCTGGTACGCCTATCGCGTTCAACTCCTCAGCCCAAAGTTCTGCTGGTCGTAATACAAGCACCGCCTCAAGTTTTTGAGCAAGACGGGTACGATTTGCCTTGCGCCTGACACGAGTTGCGAAGTCAGGATGCGTTTGCAGATCCTGTAATCCAAGATGCGCTGACAGCAGACGCCATTGCTCATCCTTGTTTGCTGCAATATTCAGTAGCCCATCAGCGGTACGAAAAGCACCGGACGGCGCTGACGTTGGATTGTCATTACCATGCGCTGAGGGCTCAGTACCAGCTATCAAGTGATTTGATACTACCCAACCCATGGTTGCCAGCATGGATTCCAGCATGGACACATCGATAAAGGACCCTCGTGGCCTGGCGTTTAACGCCGCGCAGATGGCAAATGCTGCCGTCATACCCCCTATCGTGTCTGCTACGGGAGAACCGGCCCGCAGCGGACCTGAGGCGGTATCACCGGTAACAGACATCAAGCCCGATACACCCTGAATAATCTGATCATAGGCTGGCCTGTTTACCCATGGGCCATCCTGTCCAAAACCTGAAATGGCACAGTAGATTAATCGTGCGCTGACGTGCTTCAACACCGGATAGTCTACGCCCAGACGCTTCAAGACACCGGGCCGGAAATTCTCTACAAGCACATCGGCCGTAGCGACCAGTTTTAAAAAAAGTGCTTTGCCTTGCTTATCCTTGAGATTGATAGTTACCGACTTCTTGCCAGCATTCTGCGCAAGAAAAGAGACACCCATGCATTGTTCGTTCAGCTTTTCATCGGCACCGAGCTGGCGTGCAAGATCACCTTCACTCACTGTCTCGACCTTAATGACTTCTGCACCGAGGTGGACCAGTTGATGGCAACAGAATGGCCCGGCAAGTACGTTGGTGAGATCCAGAACGCGAATACCGCTCAGTGGTTTTTGTATCACGCTATTATTTCTACCAATTCAGGCTGATTAACCAAGCATACAAGAAATATCAGCGATAGCCGGTATCAAAACGCCATGACGTTCATCATCTATCTGCCTGGCCGTTTTGATAAAGCATGCGCTCTTTCACCTTATGAGTCTTTCATACTTCAAGTTCAACTTTTCTCTCGCCGATTATCCACTGAAGAGGCTTACTCTCGTCACAGACAAACAGTTGCTGATGAAGCATACGATTGATCAACAAGCAGGCGCACCGAGACGCAATACCATCGTGTACCTGGTGATATTGCTTTGCGTAATGTCGTTGTTCGCACTGTGGTCTGATGGACACACCTTGTTGACAGGGTTAAGTCTTTTGCAAATCAATAATGTGCGTGATTTTACGTTGCTCACTGCCGTCATCATGGTTGCAGGTTTAGGGTTTACCTCTCTGTATCTGTTGGCAAGATTGCGTACTCTGGAAACGGCGCACAATATCGACAGCCATGCAGCGTTGCACGATGCGTTGACCGGCGCTGCCAATCGCCGCCAATTCGAACTCAGACTTGATCAGCTGCTTGAGGACGACCCACCAGCACACACGCTGTTAATGATCGATCTGGATCGATTCAAGCCCATTAATGATCTTTACGGACACGCTGCGGGCGACGCCTTGCTGCGTGACATTACCCAGGGAATGAAAAGGCTTGTGCATCGCGATGATCTGGTCGCACGGCTCGGAGGCGATGAATTCGCCATGCTACTCACTGGCAAGGTGGGTAAGAGCGCAGAGCAGACTGCACTGGATGTCCTGCAGTTTGTTTCCAGGTACCGGCTAGCCTGGGAGGGACAACGTCTGGGCGTTGGCGCAAGCATTGGCCAGGTCAGTATTGACCGCCAGGGATTGACTCAGGCGTTGCTTCTCACGGCGTCAGATGAGGCGCTGTACGCGGCAAAAGAAGCCGGACGTGGTGCCATCTTTGCCGCTGAGCTCGCTCTTGCTGATGATCAGCCCACACACTTTCGTCGCGTCGATGCACAGAACGCTACGGCGCTCCCCAGTGCCAACAGTCACGTGCCCGAAGACGGAACGAGACAGGAATTGCGTGCCCGGCTCATGACAAACCTTTTGACACCGGAACATACTGATCGTCGTCGGGTGCACGGAGCCCGACGACGTTACGAAACCAGGCATTGGGTAAGCCTTGAACCGGCAACCGTTGGCGATCGCCTGACACCGGGCATGTCCATGCGCGAATTGATTGGCGACGCTTCAGCTCGAGGTGATGGGGGCGCTGATTTTGTACGATGGATGATGGCTATGGCACTTGACGCCGCCTCACGAATGAACCCCGTATCGCTGGGTCATGTTGATTTTGTATTACCCGTGCCTGCACGCGCATTTCTGGTTGTTCCGGATCTTGCTGACGAGCTTATGCGCTGCAACGCATTGTCACACTTGCCCATCCGACATATTACCTTCATCCTTCATGGGCTTGCACCGGCCTGCGATTCAGCAGAAATGCAAAATATGTATGCGCAACTCACAGCCCGTGACTTTAGACTGGGTTATGAGATCCGTGCTGACAATCTGGAGGTATTAGCACCGCTACGGCATATTCCTTTTGATGAGATTCACCTCGGTCGTGAGCTGCTTAAAAAACTGCCGTCTGTCGCTGATAAAAGCCCTACGGTGGACGCCCTGCTAGCGGTAACCGAGAAAAACGGCACATCGCTTGTTACTACGTGTGTGGACACGCAGGCCGAAGCCACGCTGCTGAGTGATTTGGGCATCAAACGTTTTAGTGGATCAGCGACTGGCCCTTGTGCACCGGTTCACGAGCTTATGTCATCACTGATTAACCCGGCTGCAAAAGAGCTCTGAGCGTGTAATGCGCGAATCAGAACCTTATGCATCATAGGCATTACCAGCCATCTCAAGCACGTGTTCGTAAACACCACTGCACGCAGTAACAACCCGACCACCATGGTCCAGCATCACCTGCATATTGAACGGTTCGACAACGCCGCCAGCCTCTTCAATCATCAGCAAGGCAGCGATACAATCCCAGGCATTCATGTGTGGTTCTACATAACCAACGAGACGTCCTGCCGCCACATAGGCCAGATCCAGTGCGCCGGAACCGCTGCGACGAAACAATCCATCGCTAGTCATCAAAGCAGTGAGCAAGGCTATCGTCGGCTGCGCCGGCACACGACTGCTATGACCAACCCCTAAAGTACCTTGATTGATCCCAGTAGCTGCGCTGACTTTCATTTGGCGGCCGTTGATGTGTGCCCCACCCCCCTTGATTGCCGTAAACAACTCGTTGCTGACAGGGTCGCAAATTACAGCGCAGACGCAGTGCTGTGCCTTGACACAGGCAAGCACGACGCACCAGCCCGGTGTACCGTTAACAAAATTCGTGGTTCCATCGATTGGATCGATAACCCAGGTAAACCCTGAACTGCCCACGGTATTTTCGTGTTCTTCTCCGACTACGGCGTCATCCGGGTATTCATCACTTAACGCTTTTCTGAGTAGATCTTCCACGGATCTATCAGCGTTGGACACCCAATCCTGCAGACCTTTCTGCTGGATATCGAGATCATCTTTTTCCCGAAATAATGCCAGAGCGCTTTGCGCCGCTTTCTCGGTAATCCGGATAGCGTAGTTCAAGCGGGATTCAATCGGGCTCATTTATTGTCTCTGGAGTGGTTGTCGTTACGCTCACGCCCGCCAATTATACCTTTTTAACAGACTACCTTTTAGCGGGTATCCCGGTGGTGATTTCAGCTGTTACAACTTGTTACCAACCGATGCGCCTGTGCAATGTCTTGCCAGGTTCATTGGCCGATACTTTGTCCCATGCCATGCCACTGGGGCAAGGGCAGCAGACCTGACACAGGAAAATGAAAATGAAACGTCATACAAAAGTAATTCTCGCCTCTATCGCTGTTATCAGTGTTGCGACGACAACCGTCGTGGTAGCCGGGGGTGGACACGGCAAGATGGGTGATCGAATGGTGAGCAAAATCACCAAAAAGCTTGATCTTGACGAGCAACAAGCCAATGCACTGCAGGCACTACAGGCTGAAATACGTGAAACGCGAGAGTTGATGCGTGGCAACCTTGATGCCGACGGTCAGACGCTCGGCGACCTCCTGGGGGCTGAAACATTCGACCAGGGTGCGGCGCTGGGCATGATAACGGCACGAACCACCGCCCTGCAAGCGCAAGGTCCTGATCTGGTTGCAGCCGCAGCGCTGTTTTTTGATGGACTTGATGCTGAGCAGAAACAGGAACTCAATGAGCATGTCGAGAGGTTTTCCGAGTACCGCGGCAAACGACAAGGGAACTAGTGACCCACTAGCCCTAAGACGTCTAGGCGAATAATCGCTACCTGCCATTCCCGCAAACGCGGGAATGGCAGGCTCAAAGGCTATCCCCGCTTAGCCAATGCAACATATTCCCAATATCCCTTACACTCTGCCCAGTCTGGGTGGCCTGTAAACGATAATTTCTGACATCAAAGGTTCCAGTACACTTGTATAACCTGCCAAACCAACCATAGATAACCCCATGGCAAACGTGTTTCTGATTGATGACGACGAAGACCTTGCAGATCTACTCGTCGAATATGCCGAACGTTTTTCCATGCAGATCACCGCCTGCCATGATCCTGTACAGGCCATTGCCCGTCTCAAACAAGAGGTGAACAACTACGACGCCATCATCCTCGATGTCATGTTGCCACACATCGACGGATTTGAAACGTGTCGACAAATACGACAATTCAGCGATATTCCTATCATCATGCTCACCGCAAGAGGCGACGTCACTGACCGCATTGTGGGACTGGAACTTGGCGCTGACGACTATCTGCCTAAACCTTTCGAACCGCGAGAACTGATGGCGCGTCTGCAAGCCAATATCAAACGACACGGTAAAAACGCTACCCGTCACGTCCTGTCATTTGATGATCTCAGCATTGATCAGGATACGCAGCAAGTCATCGTAAACAACACAGCTCTGGAGCTGACAACCAAGGAATATGATTTACTTTGTTTACTGGCGCAGTCACCCGGCAAGACATTCTCACGCGATGATTTGTTATCCGCTTTGAAAGGCAGTGACATCGAGTTGTTCTCACGCTCCATCGATATTCTGGTAAGCCGGCTCAGGCAGAAGCTCAAGCCATCAAGCCCGATAAAAACAGTTCACGGTGCAGGCTATGCCTTTGTGGGGCGACGAAGAACGTGAAACGCTGGCTGACGTCGTCCCTATCCTCACGATTACTCGCTGTCTTTCTGATCACTGCAATTGCTGCCGTTATACTGATGGCAAGCTTGTTCTCAAGTGGACTGGGGTCACAGTGGCGACGAACCATAGCGCCGCATCTCATGCAGTACGTAGCGTATGTAAAGGAAGACATTGGCACCCCACCCGATGAGGCAAAAGCACGTGAACTTGCCAGGCGCTTGTCTATCAAAATTCAGGTACATGAGGCTAGCAGCGGCGAGCGAGTTTTTACCACAGCCAGTAAGCCCATCAAGGTCAATCAGATCAGCTTTGTTAACACGCGACGCTGGCGATCTCTATCCAGCGACACAAGGCAAGGCACATCAACATCACGTATTGACAACATCGCCATTGGCGATAACCAGCATACTCCGGTCCTCAGACTCCAATACGGAGACTATCTGGCCTATATCGAATTTGCCCGATTGCAAAGCCGTGATCGCGGTGGCAACGAAATGCTTATGGCGCTGCTTGGGTTGTCTTTGCTGCTGGGTGTCTGCTACCTGGCAATACGACATTTACTCAAACCCATCGGCACACTGCAGAGGACCGTCAAGCAGATCAGCAGTGGAGACCTGACCGCACGGACACAGGCCAGTGGACGTGACGACCTGGCCCTGTTGGCACAGAGCGTTGATCAGATGTCAGAACGTCTGGAGCAAATGCTCGATGCCAAACGGGAGTTGCTGCTGGCGATCAGCCATGAGCTGCGCTCACCCTTGACGCGCGCACGTGTCGCCAGCGAGATGCTGGAGCCCTCGCGGCATCAGCAGCTTTTAATCAGGGACATCGATGAGATGGAACACTTGATAGCCCAGCTGGTAGAAAGTGAGCGTCTGCAAACACATGTTGTACTGGATCTGAAAAACCACGATCTGGGACGTGTGGTGGACGATGTGATACTCGGTATCGATGGCCCCATTAACTGGCAAGCGCCACAAGAAGCCATACCTTGTCTGGCCGATGAAACCCGTGTACAGGTACTTGTGCGCAATCTGATCAACAACGCACTTCAACATGGCAAGCCGCTATCGGCGCAGACGGGCCAGGTTGATGTTTATCTGCAGGCGCAAGCGCATCATGCACAGCTGGTAGTAACAGACAACGGTCCCGGGATTGCTGCGGAACACCTTTCCTCTATCACCGATGCGTTCTATCGACCTGATGCCTCACGCACAAGAAAATCCGGCGGTATTGGTCTGGGACTACACTTGTGTAAACGCATTGCCGAAGCCCACGGCGGTACCTTGACCATCGACAGCCCGGGCGCAAACGGCGTTGGCGTACGTGCCACTGTAACGCTACCCCTTAAACCAGAATGATCTGAACACCATTACATGACGTTACTGCAACCAGCGCACACTAACGGCATTGGACAGCGACAACTGCGCACAGCCTGTGTCAGCCAGTACCACCCTGCGGGTATGAAATAATAGACAAGTATCTGGCGGGCAAGCTTATCAACCGCTCTGGGCCATGTGGCGCATCAGCATGAAAGAAGACCGAATCACCGGCTTCCATGACAAACACTTCGTCACAATGCCGGTACTCAACACTGCCCTCCAGCATGTACAGAAATTCAAGACCATCATGCTGGAAGGTAGGAAACACATCAGAATCATCCGTGAGTGTTATCACATACGGCTCGACAATAACACCGGAGTCATTGGATCCCAGAAATCCCAGCAATTGATACTGATGACCCGCGCGAGTCCCTCGCCTTTCCTGAGCCACACCCTGGCCCGCCTTAACGAAATGAGCAGGACGCTGCTCTTCAAAGCGTTTTAACAACTGCGATATCTGTACGCCGAGAGCGTGCGCGATCGACTGAAGCGTTGTCAGTGAGGGCGAAGTCAGACCATTTTCGATCTTGGAGAGCATACCCAGAGAAACGCCGCTTTTGTCGGCCAGTTCGGCGACGGTGAATCCGACATGTTTGCGCAACAATCTGATTTCCAGACCAATCGCAACTTCGAGACGCTTTTCACCGCTGCGTAATGCGTGCGGGTCCTGTTGTAACTTCACACCAGCTGTAAGTGCCAATGCCGTCTCCACCGGTATTGCCTGTCGTGTTGCCATTAATCAGACCTGAAAATAGTCATTAAACTTCCGAGGAACAGCTGCCAGAAATGCGCCACGTGTGAGTATAAACCCCACTAAAGCGACTGGGCACGATACCGTGATGGCGACTCGCCGAACTCACGACTAAACTGCCGACTGAAATGTGCACCGTTGGCAAAGCCTGTGGCCTGAGCAATGTCAGTGATTGACAGAAGACTGCCTCGCAGCAGTGATTGGGCCTTCTCCAGTCTCAGTCGGGCATAGAATTCCTGAGTACTCGCTGCCAGATGCTGCCGAAAAAGCCGATTAATCTGACGAACACTCACTCCCACAATGTCACTGATCTGCGCCAGTGTCAGTGGATCAGACATATGATTTTCCATGACCTTAAGCGCTCTCAACACGCCGATATCCGACACACCATAGCGTTCAGCAAGGCCTGCCACCTGTGGGTTTTCGCCAGCCCTTACATCGGTATGTAAAAACCAGTCGCTGACGCTCTGTGCGAAGCGCCCACCATGCTGCTCGGCAATGAGCGCATGCATCATATCCATCGCGGCCGTTCCTCCGGCACAGGTCAATCGACCTCGATCACGCACAAACAGAGACCGTTCAACAATGAGATTGGGGGATACGGAAACCAGAACATCGGCGTGATCCCAATGGACCGTCATGCGGCGCCCTTCCATGACCCCGGCTCTGGCGAGAATCAGTGGTCCGGCTGATACGCCTCCCAACAAGACGTTGCGCGAAGCCAGCAGTCTCAGCCAGTGTTCCAGCCGCCGAACCTGATCAGGCTGGGGACCACTGCCAGCAACGACCAACACCAGATCAAAGTCGACGTTTTCCCCCAGATACGTGTTGGCACCGACAATGGCACCGGAGGAGCTCGAAGAGCGCGCTCCGACAACAGGCATGTGTCGGATATCGTAGATAGTGCGCCCGGCAATGAGGTTGGCTGCCCGTAAAGGCTCCATAGCTGAGGCGTACGACATCAACGCGAAACCATCCAGAAGTACAAATCCAACTCGGAACGCAGGTGTCTGCGCAGAAGTAATGTCCATAATAGACAAGTATATGTCTATTTCAGACAACGACAGACACTTATTTTTAAGTCATCCTGTAAATACTTAATATAGGTGTGATCCAAGTGCGCTATTCCGCCTTCCAAATTCTCAAGCAAGGACTGACCAGCAACAGGAACTGGCAACCCGCCTGGCGTTCACCTGAGCCTGCTTCCGAGTACGACGTGGTTATTGTCGGCGGTGGCGGGCACGGGCTGGCCACCGCTCATTATCTGGCGAAGGAACACGGCATCACGAACGTGGCGGTACTGGAAAAGGGTTGGCTGGGCTCAGGCAATATCGGGCGCAACACCACGATCATCCGCTCCAACTATCTTCTTCCGGGTAATGAGCCTTTCTACGAACTTTCGATGAAGTTGTGGGAGGGTCTGGAACAGGACATCAACTACAACGCCATGGTATCGCAACGCGGAATCATTAATTTGTATCACAGTGATGCGCAGCGCGATGCCTATGTGCGTCGCGGTAATGCCATGTTGTTGTCCGGCGCTGATGCCGTGTTACTCGATCAGCGCGGTGTACGCGATCAATATCCGTTTCTGGATTTTGACAATGCACGCTTTCCCATCAAGGGAGGTTTATGGCAGCCACGCGCTGGCACGGTCAGGCACGATGCCGTTGCGTGGGGATACGCACGCGCAGCGGATAGCCGTGGTGTTGACATCCTGCAAAACTGTGAGGTCAATGGCTTCATTATGGAGAATGGCCAATGCGTCGGCGTGAGAAGCACCCGCGGCAGCATCCGGGCTAAAAAGGTGGCCGTCTGCGTCGCCGGCTCTTCCGGGCGCGTGATGTCCATGGCGGGCTTGCGCCTGCCCATAGAGAGCCACGTGTTGCAGGCGTTTGTCTCCGAAGGACTCAAGCCTGCTATCCCGGGTGTGATTACCTTCGGTGCAGGACACTTCTACATCAGCCAGTCAGACAAGGGTGGACTGGTATTCGGCGGCGACATCGATGGCTACAATTCCTACGCGCAACGCGGCAATCTGCCGGTTGTGGAAGATGTCTGTGAGGGTGGTATGGCTATCATGCCAGCGATTGGACGTGCGCGCTTGCTGCGTATGTGGGGCGGCATCATGGATATGTCCATGGATGGCTCGCCCTATATCGACACCACATCAATACCAGGCTTGTATTTCAACGGAGGCTGGTGCTACGGAGGGTTCAAGGCAACCCCTGCCAGTGGTTGGTGTTATGCACATTTGATTGCAACCGGTCAATCACATGACACAGCCGCCGCCATGCGCCT
The DNA here is from genome assembly GCA_045110475.1 of Granulosicoccus sp. GTDB lineage: Bacteria > Pseudomonadota > Gammaproteobacteria > Granulosicoccales > Granulosicoccaceae > Granulosicoccus. The sequence continues at coordinate 51,816 of JBGCGC010000082.1, forward strand.
TGACCGGTTCCGTAGCGGCGCTGTCATTGATGAGCGCGGCGCTGGCGCACAGCCAAACCTGCATTGAGACAACGCAGCCCATGCTAATACCTCATCCACTGCTAGGCCTGCGTGACAGCGCTGAGTTTGTCTATCTGGGCGATGCCACTTTGCTGGACAGACCCGATCCCGAGAGTGTCAATGCGGCAGATGAGTTTCATGATTATCTGCATCTGCGCGATAACCCGGCAGGCAGTCATCGGGAACTGTGGTATCACGAACAAGGCGATCGTTCGTGGCTCGTTGTCACCAGAGATACGTTGACGCACGAGATCACCAACGTTGAAATGGCACGTGAGGTTGCGCGCCAGATCAGCGGCCAGATCAGCGGCAAGATCAGCGGCAAGATCAGCGGCCAGATGAGTGGCGACGAGCATCATGGCTGAGACCTCAACAACGCTTGCTGGTGGTGCAAACACAAACGCTCACCTGTTTAGCGATGGCGTGATGCGTGTACACGACGGACTATTGTCAAATGCAGAACCGTTAAGTTTCATATTCAACGACAAACGATACAGTGCTCGTCAGGGCGATACGCTGGCATCCGCACTACTGGCCAACGGTCAGACACTGGTGGCTCGTTCATTCAAATATCACCGGCCGCGTGGAATCTTCAGCGCCGGACCGGAAGAACCCAATGCGTTGGTACACCTGCGTACCGGCGCTCACCGCGAGCCGAACACCCGCGCCACCGTCACCGAGATCTTTGATGGTCTGGAGGCGTCCAGTCAGAATCATATAGGGCCGCTTAATTTCGATGTCATGGCCTTCAACGACCACCTGTCATCGTTTCTCAGCGCCGGCTTTTACTACAAGACATTCATGTGGCCCAAGGGCTTTTGGGAAAAAGTGTATGAGCCGGTCATCAGATCAGCGGCAGGTCTGGGTTCGCTGTCCATGCTTGAGGATCCGGATACCTACGACAAAGGTTTTCTGCACGCAGACTTGCTTATCATCGGCGCCGGGCCTGCGGGTATCAGCGCTGCACTTACTGCAGGACGCGCGGGTCTGCGTATTATCATCGCTGACGAGGACTTCCTGCCAGGCGGACGACTTAACAATGAGATCTGCGAAGTAGACAATCTGTCAGGTGCATCCTGGGCAAGTCAAAGCATGCAAGAGCTTGCCTCACTACCCAACGTCAGGGTACTCACTCGCACCACGGTCTTCGGCGGTTATGATCACGGCATCTATGGCGCGCTTGAGCGCTGCACCGACCATCTGGCTGACAGTCACGGTAGGCCGCGACAAGTGCTTTGGCGGATATACAGCCAGCGCGTCCTGCTGTGCAGTGGAGCCACAGAACGTGCCATGGCATTCAGCAATAACGACAGACCCGGCATCATGCTCGCCGGTGCAGTGCGCAGTTACCTCAATCGCTTCGGGGTCTCCCCAGGACGACAGACAGCGGTTTTCACCAACAACGATGATGGCTGGAGAACAGCGATCGACCTTGCCGCTGCCGGTGTCGAGGTCACGGCAATCATCGATACACGCCACATACCCGCACCCTTTGCGATTGCCAACGTGCCTGTTTACATGGGCAATCAGGTTCAGGATACGGCGGGTCGTCTGGGCTTGTATTCCATCACACTGACCTCGGGAGAAACCATCTATTGCGACTGTCTGGCGGTATCTGGCGGGTGGAGCCCAAACGTGCACCTCACCTGCCATCAACGTGGGCGTCCAGTGTGGCGCGACGATAGCGTAGCCTTTGTTCCTGGAGAAAATCTTCCCGGCGGCATGCAGGTTGCCGGTGCTGCCAACGCAGATATGAGTCTGTCCCAGGCACTGCTCAGTGGTTATGAGCTGGCTGTGCAAATTCTTCAGGCATCGGGTAACAACTCAAGCCCATCCCCTGCACCTTCTGCCACTGATGAGTCAACACGCATCAGCGCCTACTGGCAAGTACCTGCCAACAAGGGCCGCGCATGGGTTGATTTGCAGAATGATGTAACAACCAAGGACCTGGCGCTGTCACATCGCGAAGGTTTTCGCTCAGTGGAGCACGCCAAACGCTACACCACACTGGGAATGGCAACAGATCAGGGCAAAACCTCCAACGTGCTCGGCCTGGCTGTCATGGCACAGCTTGCCGGGCAAAGTATCCCCGAAACCGGCACTACCATCTTTCGCCCACCCTACACGCCTGTTGCCATCGCAGCCTTTGCCGGGCGTTCGCGTGGTAAGCACTTTCGTCCTGTCCGGCACACACCAACCCATGCCTGGGCTGAGGCCAACGGTGCCTCGTTTACCGAATCCGGTGCCTGGTTACGCGCTGAGTGGTTCGCGCAAGCGGGAGAAAGTCACTGGCGTGACAGCGTGGACCGGGAGGTGCAACAAACCCGTGAATCGGTGGGTATCTGCGATGTGACAACGCTGGGCAAGATTGATATTCAGGGCAAGGATGCAGCGGCCTTTCTCGATAAGGTTTATGCCAATACCTTCTCCACCCTGAAAGTTGGCAAGGTTCGCTACGGCCTCATGTTGCGTGAAGACGGCTTCGTCATGGATGATGGCACCACGGCAAGACTCGGTGAACATCATTTTCTTATGACCACAACCACCGCCAATGCGGTCAGCGTGTTTCGTCATATGGAATTCTGCAGGCAGGGACTTTGGCCCGACATGGACGTGCACCTGATCTCGGCAACCGAACAATGGGCGCAGTTCGCTATTGCCGGACCAAACTCACGTCGTTTGCTTGAGTCTGTCGTCGACAAACCCTTCGACATCAGCAACGAAGGCTTTGCCTTCATGTCTTGTGCAGAGCTCAGCGTTTGCAATGGCACAAAAGCCAGACTGTTCCGTATTTCCTTTTCCGGTGAACTGGCGTACGAACTGGCGGTACCTGCACGTTACGCACACAGCATGATCGAGGCGCTGATGGATGCGGGTAAAGCCTTCAATGCCATACCCTATGGTCTGGAAGCCCTCGGCGTCATGCGTATTGAGAAAGGCCATGCAGCCGGCAGCGAGCTCACCGGGCATACCACAGCCATGAATCTGGGGCTTGGCCGCATGGTTGCCGCCGGCAAGGACTGTATCGGCAAAGTGTTGTCTCAAAGACCCGCGATGAATGATGATAATGCCATTCGTCTGGTTGGATTTTTGCCCGTCGAAAAATCTCGTAGCCTGCACGCCGGAGCACACTTCATTGCAAAAGGTGCTGAACGTGTATTGGCAAACGATGAAGGCTGGATGACATCGGTCGCCTGGTCACCCACAGTGCAAAGCTCCATTGGGCTGGGTTTTATCCGCGACGGCGCCAATCGAATGGGCGAGACAGTGATGGCCTGTGACAGGCTCAGAGACAACGAAACGGAAGTCACCATTGTGTCACCCCATTTTGTCGATCCTGATGGAGAGCGTCTGCGTGGATAGCGCCACATTGTCAGCGAAAAGTCCACTGGGTGGCTATGCACACACCTTTGACGATACTGAGGTGCGGGAAATACCGACGTTGGTCATTGTGTCCATCAGCGTGCCGCGTGACGGGATGAACAAACTGGAGAAGAAACTGGAATCACTCTGGCAGGTATCGTTTCCGACAACCGGTGCTTGCACAAGAATCAAGAATACCGGTACGTTAGGCTCTGTAACCGAGCTTGTATTGTATGGTCTGCAATCAGACCAGTGCTTTCTGGTGGCGGAACCTCAAGGCAGCTCTTCACAAGCCATCATGGATCATGTTCATGCTTCACTGGGTAACGTCGCCTATCTGACTGATCAATCAGATAGCTGGGCAGTACTGGATGTGCAAGGTCCTCTGACACTGCGCGCCATGGAACGTATCTGTATGCTCGATCTGGATTCACTGTCAACACTACAGGTGGCGCGTACGACGATGGAACACCTGTCCGTTATTGTCGAAAAATCAGGGCATCATCACGTAAGGTTGTATTCACCACGTTCGTCAGCCTCGGATTTTCTGCATGCAGTGACAACATCTTTGGCCAATGTACAGAACAATCCGCAGGACCAGAAACAAGAATTTATTACAAAGGAATGACTATCGGTTTCAGCCTATATCACTCCATAGGATAAGAAGGATCAGACCTCACTGTAAGACAACGTTGTCTTGCCGCATAAGGTTTGATAAAAACAAGAACACGGCTAATCAAAAAAGCCGAACAAAGAGGAAACAAGACTGTGGCAACTGCTCCAGACAAGATCAACCAAAAGCAAGGCGTCTGGAAATCCGGCCGCGGCAAGGGTAAACACCGGCCCAAGGGACGCCCACTGGATGATCTGGCGCTGTCACAGCTCCGGACATTGCTTGGCACACGCGAGCGGCGTGCGGATTTGCTGATCGAACACCTGCACCTGATTCAGGACGCCTATGGCCATATCTCTGCACCCCATATCCGTGCGCTGGCTGAAGAGATGCGCATGTCACAGGCCGAGGTGTATGAGGTAGCCACTTTCTACGCACACTTCGACGTCATTGGCGATGATGAAGCTCCACCACCAGCGTTAACGATCAGAGTCTGCGATTCACTATCGTGCGAGCTCGCAGGAGCACAGCAACTCAAGCAAGCGCTGGAATCTGACCTGGATGCCAGCCAGGTGCGGGTTGTCCGCGCGCCATGTATGGGACGATGTGATACAGCGCCCACCGTCGAACTGGGTCATCGGCATATTGACTTTGCCACTGTTGAATCAATCAATGAGGCGATTGACAGCGGTGACACGCATGCTCGCATTCCCGACTATCAAACGCTGGAGACGTACCGCGCAGCCGGTGGATACGATTCACTGGAGATGCTTCGTAATGGCCAGCGTAGTGTCGATGATGTGCAGAACGCCCTGCTCGAATCCGGACTTCGCGGTCTGGGGGGCGCGGGTTTCCCCAGTGGAAAAAAATGGTCATTCGTACGCGCCGAAGAAGGCCCGCGTTATGTTGCAGTGAATGGTGACGAGGGTGAGCCCGGAACCTTCAAGGACCGCTACTATCTTGAACGCGAACCTCACCTGTTTCTGGAAGGGCTTCTCATTGCAGCGCATGCGGTCGATGCGGCACGTGCCTTTATCTACATGCGCGATGAATACCCGGCAGTTCTGCACATCCTCGACAAAGAGATAAACGCGATGCAAAACGCCGGACTAATAGAGCCCGGTTATATAGAAGTTCGCCGCGGTGCAGGCGCCTACATCTGCGGTGAAGAATCCGCCATGATCGAATCCATCGAAGGCAAGCGTGGACTGCCGAGGCATCGCCCACCCTACGTGGCGCAAAAAGGACTTTTCGATCGTCCGACACTGGTGCACAACATCGAGACCCTTCACTGGATTGCACGTATTACTCGCGAAGGTCCGCGGATACTTAATACGGTAGAGAAAAACGGGCGCAAGGGATTGCGCAGCTACAGTGTATCCGGAAGAATAAAAAACCCCGGTATAAAACTGCTTCCTGCAGGCTCGACAATCATAGATATCATCGACGCGTCCGGCGGCATGCTCGACGGTCATACGTTCAAGGCCTATCAGCCAGGCGGACCGTCCTCTGGCCTGTTACCCGCCAGCCTTGATTCAGTGCCTCTGGATTTCGATACCTTGCAAGCTCATGGTTCGTTTATCGGTTCAGCAGCGGTTGTCGTCCTGTCTGACAAAGACAAGGCTCGGGATGCCGCTTTAAATATGTTGCGCTTTTTCGAAGATGAAAGTTGTGGCCAATGCACCCCGTGCAGAGTCGGATGCGAAAAAGCGGTCAAACTCATGGAAAAGGACACATGGGATACACAATTGCTTGAAGAGCTGTCCACCGTTATGGTCGACGCCTCAATCTGTGGCCTGGGTCAGGCAGCTCCTAATCCCATACGGCTTGTCATGAAGCACTTCGCGGAGGAAATCTAGATGTCTCACTCAGGCACGTCAACATCAAGCGAAACGCATAAGCAGCCCACGCCCATGGTGACATTCACACTCGATGGCAAATCGGTCACTGCCAGCGCTGACGAATCCCTCTGGCAGATAGCCAAACGCGAAGGCAACACGCTGCCGCATCTTTGCTACGCCGATGAACCCGGCTATCGCTCGGATGGTAACTGCCGCGCCTGTATGGTGGAAATAGAAGGCGAGCGTGTGCTGGCCGCATCGTGTATTCGTACACCGGCAGAAGGCATGGTGGTTAACACGAATAGTCCTCGTGCAACAGCATCACGCAAAATGGTCGTGGAGCTGCTACTTGCCGATCAGCCGCAACAAAGCAGCGCCCGCGACCAATCCTCGCAGTTATGGTCCATGGCCACAACGCAAGGGCTGAGCGACAGTCGCTTCCCTAAAGTCACTATCGATCAAGTGCCACTGCTTGACGATTCGCATGTTGCCATGCGCGTCAACCTTGATGCTTGCATACATTGTAATCTGTGTGTTCGCGCCTGCCGCGAAGTGCAAGTCAACGATGTCATTGGTATGTCCGGACGTGGTCGCAATGCCCGTATCACTTTCGATCAGGCTGATCCCATGGGCGATAGCACGTGTGTCGCTTGTGGCGAATGTGTTCAGGCCTGCCCCACCGGAGCACTGATGCCTGGCAGCGCCATTGATGAAGCTCAGATTGGCGATAGCAAGGCATATGACAAGGAAGTAGAGTCGGTGTGCCCTTACTGCGGCGTCGGATGCCAGCTAAGCTTCAAGGTGCGTGATCAGAAAATCATGTGGGTGGACGGTGTCAATGGCCCATCGAACGAGCAACGGCTGTGTGTCAAGGGTCGCTTCGGATTTGACTATATTGCACACCCGCATCGTTTAAAGACCCCGCTCATAAGGCGACAGGACGCTCCACCCAAGGGGCTCAATATCAATCCCGGCAATCTCATGGAGTTCTTCCGCGAAGCGAGCTGGGATGAAGCGCTGGATCTTGCGGCAGGTAAAATGGCGCACCTGCGCGACACACAAGGCGGTGAGACCATTGCAGGATTTGGTTCAGCCAAGTGCTCCAACGAGGAGGCCTATCTTTTCCAGAAGCTCATACGTACCGGTCTTGGGCATAACAACGTAGATCACTGCACTCGCCTGTGTCACGCCTCGTCAGTTTCTGCCTTGCTGGAGAACGTCGGCTCAGGGGCAGTGACGGCGACGTTCAACGAAATTGAAAATGCAGACTGTGCGATTGTCATTGGTGCAAATCCCATCGAAAACCACCCGGTTGCGGCAACGTTCTTCAAACAGTTCACCAAACGCGGTGGCAAGCTGATCGTAATGGACCCACGCGGCATGGGACTGAGCCGCTATGCAACACATAAGTTGCAATTCAAACCTGGTAGTGATGTGGCGATGCTCAATGCCATCATGCATACCATTGTCGAAGAAGAGCTTTTCGACGTGCAGTATATTCAGGGATTCACTGAAGGCTTCGACGCCATGCGCCAGCACCTGAAGGGCTTCCCACCTGAAAAGATGTCAGCTATTTGCGGTATCGAGGCAGAGACGCTTAAAACCGTCGCCAGAACCTTCGCCACCTCTCGTGCTGCCATGATCTTCTGGGGTATGGGTGTGTCACAGCACATTCACGGTACTGACAACTCTCGCTGCCTGATCTCCCTTGCCCTGATGTGCGGCCAGATTGGACGCCCGGGGGCAGGCTTGCATCCATTGCGTGGTCAGAACAATGTCCAGGGTGCATCCGATGCTGGCCTTATCCCCATGTTTCTGCCGGACTATCAGAGTGTTGAAGACAATGGTGTACGCTCTATCTTTGCCGAGATTTGGGGGAACGATGACTACTCTCGCAAGAAAGGCCTGACGGTTGTTGAAATCATGGATGCCGTGCATGCAGACAAAATTAAAAGTCTTTATGTGCTCGGTGAAAATCCCGCCATGTCAGACCCGGATGTCGATCACGCACGCAGTGCCCTTGCAAAGCTGGAGCATCTGGTCGTGCAGGATATCTTTCTCACAGAAACCGCTAATTTTGCTGATGTGATTCTTCCAGCAGCGGCCTGGCCAGAAAAAACCGGTACGGTCACGAACACCAATCGACAGGTACAGATGGGTCGGCCAGCAGTACCACCGCCGGGAGAGGCACGAGAGGACTGGTGGATAACCACTGAGCTGGCAAAGCGACTCGGCCTTGAGTGGACCTACACACACCCGAAAGAAGTATTCGCCGAGATGAAATTGTCCATGCATTCGTTGGACAACATCACCTGGGAACGGCTGGAAACCGAAGCGGTCACCTACCCTAGCCTGACCCCGGACGATCCCGGTCAGGCTATCGTCTTTGGCGACGGTTTTCCGAGAAAAGAGGGGCGCGCAAAATTCACTCCGGCTTCGGTCATACCTCCGGCTGAAGTGCCTGATGAACAGTACCCTATGGTTCTGATCACCGGTCGCCAGCTTGAACACTGGCATACCGGCTCCATGACAAGGCGCACCACGGTGCTTGATGCACTGGAACCCGAAGCCAATTGCTCGTTGCACCCGAAAACACTTAGAGCCATGGGCGCGGAAGCTGGCGACCGGGTATGCATCAAGACACGACGTGGCTCAATCGAGGTCATGGCGCGTGCAGATCGAGCGGTTGCTGAGGGTCAGGTGTTCATGCCATTTGCCTACGTGGAGGCTGCAGCCAATACCCTTACCAATCCTGTGCTTGATCCATTTGGCAAGATACCGGAGTTCAAGTATTCAGCCGCCAGCGTCAGTCTTGTAGAAGAAGAAAGTGAAGTGGCTGAATAAGAACAGGCTGTCTATTGGCTGGATCTTCATGGTGCGCCTGCATGTCTTGCTTCGATACGCAAGCGTCGTGGTATGTAGAGTCAAGACCGATGGACAAATTCACAAACACCCATAACCAACAATAACGCAGTCAATGATATGAACTGCAACCACAGGGACAACACACATGGCACACCTGACAGACATCGAAATTGCTCGCGCCGCCGACAAGAAACAAATTCAGGAGATTGGCAAAAAGCTGGGTATCGGCAGTGAACACTTACTACCGTATGGTCACGACAAGGCCAAGGTCTCGGCAGAGTTCATTGCCGCTCAGGCTGATAAGCCTAATGGAAAACTGATACTGGTAACCGCTATCAATCCAACGCCTGCGGGCGAAGGCAAAACCACCACCACAGTCGGTCTCGGTGACGGTCTTAACGCGATCGGCAAGAAAGCGGCCGTCTGTATTCGAGAAGCCTCGCTCGGACCATGTTTCGGTATGAAAGGTGGGGCAGCCGGCGGCGGCTACGCGCAAGTCATTCCGATGGAAGAGATGAACCTGCATTTCACAGGCGATTTTCACGCAATAACATCAGCGCATAATCTGCTCTCGGCCATGATCGACAATCATATCTATTGGGGCAACCAGCTGGAGATCGATTCACGCCGGGTTGTGTGGCGACGAGTGGTTGATATGAATGATCGCGCCTTGCGCCAGATAACCACCAGCCTGGGTGGTGCCACCAACGGCTTTCCTCGCGAAGCCGGCTTTGATATTACGGTTGCCTCTGAAGTCATGGCCATCCTGTGTTTATCCAATGATCTTGCCGATCTGGAAAAGCGACTGGGTGACATCATCGTCGCTTACAAACGCGATCTGACACCGATCTACTGTCGCGACATCAAGGCCGATGGCGCGATGACCGTGCTACTCAAAGATGCCATGCAACCTAACCTTGTTCAAACTCTGGAAAACAATCCGGCATTTGTACATGGCGGTCCATTTGCCAATATTGCCCACGGTTGTAACTCGGTCGTGGCTACCAAGACTGCGCTGAAGCTGGCAGATTACGTCGTGACCGAAGCGGGTTTTGGTGCGGATCTCGGTGCTGAGAAGTTCATGAATATCAAATGTCGCAAGGCTGGTCTTGCTCCGGATGCCGTTGTGATAGTGGCAACAGTCCGCGCCATGAAGATGAATGGCGGTGTTGCAAAGGAAGATTTGGGCACAGAAAATGTAGAGGCCGTAAATAGTGGTTGTGCCAACCTGGGCCGTCACATCGAGAACGTTAAATCCTTCGGTGTACCAGCAGTGGTTGCGATCAACCATTTCGTCACTGACACCGATGCTGAAGTTGCGGCTGTTAAAGCCTACGTTGAGTCACTTGGCTCCGAAGCCATCTTGTGCAAGCACTGGGCACATGGGTCAAAGGGCACTGAAGAGCTGGCAAAAAGGATCGTGGAAATAGCCGAAAGTGGTGAGTCCCGGTTCAACGTCCTGTATCCGGACGAGATGCCGTTGTTCGAAAAAATTGAAACGATTGCCAAACAGATCTATCGAGCCGATGAGGTGCTCGCTGACAAGAAAGTGCGCGACCAACTAAAGCAGTGGGAAGAAGCTGGCTACGGTCATTTGCCGATTTGTATGGCCAAGACACAGTACAGTTTCACCACTGATGAGACCTTGCGTGGCGCACCTACCGGGCATTCTGTACCGGTGCGAGAGGTGCGGCTATCGGCAGGAGCAGGCTTTATCGTGGTCGTTTGTGGTGCAATCATGACTATGCCTGGTCTGCCTCGACAGCCTTCTGCAGAAGTTATCCGCCTCAACGATGGCGGCGAAGTAGAAGGGTTATTCTAGAAAAAAATTCTGGCGCACTGACTTGCATGCTGTTACCACCGGACGGTGGTAACAGTTAACGATTGTTAGCGGCTCTCTAAAATATCAGCTGGTTTAATTATCGGCGTGGCGACTATAATTCAGCAACTAAAGCATACACAGTGAACTGAACCGTCATCGACACGCCCTCTTTCACCAGTAAATTTCCGTCAGATTTTCTGTTCGGTGTTGCCACGGCTGCCTACCAGATTGAAGGCGCAGTTAATGAAGGTGGACGTGGTCCATCTATCTGGGACACGTTTGCGCACAACACCGGGGGCGTAAAGAATGCCGATACCGGAGATTTCGCCTGCGATCACTATCATCGCTGGCAAACCGATCTGGATCTGATTGCGTCGCTTGGCGTAGATGCCTATCGATTTTCGATTGCCTGGCCGCGTCTGTACCCCAATGGCGATGGAAACCTCAATCAAGCCGGTGTCGATTTTTACAACAAACTGATTGATGGCTGTGTAGAGCGTGGCATCAAGGTTTATGTCACCTTGTATCACTGGGATTTGCCACAATGGCTCTATGATCTGGGAGGATGGGCACACCGACCGAGCGCTGAACACTTTGCACGTTACGCCAGTACAGTCGCCAGACTGTTTGGTGATCGCATTGATTCCATCTCTACGTTCAATGAGCCCTGGTGCTCGTCAATTCTGAGTTATTTGTACGGAGTTCATGCACCTGGCAAGAAAGATCTTGATACCACACTGGCGGTCGTTCACGGTCAACACCGCGCTCATGGGTTAGCTGTGCAGGCAATTCGTGAACAACGACCGAACCTGCAAACCGGGATCGTGCTGAATACTCATGCTGTCAGACCCGCCAGTAATGCGCCTGATGATCTTGCCGCAGCCAAAAGGCACGAGCAATTTCACAACGGGTTATTCCTTGGCCCGTTGTTCGAGGGCGACTACCCGGCTGAATTTCTCGATGCACTGGGACATCGTTTGCCGATAAATTGGCAAAACGACATGAAAACGATTCATCAGCCGCTCGACTACTGGGGACTCAACTACTACACCCCTGAATATATTGCTGACAATTCAAGCGAGGGCACCCCGTTTCCCGCATCAAAAACTGAAAGCCGCGATAACGTGGTGCGCACCGATATTGGCTGGGAAATCGATGCAAGTGCGATGAGCGACATGCTGTCGAGGCTGTATGATCAGTACGCGCTGCCACCCTGTTACATTACCGAAAACGGGGCTGCCTACAATCATGAAATAAGCGGTGGCACTGTCAATGATCAGGAGCGTATCGATTATATTGAGGCACACCTACAGGCAGCGTGCGATAGCCTTGACCAAGACATTCCGTTACGCGGGTACTTCGCCTGGAGCCTGATGGACAATTTTGAATGGGCTGAAGGTTACGCTATGCGATTTGGTCTGATCCATGTGGACTACAACACCCAACAACGCACACTTAAAAAAAGTGCGAACTGGTACCGCCACCTGATTCAGCAACATCATGCAAGCATACAATCAAAAGCTCGCTGAACATTTAGGTAACAGGAGGTTAACTGAGTGTGCTGATTGGTCAGCAATGTGTAAGCACTGGTTTACTGCTACACACTGACGGCTAATGCCCGTCTGCTTTTGTACCCCGACCTTTCGAGTTTTTCTGCGATGACAACTATCATACTGGCCGACAGCGATGAGACAGTGCTTGGAGAGCTGCTAGACAGCCTGCAGTCTGTCCGACCTGACTGGCAATTCGTCGGCTTGTCTCGGGGCATCGATGTATTGCAACGTGCCAATACTGAAAACGACAATTGTATCGTTACCGACGTTGACCTCCCGGATATGAGCGGTTTCGAACTTCTCAGCAAGTTGCAGGCTAATTACCCGGATATCGTCCGTATTACCCTAACTCATGATCTTGAGCAGAGAGCCGAACTGGAAATCTCGCGCCTCACTCATCGCTTTATCAATCGCGCCGTATGCACAGATACATTGGTTAGCGCTATCGAAAGCTCTCTGCGCTTGCAGCAGTTATTGTGCGCAGAGCCATTAAAGCGCAGCATGAGCGATATCGGCAGTCTTCCCTCGTTGCCCGAGATTTATCAGGAAATGATCAGCGAGTTGACATCACCACAAAGTTCGCTGTCGAATGTCGCGAAAATCATTGAATCCGACAGTGCGCTGACAGCCACTGTTCTGAAGATAGTCAACTCCGCATTTTACGGTCTCAACCAGCGAATCGAATCCGTATCTCAAGGAGTTGCCTTACTGGGAGTGCATCTGATAAAGAACATCACCCTGACCGCCAAGGTATTTGCACAATTCGACGGGGGCGTGCAGCAGCTGGACAAATTGCGGCGGCTTAACGACAATGCCAACAGAAATGGGGCTCTGACCAATCAGATGGCAAGACTTGCAGGACTTGCAAGACCCGATGTGGATCATGCACAGATTGCCGGTATGCTAAGCAATATTGGTGAAGTTTTCTCTCTGAGCGATAAAACCAATGCCCGGACAGATCAGGCAGAGGCCATTGCTACCGAGTTGCAAGGCGCGTATTTGCTGAAACTCTGGTTACTACCTGAACCAGTTATTGAAGCTGTCGCACTGCAATACGAATCTACTCTTCGCCCTTCGACAGCTACTACCCCTTTGACTATCTTGCACGCTATACGATACCTGGAGACACACTATGTCGATCCGACCAACAAATCACAACGTGAGGATGGCATTGCCTATCTGGAAAAGAGAGTGTCACCCGGCGTAGCCGAACAATGGGTTGATGCATACTGCGACGTGATGGCTCTGACGGCACAGAATGATATTGATCGGTCGCGGGTAGCCTAGCCTGGATTATTCATGAAATCACGGGGACGCCCAGTCCAAATCCTTCCGCATTCCCTTCGTCCGTAGCGGATTTCGTTCAGGCTGGGCGCCCCCGTCGCAAATACAGTCTGTATTCCGCTCCTTCACGAAATCCGCTACGAACAAAGGGCCTGGTGAAAGGATTTGGCGTTTCATGAATAGTCCAGGCTAGGAGCCTGCGCTACGTCGTTTAACTAAAATACCTTAAAGCGAGCGCAGCAACTAGCGCAACGGTTGCAGACAATGTGGTACCCCACACCAGATCCACTACGCTGACGATCCACGGCCAGTCGCGCAATGTAGCCAGATTAGTCATGTCGTAGGTTCCGTAAGCGAGAAAACCAACGATTGCCCCATAAAAGGCGACACTGCCAAGAGTGATATCTGTTTGGCCGGGGCGAACAGCAAGGAACACAAGTCCAGCGGTGTATAGCATGTAAAATGCAATGGCAGGAACTGGCAGGAAATCCCTGCGCAACAGATCACCTAAATGATCTGCGTAAAAAGACTTGGCAACAACACCCAACCATAGACCGTCGAGTACCAGGAAAGCCATAACCGCTGCGCCATAGGCGATGACAAATGATTTCATTGACTCAGCTCGTATTGTTCGTCATGGCAAGATGCTGAGGCACTTTCGTGTATTGCTCAGCGGGTTTAGAACGGTGCAGGGCTTGACACTGACTGTCTCTGATGTCGATGTGGATGACGAAACTCGAGAAAATCAGCGTGTAACAACATTCTTTTGTTTGTTACGAACGATGTACCTGATAAGTTCTCTACACCTGCATTTGGCGCTCCGTACAGTCTATCGCCACTGATGGCTATCCCCAGTCCTTGTGAGGCCGCAGCATGTACTCGCAATTGATGCGTTCGACCGGTGAGTGGGTATAACGCGATGACACACGCATCGTCCTTCTCAGCACGATGCCAAAGTGTTGTGGATGGTTTACCGTGATTGTGGCAGACGATCTGCCTTGGACGATTGTCTATATCCAGTCGGATAGGCAAGGAAATCCGCCCTCCCAACGCCGCTACTGGTTGCTCAAGTCTTGCCCGATACCGCTTGCGTACCTGACGTTTTTCGAACTGCTGTCCAAGCGCACGATGAACATCGCGCGTTTTTGCCAACACCAGTAACCCGGAAGTATCCATATCCAGTCTGTGAACGATAATCGGACCGTGCAACCGCCTGCCACTATCCTGAACGCGCGTAAGAACAGAACCGTCCTCGGTTTTTCCCGGTTGCGACAACATTCCGCTGGGCTTGTCGACCACCAGCAAATACTCATCCTCAAAAAGTATTGGTAGATGCGGTATGCAGGGATACAGGCTACTCAATTTCAGAACACGGCCCGTCGAATCAGGTTAAGACCCATAATGAAGAAAAACCAGAGTAATAATCGTTCAAATCGTTGAGCACTCAGGCGTTTACGAACTTGTTCTCCAACGGTAAAGCCTAGCAAGGAGGGTACGACCAATAGTGCAGAGCACAGGAACAAACCATAACCCAGTACGCCACTGCCAACATAACTCATCAATAACACACACGTGCCCAGCAGTAGCAGCACTCCAACGGTTGCGACAAACTGATCCTTGGGCAAGCGCAAGGTTTGCATGTAAATCAGGATAGGAGGTGCCCAGACGCTCACCATACCTCCCATAATTCCGGCACTGACACCTGCAACAATCTGAGCTGGACGATCATACGCCGGATTCAACCGCAACGGTTTTGCATAAAGACTATGTAACGCGTAAATCGACACTATCCCCCCAAGCACTGCGGCCAGTATCTCAACTCTGACCATCGAGGCCAGTTGTGAAAATACGAGGATGAATACCAGCATCATCAACAACAGAAGCCACATCTGCCGAATGACCGACAAGAACTTGCGACCACGTATCACCTGCCAGACATTGGTCAACAGCATTGGCATTATCACCACCGTAATGGCTGTTCGCGCGTCCGTAACCTGTGCAAACAAACTGACCGCAGCCGTTGGAAAACCGATGCCCAGCGTACCTTTGATAACACCCGCCATAAAATAAATCACCATCGCCATAAGCAATAGCGACAACGGATCTGGAGAAACCAGCGAGGCCAGCATGATATCGACAAGTTCATCAAGCATGCAATTCAATCCGAGTGACTGACATCATCTTGTACTTCAGGATTGATCATTCAACGTTGCCTGAACAAGGCATCAAGACCGTGCTTGTAGGTCGGGAACCGATATGACATGCCCAGTGCCTGCTTGCTGAGTGTATTTCTGACCCGTTTGTTTTCGCTATAGAACGACCTTGCCATCGGGCTGATGTCCGCAGTTGAAAAATCGAGGGCAACAGGTTCAGGCCTGCCAACCAGTTGATGGGCGAACCGTATGATGTCCTGTGGAGGCGCTGGCAGGTCATCTGTGATATTCACTACTCCGTTAAAAGCGCTTTTGGCGCACAGCATGGTTGCAGCAGCCAGATCTTCGACATGAATGCGATTAAACACCTGATCGGGTTTTATCAACATTCTTGCACGGCCGGCTAGTGCATCGACTACGGCATTTCTTCCCGGCCCGTAAATGCCCGACAGACGTAAAATGGATATAGGCACCTGCCAGGACGCGGCTTGCTGTTGCCAGCCAAGTTCTGCCTCACGTCGCATAATGGAGCGAGTTTGCTTTGAGGTGCACGGAGAATCCTCATCCACCCAGTTGCCATCGTGGTTCCCATAGACACCGATTGTGGAAAGGTAACCAACCCACCGCAGAAGCGGCAACTGTACCGATGAAGCTAGCAAACGTAATACAGAATCATTCAACGGAGCCTGCCTGTCAGGGCCGACACACGATACCAGATGGGTAGTCTGGAGCAATTGCTCTTGTAATGCAGGCGTCAGAGCGGCTGCAATGGCCGATACATCATCCAGTGATTCGGGTGCGGATAGCTGTATCCCTTGTATACCTGCTGCGCTTAGCTCATCAAGTGAAGAGAGCTGCGTACGCGTTCCACAAACAGTGCCCAGCCGCTGTGCGTGACGCGCGATGTGTGCACCACTGTACCCGGCGCCGATGATAAGTGTGTGCATACAGGTAATGGAGTCGGGGATGCAGCAGGATGCGCTAAGAAATCTGCGCTCAGTTTACATCGTCGCGCCAATCTGCCAGGGAACAAATTCGTTATCACCCAAGCCGTGTGCTTCACTGAGCGTAGGATTACCGGAAGCCACCTCTAGCAAACGTTGGTAAATGCGGGTACCGACATGCTCAATGGAATCACCATCGCTGACGATAGTGCCTGCATTAATGTCCATATCATCTGACAACTGCACATACATATCGGTGTTGGTCGCAACCTTCAGACACGGTGCAGGCTTACTGCCAAATGTGGATCCACGACCTGTAGTAAAGGCCACCAGGTTACAACCCGAGGCAATCTGTCCTGTCACCGATGCAGGATCGTATCCCGGGGAGTCCATGAACACAAAACCTCGGCAGTCTACTTGTTGAGCATATCGAAACACCCCCTCAAGTGGCGTTGTTCCCCCTTTGGCAACCGCGCCCAGCGATTTTTCAAGGATCGTCGTCAACCCGCCCAGTTTGTTGCCCGGCGAAGGATTGTTGTCAAGGGAGCCATTGTTGCGCGCCACATAGTCCTGCCACCAATGTATGCGTTGCATGAGCTGGTCAGCCACCTCTTGGCTGACGGCGCGTTCAGTCAATAGATGCTCGGCACCATAGATTTCCGGGGTTTCGGCCAACACTGCACTGCCGCCTTGCTGCACAATCAAGTCAGCGGCGTAGCCCAGCGCCGGATTGGCGGTGATACCCGACCACGCATCAGAACCACCACATTGCAAAGCCAGTGACAAAGAGGAAACAGGGCACGTCGTACGGCTCATGGTGTTGATTTCCCTGAGCATCTCTTCAACCATCCGGACGCCGGTGGCGATGGTTTTGACATGCCCGCCACTGGTCTGAATATTCATCGTACGCAACAAGGGACCATCAGCCAGCTTATGCTCCTTGAGTGTTCCAGCAATCTGGCTGGTCTCACAACCCAGTCCGACAATCAGGACACCGCCAACGTTTGGATGTCTTGCGTAGCCTGACAAGACCCGTTGAAGATTCGCAAAGCCTTCGCCTGCGGCATCCATGCCACAGCCTGTACCGTGCGTAAATGCAGCAACACCATCCACATTCTGGAAATCAGACAAAACAGAATCATCAAAATGTGAAGCGATGCGATGCGCGACTGTAGCTGAACAGTTGACGCTACTGAGTACTGCGATGAAATTTCGAGTTCCGACTCGTCCATCAGCTCGCTCATAGCCCGCAAAAGTGTCGGTACTTTCGACCGTCGCCGACACGGTATCGACCCGCGGTTGCAAGGCCGAATCATTGGCCGTGAAATCAAGATTGTGAGTGTGAATATGCTCTCCGGCCTTTATATCTGCACTGGCGACACCAATGAGCTGCGCGTACTTGATAACGCGGCTTCCCATCGCAAGATCGTGTAAAGCCACTTTGTGGCCTTTCATGATGCGTTGGGTCGTGGTTATCGCGCATAACTCAGAACCTGTATCAGCGAGCGGCTCACCGGGCTTCAAGGTGCGCAGTGCTACCGCGACGTTATCCTCGCTATCAAGGCGCAGTACTGCTTGCGCTGACGCTTGCCTGCCATCAAGCCACACCACCGGTGCTGCATTGTCATTATTGTTATCGGTAGGCTGGCTCATGGCAACTTCATCGCAGGTTGTCGCTACTCTATTTGCGAATATGACGCATTACAGACGGAATATTATCTTCACCGTGTCCAGCCTCGACGATCTGTGCCATCCGTGCATGTGCCGCAGCCGGCAAGGTCGCATCCACACCAACTTCATCTGCCATGGCCTGAAAATACCCCATGTCCTTGAAACCGTTTTTAACAGCAAACGCCAGTTTGCTTTCATCACCGTGAACAGCCGACTCCATTATCCAGTCGAAAAAATCGCTGCGATTGGGTCCAGCGCCCATGACATCGTGTACCAGCTTTAAATCGACCCCACCCTCACGTGCGACAGCCATCGCCTCCGCCGCCAGTACGGCAACTGCCATCGAGTAGCCATTGTTAATCAGCTTGATTCGATGTCCAATGCCCAACCCACCCACATGGAACAGATTCTCTGACATTGTTTCAAGCAGCGGCTTGGCGCGAGCGAAATTTTCATCACTACCACCGGCCATCATATTCAATGTACCTTCTTCAGCCGCCGCTGCCGACTTTCCGAGCGGTACGTCGATCATGGAACACCCTGACTGCTCGAGCAGTTTGCCCAGAGCCAGTGTGGAGTCCGGGCGTGAGGTGCCACAGTCGATCAACATAAACGGGTTTTCACCACGTGACAGCAAACCCTGATCACCTTTGACAATCTCTTCAACTGCATCAGAAGTTGTCACGCAGAGGATGATGATATCGCACTGTTCACGCAGCTCACCGGGCGTCTTTACTTCACTGGCTCCCATCGCGAGCAGGCGCTCAACCGGTTCACGTCGCGTGTGCCCCATCACCGTCAGCGGATAACCGGCCGTGCAAACGTTCGCGGCCATGCCGACACCCATGGCACCCAGGCCGATAAATCCAACGCGTTCTTTATTGCTCATGCTGTGTATTGTCTGTTGTGTGTTGTAAAACCCTTGCGGTTTGAATCTGGCCAGTCTGACCTGACAACCGCTATTCGATCTACGCGATCCGATCTACGCGATCCGATCAACCCCGATGTCGGGGATGGTGAACGACTGTTTGTGAAATTTCACCCAGACCTTGTATCCCCAGTGACATCACCTCACCTGCCTTGAGATACCGTGGCGGTTTGAAACCCAGACCGACACCCGGAGGCGTACCTGTGGAGATAAGATCACCTGGCCGGAGTGTCATATAACGACTCAGATAACTGACAATATGGGCGACACTGAAAATCATCAACGAGGTGCTGCCCGTCTGTAAGCGCTGTCCATCAATGTCCAGCCAAAGATCCAGCGATTGCGGGTCAGGAATTTCATCGCGAGTAGTGAGTTCAGGGCCGAGCGGACAGAATGTATCGTGGCTTTTGCCTTTGGTCCATTGACCGGTACCTTCAATCTGAAACTCACGTTCAGACACGTCGTTAACCACACAATAGCCGGCGATGTAATCAAGCGCATCGGATTCTTCGATGTAATGCGCTTCCTTACCCATGATAATTCCCAGCTCCACCTCCCAGTCGAGTTTCTTGCTGATCAGAGGCATGACGACGTCATCGTTGGGGCCGGCAATAGAGGTATCGGCTTTCATGAAAACAACGGGCTCGGCGGGTATCGGCAGGCCTGATTCTGCTGCATGATCCGAATAGTTGAGGCCAATGCAGACAATCTTGCGTATACCGCTTACAGGCGGGCCGCGCCGAATCGATGCCGGAACCGCTGGCAGGCTTTTGAGATCAATGGCGGCAAGCTTGGCCAGCGATGCATCATCGAGCTGGTCCGGTCCGATATCTTCAATGTGTGATGAAAGATCGCGGATTCGTCCGTCGGCATCAAGAGCACCTGGTTTTTCACTACCCGGCTCGCCAAATCGAAGCAATTTCATATGGACATACCGCCGTCAATTTTCATAAGAGTTCCTGTTGTAAAGACTGATTCGTCGCTGGCAAGATAGACGGCCATATGCGCTATTTCCTCAGCAGTTCCCAAACGCCCCATGGGTTGACGGGCAATGAACTGCTTACGCGCCTCAACCGGGTCATCAAAGGCATCGATACGTTGATCCAGAGACGGGGATTGCACGGTGCCGGGGGCAATGGCATTACAACGAATGCCCTCGGTAACAAAATCTGCTGCAATGGATTTGGTCAGCCCGATGACAGCCGCCTTGGAAGTGCCATAGACAAACCGGTTAACCAGACCCTTGTGAGCAGCAATGGACGATATGTTGATAATGGAACCACGGCCCAGCTGTTGCATGCCCGGAATAACTGCCTGACTCATCCTGAACATCGATTTAACATTAAGATTGAACGCCATATCCCATTGATCGTCGGTACACTCAAGCACCGAGCCATGATGAACGAAGCCTGCACAATTGAACAACACGTCGAATGCAGCCTGCGATGCAACAAGCGAAGCAATTGCCTGGCGATCGGTAGCATCGAGTATGGCGGTACTGATATTTTCGACCGAATCCAGCTGCAGAAGCTTTTCAGCGTTGATGTCGGTGGCCAGCACGTCAGCGCCTTCCGCGGCGAAGGCCCTTGCCGTTGCCTCACCAATCCCTTGCGCAGCTGCGGTGACCAGCGCGCGCTTTCCTTCAAGTCTACGTTTCATGGGGCCAAAGCCTACCCGATGCCAGCGCTTATTGCCATACAGCCTACTAGAAAGTGAGTAAATTGCGTTTTACCCGATCTCTGAAATTTCTCTGCGTTGCACTTGCATTGTTTGTCGCTCCAGTGGGCTATATGGTCGTGGCCCACTACTCGTCAGACGATACGGGGTGGCATCGATCGGGACGTCATGCAAGCACGCAGCAGGCACCCGACGCCGACAGTAACGAAGCCATTATTCAGGTCTACGCCGCAAGGGCTGCACGCTGGCGTGGTGCGTTTGGCGTACACACCTGGATCGCCACTAAACGAACTGGTGAGCGCCGATACACACGTCTGGAGGTTATTGGCTATCGTGCTTATTGGGGCGGCGATGCGGTCCGTGTGCGAACCGGCGTCCCCGATGGCATGTGGTTTGGTAGTCGGCCTACCCTGTTGCGTGAGATTCGCGGCGATGAACGAGTCGATGAACTGATTGACACCCTGCACACCGCAGCACAAAACTACCCCTACAATCACTACTACAGGGTTTGGCCTGGACCTAACAGCAATACATTTATTGCACATCTGGCCAGGCAGGTGCCACAGCTTCGCCTCGAACTTCCCTCAACTGCCATCGGCAAGGACTACCTGCCAGGAGGCCGCGTGTTTGGAAAAACGCCGAGTGGCGTCGGGGTGCAAGTATCCGCTCGCGGGTACGCCGGGCTACTCGCCGGGTTGGAAGAAGGCATTGAACTGAACCTGTTGGGGCTAACTGCCGGCATTGATCTGCTGCCACCTGCCATCAAACTTCCCGGTGTTGGCCGAATTGGTTTCAGCGATATCCGGCGTATCGTTGTGGCAGAGCCGGTCACGACCCAGCCAAGGTAAGACCCGAAACGCTTATGCTCTCATTTCGACGCATCGTCGTTCACTTGCAGTTCCGCGACGGTTTTTTGCAACTTTAAAAAATCAGCGTGCACGTTCATCAGTTGGGCTCGCACATCAGTGAAATAATCCTGTAACCATTTTTCAGTGAGCATTGCCACAGCGCTTGCCTGAGCTTCAGTCAATCCGGGCACACTGTTCAGGTCTATGACCGGCTGACTGGGCATCGGAGGACCAGAATAACGACTGATAGTCTCGCGGGCCATCGCAGCCCAACGACTCGCAACCTCACTATCCGGATGCTTCTCTATCATCTCACTCACGAGCCTCTCGAGGAGCCTTGTATTGGCCTCAGAGCCTGTTGGCAGTTGATGTACGGTACCCAAACCCATGCCTCCTTTTTTTTAGCGCTGAATGGCGTCAACCGGAAATAATTGACAATACGCAGCGCTTACTATCGTCTATTCTATGAATCAGGGTTAGCGGCACATCACAAATGCACAATCCAATGTGTTGTTTCACCGGCATTTTCACTATTCTGCCGTCGTGTTAACAAACACGCCATTCTCGTCGATCTACTATCTCATTCAATACCGTGTCTGCCAGCCCCTATCACTTATCATGAACCGATTGTCGCTATCCGTTTGTTCAACAGCCTGTGTTTGGCTGACAGTGTCCATCGGAGTTTTTCTGGTCAGTGCCTGCAGTTCTTCTTCGGACGATCCGCCACCAACGAACGACACGGTTGCTCTCGATGGGAGTAATTCTGAGGAGCAGGAGCAGCAGCCTCAACCCGTCACCCCCGACACTAATCCTGCCGTGCCAGTCAACGGTGTCAATACTGGCGAAGTCATCACGGCTAATCGGGTTCTGGGCGACTTACCCAACCCGCCACTGACACCCGCTCCAGGCCCTGATAGCGAACCTGTCAGGGCTGAGGCCAGAACAACGACGATTACCGAGTATTTTGCAGTACGTGATCCCGTTCGCGATCTTGTCGACACCGTCGGTGAGCTGACCGATGCAGACTTTGCAACCGGGCCTTTGCCTGTTGTAATCACTGGACCACCAGGGGTTAACCCGACAAACAATGCGCCTCCATTTTTTGCTGGCTTGACCAACGTCGAGGTCTTTGCTGGCCAGCAACTTGACGTGCTGTATGCACCTGAAGATGCAGATGGTGGCCTACCGGGCATGTTCCCGGGAAACCTGTTTGACGGTGCCTCGTTTCCTGACAATGGCAATGGGACCAAGTCACTTCGCTGGCGCCCACTGGAACCCGATGTGGGCATACATGAATTCACCGTAACCGCCGTCGACCCGGAAGTTCCAGCCTATCGAGCTGAGTACACTATCCGTATCAAGGTGAGCCTGCCCAGCGACCTCAGCACGATCAGAAATCTTGCGCCGTCAGTCAATCTCATTCGCCCACACACGGTGCGCGTCAATGATCCGGTAGTGCTTTACATTAAGGTCGGGGATCCCAACGGGACCATTGCCAACCTGGACATCCTTAATCCTCCAGCCGGGTCTACCATAACGCCGCATCATGATGAGGAAGCAATTACCATTCTGCATTTTGTTCCGGATGCACCCGGTATTATCAGCCTTAACCTGAGGGCGATCGATTCGGTCGATCCCACGTTGACGGGTGAGCAAACAGTCACAATAGAGGTTCTGCCAGAAAACGCGTTTGAACGCCCCGGGGCGCGGTTACGTGAACTTGCCTCTGCCCGCGACCTGCTGTTTGGCTATGCTGCTTTGCAGAACTACTATGAGCGTCCCGATGGCGCTATCTATGCCGACATAGCCGGTGAAGAATTCAATATTGTCAGTACCGAAAATTCCATGAAGTTTGACTTCATAAATCCACTACCCGGCCAGTTTCGCTGGGCGGCCACTGATAATCTGGTGCAACTTGCCAAGGCACAACGTCAACTCATTCATGGCCATACACTCGTTTGGTATGTGCAGCTTCCGCCTTGGGTCAAACGATCCGAGCCTGCCGAGCGAGAACTGATCATGCGTGAATTCATCGATCGTATCCTGGACAGATATGCTGACGATATCCCGTTATGGGATGTTGTCAACGAATCACTGGAAGAGGATGGAACGCTTAGACGATCAGTTTGGTACGAAGGCATGGGCGCCAGCTATATCGACATTGCGTTCCGACAAGCAAGACAGTCAGCACCCGATGCAACCTTGATATACAACGATTATGACATTGCCTTTGCCGGGCCAAAATCCGATGGTATGTTGGCGTTAATGCAACAGCTCAAGGATGCTGGAACACCGCTGGATGGTGTGGGGTTCCAGCTCCATTTGGATGCTGATTTCACGAACGTCGATGAAGTGGTTGCCACCTTCCAGAAAGTGGCCGATCTTGATCTTGATATTTACGTGACCGAGCTGGATATTTCTATCCGAGATGGACAGACTGAGCAGCAACAGGCCATACTTTACGAGCAGATTTTATCTGCCTGCCTCGACCAGCCAAGGTGCAAGGCATTTCAGACCTGGGGTTTTACCGATATGTATTCATGGCGCCGTGGTCTGGATCCGCTAATTCTCGACGAACGATATCAAGTCAAGCCTGCCTACCTTTCGCTTCAGCAGCGTTTGAGCGAAAACTGATAGCGTCGACCCCCACCCTAGTGTAGTGTGACCTTCAAACGCTTCAAACAGAGACCACCAAAACGCCCTCAGCAAGGCGCTGTTCGCAGGCAAGGTCGGGATCCTTGTCAAGAACAGCAACGCGGCGGAGGGTGTTTTGGTGGTCTCCCCAAGGGCGG
>JBGCGC010000083.1:0-30812 GCA_045110475.1 Granulosicoccus sp.
CCGCCCTTCGGGAGACCACCAAAACACCCTCCGCCGCGTTGCTGTTCTTGACAAGGATCCCGACCTTGCCTGCGAACAGCGCCTTGCTGAGGGCGTTTTGGTGGTCTCTGTTTGAAGCGTTTGAAGGTCACACTACACTAGTTATCGACATTTTTCGCAATCGTCGGCAACAGCGTTGACACTGCCGTGGGGGACTGATGAACGGTTAGCTGAGGAAACGGTATAGTCCATCCTCTCTCGTTGGATACCGCAACACAGGATTGCTGCAATAGCCGTTGTAATCTGTAATAGTCCTTTGCCACTTTACTACTGAGTGTCGCGAACACGATAAAATCAAGCGATGACGCGTTCGCCGAGGAAAGTTCTACCAGTAGGGATTTTAACTGTTTCTCGTAGCCCGCTTCGACGAGAACTGATTGCACTTGCGCTTCCAGTGCTTTGGGTATTTCGGTCAGACTGATATCTTGCAACTCGTAATCAAGGCCAAAGGTCACCGAAACACCGAAGGTTTCATCACGTGACAGGTTGATGAGGTTAATCGAGTAAAAATCAGACGTGTTGTAGGTCATTGACATACCACCCCGTATGGAAATTTCGACAAGATCCGGCGTCTGATGTTTTATCTGCCCCAGAACACCATCGGGTAAAATGACGTAGTCGCCTCGGTTGCTGGGGAACCATAAATTATTTTTTACCGGTCTAGAGACCAGATCGGATACCGTATCCAGCGGCAGGCGAATGACCCCGTCGAGTGCCGGGTTGCGCAAGACCGTGTGTAGGTTCAACGACATGACTTGCCACGGTAAGCCATTGTAGATTACACGCTCGTCTTCGCGAACCGAACCCAGATTCAGTAGTAATCGTGCCTCCCTGATGTAGCGTGGCAAAAACTGCCTGAAACTGAGGACCGCACCAAAAATCAGCAGTAGCGACAAGGCGATGAGCAGCAAGTCTTCCCGAACATACAGTACGGCAAGCACGGCTATAAAAGTCACCAACGTCGTTAAAAAGTAATAGCTGTATTCGAGTAAGCGAAACCACGTTTTGTTGCGCCTGAGATCCTTGGTGGTGAATCGCGCTGTGTAGAACCACCACAACACGCGCATAAAACCCCACGCAAATACGGCAACTGCCATAGCAATCAATAGCGTAAGGCCCCGCCCCAACAGAAAATCCTGGGTAGCTGGCCAGACGCCCTCAAAGAAAGACTTCTGATCAGCGGTTAGCCTCTCAAGCTGTGCGTTACTGACTAGAAGCTCTTGCTCCAGCTGCTCTATCTCAGCATTCCATTTTTCAACCAGCTCAGCTACTCGCACAGTGGCGGTCTCTTCAAGCGTATCCAGCGAAATGCTCTGTAGTTCTGCCAAGGCCTCGTTTGCAACCTCAAGCTTTGATCTGTTCAGGAAAATGGACTCTCGTAATTCTGCGAGTTGACGCGGCCGTTCAGTAACCGATTTCAGTGACTCAACCAGCGGATTGAGAATGTCGATCAAATCCTGTCGCCAGTCGGTGTTTTCATCTGTAACAGGGTTGAGCAGGCTAGTGTCGGTATTTCCA
Organism: Granulosicoccus sp.; assembly: GCA_045110475.1. Lineage (GTDB taxonomy): Bacteria > Pseudomonadota > Gammaproteobacteria > Granulosicoccales > Granulosicoccaceae > Granulosicoccus. The sequence goes on from JBGCGC010000083.1 coordinate 1,558, forward strand.
AGGGCGATGGCTTCAAACGTTGTCGTCAATCGAGCAATATCGCGGTTCATACTTATCAGGGTATTTCGTTCCTGTACCAGCGTGTCCTCGGCTGCGCCTTCCAGCAACTGCTTTAGCTCGTCGCGTTGCTCCGTTTTTCTCTGCAGCAGACGTGCAAGCTCATCAAGGCGGGTGGCTTGCAGGCTGGCGCCATCCTGTGGCGCAGACGATACCGTAACGGCTTCCTGCGCCTGTTCCTGCGCCAGAACTGTATTCACCGCCAACAACGCGGCCATAAGGAAAGCTGAAACGGTCAGGTAAATTCGCATGATACACAGAGGGCACAAGGGAGCCCGTTATTATCCATGCTTTTGGCTCCCGAAAACAAAACCGCCCTAGCCTGCGTTGCTCAAGACAACTTGAGGGCGAGGTGCAAGAGCCTTTGACGCAAGCTTTGCCATGCCACAGTAATCAAATCTGTTTACGTTTGTTGTACACGTCAAAAACAACAGCGGCCAGTAGTACCAGGCCTTTGATCACCTGTTGGTAATCGATACCGATGCCCATGATAGACATGCCATTGTTCATCACTCCCATGATGAAAGCACCCACCACGGCACCAATAATCTTGCCGACACCGCCCGCCATGGATGCACCACCGATAAATACTGCCGCAATAACGTCCAACTCAACAGCAAACCCTGCCTTGGGTGTCGCCGTATTCAAACGAGCTGCAAAAATCAACCCGGCCAAGGCTGCCAGCATTCCCATATTGGTGAACGCCAGAAAGGTCAGACGCTCAGTTTTGATACCTGACAATCTTGCCGCCTTGACGTTTCCACCCACTGCATAGATCCGCCTGCCCACTGTTGTGCGCTCCGTAATAAAAGCATAGATGATTGTCAGCACTGCCATGGTGATCAACACGTTTGGAAGACCACGGAACGTAGCCAGTTTGTAGACCACGAACAACAGGGCACCTGCCACAATCACGTTGCGCGCAACAAAGAAGCTTGATGGCTCTTCCTGAATTCCGTAGCGGATATTCTGCTGACGTTTTCGCATGTTGAGCCACACAATGGCCATGGCTGTTGTCGCGCCGATAACCAGAGCACCCGCATTGAGACGTCTCACCCCAAAAAACTGCGCCAGCCTTTCATTGACGGTGACCGGAACAAAGTCGGGGATAAATCCTGTGGACAGTGCCTGAAACTCCTTTGGAAACGGTCCAACAGACTGTCCTTCAAGAAGCCATAGAGAAAGGCCTCTGAATATCAACATGCCTGCAAGCGTGACGATAAACGAAGGTATCTGCCAGTACGCAACCCAATACCCCTGAGCTGCCCCTATCAGCGCACCCAATGCCAGACAGACCGGAATGGCCAAGGTAACGGGTAGCTCCCACTGCACCACCAGCACCGCAGCAAAGGCACCGATAAAACCCATGACAGAGCCGACTGACAAGTCAATATGGCCAGCGACTATCACGATAAGCATACCCAGCGCCATAATGATAATGTAGCTGTTCTGCAAAAAAAGGTTAGTGATGTTGACTGACTTGAGCAAGGTGCCATCCGTGACAATCTGAAAGAACAACATGATCGCTATCAGCGCGAAAAGCAATCCATACTCACGTAGGTGGGATAGCAAATAACTACCCCAGGGCATGGCTGAAGCATCCGCTTTTTCAAGTTCAGAACTGTTTGAGCTCATGGTACCGATCCAAGTGGCGATTATCTCGCTGAAAAAAAGGAAATCCAGCCTGCAACAGACATGGATCCCAGCCTGCACGGGATAATCTTGTGTGTTGATTGCAGATGATGACTCTTGTTAACTGACCTTGAACGCAAGCCAATTCTGGACGTTGAATTCACTGGCAATCTGCCTGCCCTACTCATTGACAATCATGGACATGATACTTTCCTGACTGGCGTCGCTCGCATTCATCTGCCCCACCAACTGACCCTCAGACATCACATACAGCCTGTCACACATGCCGAGTAATTCCGGCATCTCCGATGAAATCATCAGTACCCCACGACCGTCCGCCGCGAGTTCGTTAACAATACTGTAGATCTCGAACTTGGCACCGACATCAATACCTCGCGTGGGCTCATCCAGTATCAGTACCTGTGGATCGGCAAACAGCCATTTGGACAACACCACCTTCTGCTGGTTTCCTCCCGACAGATTCAGCACTCGCTGAAACACCGATGGGGTACGGATGTTCATGGCATCGCGGTACCGTTGTGCAACGCGACGCTCCTCCGCCTTGTCGAGCACTCCACCGTTCGCTACTGCAGCAAGGTTGGCCAAGGTAACGTTAGTCACGACAGGCTCATCGAGGATCAAACCGAGTTCCTTGCGGTCTTCGGTGCAATAGGCCAGACCTGCTGCAATGGCACGATCAACGCTATCGAGCCGAACGAGCTTGCCATTAACTCGTACCTCACCCGAGACCCTGCTGCCGTAACTCTGACCAAAAAGGCTCATTGCAAGCTCGGTACGACCTGCACCCATCAACCCGGCAATGCCAACAATTTCACCGCGCCTGACTGTAAAACTGACATCCCTGATGACTTGCCGATCTATCTGTTCAGGGTGCCAGACGTTCCAATGGCGTACTTCCATCAGAACCTCACCTTGTGTACGCTGATGCTCAGGGTATCGCTGGGAAAGATCGCGACCAACCATGGCCTGAACTATCTTGTCTTCACTAATGTCGTCAAGATGACAGTCAAGTGTGGATACCGTCATGCCATCACGCAATACCGTCACTCTGTCTGCAATCTGCCGAACTTCGTTGAGTTTATGGCTGATAAGAATAGAGGTGACGCCCTGTGCTTTCAGCTCCAGCAACAATTGCAACAGGTTCTGGCTATCATTTTCCTGCAAGGCGGCAGTCGGTTCATCAAGAATCAGTAACCTGACATCCTTGGCCAGTGCCTTGGCTATTTCTACCAGCTGTTGCTTGCCAACACCTATCTTGCCTACCAGTGTCGCAGGCTTTTCATCAAGACCCACTTTCTGTAGAAGCTGTTCGGTGCGCTGATAAACCGCGGGCCAATTGATTACGCCGGCCTTGGCAATTTCATTACCAATAAACAGATTTTCTGCAATTGACAGCAATGGTACCAGAGCAAGTTCCTGATGGATGATGATGATGCCCAGAGTTTCACTATCGGCAATACTGGCTAAACGCGTGGCTTGTCCATCATAGATAATTTCTCCATCATACGAACCGTGTGGATAGACCCCGGACAAAACCTTCATCAATGTGGATTTACCAGCGCCGTTCTCACCCACCAGCGCATGAATCTCTCCAGCCCTGATCGTCAGACTGACATCATCAAGCGCTCGTACCCCGGGGAACGCTTTGGTAATCCCCTGCATTTCAAGCAACGTTGACATGGCTGATGCTACCGTGCCTTTACCATTGGTAAAGGCACGACAGACATAAACTCCAAACAGCGATACAAGCGCTTACTTGATCTGGTCCATGGTGTAGTAACCAGACTCAATCAATGCCACTTCCCAGTTGCTGATATCAACCGACACCGGTTCAAGCAAGTACGAAGGCACAATCTTCACGCCATTGTCGTAGGTTTCTGTGTCGTTGATCTCAGGCGTGCCGTCGCTCAGCAAGGCCTCTACCATCCCGACAGTGACACCGGCCAGAGTGCGTGTGTCCTTGAATACTGTGGAGTATTGCTCACCTGCCAGCATGGATTTCACAGAAGGTACTTCGGCATCCTGACCCGTCACGATAGGCATCTTGATGTCTCCCGAACCATAACCAAGACCTTTCAATGAGGACAGTATGCCGATCGACAGACCGTCGTAAGGCGACAACGCACCATGAAGGTCTTGATCACCGTAGTAGGCAGACAATAGATTATCCATTCGTGATTGCGCAACCGCACCGTCCCAACGTAGCGTGCCCACTTTGTCCATACCCATCTGTTTGGAAGGTATGATAATTTCGCCGGTATCTATCAAGGGCTTGAGCACTGACATCGCGCCATCGTAGAAAAAGAAGGCATTATTGTCATCAGGCGAGCCACCAAATAGCTCTACATTCCATGGAGCGTCTTCGGGGAAACGTTCAACCAGACCGGCAACAAGACTGCTGGCCTGCTGAACGCCAACCTTGAAGTTATCAAATGTGGCGTAGTAGTCAACATTTGCGCTATCGCGAATAAGTCGATCATAGGCAATCACCTTAATGCCAGATGCTGCGGCATTTTCCAATGCATTGGACAACGTCGTGCCATCAATAGCGGCGATAACCAGAACATCAACCCCCTTGGTAATCATGTTTTCGATTTGCGCAAGCTGATTGGGGATGTCATCTTCTGCATATTGCAGATCAGTTTCGTAGCCTGCCGCGGTAAACTGTTCTACCATCGATTCGCCATCCGAGATCCATCTGGCTGACGATTTGGTTGGCATGGCGATGCCTACCGTACCCTTTTCTGCCGAGTAGACTGGTGCGATCGCCGACATGGCCACAACAGTTGCCAATGCGAGTATTCGTTTCATCATTCCATCTTTCCTCCGGTTGTTGCGAGTAGCGACAACTGATTTTTTGTCGTCCGCCACTGGATGCCTCTCGGTGGAGGCTTCAGCCTGAGTATGTCAGATGTTGACGATAATCGGAACCGGTCTGCAACGGCGAGTGAAAAAACTGCCGCAGCAAAACACTTTGCAGACTAGCCTGGACTATTCATGAAACGCCTGATTCTTCCACCAGACCCTTTTTCTGTAGCGAATTCTGAGAAGGAGTGGAATACAGATTGTATTGCCGACGGGGGCGCCCAGCCTGAGCAGGATTCGCTACAGGAAAAGGGGATGCGGAAGAATCTGGACTGGGCGTCCCCGTGGCTTCATGAATAATCCAGGCTAGCTCTCGAGCGATGGCATCAAACACACGACCATAGCACCCGACGATGAGCCGCTGAATACATATCCACCGATACCCGATGCAGCCGCGTAGTCCGAGGCAATTGCACGAATGACATCGTCTGCGTCGGCGCGCGCAAGCACCGCGACGACTCCACCACTCCCACCACCGGTTATTCGGGCACCGTAGATACCGCCTTCAGAGCCAATCGCCTTCAATCTTGATACAAGATCATCAGTGCCGTGACTATCCAGTCCACAGCTGGAATAACTGGCATGTGATTGATACATGCACTCACCCATGAGATTTGCCAGTGCTTCAGGATCTAAAACCTGTTGTGCGGTTTTTGCCAACTGAATAAACAATCGTGCACGAAAGTGCTCGTGTACCGGATGTGCGGTACACGCACGAACGGCATAGACCACATGGGGATTCACACTTGTAATCGCATCTGTCGTAGCGTCAAAACGTTGCAGAAATTCCCGACCACTGACGCGCTCCGGCAATGATTTTTCAAACCATTGTAAATAGTCAGATACGCTCACGTTGGCCAGATAGCCACGCCAGCGATAGTCGTTGATATCAGCAGCAGCCATGTTGCTATCGGCAATACCTGCAGTTTCGAGAATATACCGATAACCCATGAAAGCGGCGATCCGCACAGAGCTGTAATCCGCCCCACTTACCGCGTGTCGTAATCCAGAATCGATGCCCCACAGCGACAGGCCTGCAGGTAGTGAAACCGGTTCGTTAATGATGTCCGGCTGGCAGAGCATATTGAGTAGCGCCCCTTCCTCGGCGCAACTGCTTGCCATCTGATCCATCAAACCACAAGGCGCACCGACAATCCTGTTTTCAACACGCTGACATAAAACCGCTTGCTGATGTGCACTGATATCCAGCTGAAGCAACGCACAGATAGCACGCATTACAGCCACTTCGAGCGCAGCCGATGAACTTACACCTTTACCGGATGGCACAGTGGAAGACACATACAGCAAGATTCCGCGATCGTTAATAACGTCACACGGAAATTGCTGCATCAGTACCGTTACCACGCCGGCAACATAGGCTGCCCATTGCTGCTCGCGCGCTTGTTCGACAAAATACTGATGCATCTGGTAGTCGGTGTGTGGCGTGCCCCCCTGATCAAGAAAATCGCTCATCGGCATGCAGAATTCCAGCGCTGCAACATCAGTGTCGGTGGATTGCGATACAACGCTGAATACAGGTTTGTCGTTATGCTGACAAAATACAATGGTGGACTCCTGTATCGGAAGCTGCAGGACCGTGGATCCTGAGTAGTCTGCGATTCCACCCATGACATCAAGCCGCCCTGGAGCGCGCGCACCGAACAGTGGCCGGGTTAATGAAAAATTGATCCGGTTGTCTCCTGAACGGATACGCGTGATCAGCTTGTCCAATGCAGATTCGATATCCGCAGGTAACGATGCCAAACGATTCGCCAACTTGTCTGGCTGACCATCCAGATTCTGTAACGACAAGTTTTCAATGGCCGTTGCATCGTAGCGCCACATATCAGGTTCTACGGTCTCGGTAGTGTACGTCGGAACACGCTCGAAGCTCTGCCGCCTTTGCCTCCGGCATGGTATCGGCCAGAAAATTTCCCCCGCCGATTTCATGCGCGGCCACATACTTGCGTAGCTCAGGTGTTCGAAGTGGTGGATAAAACGCGATATAGCTATGAAACAAGGGATATTCAGCGCCATCCACCGGTGCCTGGTGCAACATCATCAGATAGGGAAACGGCATCTTCCAAAGGTTATCCATTCGCACCAGAACCTGCTTGATAATAGCTGCAAGGTCTGCGCTCTCGTTGCTAGCCAACTGTGCAAAATTCGCAACACTTCGCCGCGGAGCGATGTAGGTCTCATAGGCAAACCGCGCAAAGTACGGCACAAAGGCCACCATCGAGTCATTCTGCACAATAATTCTCTGGCACTCAGGCGATTCAGCCTCTTCTGAGGCAAGGATATCCTGAAACAGAATTCGTCCAGTGCTTTGATGATGTTCGGTAGCTGCCAGAAGATGGCTCTCAGTTGACTTGTATACAAAGTTGGTCGCATAGATTTGACCATGGGGATGCGGGTTTGACATGCCACACATCTCACCCTTGTTTTCGAAAATACATACACTTTGCACCCGCTCAATCGATGACAGTTCAACGGTCTGCTGTTGCCACTGACGCACGATAGCGGCAAGCTGAGGCACAGACATCTCGCTCATGCTCACATTGTGTCTCGGTGAATAGCACAACACACGCGTTAGTCCGGTCGCCGGCTTGTTGCGATAGATTCCCGGAGGCGGTTGCAGATCGACTGGAGCGTCGAGACTGATGCTGGGTCTGTCGTTGTCGAACACGTATACCCCGCTATAGTCAGGGTTTACGGATCCACCTACACGCCGATTGCCCGGACAGAGGTAGCAATCGGATTGGTGCTCAGGCAGCTTGTTTTCAGTGTGCCGCATGGTCTCACCGGACCAGGGTCTGTTCTGTCTATGAGCGCTGTAAATGACCCACTCACGCAAGAGCGGATGCCACCTCTGAACCCACTGGTCCTTGCCTGACCGTGATTGTGAAACCTGTGAACCTTCCTCGAGCACGACCTGACGTTTTCCAGTGATGTCATAGACCTTACAAGTCTAGCGGAAATTACTGAACCGGACCTTTTATCTCGATACGCAGAGCGCTGATCACTCCACGAATGAATACTCTGAGACGCGCCAGTATCCGTTCGGTCTGAACCTCATTAATGCCATCCTGCCAATCCATGTGATGGGTGACCGTCGCTTTTGCGGAGCGAAACACGAGCACCTGACCCATGAGCATGAGCGCGCTCAATCTGTCTTCATCAACAGGCTCTCGTCTGCCTATTGCCTTGGCAATCAGCAGGGTCAACAGATTCATGATTCGCCCCATCAAGCCCTCATAAAGCAGTTTGAACGCTTTACTGGGTTCAAGTTGCTCCCGCAGGATAAGCTTAGCGTAGCTCTCCATTTCTGGCTGGAAAAAAATCTGCACGTGGCGTTCCATGAGCTTTTCGATGTAACGAAGGCAGGTTTCTTCAGGGTCAGCCTGCGCATTTTCAAGCGCCTCTATTGCAGCCTCCATTTCTCCAGCGAGAAGTTCAAACTGACTGCCAATACTCGCTGCCATCGATTCGAAGACCGCCAGATAAAGCCCTTCCTTACCGTTGAAATGATAGGCAATGAGTGCCTGATTTACGCCGGCAGCGTCCGCCAGTTCTCTATTTGACGCACCGGCGTATCCGTGCTCTCCAAACACTTCGATGCCCGCCTCGATGAGAGCATCACGGGCATTGTTTGAACGAGCCACCACCGGTTTTGATTTATCCTACCCGCGAAGATCATCAAAAAATTTCTTTACACCACCCAGCCAGCTATGCGCCTGAGGACTATGCTTCTGCGCCGCGGAGCCACTGATTGTGTCGTGAAATTTCTGCAACAACTCGCGTTGCTCACTATTAAGATGTACCGGGGTTTCGACGCGTACTTTCGTCAGTAAATCACCGACGGGACCACCGCGTACCGGCTTTACGCCCTTGCCACGTAATCGAAATGATTTTTCTGTCTGTGTTCCAGCAGGTATCTTCAGTTTGACGCGCCCATCGAGAGTGGGCACCTCGAGCTCACCGCCAATAGCCGCAGTGGCAAAGTTGATGGGTACGGTACATAACAAGTCGGCACCGTCGCGTTCGAATATCGGATGCGTTTTTACCATGATAGCCACATAAAGATCACCAGCCGGACCACCACTGTCACTGGCTTCACCTTCACCCGACAGCCTTATCTTGTCTCCATTGTCGACACCGGCAGGTATCTTCACCGACAGTTTTTTCTCTTTCTGGGTTCTTCCCTGACCACGGCACTTGGGACAGGGATCGGTGATTACCTTACCTTTTCCACGACAGGCTGGACAGGTCTGCTGAACGGAAAAGAACCCCTGCTGCATGCGTACTTGCCCCACTCCATGACAGGTGGAGCAACTGCTAGGCGATGTTCCGCGTTTGGCGCCACTGCCCTCGCAGACTTCGCAGGCAACCATGTTGGGTATCTTTATTTCGGTAGAGGTGCCGGATACCGCATCCTCCAGTGATATCTCCAGATTGTATTGCAAGTCGTCGCCACGGTAGACACGTTGCCCACCACCGCCACGACGGCCACCACCGCCAAAGATGTCGCCAAAGACATCTCCGAATATGTCATTGATATCGGCACCACCGCCAAAGCCACCACCACCGCCACCGCCAGGCTGATTGCTAACACCAGCGTGACCAAACTGATCGTAGGCAGCACGCTTCTCTTTGTTTTTCAGTATCTCAAACGCCTCTTTGGCTTCCTTGAACTTCTCGGATGCCGCTTCATCGTCCGGATTTCTATCGGGGTGGTACTTCATTGCCAGGCGTCTGTATGCCTTTTTCAATTCAGCTTCTGGCGCATCCTTGGATACACCCAGAACCTCGTAATAATCCCGCTGAGCCATGATACTGAGACCTGATTGATTCTATAAACGAGAAAAAGGTCGGGAAGTACTGGAAGCTGCACACCTATTGGCTATGTGGCAACAACCCAGACTCCCGACCCTTCTCTTTAGTGACTTAAAGTGGATGGTTCAAGACTTCAGGAAGCCTTGTCTTCCTTAACTTCTTCGAACTCTGCATCCACTGCATCGTCTGCTTGCGCTGATTGGCCTGCGGCAGGATCCCCATCATCACCTTCAGGCGCGGCTCCTTCTGCTTCAGCATTTTGCTTGGCGTAGGCGCGTTCTGCAAGCTTGCCAGCCGCCTCGCTCAGCTCGCTGGTTTTTGCATCAATCGCGTCTTCATCCTCACCAGGCAACACCTCGCGAAGCGCAGCGATCTTGCCTTCAATGTCGCTCTTCTCGCCTTCGTCAAGCTGCTCGGCCAGATCAGTAATCGACTTCTCTGCCGCGTGGATTAACTGCTCACCCTGATTTCGCTTGTCGATCAGGCCACGCAACTTGGCATCCTCTGCAGCGTGATCCTCCGCATCCTGCACCATGGCTGCTATCTCTTCATCTGACAATCCGCTGGATGCCTTTATGACAATGGACTGTTGCTTACCGGTCGCCTTGTCACGCGCCGAGACATTCATGATGCCATTAGCGTCGATGTCAAACGTCACCTCTACCTGAGGCACTCCACGCGGTGCTGGCGGAATATCAGCCAGATCGAAACGTCCCAACGACTTGTTGGTATTGGCTATCTCGCGCTCGCCCTGAAGAACATGCACGGTAACCGCAGTCTGGTTGTCGTCTGCTGTTGAAAACACCTGCTGTGCCTTGGTTGGGATGGTCGTGTTCTTGTCGATCAACTTGGTCATTACGCCGCCCAGTGTCTCGATACCAAGAGACAATGGCGTGACGTCCAGAAGTAGCACATCCTTTACCTGACCACCCAGAACACCGCCCTGGATAGCAGCACCAACAGCCACCGCCTCGTCAGGATTCACGTCTTTTCTGGGCTCCTTACCGAAGAAGTCCTTGACAGTCTCCTGAACCTTCGGCATGCGGGTCTGACCGCCTACCATAATTACATCCTGGATCTCAGATGCCGACAGACCAGCATCTTTAAGTGCGATCTTGCAAGGCTCGATGGTGCGGCTGACAAGATCTTCAACCAGCGACTCAAGCTTTGCACGTGACACCTTGATGTTCAGGTGCTTCGGTCCTGAAGCATCTGCCGTTATATATGGCAGATTGACATCGGTCTGTTGTGTACTGGAAAGCTCGATCTTGGCTTTTTCAGCCGCCTCTTTAAGACGCTGCAGTGCCAGGGGATCGCTGTGCAGATCAATTCCACTTTCCTTCTTGAACTCGTCTGAGAGGTAATCGATGAGGCGATTGTCAAAATCCTCACCACCCAGAAAAGTATCACCATTAGTAGAGAGAACCTCGAACTGATGTTCGCCGTCTACTTCGGCAATCTCGATGATCGAGATATCGAATGTACCACCACCAAGATCGTAGACAGCAACCGTCTTGTTACCGCGCTGCTTGTCCATGCCATAGGCAAGGGCTGCTGCGGTAGGCTCGTTGATGATCCGCTTGACCTCAAGGCCTGCTATGCGCCCGGCGTCTTTTGTCGCCTGCCTCTGAGAGTCGTTAAAGTAGGCTGGAACGGTGATGACCGCTTCGGTGACTGTGTCGCCCAGATACTCTTCCGCTGTCTGCTTCATTTTCATGAGAACGCGAGCAGCAACCTCTGGAGGCGCCATGCCTTTGCCACCAGCCTCTACCCACGCATCGCCATTGTCGGCCTTAATGATCTTGTAGGGCACAAGCTCGATATCTTTTTGTACCGCTTCTTCGTCAAAGCGACGGCCGATCAGACGCTTGACCGCGTACAGGGTGTTCTTGGGATTGGTGACCGCCTGCCGCTTGGCTGGCTGACCAACGATAACTTCGCCGTCGTCTGCGAATGCGACGATGGATGGCGTAGTCCGATCTCCCTCTGCGTTTTCTATTACTCGGGGCTTACCCCCTTCCATGACCGCGACACACGAATTCGTCGTGCCGAGGTCGATTCCGATAATGGTACCCATGATTTAAAATCCCTAACTTAATCGAATGTGGAAAGCCAGAACCCTCGGTGAGGCATCCTGTTGTTGAAAGAATGATGTGGATCGTGCAGCCTATTTCAATACTTGATAACGGTTTTCCAGATTAAAACAGGGCAAATTTCCGAACTATCGTGGAGATTTGCGGTCGCCGCTATTTGGAGACCATAACCAGCGCTGGTCGAACAAGACGCTCATTTAACGTGTAACCCTTCTGCATGACGCTGGTGACTGTATTGGGCTCTTTGCCCTCGATCTCCTGCATGGACATCGCCTGATGAAATTCAGGGTTGAATTTCTCGTCAACCGGGTTGATTTCAACAATATTGTTTTTCTCAAAAAGCTGCGCCAGCATCTTCAGGGTAAGGTCGGCCCCCTCCGCAATCGACTTGGGATCAGCATCCTCTGCCATGGCCGCGGCAATACCCATCTCAAGGCTATCGCGGACGGGTAAGAGGTCGTTGACGATCCCTTCCAGAGCAAACTTTCGCGCCTTGGTCACATCGTTCTGTGCACGCTTGCGCTGATTTTCCATTTCTGCCTGCAGACGCAGCAAGCGGTCCCAGTGCTCAGCAACCTTGGACTCTGCTTCTACCAGTTGTCGGGTCAGCACAGACACTTCATCCTGTTGCTCGTCTTCGGGTCCCTCCATACGCTGATCACCAAATTCCAACGGATCGTCAACGTCGCTGACGGCGGAATCATCTGCCGGTGACTGTTCTTCAGGCGAGAGTACGGCTGCATCTTCCGCCGCAGTATTTTCAGGGGCAATGTCGTTGGCAGCTGCTTCGCCAGCTGTGTCAGACGGGTCTTTATTGTCTGGCATAGTAGAGTGCTCTTGATCCAGGTAATTGTGGGTTGTCGCGCGAATATAAGCGCTAACTACGAAGATTCAAGGCCGCGCTCAGGAGTTTAGAGGTGACATCCACCACCGGGATAACCTGCGCATAGGACATTCGCTTGGGCCCAACAACACCCAGCACGCCCAGAAGTTTACCGTTGATCTCGTAAGGCGCTGTAACCACACTGCAATCGCCGAGCGCGTCGTAACCGGATTCTCTGCCAATAAAGATCTGTACACCCTCGGCTGAGGCACAACGCTCAAGCAGGTGGAAGATATCGCGCTTCTGCTGAAAGGCATCGAACAACTCGCGCAATTTGCTGACATCCCCCAGATCAGCATGGTCCATGAGATTGGTCTCACCGGCGACCAGCATATCCTCATCGTCGTCGACGTCTTCGGAGCCAAACACCTGACCCGCCACATCAATCATCATCTGCATCGACATGCTCATATCCTCGCGCGTCCGATGCAACTCTGCGCGCATCCGGTCGCGCACCTCTGCCAGAGAACAGCCCAGGTATTCGGTATTCAGCTCTCTGGCAAACTCAGCCAGCTCATCCTTGGAGTAATCGCGTTCTACATGGATTATGCGATTCTGAATCTCCTTGTCGCTGATTATCAGGATGACGAGCACGCGTTTGTCTGACAAAGGCAAAAACTCCACTTGTTGCAGCGGCTTCTCCTCGCGCCTTGGCACAGTCACCATACCTGCCATCTTGGTAAACCCGGACAGGTAGCTCGAAGCCACTTTAACCAGTGCCTGATCGTCCATCGTGGGGTCCAGCAAGCCCCTTATGTGCTCGATCGTGTCACTGTCAGGCGGTTTCACATCCAGCAGGGTATCTACAAAGACTCTGAAAGCTGCCGAAGTGGGCACTCTGCCAGCCGACGTATGCGGTGATTTAAGCAGACCCATGTGTTCAAGATCACCCATCACATTGCGCACAGAGGCGGCGCTTATGTCGATGCCAGGCAGACGCGACAGCGTTCTGGACCCGACCGGGGTGCCTTGCTCTATGTAATGGTCAACAAGCAGCTTGAGGATATGCTGCTCTCGATCGGTGAATTCATACACCGGATTGGCTGTCATCAGGTCATTCTCACCACAGGTTGTATTACACAAGTGCCAGCGTTCCAATTACAGGATAAACTAAGGGCCATCACACTTCCGATCAAGCCTTAATTTCTCACAATGCCACGCAAAACCACCCGTTCGGTACAAGTTGGCTCAGTTACAGTCGGTGGAGGTGCGCCCATTGTGGTTCAATCCATGACCAATACTGATACTGAGGACGCTATCCGCACCGCTGCCCAGGTCGCAGATTTAGCTCGCGCCGGCTCCGAAATCGTCCGTATTACCGTAAATACTGAAGCTGCTGCAAACGCCGTACCGGAAATTCGCGATCGGCTTGCTGCCATGGATGTGCACGTACCCATGGTTGGAGACTTCCACTTCAACGGGCACAAATTACTCGCCGCCGTACCCGATTGCGCCTCAGCACTGGCTAAATACCGAATCAACCCCGGTAATGTCGGACGAGGTGCCAAACGCGATGAGCAATTTGCTCAGATGATCGAAATCGCGGCAAAAAACGACAAACCTGTGCGTATCGGTGCTAACTGGGGAAGCATGGATCAGGACCTGCTCGCCCGCATGCTTGATGACAATGCTGCACAAAAAAACCCTAAACCACTGGACCAGATCAATCGCGACGCAGTCATAAAATCGGCTGTGGATAGCGCCGCCAGAGCGTTGGAGCTGGGACTTGGGGCCGACAAAATCACCTTGTCCTGTAAAATGAGTCGCGTGCAGGATCTTATCTCGGTTTATCAGGACCTCTCTGCTCAGGTGGATTACGCCCTGCACCTTGGCCTCACAGAAGCCGGTATGGGGTCAAAAGGCATTGTGGCATCAACCGCCGCGCTTGCGGTTCTGTTGCAACAGGGTATCGGTGACACTATCCGGATTTCCCTGACGCCCGAGCCCAACGGAGACCGTACCAGAGAGGTCATCGTTGCACAGGAAATCCTGCAAACCATGGGGTTACGCTCATTTACCCCGATGGTTACCGCCTGCCCCGGCTGCGGCCGCACCAGCAGCACACGCTTTCAGGAACTGGCAGACCGCATACAAACTTACCTGCGTGACAGCATGCCTGAATGGAAAGCGCGGCACCCGGGAGTGGAAGACATGTCAGTCGCTGTTATGGGCTGTGTTGTCAACGGTCCGGGCGAGAGCAAACACGCCAACATTGGCATCAGCCTGCCGGGCACCGGCGAGCGACCCATTGCACCGGTCTACATCGATGGTGAAAAGGCCATGACGCTCAAGGGCGATCAGATTGCCGAAGAATTTCAGGGAATCGTTTACGAATACGTGCAGACCAACTACACGAATGCCTGATTCCCTGCCCTGGGATCAGTTGACCAACCACAATCGGCTGTGCGCGAATTCAGCGGAAACAGTGCTTGTCATCGGCGCCGGTCTGGCCGGTTGCTGGATGGCCAGAACACTGGCCGAGAAAGGTTTCAGGGTAACGGTACTGGAGGCCGGCAACCTGCCAGCCAGAGGGGCATCTGCCAACCCGGCCGGTATCGTCAAACCCTTCGTTACCCGAAGCCCGGGTTTTGCGATGGAATTTTATGTACAGGCGCACCAATACCTGCTGCAAAAGCTATCTGACTGGAATCTGATTGAGTCTTCCGGCTTCAAAGCGTGTGGCGTGGTTCAGCTGGTTAAGAAGCCCTACCCCGAGTCTGAGCACTACCGCTGTCTGTCACAAGCGCAGATGAAGGAGGTACTCGGTACGCAGTGTGACGCCTATGGCCTGTTGTTTGAACAATCTGGCTGGTTGAATCCATCAGCGCTTTGCAACAGCTTGCTGCAGCATGCTCTCATTGATGTTTATTGCCATAGCAAGATTGAAGCAGTCACTCGCAAGAGCGACGCTAGCTGGGAAATTGTTAATGACAAACAGCGGTCATGGCGAAGCAACCATTGGGTCGTCAGTACGGGGGCTGCATTGACCCGATTACCATTGATCGAGCACCTGCCAATAACGCCTGCACGCGGCCAGATAAGTCGTTTCAACAATACGCCGCAAACAGCCAGTATCAAACGCGTAATCAGTGGCCGGCACTACCTGATCCCTGATACTGACAGTGTCATTGTTGGTGCGACATTCAACCGAGGTGTCAGCGACGATACTCCGCTGGCTGAAGACGATCAATCAAACCTCCATGGCGTTAACACGATGCTACCCGAGCTGCATCTGACGTCCGGTTGCATCGAGGCCTACGCTGGTGTTCGAGCGACAACGCCGGACAGGATGCCCTTAGTTGGTCCAATACCTGATGCCAAGGCCTGTCAACGTGCTTATGCTGATTTGCATCATGGTCGAAATGTCAGTGCCTACCCTGCGCTTCCCTGTCATGCGGGTGCGAACATTTTGGGTGGCCTCGGCTCCAGAGGTATCGTCACCGCACCTTTTTCAGCGATGCTGTTGGCAGATTATCTGACAGGTGGACATCAACTATCGCACTGGTCTGCTTTAGTGAACCCGGCGCGATTTCAGATACGAGAACTTAAACGAACACGCGTGTCGTAGAGTTGTGTTCGTTCAGGAGCCTGCGCGGCTCGGCGGACTTCAGCTATCGCGCTACCTGCCTGTTGATGCCTCATTGTCCCGGTAGAACATATCATTCGCGCTTTCTTGCATGGCGTGAGCAACTTGTCCTGTTTTGATCTGTGCTGAGCCCTTAGCGTTTTCCATATCCGGCAATGTCAGCAGATCCTGTGAAGAAGCGCTCCCGCCCAAGGTTGCCAGAAGCATTCTGGCCAATGCCGAATGGCTTCCAGTGTTGAAGCCATAGCTTAACGCCTGTAAGGCTCTCATACGTTCCTCAGCCCCCTCATGCAAAGCCGTGGCACGCAGGTGCTTACCGGTTTTTTCCATTTTAAACGTCATGCTGGCAACCCCTTGAACTCGACGAGAACATCGCTCGACCAAAGGAGTGTTATCGGCAGACACGACGAATAATTGTCTGTGCCAAGGGCTGAAAAATGCCAAACAAGTCACAGTTAGTGATTCGACAACAGATACAAATCGTGAGACTTTGACTGTGTCTACTTATTGGCATAGCCTCAGTTATTGGCATAGCCTCATCACCACGTCCGGTTATCACCGTCCAAACAAAAACAAAGACGGACTACAGCTGACTGTAGTGCCGCACTGGTGTTGTCAGGAGAAAATCGACAACGGAATTTGCGCAGATACTATCCAGTTGGGAATATCAACGATTTCACTGATCTTCAAATCGACGGCGGCACCACACAGGATGTAAGCCTGCTCACGGGTCAGACCTTGCTCTGCAACCAGCCAATCAATCATCTGACGCGTTGCATTTTGCGCATTGACGTAGAGATCCGGGCCGTGTGCTGTCGTGCCGAAATGCCCCGCGCTATCGGTCTTTGTCATCGGGCTTGGGCGCACATACTGCAACTGTTTTACCGGGGAGTTTTTAACCAGACTGAAACGCATGGTGACCGTCATGGGGCATTCTATACCTGTCCCACAGATCTCACCCTGTCCCTGATTGGCATGACAGTCCCCTGTGGAAAACAAGGCACCGTCCACCAACACTGGCAACCAGAATGTACTACCCGTGGTCAGATCCCGGACATCAACATTACCACCGTTCTCACGCGGTGGAATGGTATTGAGCCGACCTGAGTCCCGGGGCGCTACCCCGACACACCCCGGCATCGGTTCAAAGGGAAGAACGATGTTGTTGACACCGAAGTGACACTCATCGCCAGCGAGCTCCCAGATATGGAAATGCGCTTCAGGGAAATCGTCTGCCAACAATCCAAAGCCTGGACGAAATGCTGTCCATCCCCAGCCCTTGTGCTGCATATCCAGTATTTCTACCTGCAAGGCATCACCCGGTTCGGCACCGTTGACGTACACCGATCCGTTTAGCGCATGTACCTTACTTCGATCGGCGTTGAGGTAGTTATCAATAGTCGAGTCAGCGGTATATTGACCGCTAGCCTCAAGACATTCAAAGACAACACTATCGTGCTCGTCGATAAACAGACGCGGTACGACTGAATTGTCCCAGAAAGGTTGAGTAATACTATCGTCGAGGTAGTGCGTAGCCATCTATTTAACCTAAGTATTTACCCTAAGTATTTACCCTGGGGTTCAATAACCGTAGGCTCCTCCGTCCTTACGCGGATCAGAGCCACCCGCATAGCCACCAGCATCAAGACGATGAATCAGCTGTGCTCCACCAAACCCGAAAGCCAGATCGTTTGCTTCTACTTCAATGGCATGGCCCATGTCTGACAACTGCTGCAAGGACGTCTTGTTCATCGCCTCTTCGCACGAAATTCCCAGCCCGTCGGTCACACGCCAGCGCGGTGCATCCGCAGCCGTTTGCACATCCTGTCCCCAAAGCTGAGTACGCAGCGCCATTTGCACATGCCCCTGAGCCTGCATCATTCCACCCATGACACCAAAGGCCATCAGTGGCTTGCTGTTGCCCATCAGAAAACCCGGAATGATGGTATGAAATGGACGCTTTCCACCGGCCACCTCATTCGGATGCCCTGATTCAAGCGTAAACCCGCACCCTCTGTTCTGCAAATGAATACCGGTGTCCGGCACGACGACACCGGAACCGAAGCCTGCATAGTTTGACTGTATGAACGACACCATCATACCGCTGGCATCTGCTGCAGAAAGACAGACGGTACCACCTTGTCCTGGAGAACCACTTTGAAAATCCTGCGCCTTGTCGGGGTCTATAAGACGTGCGCGTGCCGCCAGATAATCCGGGTTGAGCAAATGCTCAGACATAACCGTGCTCATGTACGCAGAGTCAGCAACAAAGGCTGCCGAATCACGAAAAGCCAGCTTCATGGCCTCGAACATCAGATGCAGGCTCTGCGGATCATCTGGCCCCTGACAATCTCGAATACCCGTGTTGGATAGGATGCCCAACGCCATGCAAGCGGCAATGCCCTGACCATTGGGTGGAATTTCATGCAAAGTGAATTCATCAAACGATTGGGCTACTGTTCCACACCAATCGGGTTTGTTGCTGGCCAGATCGTCCACCGTCAGTGCACCTCCGTGCTTCGCTGAGTCTGCTGCCATCAGCTCAGCCAGATCACCTCGGTAGAATGACTCACCTTTTGATTCAGCAATGGATTTAAGTGTGCGCGCAGCAGCTTTACTGGTGAAGCGCTCGCCAGCACACGGCGCTTTACCAGCGGGTACAAAATGATCAGAAAAGCCTGGCTGATCCTTCAATTCTATGGCTGCACCTGTCCATAATTTTCCGATGATGGGTGACACAACGAAACCATTTTCTGCATAGTTAATAGCCGGCTCAAACAGTTTTTCGAAAGCCAGGCGACCAAATTTTTCATGAAGCTCTACCCAACCCGCAACAGCACCTGGCACCGTTACGGTATCCCAACCTCGATCCGGGATGCCGCCAGTTTTTTTAAACCTCTCGGGTGACCAGGCAGCCGGTGACCGACCTGATGCATTCAGACCATGCAACTGCTTGCCATCCCACACAATAGCAAACGCATCAGAACCGAGCCCGTTACCGGTAGGCTCTACTTGCGTTAGCGTTATGGCTGCGGCGAGGGCAGCATCCACCGCGTTTCCACCTTGAGCCAACATACTCAAACCCGCCTGTCCGGCAAGGGGTTGAGATGCGACCACCATATTTTCAGCCATGACAGCGGAGCGTTGAGATGGGTACGGCGGTGGTGAAGGAAAACGCACGTTTCGAACTCCTGAAGTTAGACTGTAAGGACAAACAAGGAATAGCGGACGTCGAAGCAGCGTAGCAAAAGACGACAAAGCCTTTCCACTTTTTCGCATGCCAGCTTCGCACTCGGTGCACTACAGTATACAGGCGATATTGCTCACTCAAGGGATCAGAGTGGTCATCAACCCTAGTGTAGTCTATGAACAGGTCTGTTGTTCAGTCCATTAACTTCACTCACGACTGGTTATGAGCTGCTCCGGATGTCATACAGGCGGTGTAAGTCTTTATTCGCCTGATGCTCGCTTGCGACTATTTTTTTCGTCTTCTGGCTTGTCTTCAGGTTTTTTTTCATCGTCCGCAGTTTCATCGTCATCCCGGCCTCCAGCTAACAGAACCGGTATAGGATCAATACCACGCCACAAGGGCACTGTCGTCAAGGCAACCGCGAGCAGAACGCGTGAACCCAACAGCCAGCCCGCCATACCAATACTAAGGGCAACGCCACCAACCGCTACAACCACAGCCGTCTGACGTTCGGTTGTCTGTTCCTGCTCGTCAACGCTATCAAAAGTCGAACGTACCCGGTCTATCAAGTCATGTAACTGTAAAGCCGATGGAGTTGTGGTGTCCGAAACGATGCTCAGAAGGGGCACAATCGTCTGACTAGCGGCATCAGACATCACCCCATACAACTGAACAATACCCCCACCTTGCTCGGCTAATTGAAAACCAATGGAATCTTCGGCGACAAACGGATCGAGTTGAACAGCGTCGACATTCGCAAAACCCATTTCAACGGTCAGAGCACTCACCCTGGATTGCGTACTCTCAGCAATAGCAGGCACAAAGCTTACGACTGCCTGAACAGATGGAACCTCTTGTACTGCAATATCAAGCTCCACTTCTGATTCAGTCGGTAGCGCTGCCCCAAGCGACGGCAATGCATCTGCCAGTGGATTGACAAACACGACCACTGTTCCCATCGATACCAGCCCATCTATGTCTGTGACCGCCACTGCCAGTTCGTAGGTTCCGGGGGCAAGCCCGGACGCCCTGATTTCACCACTGGTAGACAAGACAACTTTCGATGATGTCTCTTCCACACCATTGACTGTAACAAGCTCAAATTCAAACAGCTCATCCGTGTCAGGATCAGTCGCTGTCAGCGTTCCCAGGGTACCTGTGAATCCAGCTTCCAGCGTAAAAACTTCCTCTATTAACGCAGGTGGCTCGTTAACATTAACAGCCGAAATAGTCAGTGATACCCGTACTTGTTCGCCGAATACATCACTGGCCACGATTTCCACTTCATAATTGTTGTCGAGATCACTATCGCGCGGTTGCTCGAAATCCAGCGGTGCCAACGGTCGAAGCGCACCCGTCACTGAATCGATCTCGAACAGGTCTGCATCAACTCCAGTCACGACAAAGGAAATTGCATCACCATCAACATCATTTGCCGCTGCCACTCCTATAAGATCGGTATTCTCGGCAACCTCAATGACACCTCCCGTAATAACAGGGGCTGGGTTGTCAGGCTTGTTTCCGGGTTCAGTCTCTGGCGTTATCTCAGGCGCATCATTTACCGGTTCAACATCGAGCTCGACAGTACCCGATGAGGTATTTCCACCGTCGTCACGTATTGTGTAGTCGAATTGATCCAAACCATTGAAATCAGCATCCGGTTGATATTGGAGCTGACCATCTGGCATGGAGATAAGAGACCCGTGTTCCGGTTGAGTAAAAGCGACAAGTTCGAGATTACCGGCTTCCGGATCAGTATCGTTGACCAGAAGCTCAGTCGTCGGATCAATTATCAGTAGCGTATCTTCGCGAGCTATCAAGCGATCTGTAACTGCTTGCGGCTCTTCATTGCTGTCGGTGACAGTAATGGTCACTAGTTGATCAGTGGTTACTCCGGCGCTATCAATGGCAACGACGACAACCTCATACGTATTATCAATCCCGGTATCGCCAGGTGCTTCAAAGTCAGGCGCAACCTTGAACGTTAACTCACCACTTAGCTCGTCAATAGCAAACAGATTTGCATCTACACCTCCACTAATCAGATACCGTGGTACCTCACCATCGACATCCGTTCCTTCTACTTTAAACACAGTGGTTTGATTTTCAACAGAATCAACGTTGTTGGCTGAGGATATTTCCGGGGCTTCGTTAGTGTTTGTTACCCTGACTGACACTTCCTGCTGATCGCGCCCGTCGTTACCATCAGCGACCTGAACTAAAATCTTATAAACGTTGTCACCATCGACATCTGCAGGAATTTCAAAGTTTGGCGCTGTGCTGAAAGTCAGAATACCACTGGATTCGTCAATACTGAACAATGAGAAATCATCACCACCAACAATGCTGTAGCTCGGCAAGCCTCCATCAGGATCGGAGCTTGTCAAAGTAACTACAGCCGTTTGATTTTCCTGCGCGATCACTAGGTCTTCAGTCAGAAATACTGGCGCATTATTAACCGCATTGATACTGATCGTTGTAGTGGCCAAGGCACTTTGCAAGGCCCCATCACTGGCGACAAACGTTATGGTACGGTCGGTTACATTCGGGTTTTCTGAAGCATTGTCATACCTTATGGTTTTAAGAACCTGCTCGTAGTCTGCAACACTTTGATCTCCAGTGAGCGATAGTACGCCGGTGGCTGAATTGTAGCTTGAACCAATCGACGTACCCGTCGTATTTGCCATCAAGATCTCATCACTACTATCAAGTGGGTTTTCCAGCACCACCAACAGTGATGTGAGATTACCGCTATCAATATCCTGCAAAGATGCATCATTGTCCGTAACTGCAATGGCACCTGATCCTTCTGTCCAGACGGCCATAAAGTCATTATTAGTTGCAGCGGAATTGTCCAGATCCAGATCCAATGTTGGCGCATCGTTTACGGCTGTGATATTTATCGTCTGCAACGCCGTGCTATCTGCGGCCCCACCAACACCGGTGTTGCCATTGTCGTTGACCGTTACGCTGATGGTTGCCGATGGCGATGGCGTATCGCTAGAGTTGACATAGGTTATCGTACCGGTGCTACCCTCACTTGCAACTAATAATTTGTTTACCGCTGCTACTGTGCCAGTGACAACAACCGATTCCGTACCGTCACCGGCACCCAGTGTTACACCTGAGTCTCCAACCTCAATAGTCAATGACCCTTCATCTACCGTTAATAACGCGGTTACTGTGCCAGAGCCTGCATCAGCATCCACTACTCCGAACCCGGCTCCGTGTATCGCAAGATTCGTCTGCTCTGTGGCTGATAATGCCAAGACCGGCGCACTAACCACCGGGGCGTCGTTTATGGCGGTGAGGGTGATCGTTTGCGATGCCGAGTGCTCTTGTGCTCCGCCACTACCAGTATTGCCATTATCATTAACGGTTATGCTAAGGGTTGTTGATGCTGATGGAGTATCGCTGTCATTATTATAAGTGATCGTACCCGTGCCACCATCGATCAACAGATTGTTAAGCTGCGCCACTGTACCGATTAACACGACCTCGTCCGTACCGTCACCACTGACAATTGTGACACCCGAGTCGCCAGTCACAACACTGATTATGCCTTCCCCCACCACCAGGTTAGCCGTAACAGAATCCGCCGCAGAATCAGTATCGGTCACACTAAAACCGGTACCGTGAATGGAGAAATCGGTTTGTTCGTTAACGGTGTAGGCTAAATCCGGACTTGACACTATTGGTGTATCGTTTATCGCCGTGATATTGATCGTCTGCGTGGCTGATCCTTCTTCGCTGGACGCATTTCCCGTCAAACCTGAATCATTTCCACTATTGCCTTCATCATTCACCGTGACCGTGAATGTTGTGGATGCCGATGGGGTGTCGCTATCATTGTAATAAGTGATCGTGCCCGTACCACCGTCTGTCAGCAGATTGTTTACCTGCGCTACAGTGCCGTTCAGTACAACAGTCCCTGTTCCGTCACCACTCGTGATCGTGACACCGGAATCGCCTTCTACGACAGTTATCGCACCTTCAAGCACCGCCAGCGTGGCTGTGACAGTGCCGGAAGCCGCATCAGTATCGGTCACACTGAATCCTGTTCCGTGGATGGCAAGGCCGGTCTGCTCGTTAACTGTATACGCTGTCAATGGCGCAACCACGTCTGGTGTATCGTTTATCGCTGCAATGTTGATCGTCTGCGACGCTGAGGCTTCTTCGCTTGATCCGTCACCACTCAACCCGGGATCCGTTCCGGTATTGCCGGCATCGTTGACTATCACGGTCAGGGTCGTAGAGGCTGATGGCGTATTGCTGCCATTATTGTAGGTGATCGTCCCAGTGCTACCGTCACTCAACAGACTGTTCACTTGCGCCACTGTACCTGTAAATACCACTGAACCTGTGCCATTGCCACTACCAACCGTCACATCCGAGTCGCCCGCCACGACAATGATCGACCCTTCCCCTACGGCCAATGTCGCTGTAACAACGCCAGTGTCAGAATCGGTATCAGTCACACTGAAACCGGTTCCGTGAATGGCTAGGTCGGCTTGTTCGTTAACCGAGTAGGCAGCCAGGGGAGCGATGACCTCTGGTGTGTCGTTTACCGCTGTGATGTTGATCGTCTGAGAGGCTGAACCTTCTTCGCTTGTTCCATCACCCGTTAGTCCGGAGTCAATACCAGTATTACCGCCATCGTTTATTGTCACGGTCAGCGTTGTCGAGGTCGATGGGGTGTTGCTACCGTTGTTATAGGTGATCGTGCCGGTACCACCGTCGCTCAACAAATCGTTCAACTGCGCTACCGTACCTGTCAGCACTACTGAATCTGTGCCGTCACCACTAATCACCGTCACATCCGAGTCACCCGTTACAACGCTCAACGATCCTTCGCCAACCGCCAAGGTCGCTGTGACAATGCCTGTGGCAGAATCAGTATCGGTCACACTGAAACCGGTGCCGTGAATGACAAGATCAGTCTGTTCGTTGACCGTGTAGGCTGAACCCGGGCCTGATACTGTGGGTGTATCGTTTACCGCTGTGATGTTGATCGTCTGAGAGGCTGAACCTTCTTCGCTTATTCCATCACCCGTTAGTCCAGAGTCAATACCGGTATTGCCACCATCGTTCACTGTTACGGTCAGAGTTGTCGAGGCCGACGGGGTATCGCTGCCATTGTTATAAGTGATCGTTCCCGTACCGCCATCGCTCAACAAATCGTTCACTTGCGCTACCGTACCTGTCAGCACTACTGAATCTGTGCCGTCACCACTAACCACCGTCACATCCGAGTCACCCGCTACAACGCTCAACGATCCTTCGCCAACCGCCAAGGTCGCCGTGACAATGCCTGCGGCAGAATCGCTGTCAGTCACACTGAAACCGGTTCCGTGAATGGCAAGGTCGGTTTGTTCGTTGACCGAATAGGCTGCCAGGGGAGCGATAACATCAGGTGTGTCGTTTACCGCTGTGATATTGATCGTCTGAGAGGCTGAACCTTCTTCGCTTGATCCATCACCTGTTAGTCCGGGATCAGTACCGGTATTGCCGCTATCGTTCACTGTCACAATCAGGGTTGTAGAGGCTGATGGGGTATTGCTACCGTTGTTATAAGTAATCGTGCCGGTGCTGCCACCACTTGCCGTTAATAGCTTGTTCACTTGCGCCACTGTACCTGTCAGCACCACCGAGCCTGTTCCGTCACCACTAACCACCATCACATCCGAGTCACCCGCTACAACGCTCAACGATCCTTCGCCAACCGCCAAGGTCGCCGTGACAATGCCAGAGGCTGAATCGGTATCAGTCACACTGAAACCGGTGCCGTGAATAGCAAGATCAGTCTGTTCGTTAACCGTATAAGCTGCCAGAGGAGCGATAACATCTGGCGTATCGTTTACCGCTGTGATGTTGATCGTCTGCGTAGCTGAATCTTCTTCGCTTGATCCATCACCCGTCAACCCCGGATCAGTACCGGTATTGCCGCTATCGTTCACTGTCACAGTCAGCGTCGTGGAGGCTGATGGGGTATTGCTACCGTTGTTATAGGTGATCGTGCCGGTACTGCCACTACTTGCCGTTAACAGCTTGTTAACCTCAGCCACAGTGCCCGTGACGACAACCGATTCCGTCCCATCACCTGCGCCTAGCATTACACCTGAGTCACCCGTGACAACGCTCAACGATCCTTCGCCAACCGCCAATGTGGCCGTGACCGTACCCGCTGCAGAATCACTATCGGTCACACTGAACCCGGTTCCGTGAATGGCAAGATCAGTCTGTTCGTTAACCGTGTAGGCTGCCAGAGGGGCGACAACGTCAGGTGTGTCGTTTACCGCTGTGATGTTGATCGTCTGAGAAGCTGAGTCCTCTTCACTTGTTCCATCACTCGTTAGTCCGGGATCAGTACCGGTGTTGCCCCCATCGTTTACCGTCACGGTCAGGGTTGTAGAGGCCGATGGGGTGTTGCTGCCATTGTTATAGGTGATCGTACCGGTACTGCCACCACTGGCCGTTAATAGCTTGTTCACCTCAGCGACAGTGCCTGTGACGACAACCGAGTCTGTTCCGTTACCCGCTCCCAGTGTCGCACCTGAGTCACCGACGACAACGCTCAACGATCCTTCGCCAACCGCCAAGGTCGCCGTTACAATGCCAGAGGCAGAATCGGTATCGGTCACACTAAAACCGGTGCCGTGAATGACAAGGTCGGTTTGTTCGTTAACCGTGTAGGCTGCCAGAGGGGCGACAACGTCAGGTGTGTCGTTTACCGCTGTGACATTGATCGTCTGAGAGGCTGAATCTTCTTCGCTTGTTCCATCACCCGTTAGTCCGGGATCAGTACCGGTGTTGCCCCCATCGTTTACCGTCACGGTCAGGGTTGTAGAGGCTGATGGGGTATTGCTACCGTTGTTATAGGTGATCGTGCCGGTACTGCCACCACTGGCCGTTAATAGCTTGTTCACCTCAACGACAGTGCCTGTGACGACAACCGAGTCTGTTCCGTTACCACTATCAACCGTTACACCCGAGTCGCCTGCCACGACACTGATCACACCTTCGCCAACCATCAATGTGGCAGTGACGCTACCCGCTGCAGAATCAGTATCGGTCACACTGAACCCGGTTCCGTGAATGACAAGGTCGGTTTGTTCGTTAACCGTGTAGGCTGCCAGAGGGGCGACAACGTCAGGCGTATCGTTTACCGCTGTGACATTGATCGTCTGAGAGGCTGAATCTTCTTCGCTTGTTCCATCACCCGTTAGTCCGGGATCAGTACCGGTATTGCCGCCATCGTTCACTGTCACAGTCAGGGTTGTAGAGGCTGATGGGGTATTGCTACCGTTGTTATAGGTGATCGTGCCGGTGCTGCCACCACTTGCCGTTAACAGCTTGTTCACCTCAACGACAGTGCCTGTGACGACAACCGAGTCTGTTCCGTCACCCGCTCCCAGTGTCACACCTGAGTCACCTACGACAACGCTCAACGATCCTTCGCCAACCGCCAAGGTCGCCATAACCGTACCCGCCGCAGAATCAGTATCGGTCACACTGAATCCGGTGCCGTGAATGACAAGGTCGGTTTGTTCGTTAACCGTGTAGGCGGCCAGAGGGGCGACAACGTCAGGTGTGTCGTTTACCGCTGTGATGTTGATCGTCTGAGAGGCTGAATCTTCTGCGCTTGTTCCATCACTCGTTAGGCCGGGATCAGTACCGGTGTTGCCCCCATCGTTTACCGTCACGGTCAGGGTTGTAGAGGCTGATGGGGTGTTGCTGCCATTGTTATAGGTGATCGTACCGGTACTGCCACCACTGGCCGTTAATAGCTTGTTCACTTGCACCACTGTACCTGTCAGCGCTACCGAGCCTGTTCCGTTACCGGCACCCAGTGTCACACCAGAGTCACCCACCACAACGCTCAACACACCTTCATCGACTGCCAGGGTCGCCGTGACCGTACCCGCTGCCGAATCCGTATCTGCCACAGTAAAGCCTGCACCGTGAATTGCCAGGTTTGTCTGTTCCGTTGCCGCCAACGCCCCGGAAGGCGCACTGACGACCGGCGCATCGTTTGTTGCCGTGATGGTGACCGTGGTACTACCCTTCGCAATCTTCGCCGGACCCGTACCTTGTGCATCGGCGCTGTTCCCGTCACTAAACGTCCAGTTAATGATGACACTGCCCGGCGGCGTATCGTTCGGATTCGAATACGTCAGCTGCTGCATAATGGCATCCACATCAGCTGAGGTCGGTATCTGGTTGGCATCGCTGAACGTGATCACCAGCTGACCCGCTGTTGTGGTGGTATCAAACGTTCCTATTACTACTCCGCCCTTGAGCAGATCCCCCCCAGCCAGAGTAAATCCACCCACCTCGCTCATTGACAGGACATCATCCGTGTTCGCGCCACCATTACGAACCAGTGTCAGCGTTGATCCGGCATAGTCTCCATTACCACTGTTCAGCGCATCCAGATCGGCATCTGTGATATCGATCGCGTTATCAAACACCACCGCAGTCTGGCCTTCTACATAGGTGGGCGTGCCGTCCAGCGTGGCGCCGAATGTGGGCGCATCGTTGATCGCCGTTACGTTGATTGTCTGCGAGGCAGAGTCTTCCCCGTTAGCGCCAGCACCCGTGTTGCCACCATCGTTCACCGTGACACTGATTGTGGCCGTAGCCGATGGTGTGTTGCTGTTGTTCACATAGGTGATCGTGCTACTGCCAACACCGGTCAGCAGGTTGTTCACTTGCGCCACTGTACCCGTAACAACCACCGATCCCGTTGCATCACCACTCGCGATTGCCGCACCTGAGCTGCCAACAGTAACTGTCAGGATACCTTCATCTACCGCCAACGTCGCTGTAACCGTACCGGTGTCTGAATCGACATCAGTCACACTAAAACCGGTGTTGTGAATCGCAAGATCAGTCTGTTCGTTAACCGCATAGGCTGAACCCGGACCCACAACAACCGGCGCATCATTCACCGCTTTGACGTTGATTGTCTGAGAGGCCGAATGCTCTTCGTCTACACCACTGCCGGTATTCCCACCATCGTTCACCGTGACACTGATCGTGGCCGTAGCGGATGGGGTATTGCTGTTGTCCACATAGGTGATCGTGCTACTGCCAACACCGGTCAGCAGGTTGTTCACTTGAGCTACTGTACCCGTAACAACCACCGAGTCAGTTCCATCACCACTACTGATTACAGCACCCGTACTACCAACCACAACCGTCAGGATTCCTTCGTCTACTGACAGCGTACCGGTTACCGTGCCTGAGCCTGAGTCAACATCGCTCACACTAAAATCGGTGATCGCAAGGTTCGTCTGTTCGTTCACCGTAAAGGCTGTGATCGGACCCAGTACAACCGGCGCATCGTTTATCGCTGTAATATCAACATTCACTGTGCCCAACGCCTGATTGGTTCCACCACCGCTGCCGGTATTGCCACCATCGTTGATTACCACGGCTATCGTGTCGGCATTGTCGCCATTGGTATCGGCCGTGCCGTGCAGGTACGTAATGTTGCTGGCCGTATTAAAATAGTTGTTCAGATTGGTCAGAGAACCCGTTAGTGTTACGGCTGTGCTCGTGCCACCCAAGGTAATGCCAGTACCCGCCGCTGCGGTTAAATTTCCACCGGTGCTGGTTGTCAGCGTTACCGTCAGTGAGCTACTACCAGCATCAACATCGCTGAAGTCCACCGCAGACAGATCGACATCGCTACTGACATCTTCAGTGACTGTGATATCCGATGGCAAACTACCGGCATTGGTCGGATTATCGTTTATCGCTGTGATGGTGATCGTCTGTGACGCAGAATCCTCACCGTTAGCACCAGTACCCGTGTTACCACCATCGTTCACCGTCACACTGATCGTTGCCGACGCCGACGGGGTATCGCTGTTGTTCACGTAGGTGATCGAGCTGCCACCTGCTGCCGTCAACAGATCGTTTACTTCCACCACCGTACCTGTCACTACAACCGAGCCTGTTCCATCACCACTACTGATCACAGCACCTGTACTGCCAACCACAACCGTCAGGATTCCTACATCTACCGACAACGTACCGGTTACCGTACCTGAGCCCGAATCAACATCGCTCACACTAAAATCGGTG
>JBGCGC010000084.1:0-36760 GCA_045110475.1 Granulosicoccus sp.
GCTCATTTTCGTCACTTAGCCAGCTAAACTCCTCAAATGAGCACAAAATTTGACTCAAAATTGGACTACTCTCGCTCGATCACTTTCTACGGGGCCGCCTCCGGTCGCGCAGACTCCTAGCCCCACAAGCCCGACGGCGGCGATCCCGAATTGCCGCCGGGCTGCAGTTGTGATTTGCCGTTATTGCTCAGCCCAGAACGTTCGTTCAAACGGTTTGTTATAGCTTTCGCCTTCAATCGTCTCCAGCCCCACCAACACTGACACTGCATTGGGTGCGGCCTCAACCATCAGCCCGGACACTCTCGGCGGAATACCCGGTTGTTTCAGCTCAACAGAGCGGTCTGCAAGAACCTCGCTGCCACTGGCAGGGTTACCATTGAATACATCCAGCATATATACGCGACCACCGCCGATATTCGCACTACAGATATCGTCACTTTCTCCTGGTGGTACATAGGTAGTAAACATCAGTTCATTGTCCACGGTCAGCGCTGAGCTCAACGACTTTTCACCGGTCGTGGGAAGACGCATGAACCAGCCGTTGGCGATTTTACCGCTGGTATCGTCAGAGCCCATCGACGTTGTTGTGTTAACCAGATTGCTCTCGGTCAGGGTTGCCGGATAATCAATGGCTCCATCCGAATCACGTGGTGGTCCGAAGACGCTACCGGTACGAAATGCGTAGAAGCCGTCACTAACATCCGTATAGTTAGGATTCGGCCTTGACCCCGAACCTATCGCAATGTTCATGAACAGTCTGCCCTCCTCGCCTCTGACCAGCGCAACATCTGGCTCGTAAAAAAACTTGCGATCATCGATGTCCAGTGTTCCGCTGACATCAGCCATAACGTAACCCTTTATAAACGCACTGTCATTAGTAGCACTGTTGTCAATATCGAAGCGCCATAACTGCCCACCGGTATCACCGACAAATATGGCATCAGCAAATTCGTCACCATCTGGGCTGACTACACGCAGATCTGACGGAAAACTGTAGAGCATATCGGTGAAGTCGTTGTGGTCGCGACTGCTTATGTACGCACCAGTCGCTGCATCCACCATGAAGAAACCACGACCTTTGCTGTCTGCACTACGCCCGCCTTCAACGTCGTTGACTTCGTCATACCCGGCAGCGAAAAACAAGACGTCTCTTTCAACGGTATTGTATTTCACCTTTGCCTTTACTGGTCTTGACCACGTCTGCCCAAGCTCTGCAAAGTTGCCCTGACCACCCGTAATCTTCCAAGCAAATTTCGGTTTAGCCGGATCAGACACATCCAGTGCGTAGTAATCGTTGCCGCCACGCCTCATACCGACATAGATGTAGGCTTTCTCGTCGTTATCTACAAGGCGGTTATTGTTTGTGTCATCGTGCCATCCACTCACCTCACCATCCAGTCCATAGGGTCGTCGATCATGTTTGGTTGTATCGTCACGAAAGAAATAATTGAGGTTTGACAGAAGCTGTTGCGGGATAAACGCAAACTCCTCTTGCCCATCTGCGGTATCAATAGCATGCAGAAAACCATGATTGGTTCCGAGAAAGAGCAACGAGCGCGTCCCGGTATCTGATGTGTCCGAGTCGTCTGAGGCACTATTAGATGGATAATTCAGAATAAAGGGAGAGGAGTGCATAACATCTCCCATTTGCGTGCGTACCTCGGTGACATTCAGGTCACCATCAAAATCCTTGACATCCACACCGCGTGCCCATTGCAACAACTCGGTCCTGTATCCCGAATTTTGCGCCGGAATACCGAGAGCCTCGAGATCAATGAGGGTGTTGTCCTCGTGAAACGTCGTGAAAACAGTCTTTGACGCAGCGCTGTCGAATCTTGTTGTATATAACTCGCGCTCCAGTGTCAACCTGGAGGCGGCCCCACCTTTGGATACATTGCCTCCGTCTGCATTGGTACTCCAAAAGCTTTTCGCCGTGTCTTTTATTGTGCCATCCGATTCCATCGCCACGGCACTCAATGCATCGCGAACTTCAAGCTTGCCAGTGGTTGAATTGGCTGCCAGCTGAAAGCGCTTTAAATTGCCATCCCAATGTGCATTTACCGAAGGCTTGAACATGGCAAAGTAAAGCTCGTTACTGTTGACCAACCGGTTGGTCAGGTTGGCTGATGTTGTTGGAGCGATAAAGCTTGTGTCGTTGGTAATCGCTCTATTAATGATGTTTTTGAAAACCGAGGTAAGCTCCGAGGCAGAGCTGGCCTGATAGTAAGATCCGCCGCCGCCCTCAGCAAGGCTGGTCAGAAACGGCGATGCGTTGTTGAATCCAATCGTATGCGTCACAATGGGCTGCAGACCTTCGGTATCCCCATCGTGATCAGTCTCGGCCAGCCACCTGGCAAGCTCGATACCACATTCCTCGTGTGTATTGTCGCGAGAAGCACAGGTCGGTGTTGTTGATGTGCCAGCGGTAGGCGCGCTTTCAATCAGGTTTCTGATAAAAGACTTGCTGTCGTTGTAATTACCATCTCCGTCAGACAACAGAACGATCTGGTTAGACTTGCATTCGCCAAATTCTGGCCCGTCGTAGTTGCCTGTGGCAGGCAGATCACCATGCTCCACTGCGCCACCTCGCATATATTGATTTGATTCATAGAATGCATCAACCAGTGGTGTTCCTTCCCGACTCACATAGTTCATCATGGTGCGTATCATTTCATCGCGGCCAGTCACCAGAACAGGGGGTGTATTGCCAAGCGCCACGCTGTCCTGTTGATGATGCACAACAAGGGTTGGTCCTGCACCTGCCGGTGAATCGATAGCATCAAAAAACCGTTGACCGGTAGAACCTGCTGTGGGCGTCAGTGTGAACGTCATGGCCCCCATGCTTGCCCAACCTGCCTTGGACACCAGGTTGGATACCATGTCGCTGATATCTGGTGATCGCAGAGCGCTGCCGTTATCTGGAACGTCCTCCCACACAACGACATCACTTGTAAACGTTCTGCTGCCAAGAGCATTCACCATGACCGGGTTAACCACGTTTGAATAAGCAGAATCCTCCACCCTGATTGTAAGATCAACATCACCCGGCAACGAACCGTTAAAGGGCAATTCAAGATAGGCGGAAGTGATATTGGCGTTAGCGGGAAGTTCAACATCGGTAAACCGTAGTCCCATGGTCTGAGGACTGGTACCTACATGTGTACGCAGTTGATCGCCGACTGCCTCGATAACACCCGTATTGGCATCTTCAATCATGTCGTCGATACCCAATGCAATGTGGGATACCGACTTGGTGCGAAGGCAAGTATCACTCCAGTCAACGCTAGCCGGGCTATAGTCAACTTGCAGAACGGGTGCCAGATAAGGGTCGTTATCATGTGAACGAGCAGCACGCGCGTCTCCCGACACCTCAACCATCAGCGTCAGCGCATTACCTCCACACCACCCGGGCCGATCGGTAATTTCACTGACAAGGGTATTCAGGTTTGGAGAATCATACGAATACCTTTGATAATCGTTTCCTCTCCAGCCCGCGACATTCCACACAACCTGAGTTGCCGTAGCTTGTCCGGGTGCGGTTCGACTTGTAATATTACCGGGAATCGCAAGTAGTGGTTCGGAGTGATCAGCTGCTTCGCCAGTAATCGTCAGGGTTGAAAAGTTGAAGTAGTCAGAGTGTGAGATCAATTGCAGATTCGCACTATTGATAGTTGCACCGCGAGGTATGTTCAGATCATCAAAGCGAAGCGCCCAACGTACGGTCCCCGACTGTACGTCAAGACCATGGCCGTTGAGTTCTACGTCTCCATTACCGTACTGCTCAGCGTCATCGTCATCGGCTCTGATGGGACTGCGTATTACGACGTTGTTGCATCCAGCATCAGGACAAATATCAGCATCCACATTGACTGCTGGCAACTGGATAGAGCCCTTGTTGTTTCCTGAGAAAGAACCGATAGCGATATTGACATTGCTGGACGAATTGACAACAGCGCTCATTGCTTCTTTCAATCGGCTTAATCGCGTTGTGTTGCCGCCATCATAGTCTGCCATGGATCCTGAGGTATCGAACATGAACAACACGTTTGCGGTACTGTCTGCCGAGCTCAGTTCTTCGGCAAAGAAAATTTCAGTATCATCGGCAGACGCCTGAGCACACAGCAGGGTAGCAGCCGCAAACAGCGCCGCGACAATGGCATTTGATACCTGTGTTCTGTAGCCGGATCCAACTCCGTTACCTTGTGATAATTCCATTAACTTCCTCGTCAATTTCATGGCTAATCTCCTCTTGATGGGGTGAGGCGATTAACACCCTGTACCACACCACTTTTACTATCCACCGCATCAATAGAGGCCGTGGAACTTGCTATAAAATTCAATGATCGAAAGCCGTTCTGACCGCCAAGGCTAAAGCCGGTTGCGGGCCCCGAACCTGCAAGAACAAATTCAGCTGTCACATAAGCGTTGGCTTCAATACTTGAGGTTGTCTCCACGGTATCTGTTGGATCGTTTACCAGAGTGACAATGTTCGGTAACGTAAGGAGACTGTCCGATGCCGCCTCAGCTACGCGAAATGCGGTCTGCTGAAACCGTGTGTTGTTCGCCATCTGAGCCTCGATATCGCTGCTTTGCATTGCGGATACCCCCAGCAGAGTGCTGACCAAAACCAGTACAAGCGCAACCACCAGTGCTGCACCGCGCTGGTTGTTGGGGGGCTGTTTAAGTACTGCCTGATGCATGTCGTAAGTTTCCGTTTACCCGATTTCCATTGAGCACAACACAAGATCCAGGCCGATCCCATCCACACACCTCCACTGATCCCTACCGCAATCACTCCTTTGCCAGGTGGCATCGGCGCCCGGAAATTGGTACTGCACCCGGGAAGTACTTCCGCAAGTTGTTGGCAGGACAATCAGCCAGCGCCCTGCCTGGCCCTGCCGAATCTTTGTGATATGACTCTCGTAACAATCGGTTTCCTGTTCTATGTGAGGGGTAGCGTCAAAGAAGTCATCACATTGAGCAGCTTTGCGACCTGAGCGTGAAACCGCGAGCTGGTTTTGCTGAAAAGCTGATCTGTTTCGGGAAATACAGGCTTGACGCCCACAGGTATCCGATCACTCAGCAATCGCCGAGCGTTGACCCTGCATTCAGCGCAGCGTCACCGGTCGTCATTGAATTCCACGCCTGCAGGGTTGCGAAAGTCGTACACGCCGACAGATAAAGACGGGAATAATCGCAATTTTGATGTTTGTCACGATTTGCAGGCAATCGAGCATGACAAAGGCATATTTTGAGTATTGATCTGCTTGAAACCGGCCGCCTCTTGTCTTCCCGGCTGGTATCGGCAATCGCTACCGCTTATACAAATGCACTATTGACAGTCAATACTGGGCATTCGTATCGTTGACTTCTGGTAATGTGCAAAGTAGTTTCCACTGCAAATCAGTTTGAACCTCCCGCTTCAGCTTGCCATTTGTGCTGTTGCCAATTTGGCTAGTGGTTGGTTACCTCCAAGGAGTTGTGATGCGTTTCGATCGAGTTTTGATGCTAGCCCGCCGTTTGATGACACTCTTTCTGTTCTGTTTCAGCGCGTTTCTGTCGGTATGGGCTATGCCTGCCGCTGCCCAGTCGGCGACAGAAACTCTGATTCAGTTTGAGGCCCGTGCTTACAGCGGTGTTGA
The DNA here is from genome assembly GCA_045110475.1 of Granulosicoccus sp. GTDB lineage: Bacteria > Pseudomonadota > Gammaproteobacteria > Granulosicoccales > Granulosicoccaceae > Granulosicoccus. The sequence goes on from JBGCGC010000084.1 coordinate 5,643, forward strand.
GGGAACCGAGGTTGTAGTGGACATCACACGGGAAGTCAGCGTCAGCGGCGATTTCATTGATCCTGCCTCGGCTTTTATTCAGATTCAGTCACCTGGAACTACCATGGCCGGGGACTTTTCTTCGTCGATTCCACTACGTGTGGACTGGGACGCTGATGAAACGGGCACTCAACAAATTGTCATTTTTCTGATCGAAGATGGAATGGTTGAAGATGCAGAAACGTTCGTCATCGAGATCGCAGATGTCAGCGGATCTGCTACCGGATTCGGCCCGATCGTGGAAGCGAACATTACCATCAATGATGCCCCATCTCTCAGCCCCAACACCTTCGTACAGTTCCAGAGCACCACCTACAGTGGCGTTGAGGGAAATAGCGTTGATGTTGTTGTGGAGCGTGTGCTTGCTCCCGGTGCCACCGACCCTGTTTCCAGCGCGTTCGCCTCCATCGGCGTGGTGGATGGCAGCGCAATACCGTCTGCCGATTTCGACTTCAACAGTCAGACGCTGAGCTGGGACGACGGGGATACCGACCCTCAAGTCATCACTATCGAATTAACTGATGATCTGGATTCCACTGAGGGTTCCGAAGACTTCATTCTCCAGATCGTTTCGACCGACGGTGACACCGCGCCCGGATCACCCGATCAGACCGCAGTCACTATCGCCGATGCGAACCCTGGCGAATTGAGCTTTAGCGGCCAACCGTACACAGTGCAAGAAGGGGACACGATTGACATTACGGTTGTCAGATCAGGTGGCAGTGACGGGCAAGTTAATGTCACGATCGGTGCAGAGGACATCACCGCCAACCTGTTTTTTGACTTTGAGCTGGTGGGCTCACGCCAGCTTAACTGGGCCGATGGGGAGAGTGGCGCACGCACCCTGACCTACAGGGCGTTGGTGGATAGTGAGCAGGATTCCGATGAGACTTTTCAGCTATTCGAACTTGACGGGTTCCGCAACAACGGACCGGGATCGGTTGATGTGACTATCATTGACGTCCCACCGCCTCCAGCCGGGGAAATACAGTTCAGCGACAGCATATTTCTGGCGACCGAGGGGGAAGGATCTCTTGTCGTGACAGTCGAACGGGTAAACGGCGAGGAGGGCCCGGCGACGGTCCAGTATGCCATCACCGCGGATACGGCAGAGGAAGGCTCAGACTTTATCGGCCCACTGACGGGTGAACTGTCCTGGGCTGATGGCAACGACGATTCACAGCTCATTGATATCCTGTTGGTTGATGATGACATCAACGAACTGACGGAGAGACTGGATATTGACCTGTTAAATGCAACCGGCGCAGAACTTGGCTCGATGAGTTTCGCCGTTGGTGAGATCACTGATGATGATGATCCGCCGATGCCGGGAGTTGTGAATTTCGATATGTCGGTTTACGACGTCAGCGAACAGGACGGATTTGTCACACTCACCGTGCAGCGTACCGGTGGCTTTGATGGGGCTGTTTCAGTTGACGTGCAAATTGAACCTGGCACAGCATCATTTCCCGAAGACGGGGGGTTTCTGGGCGATGAAGATGTAGAGACGCTCGAATGGGACAACAACGAGGGTGGTTCCAAGTCGGTCCTGCTTTTCATCAATGCCGACACCGATTCCAGCGAAGGGCAAGAAAGCTTCACCGTCTTTCTGGATGCACCCTCTAATGGATTGGCTATCGGTGGAGACATTCCATCCGCGATCGTTACCATCAATGATGCTCCACCACCACCCGTGCCGGGTACGTTGTCGTTTGTCTCCGACTACACAGTCAGTGAGGCAACGGGCAGCGTTCGCCTTGAGGTCACTCGCAGCAATGGTGCTGATGGTCGCGTTACGGCCCGGTACACACTTGAGCAATCCGGCGATAGTGCAACACCAGGACTCGACTACGTCGATGCAAGCGCAACACCTGGCGAACTGGTCTGGGAAGATGACGACAGTATGTCGAAATTTATTGATGTGGATATCGCACTTGATACCCTGAACGAAGGCGATGAATTTTTTACCGCTTTTATCGAAGACGTAACCGGTAGTCCGATTGTCGCAAATGACACCAGTCAGGTGACAATTACCGATACTCCACCAACCCTGGACGATGTGCAATTTGAAGTAGCCAGTATCAGCGTTGCAGAAGATGTCGGTACGTTCGATGTTGTCGTACAGCGCGTGGGGAGCGGTATTGGTCCAGTCGAGGTGTTCTATGAAATTGAGTCGGGTAGCGCAACGTTCGGTGACGATTTCGAAGCTCCGTTCATGAGCAGTGGCGGTACTGTTTTCTGGCAGGATGGCGATCTTGCGGATAAGACAATCCCCATCACCGTGATTCTGGATACCGACGATGAGGGAGCCCATGACTTTACGGTACAACTGGAGAACGGATCTTCACTCGGGGATGTCAATCTGGGCACCCCCAGTCTGGTCACGGTAACCATCAACGACCTGCCACCGGTGGTGACAAACGATGTGGTTCAGTTCGTTCTTGCGCAAGATTCTGTCACCGAGACCGACGGATCCATTGACCTTGTTTTACAACGTGTCGGAAGTGGTATCGGCCAGATTAGCGTGGCCTACGATGTTATCAGCGGAACGGCCACGCGTGATACTGATTTTAGAGAAGTGGATATTCCGGGAGTGGGCGACGTCATACTATGGGCCGACGGCGATCTGGCAAACAAGACGCTTACGGTCAACATTTTCGAGGACCTGGTTGTCGATCCTGACGAGACCTTTTCAGTTCAGCTAAGCATCTCCACAACTTCCGGCAATGTCATTCTCGGCAGTACAGACGAAACCAACATCACCATTATAGATGTGCCCCCGCCTGCGCGCGGTGACATCGCTTTTGATCCTGATAGCTACTCAGTGTCAGAGCTTGATGGCTCTGTCGAGCTGACAGTGACACGTTCCGGTGGATCAGCAGGACAGATCATAGCTGACTACGAGGTGCTGGGTGGCACAGCCGTGCTTGGCACTGACCATGCGATAACGTCACCACAGACTGGAACGTTGACGTGGGCTGATGGAGATACCACGCCTCGCTTGATTACTGTCGATATTGCCGATGATTCGGCTATCGAGACTGATGAAAGCTTTATGGTTAATTTAACCACGCCCGGCATTTCCGTTCCTGTAATCATTGACAGCGCGACAGTCAATATCGTGGATACCACCCAGCCAGATTCAATCACGCTGACAGATTCCGAGCTGGAAATAGCCGAAGATGCCGGTGTGCTGTCACTGACGGTTCAGCGTACCGGTACGGGAACAGAGGCGGTGTCAGTGTTGTATTCCATGATGGATGGAACAGCGCTGGCAGGTGAGGATTATGCCGACACACTTCCAGTAACAGGCACCGTATCCTGGGCAGCGGGTGATCTGGCAGACAAGTTCATAGAGGTCGACATCGCCACAGATAATATCGTCGATTTGGACGAAACCTTTTTGGTCAACCTGGCACTTGATCCTGCCAGTCAGATCGTTACGCTGGGCACACCTGCCCAGACGCTCGTGACCATCACCGATGTCGCGCCCCCTGCCCCCGGTGTCCTGCAGTTTGACCCGGATGAATACACGGTCGCCGAAGTTGACGGGGTGGTAGAGTTGCAAGTCACTCGCACCGGTGGTAGCGATGGCCCTGCCTCGGCAGAATACGAAGTTATCGCAGGCACCGCAACGATTGATACTGACATCGCCATCGCCGAGCCGACTACCGGCATGCTGGACTGGCCTGCAGGCGATGACTCACCCAGAACCATCGTTGTCGATATCGCGACCGATGATGATGTAGAAGGTGACGAGTCATTTACCGTTAACTTGTCCGGAATTGCCGGTGCGGTTGCGGGTACCGCAACCACAGCATCGGTAACGCTCATGGACAGTACCGTGCCAGCACCCGATGCGGTTGTCATGGCAGATGCCAACGTCTCCGTTGAAGAAAGCGCAGGCTCTATCGAGATCGTCGTACAACGCGTGGGTAGCGGTGCTGATGCCATCTCGGTTGCCTATGACGTGACGGGTGACACGGCAAGCGTTGATCTTGACTTTACTGCGGGGGATATCTCAGGTCGTATCTTGTCCTGGGCTGCAGGTGATATTGCTGACAAGACCATTGTCATTGATGTGTTGGAAGACGCACTGGTTGAAGCGAATGAAACTCTGGTTGTTACACTCAGTACCCTTGCGTCAAGCGCACCTGTTCTCATTGGCACTCCCGACAACACGATCGTCACCATCATAGACACCACACCCCCGCCGGTGCCGGACGTCATCAGTCTGGTCGAGTCCGAGCAATCACGTCAGGAGAGTGAGACAGCCTTTGTTGTGGCCATACAGCGCGACGGCGACGGATCAGGTGCAAGCTCTGTTAACTGGACCGTACTCCCCGGTTCGGCGTCTGCATCTACCGACATCGATCTCGAACCCCTAACCGGGACTGTGAGTTGGGATGATGGACAAACTGGCGAGCGCACCGTGACTATTCCGATTGTTTCTGACTCCGTCGACGAAGCCGATGAAACCCTGACGTTCATTCTTAGTGGCATTCAAGGTGCTGTGTTAGGCACTGTGCAAAGCGCAACTCTGATCATTGTCGACGATGACGACGCACCAGAACCCGGTACCATTCAATTTGCCACTGACACTTTCTCGGTGGATGAAGACGCCGGTGTTGTGGTTATTGATGTCAGTCGTGTCAATGGCAACGATGGCCTTATATCAGTGATTGCCTCAACGATGACGGGCAGCGCGGGTCAGGACGATTTTTCCACGATAGAAAGTGTCATTGCCTGGCCTGACGGGGATAGTAATACGCGGCAGCTTGTCGTCCCTATTACATTTGATTCTGTGACCGATCCCGATGAGTCCTTTACGGTGGTGCTAGGTAACGCAACGCCCGACGATGGTGTACTCGGTAGTCCGTCTATTGCGACCGTTGTTATCAATGATGTGTTCAATGGCAGCCCGGGCACGGTGCAATTTGCGTCAGGTGCGCTTTCTGTTGACGAAGACGATACATCGGTGACGGCAACGGTTACGCGTACCGGTGGCTCTGATGGCAGGCTATCGGTAAATTATTCAACCAATGCAGGCTCGGCATCTGCGCGTGACGACTTTGAAGCCACTCGTGGCACATTAGTCTGGGCTGATGGTGATGATTCGCCCAAGCGCTTTTCGGTAGCGATCGTGGAAGACACCGTGTCTGAAGGCAACGAGCAGTTTACGGCAGTACTGTCGGGCGCTGAGCCTTTTGGCAATGCATCCATCGGATCGCCAGATACGGTGCGTATCACCATTGTTAATGTTGAGCCACCACCAGAGCCGGAACCCGAGCCAGAACCTCAACCCGAACCTGAAATACAACGCGGAACCTTGCAATTTGTCAGTGCAACAAGCTCGGTAGATGAAAGCGACGGAACGGTAAGCGTCTCGGTAGCACGCACAGGCGGCAGTGACGGCACCGTATCGGTTCGCTATGAAACGGTTGATGGCAGTGCGGTAGCCGACGATGACTTTGATCCTGTCAGTGGACGATTGCAATGGGCGGATGGCGAGAGCGATGTGCGCATTGTGCGTATCGCTATTGATGTCGACTCGCAAGTTGAGCCAGACGAGCAGTTCCAGTTGGTTTTGAGCGATGTGCGGCCTCAGGATGGTGTACTCGGCGCAAGGCGATCAGCGACTATCACCATCGAAGATGATTCAACAGCGCCTCCTGGCGTGTTGGCGTTCACCGATATAACGGAGACGGTTGCTGAGGCGGACAGCAGGGTCACGTTGCGGGTGTCTCGAACCGGTGGTAGTGCCGGTGCTGTATCAGTGCGCTACAGCACGCGGGCTCGCAGTGCTGATGAAACCGATTTCGAACCCACATCAGGCCGCTTGAGTTGGGGTGATGGTGATACCGGTGTGCGTACCTTGAGGGTGCCCGTCAATCGTGATGGTCTGGTTGAGCCGAACGAACAATTTCAGGTGGTGCTGTCCGGGGCAGAGCCGCTTGGCGATAGTCAGCAGCTGGGTCGTTCCGTGGCGACAGTGTCAATTACTGACTCCACGCGACTGGGCAACCTGGGCTTCGAGTTTGCGGAATTGTCTGTTACCGAGCGTGAAGGCAGCATAACGCTATCAGTATCGCGTAGCGATGGTGCTGATGGCGCCATATCGGTGGACTACGCATTGATAGGCGGGTCTGCAGAACTCGGTGTTGACGTTGTAGACCAACGTGGCACTCTGAACTGGGCTGATCTGGATGACCAGCCGAAAAGCATTACGGTTCTGATCAATGCCGATAACCAGGCTGAGGGTAACGAGCAATTCATGGTGGCCTTGTCCAATGCTCAGCCATTGGGTGCGCAGCAAATAAGTGTTGCACAAGCGACCGTCAATATTATCGACACAACGGTTGTCGAGGATGATTCCGTACCACAGCTTGCATCGTTGGGTGATCTGGATCTGGTCGTTGTGTCCGGTGATGGTCAGGGTGGCTTGCCGGGTGATGTGCTCGAACCGTTGGTTATAGACGTTGTCGATAGAGGCGCATCAGATGCAACCGTTGCCGGTACGCCTATTCTATGGCGAGCGATTCCTGAGGGTTCTGCCGAACTGCTTGATAGTGGCAGAACCGTATCAGATGAAGATGGCAGTACCAGTAACCGTGTTCGAATACTCTCACGGGGCTTTGTGAGAGTGGTTGCAACGATCGATGTAGCACCGGCACCCGTGGCGGGATTAGCTGCGCGTAACAACCCTCCCCCGTTTCCGGTCGGTCAGGGTGAAGCTGTGTTCACTGTCCGCTCAGGGATTGGCCCGGCAGCCGGACTAAGAACAAATCAGGCCAACATCGGAACCGCGCTCGATGTGGTGTGTGAAGTGCTCAGTGTTCGAATCGCACAGCAACAAGCCCTGACTGCTGAAGAGCAGGATTTGTTTGATACCTGTCAGGAAGTAGAGGCGCGTCTGGCTGACGATGCCGGTTTGGGGGCGGCTCTGGATCGCTTGTTGCCCGAAGAATTCTTTTTACTTGGCGATGCAATCATCAACACAACAGATATACAGATCACCAACGTTTACGCTCGCATCAACGCCATACGCAGTGGGCAGGTTGATCTCGTTGATTTGTCTGGTCTGCAATTCAGTCACTACGATCAGTCAATTCCGGGTAGCGTCATTGAGGCCGCCAAGGATGGGCTGTCGGGGGGAGGCGCAGGCGCTTCGGCAGATGAAACTCTTTCGCAGATGACGGCGCTGGGTTTCTTTGCTTCAGGTTCCATTTCCTATGGAGAGCTCGATGGTGGCGAATTGCAATCAGATGCAGAATTTCGCACCACAGGAGTCACGCTGGGTGCTGACTACCGAGCCAACGACACAACGGTATTTGGAGTTGGCATCGGCATAGCCGACAACGATACCGATTTTACGTCCGATGGAGGCTCAGCGCAGATAAACGGTTTTAACGTGACGCTGTTCGCTACCTACTACGCACCTGAAAAAGGCTACCTCGATGCCGTGCTCGACGTGGGGCATAACGATATTGACGTCAGGCGCAGAATCAATTTGCCCGATACACCCGATCAGTTTGGTATCAGTGATACAACTGCAGATGTTCTCTCGCTAACCATTGGCGCAGGTCGAGACTACAGGTACGGTGATTGGGAGTTCGGACCCTACGGGCGTGTGTCCTTTATCGACGCAAATATCGATGGATTCTCCGAGCGAGCAGCGGGTAGTGAAGAAGGGTTCGGATCGGTACTCACTGTCGAGTCGCACTCCGTGCACTCTCGCCGCCTGGCGCTGGGCGGACAGGTTGCCAGAACCGTTAATACCAAACGGGGTGTTCTCATCCCACAGTTGCGGATCGAAGCAGAATTTGAAAGTGAAACACGTAAGGATGGCATCGAAGCACGCTTCCAGCACGATCCATCACAGACACCCTTCGTGGTGAATGGTGAGGATAGGGATTCCAGTTACATAAATCTAGGCATCGGCAGTAGCGCCTTGTTTCCACATGGGCGTAGTGGTTTCATATTCTATGAAACGCAACTGGGTAATGACCGTGTCACGCAGCACTGGTTGAAGTTGGGTCTGCGACTGGAGTTCTAGGGGTATGCGCCGCCTTCGGCCGCGCAGGCTCCAAACCTGAACGATTCATGAAATCACGGGGACGCCCAGTCCAATTCCTTGCGGAAAGGTTTTGGCGTTTGATGAAGAGTTCCTGTTGAGTGGCCGGCATTCCTACGCCGGCCCGCCTCTTCTACGCTCTGCCGCAGGTAAGCGAAACTGTAACCTTTTATTGTTCTTTACAGGCCTCTATTGTTCACACACGTTCTCAAGCGTGCTCAACCAACTCCGGAGAAACAACGTACTTCTGTGTAAATGAATCATTTTGCATTGCGCTAAACGACTGTTACACGCAAGTATGATGAAATACATGATGCAACACGTCCAACCGGAGAGAGAGTGATGACAGACCTGTCGAAGCCACGACGAACATTCATAAGCACCGGAGCAACGGTGGCTGGTGCGGCGCTATTGGGAGGCACTGGCATCATCACACGTCATGTGCACGCAAACGAACTGGCACCGACGCCGACGATGCGTGGCGGCGCTAACAATTACCGACCTGGCGCTCCAATCGTCGACCGTATTGGTGGCGGTGGCTTCTGGATGACGGGTACAGTGCACCGCGCCGGTGACGGTGCGCCGCTGTCGGGCAGGCGAATCCAAATGTGGGCGCATACGACAGAAGGCCACGAACGCGACGCGCACAGTCACGGAGCAACCCTGACTGACGACGACGGTAATTTTCGTCTGGAGATGCCACAGATAGTGCCGGCTTTTGGTCAGGCGCATGGTCATCTGGCCTACGATGCCGAACATGACGACGGTGGGTTCGAGACCGTTTTTCTGCGTCCGATCATGGCCAGTGCAAAAGATACTACGCTGCATGTTGCTTTCGTGCTACAACCTGTTTGACGCAACGGTTGCTGCAACACGGCACGGATGGTGATCAACCGCAGCCGCAAGCGCGATGCCCGGCTGGGCATGGCGGCCCTCGTAATATGGATTGGTTTGGCGGCTTCAATCCTTATTCCGTTACTCATTGCAGCTCAAAGCCCGCTTCTTGAATGGCGCGATCCGGTTTATATCGTCGCTGGATTTGCCGGCATTGTGGCCATGACGATCCTGTTAATGCAGCCTTTATTTGCCGGAGGATATCTTGCCGGTGTCCGGGGCTCTGGAGGACGCCGCATACATCGATGGATGGGTGGTGGCTTGCTGTTTACAGTAGTACTTCACGTTGCGGGATTGTGGCTGACCAGCCCTCCGGATGTCATTGACGCACTTTTATTCCGTTCGCCCACTCCATTTTCTGTTTGGGGTGTAATTGCCATGTGGGCACTATTTGCAACAGCATTGCTGGCAGCGCTTCGCCAGCGACTAAAACTGGGAAGGTCATTGTGGCGACTGTTGCATGCCTTACTGGCAACGGTGGTGGTCATGGGCACTGTCATTCACGCCTTGCAAATCGAAGGTACGATGGGAAATATGTCAAAAACTCTGTTGTGTCTGCTAGTCATTGGCACAACCGGATGGACAATCTTCGACTTGCGCAGCTGGCATTATTTACGCCGCAGGCGTTAGTGCTCGAAGGCTACGGGTGTTTTTTAGACGCAGTATCAAGCGCCAGCAAGGCATTCACAGCCCAGATCCTTAACAATATTTCCGGCTATGCACAGTATTGCTGTGTCTCCACGTGCATACAGCGTGTCTATTCAGCGTGACATCCAGCGGTGGAAATAAAATTCACGATAATTCCTTGACTGTTATTGGTACTATAATCCCAATCACCACGAGTGCCAGGCTTGTCAGAAACGGATTCAAAGTTCGAAAAATTTGCCCTTGCGCCAGATCTTGTTGATTGTGGGGTGCGTTAAATTTCACAACCACCATCTTTTATCTCGACAATTTTTTATTGCTACGCGGATTAAAATCAGAATGATAAAGAAAAGTATCACTACTCAGATAGGACGGAGTCTTTTCGCTGTAGGTATATTGCTGGCTTTTTCAATACCAGCCTCTGCCAGAATCACCATCAACCCAGTGGATTTGACGATAGATGGTGGTTTTACATTTAATCGCGGTGTTTCTGACACTACCAGTCTGTTTGTGGATATGGGTGATCGACGCAGCGATAATACGTTCTGGGTTCGCGTGGAGCTCAATCCGGGTTCTCCACCGGGTGTTGTGACCATCGACTCGCCAATAACGAATCAACCTCCAACATTCCTACAGCCTAAACAGATATTCATAAAATACTTTCCCATAGAACGTTATGTGGAAGTACGGGAAGCCATGCGAGGAATAGGCAATTACGGAACCGTCAACCCCTATGTTGACGATTTCGTCATTTGCGATGCTCCCAACAGCACCATAAGGTTGTGGAAAAAGAACGTGTTCATGGCCTATAACTGCGGATCAGATGGCCCCGATGCCGATAGTTCTACATTCGCTTCTGAACAGTTGTTGAAAGACCTGCGACAGGAAACTCTGGATGATCCGGATTTGCAGGGAAGAATCAGTCAGTAACTCCGATTAAACCCATGTCACTATCAGGCGTTAATGCACTCCTGTTCGATGTCTTCGGCACGGTCGTTGACTGGCGAGGTTCCATTACCGCCGAGATGCAACGCTTCGGTGAAGAACATAAAATCGAACAGAACTGGCAACAGTTTGCACTCGACTGGCGTGCTTTATACCAACCGGCAATGGAAACCATTCGCTCCGGACACCGAGGGTATGTAAAACTTGATCAGTTGCATCGGGAAAACCTGCAACAACTTCTTGCCAAGTACGGTCTTGAGACTCTTGACGAGACCACGCTGACTCATATCAATCAAGTCTGGCATCGGCTGCAACCCTGGGCTGATGTTCTATCCGGTATGAATCGACTGAAGAAGCACTACATACTGGCCAGTCTATCCAACGGCAACGTGGCCATGATGGTCAATATGGCAAGGCATAGCGCCATACCCTGGGACATGATCCTTGGCTCTGAAACTGCTCAAGGATACAAGCCACAGCCCAAGGTGTATCTGCACAGTGCCCGGATGTTGGATCTGGAGCCCGAGCATTGTCTAATGGTTGCCGCTCATAACAGTGACTTGCAGGCGGCTCGATTGTTGGGTTTCAAGACCGCTTACATCAATAGACCTTACGAATATGGTGACAGGCAGACAACTGATCTGGAGGCTGAAGCTGACTGGGATATTGTTGGAGAATCCATGACCGACATCGCCAGTGCGCTTGACTGTTAGAGACACTGCGAACGGTACAAGCTCTGCCCTTCCCTGCCCGGCTCTTCGCGAGTTTGCTGTAGTTAACACCTTGCTATCACGCGTATCGTGAAGCGATTGTCAGCCAGGGTTGTGACCATGCGCGCGCTGTAGAGCATTAATTTACAGGTAGGTTGTATATACTCGTTGCACACCGATGAGAATCCTGAGATGAAAACCTTACTGACTGTTCGGAATATCCTGTTTGCCATTCCCGTCATCATATTACTGGCCGCGCTCCATTACGCGTTACCTCAAGTCGATGTAGTACGTGCAGTAGGCGTTGAGATCAAGCGCATCGACAGCACGGACTCTGACGCTTCGCAACCCACAACACGCGACGTGTATCAATTGCAGATGGAAACACCTGATGGCAGCCCAAGGGTGTATCGAAACGAGGACAACATGTTGTATCTCAAATTCGACTCGGCCAATTTACAGGCACAGGTACAGTCAGCGGCTGCCGACAAGCAACTACTGGCGCTTCGTCACTACGGTTGGCGCCTGACCTTGTTTTCTGCCTTTCCCAATGCGGTTAAAGCCTGGCCGGTTGAGGAAGGATATCGACACATACCAATCTTTAATACGCTGGTCCTGTTGGCGCTTGGTGGTATTTTTTTCCTGATCTACCGGCGAGCAAAAAAAGCCGTAGCCGCTACCCGTCAATTGGTGGAGACAAAACGTCAGGAGCGTGAAGCTGCTGCCGCGCTTGCGGCACAGGCACCTAAAGAGCGTGAAAACGAGGCGAAGAAAAAAGAGCAGGATGAGATTGATGCGTTTATCAACAATGATCGCGGGAAAAAGCCGTAACCCGATTTGGATTTACAATAGGTTAGCGTACGCCTTAACCTGGCGAGCATCGTCTCTCAGAGGTTGTTGAGGAATCGCAATCTTTTGTTAAAAACCTATCGTTCATGAAAGAGCCGCCCCAAACACGGAGCGGCTCGTCAGTCTCAGATCACGACTGCCTATCGAAACGATCAGCATCCATGACCTTGGTCCACGCGGCGACGAAATCGCTCACGAACTTCTTCCGGTTGTCGTCCTGTGCATAGACTTCTGCATAGGCGCGCAGGATAGAGTTGGAACCAAATACCAGATCAGCACTGGTTGCTGTCCATTTCACGGCACCGCTCTGGCGATCGCGAATCTCATAGGTGCCATCGGACTCAACTGGATGCCAGCTATTGCTCATGTCAGTCAGATTAACGAAAAAGTCATTCGTCAATTGACCTTCACGATCGGTGAAGACACCATGCTTTGAACCACCGTGGTTAGTACCAAGTACGCGCATGCCACCTAGCAGTACAGTGACCTCAGCCGCAGTCAGCCCCATCAGTTGCGCCCGGTCAAGCAGTAACTCCTCGGGTGCAACTGCATACTTCTCCTTCTGGAAATTTCGAAACCCGTCAGCCAGAGGCTCAAGGACCGAAAAGCTGTCTGCATCAGTCATTTCATCTGTTGAGTCGCCACGACCTGGGGTGAATGGCACGCTCATGCTGTGCCCAGCCGCCTTGATGGATTGTTCCAGGCCCACGTTACCCGCCAGCACGATCACATCGGCAACCGATGCACCGGTATCCCCTGCAATCTGTTCCAGTACTTTAAGTACCTTGTCCAGTCGCTCAGGTTCATTGCCAATCCAGTCCTTCTGAGGAGCCAGACGAATGCGAGCACCGTTGGCACCACCGCGTTTGTCAGAACCTCGGTATGTACGAGCGCTATCCCACGCTGTGTTGATCATGTCTGTCGCAGACAGGCCACTGGCAGCAATTTTCGCCTTGACTGCTTCAACGTCATACGACGTTGATCCTGCAGGAACAGGGTCCTGCCAAAGCAGGTCTTCAGCAGGAACGTCCGGCCCGAGGTAGTTGGCTTTTGGTCCCATATCACGATGAGTAAGCTTGAACCAGGCGCGGGCGAAAGTGTCTGCGAAGTACTCGGGATCAGCCATGAACTTCTGGCAGATTTCATTATAGACAGGGTCAACTTTCATCGCCATGTCCGCATCGGTCATCATGGGATCGTGTCGGATTGAAGGATCAGAAGCATCAACCGGCTTGGCATCCTCTGGCATATCGACAGGCTTCCACTGATTTGCTCCGGCAGGAGATTTTGTCAGTTCCCATTCGTAATTGAACAGATAGTCGAAGTACCCCATATCCCATTGTGTCGGGTTTTTGGTCCAGGCACCTTCGATGCCTGAGGTAAACGCATTAGCGGCCTTGCTGGCGTGACCTGGGTTGGCCCAACCAAAGCCTTGCGCCTCGACGCCTGTTGCTTCAGGTTCAGCTCCAATGTTGGCATGATCGCCACCGCCATGCGCTTTTCCAACGGTGTGGCCACCGCAGGTCAGTGCCGCCGTTTCCTCGTCATTCATGGCCATGCGGGCAAAGGTTTCGCGCACATGCTTGGCCGTGCGTGCCGGGTCAGGTACGCCGTTTACCCCTTCCGGATTGACGTATATCAAGCCCATGTGTACTGAAGCCAATGGGTTGTACATGGTGGAGGCGTCATCCAGATCGTCATATCGGTTGGCGCTGTCTGCCAGCCACTCGTTCTCCAGGCCCCAGTTGACATCAGTCTCGGGACTCCATCGATCTTCGCGTCCGAATCCGAACCCAAACGTTTTGAGTCCCATTGATTCGTAGGACATGTTGCCAGCCAGTATAATCAGGTCAGCCCATGACAGTGCATTGCCATACTTCTTTTTGGCAGGCCAAAGCAGTCGACGTGCCTTATCAAGACTGGCGTTGTCGGGCCATGAATTCAGCGGGGCAAAACGGATGTTGCCAGAACCAGCACCACCACGACCATCGCCCATGCGATAGGTACCAGCCGAATGCCAGGCCAGCCGGATCATCAGGCCGCCATAGTGTCCCCAGTCTGCGGGCCACCAGTCCTGGCTGTCGGTTAGCAGTGCCTTAACATCAGCCTTGACTGCTTCGTGGTCGAGTGCCTTGACAGCCTCTCGATGGTTGTAGTCGAGATCCATCGGATTGATCCGGGCACCTTGCTGGTGAAGGATGTCCAGATTCAATGCATTTGGCCACCACTTTGTGACCGGATTGTCAATCGATGTGTTACCGCCGTGGGCGAAGGGACAACCCCCTCCGGTTAGATCGCCGTCCATACAGGTCTCCTGTTTACTAACGTTGTTGAAGTTAAGGTATTGCTATATACGGCCGGATACACCGGCCATAAGGTGAAAATAGGTTCTACGGTTACTGGCGTTCGGATGAATCGATGCTGACCAGATTTCATCGGATTGCGGTGTTTCCTGAGTCTGTCTGCATGCCCTTTATCAGCTTTGCCAACATCGCTTCTCGCTACTGGCAGTTTGGGCATAGGCCCCAGTAGATAACTTCCGCTTCATCAATCTGATAGCCGTGGTCTTGCTCTGCTACCAGACAAGGGGCCTCCCCGATAGCACAGTCTATATCGATAACATTCCCGCATTGCCGACAAGCCAAATGATGGTGATTGTCCACCCGATGCTCGTAACGTGCGGCGGATCCTGCCGGTTGTATTCGACGTATGAGTCCATGTTCGGACATGGCTTTCAACGCGTCATATACGGCCTGCCTTGAGATGACCCCAAGTTCCTTTTTGACGGCCCTGCATATCTCATCTGCAATAGCGTGCGGCGACTGCTCCACTGCACGATACACCGCCAGACGTTGAGCAGTCACCTGCAACCCGGCGCCTTTCAGCGCTGCAGATATATCGGTTGTTGTGTGATTGCCATCTATCTTGCTCATGAATTACATCATGAGGCCAATTCTTTACAATGTCAAGAATTGGAGGTTAAAAAAATAGCGTGAAACACGGTATTGCTGTTTCCCTTTCAGTACTTCCGACTGAACGAAATTCGCTACGGACGAAGGGAATGCGCGGGGCCGGCCTTCCGGAAGTGGGCTGCTAATAGCCGATTGATTTCTACCGCGCAGGCTAGATCTCAGTCATTACCCCCCGGAATATCGCCCCTACTCCCAATCCATAACGACTTTGCCAGCCCTGCCTGACAGCATGGCCTCAAACCCAGTCTCGAAATCATCAATACTGATACGGTGTGTAATCAGCTCGGACAAATCCAGACCACTTTGCACCAGTGCAATCATTTTGTACCAGGTTTCAAATATCTCGCGGCCGTAGATGCCCTTGATGTTTAGCATCTTGAAAATGATCTCATTCCAGTCAACGGCAAATTCTGTGGGTGCTATTCCCAGCAGTGCAATCTTGCCACCGTTGTTCATTGTTTCAATCATGTTGCGCAGCGCCGGGGCAGAACCTGACATTTCAAGCCCGACATCAAAACCCTCACTCATGCCGATTCTGGTCATTACTTCAGTGAGTTCTTCGTTAGCGGCATCGACGACAGTCTGTACGCCAAGACGCTGTGCCAATTCAACGCGGTAGGGATTGATATCGGTAATGACTACCTTTCGAGCTCCGACGCGTTGAGCTACCAGCGCTCCCATTATACCAATAGGGCCAGCACCGGTAACCAGTACATCTTCGCCGACCATGTCGAAACTCAGCGCTGTGTGAACAGCATTTCCGAAAGGGTCGAAGATTGCGGCTATTTCATCAGGAATATCATCCGGGATGGGCACGACATTGACCTCGGGAATACACAGGTATTCAGCAAAACTTCCTGGTCGATTAACACCCACGCCCAAGGTGTTGCGACATAAATGACCACGACCAGCACGGCAGTTTCGGCAAATTCCGCAGATGATATGCCCCTCCCCCGACACACGTTGTCCGATAGCGAATTTGTCAGCAGCGCTTCCAGTAGCGACAATCTGACCACAAAACTCGTGACCGACCACCATAGGAACAGGCACAGTCTTCGCTGACCATTCGTCCCACTTGTAAATGTGCATATCGGTGCCGCAGATCGCCGATTTATTCACCTTGATCAGCACATCCTGAGGGCCAGGTTCTGGCACCGGAACCTGCTGCATCCACAGACCTTCACGAGGTTCTGCCTTGACAAGCGCTTTCATGTCTTTTTTCATTATGTATTTTTAGGGTAAAGCCACTGCATGACATGACCACCGGTTGGAGTCACCCGTAGTCTGCGCAGGTTCCTGTGATGAGTTTAGCTCAAGCACATCCTTGCGCGTTCAAGCGATGACGAGTACCTTAGTATCACATATGACGTTCACGTCTATATAAGCACGCAAAACAGGAGATAGTGGCCATGCAACTTGACAAAGGCATCACGCGCAACGGTGGGTTCGAGGATGTGGAATGGAATATATTGGGTCAGGCCTATTTCCCGAAGGCTATCTGCGAATCAACCTTTGCGTTCGAGGCCAACACAGCGCCGGGCCAGAGTGTCCCGGTACATATTCACCCCACCCAGGATGAATTCATTCTGGTGCAGGAGGGCGAGCTTGAGTTAAAGCTCGATGGTGTGTGGAGCAAGGCAGGTCCGGGGGATCTGGTCAGAATGCCTCGCGGTATTCCACACGGATATTTCAACAAATCCGATCAACCGGTTCGTGCGCTTTTCTGGGTATCACCCATGGGCAAGTTAAAAGACTTGTTCGAGGCCTTGCACGATTTGCAGGATGTTGAAAAAGTGGTTCAGCTTTCTGCCGAGCACGATGTGGAGTTTCTGCCTCCCGAGGCCAATGAATAGCCTTCGTCTGCTGACGCTGACAACATGTGATATTTGCGCCGCCGCAACGCAGGATTGTCTTCATACCGGTGAATGACCCACGGCAAAGCAACTGCATGCTATGACGAATGGGTTGTTTTTTTGTGAGCCACTATCGTGTTTAGGCATCTGCCCAAACACGCTGGTGGCGCTACCACGGGTCAGTTACGCAATAGCCGTAAAAAACACGCTTACAGTAATTCGTGCAGCTTATGCTTGAGAATTTTGCCAGTCGCCGCAGCAGGGAGTTCGGTCAGTACCTCTATTCTTGATGGCCGCTTGTAGGCAGTTAGCTTTGCCGCCACAAATTCCTGCAACGCCTGTTTGTCCGGAAGATCGCCAACAGCTGCCTGTACAAAGGCAACCACAACTTCATCACCGTCTTTTTTCTGTCCTATAACGGCTGCTTGAATTACTTGCGGATGTTCACTGAGTACGGCCTCCACTTCAGGGGGATAGACATTAAAGCCACCGTGGATAATCAGCTCTTTTGAGCGGCCACGGATGTGCAAGCGGCCATGCTCATCGAGACTGCCAAGGTCACCGGTGCGCAGCCAGCCATCAGGTGTGAAGGCAGCCAGCGTCGCTTCAGGATTCCGGAAATAGCCGCTCATGACGTTGTCACCTCGGACAAGAACTTCTCCAACTTCTTGCTCGGCGCCCGGGGCAGTAAAGTCCAGTTTGACCTCCACACCCGGAAACGGCGCACCGCAGGAGATATCCGGATCACCAAGCACGCTACGGGTTATGCAGATACCGGCGCTGGCTTCGGTCATGCCAAATCCGTTCTGCAACGCCACCCCATAAAAAGCCTCGGCACGTCGCTTCCAGTCAGTATCGAGTGGTGCGGCACCTGACGAGATATAGCGTAGGGTATTGACAGGCAGGCGATCATAACCCTGCTCTTTGGCATATTGCATCAGCATGGCATGCATTTGTGGCACCGCGGACAACATGGTGACGCCATTGCACAAGGCGTCATACAATTTCGCCGGCGTGAATCGCGGCTCAAGAAAAACATGCGAGCCTGCACAGGTACTGGCCGTTACCACTGAGGCCAACCCGAAAACATGGGTTAGAGGCAAGACACCATAGACATAATCATCGGCATTGATACCACGGGTATTCATGGAAATGATTCCGGCGAAATGCAGATTGCCATGCGTAAGCATGACGCCTTTCGGCGCACCGGTTGTACCGGTTGTGTACAGAATGACAGCGGTATCGCCA
Organism: Granulosicoccus sp.; assembly: GCA_045110475.1. Taxonomy (GTDB): domain Bacteria; phylum Pseudomonadota; class Gammaproteobacteria; order Granulosicoccales; family Granulosicoccaceae; genus Granulosicoccus. The sequence goes on from JBGCGC010000084.1 coordinate 23,872, forward strand.
AGCTCATCGGGGTTTGACTGAAACTCGCAGACATCCAGTTCACCAAAGTCTCCGTCAATGGTTCTGGTATCAAATCGCTCCGCGTGCAAACGTGCTTCTTTCGATACATTAGCGGTAAAGAGAATAACGGCTGGCTGAGCGTGATCGATCACTCTTGACACCTCATCAGCGCTTTGTCGAGCGTTAAGTGGAATCACCGCAGCACCCAGTGTCGAGCAAGCGTATAGCGCCGCGACCACTGGCGCACAATTTTCTGCCAGTAACAGCACACGGTCGCCTGCCTGTACGCCCATGGCTTGCAGTTGTTCGGCAAGCGCCGTGACAGCCTTGGCGGTGTCTGCAAAGCTCCAGTGGTGGCCCAGCGTATCCGAAAATGCTGGTGCATCAGGACGCGTGCGTCTTTGGGCGTCAAGAAAGTCGTGCCATTTTTCACTCACGCAAATGAGGCTCCTGCTTGTCGCTGGCTATTGCCATTGTTGGATTTATCGGTCAAATAGCCGGTCTGCTCAACGCAACAAAACGCTCCAGATGATGATCAACATCACCGTAACGATGGTCTGCCATAATAATTTTTTTGGCAAAATGTCCCAGTTGGTACTCGTTGGTCATACCGATTCCACCGTGCAACTGAATAGACTCCTCGGCAATCAGCTTGCCAATGCGTCCCAACAGATTTTTCGCTGCGCTGATATTCAGGTCGCGGGAATGCTGGTCAGAGTGGAGATGACCGGCTGCAAGTAAGACTGCAGAACGTGCTTGTTCCAGTTCTATGAGCATCTCGGATACCCGATGAGCCAGAGCCTGAAAACTGGCAAGCGGCAGGCCAAACTGTTGACGGGTAGTCAGGTATTCACACGTCATTGATGTGGCTGTCTCCATCGCTCCAAGTGTCTCGGCACACAATGCGACAATCGCTGAAGCCGTGGCGCTTTCGATTGCGTCAAAGGCATCCTCCGACAAGCATTCAGTTGATGAAAGTTGAACGTTATCAAGAACAAGATCGGCAGCTCTGCCACCGCCGGTAACCTCGTAAGTGCGCATCGTTACACCTGCAGTATTCGCTGGTACAAGATACAAGGCTATTCCTGAGGTATCGAAAACATCACCGGCGGAACGCGCAGACACCAGAATAAATTCCGCAGCATCTGCATTTATGACAACTGACTTTCGACCATTGAGTTGATGTTGCTCGACTCGCGTTTCTACATGATTAAGCTCATAGCGAGACGCAGGTTCGCTGTGCGCAAACGCCAGTTGCACATCCCCGGCCACAATGCGTTTCAGTAGTGCACGTTGTGAATCAAAAGCAAGCTCTGCTATCAAACCTCCGCACACAAGCGATGACTCGATAACGGGTTCTACCGTACCTGCCCGACCAAACTCTTCGAATACGACGGCCAGATCAAAACCACTGCCGCCAAAACCGCCATCACGTTCGCTGAAAAGTGCCGCAAAAACACCCTGCTGAGCCAGTTGCGACCATACGTTATCGTGGTTTTCCTTGAGCATGCGTCGCAGCGTATCCTGCAACATGCGCTGCTCATCGCTGAGTTCAAAGTTCATCGCCGACCTCCCAGTGCATCCTTGGCTATGATTTGCTTCTGAATTTCATTAGAACCACCGTAGATAGAAAGTTTGCGGTTGTTGAAGTATTGCATGCTGGCGCGTCCGGAGCGTAGCGGCTCTGCCACTAACAGGGCATCGTCCAGCGCCTCCGATGCAAATGGCAGTGCTTGCGGGCCGGCGATACGACGCATCAGATCGTTGATTGCCTGTCGGATGACGGTACCCTTGACCTTCAGCATGGAGCTTTCAATCCCCGGGGCCTGACCACTGGCCGCGGCTGAGACTATTCGCAGGTTAGTGGTTGCCATAGCCATTAAGTCAATTTCTACTTCGGCAATCCGGGCAGCGATCAATGGGTTGTCGATAAGCGGCTTGCCGGCAGAGCGTTCGCTGCCGGCCAGTCGTTTCACAGCCGCAAGGCCAGCACGGGCAAAGCCGATACCAGCGATATTAGTGCGCTCATGAGTTAGCAGGTACTTGGCGTATGTCCAACCCTTGTTCTCTTCACCAACCCGATTCTCGACAGGTACCCGGACATCACTGAACCAGATTTCATTAACCTCGGCCGAGCCATCGAGCAACACGATGGGTCTGACCTCGACACCCGGGGTGTTCATGTCAATCAACAAAAAAGAGATACCTTGCTGTGCACGAACATCAGTGTCGGTTCTCACCAGACAGAAGATCATGTTAGCGTGCTGACCCAGTGTGGTCCAGGTCTTCTGGCCATTGACAACGTAGTGATCACCGTCGCGCACAGCACGTGTTTTAAGCGCGGCAAGGTCTGAACCTGCACCGGGTTCTGAATAGCCCTGACACCACCAGTCATCACCATTGAGAATGCGTGGCAGCCAGTAATCCTGTTGAGCAGGCGAGCCAAACTCGTGTAGTACAGGTCCCAGCATTGTCAGGCCAAATGGCACCGTGCGTGGTGCATCTGCCAGTGCGCATTCTTCGTCGAATATATGCCGCTTCACAGCGCTCCACTGCGCGCCGCCAAATTGTTCTGGCCAGTTAGGTGCCAACCAGCCTTTGGCATTCAGCAAAGCATGCCAGCGCTCGTGTTCAGCTTTGCTCAAGGTCAAGCCAAGGCCGACCTTGTCGGTGATATCGCTCTGCAGCGAACTGTTCAGAAACTCGCGTACCTCATCTCTGAACGCGATATCGCTAGCGCTATAGTTCAATTCCATAGGAGTCATGCCTGATTAATAGATTTCGAAAAGCCCGGCCGCACCCATACCGCCACCAACACACATGGTAACAACGGCATACCTTGCCTTGCGGCGGCGGCCTTCGAAGAGCACATGTGCAGCCAGACGTGCCCCTGTCATCCCGAATGGATGGCCGATGGCGATAGCGCCGCCATTGACGTTGAATTTTTCCGGGTCAATACCCAACCGATCACGACAATACAGCGCTTGTGAGGCAAAGGCTTCGTTAAGTTCCCAAAGATCCACATCGTCAATCGAGAGCCCGTGACGTGCAAGTAAACGCGGCACTGCGAATACCGGTCCAATACCCATCTCATCTGCTTCACAGCCAGCCACGGCAAACCCGCAAAAAGCACCCAGAGGCTCAATGTTGGCTTTTTCTGCAGCCGTGGAGTCCATTAGTAATAATGCGGCAGCACCATCACTCAATTGACTGGCATTGCCAGCGGTAACGTAGCCTCCATCTCGTACCGGTGCAAGTGATGACAAGCCTTCCAGTGTTGTGTCCGGGCGATTGCATTCGTCCTTGTCGACAACCACTTCCCGCTGACTGAGCTCACCGGTTTGCTTATCCTTGACGGCCATGGTCGTTGTCATGGGTACGATTTCGTTGGCAAAAAGCGATTGCTTCTGGGCGATATCAATACGTTGCTGGGAGCGCAAACCAAAAGCGTCCTGAGCCTCACGGCTGATTGCATAGCGACTGGCGACAATATCCGCGGTATCGATCATCGGCATGTAGATATCGGGCATGGCTTCAGCCAGCCAGCTCTCCTGAATGCTTTTCATTTCAGGTTGCACAAGACTGATACTCTCCAGACCACCGGCGACGATTGGGCCTGATTGATCCTGCATTATCGCATTGGCAGCCATTGAGACTGCTTGCAAACCAGAAGAACAGAAACGATTGACCGTCTGCCCGGATACACTGCTGGGCAGACCCGCTCGCATGGCACTTTGTCGAGCAATGTTGTTACCGGTTGCACCCTCGGGAAATCCACACCCCAGAATACAGTCTTCGATGTTCGCAGGATCGACGCCGGCACGCTCAACCACCGCCTTGATGACATGACCACCCAGCGTCGCACCGTGGGTTTGATTGAAGGAACCACGGAAGGCCTTGGCAAGTCCGGTACGGGCGGCAGAGACAATAACTGCTTGTTTCACGCGAATATTCCTCAGTTTTTATTCAAGTCGTCGAAATGCTTGTTTTCTGCCACGAGCCGTTGCAGCAAGGGTGCGGGCCGCCAGAAGTAATTATCTTTTTCGGCATAGGTTTCCACATTGCTCAGCACAGTGCGCAAGCCGTTCATGTCAGCCCACTTCATGGGTCCGCCATGAAAACGCGGAAAACCGTAGCCCAGCAAAAATACAACATCGATATCCAGAGGACGACGAGCTATACCCTCGTCCAGAATCATTGCAGCCTCGTTTACCATGGCCGCCATGCAACGCGCAACGATCGCTTCATCGCTAAACGTTTGTGCCTGTATACCCAGACTCTTGCGTTCATCTTCTATCAATACGTGAACATCAGGATTAGGGGTGCGCTGCTTTGCCTCATACATGTAGTACCCCTTGCCAGTCTTGCGACCGAAGTGCCCGGCTTCGCATAGCTTGTCGGCGTATGTTGGAATACGTTCTTGAGGGTCGCGCATGGGTGCCAGGCGCTTTCGATTAGCCCAACCAATATCCAGCCCTGCCAGATCACTGACTGCATAAGGCCCCATGGCAAAACCGAACGACTCAATCGCACGGTCGATCTCGAATGGACTGGCACCGTCCAATATCATGTGATCAGCCGCCGTGCGATAGGCAAGCAGCATGCGATTGCCAATAAATCCATCGCAAACACCTGCCCGCACAGCGGTTTTTTTCATGAGTTTACCCAGCGCAAAACTGGTAGCAACTACCTCAGCATGGGTTGCATCAGCAACAACGACCTCAAGCAGTTTCATGACATGCGCTGGTGAGAAAAAATGCAAACCGATAACATCGCCAGGGCGTTTTGTGCTTGCAGCAATTTCATTGACATCAAGATAGGAGGTATTGGTGGCCAGTACAGCACCGCTTTTTGCTACTGAGTCAATTTTTCCAAACACCGTTTTTTTCACTGACATATCTTCAAACACGGCTTCTATAATGACATCAGCAGTGGCAAGCGCCTGATAGTCACAACTTACGCTCAAACAATCATTACAGGTTTTATCAAAATCACTCTGACTGAGCTTGCCGCGCTTGAGTGCGCCTTGAAGATTACCGACAATACGATCTCGGCCTTTGCTTGCTGCATCATCAGTTATCTCGATGAGCGTGACTGATAAACCACTGAGTAGTGCTGCAGTGGCAATACCTGCTCCCATGGTGCCACCTCCTATCACACCCAGTCGGTCTACGTTGCGCGCATTGACGTCCTTGATTTCCGGTAGCTTGGACACTTGACGTTCTGAGAAAAACGCATGGATAAGTCCCTTTCTCTGATCGGTCTCCATCAATTCCAGAAACAGTCGCCGCTCTTCAGTCATGCCTTGTTCAAATGGCAGCTCGTACGCAGCCCTGATAGCGTCCAGTGCAACAAGTGGTGATAGCTGTCCGCGTGACTTGGCTTTAACTTGCACTTTGATGGCATCAAAATCCGTTGCATCAGGCGCAGGTAAATCGCTTACCGGTCTGGGAAGGGTATTCTGTGCAAGGAGTTGTTCTGTATAGGCCAGACCAAAGCTTAAGGGATCATCTTCCGTGATCCGATCAATCAATCCTATTTCAAGAGCACGTTCAGCGGAGATGGGGCGACCGCCGGTTATCATGTCAGCGGCAATATCGATGCCCGTCAGACGGGGCAATCGTTGAGTGCCTCCCGAGCCTGGCAGTAAACCCAGCGTGACTTCAGGGAACCCGAATTTGGCACCCTTGTCTGCAATCCGGTAGTGAGCAGACAAAGCGATTTCCACGCCGCCACCAAACGCTGTTCCATGTACGGCCGCCACCACAAGTAGCCCGCAGCTTTCAATGCGCTTGCAAACGTCCGGGAGGATAGGCGCTTGCGATGGCTTGCCGAACTCACGGATATCCGCACCCGCAAACCACGTGCTGCCAATGCCATAGATCAAAACCGCTTTAGCATTTTCAGCTTGTGCACGCTCTATGGCGGCAAACAGATCTTGCCGCACTGCATGACTCAATGCATTGACCGGCGGGTTGTTTGCACCGAGGCTGACAATGTCACCGTGGCGATGGTAGGCAATCGTTTTTGTCATCTGATTTTTCCGTTAAAGAGGTTGTGCCAGAGCAGGTGAACTACCGGTTCTGAGCTCAAGCTTTCGCACAAGGTCGCGCAGCATTGGCCCTACCTCTTGCTCCATGCGCTGACGCGATAAGGCATCGCGCATCGCACCGCATAGAAAAATAATCGGCTCGCTAAATTCTGGCGTTACAAAGGGTACAGCAACGGCATTGATTCCTTTCAATTCCCGGTTGTCTTCCGGCACGATAACAAAACCGTGCGCAAGAAGCTGCTCATTACCCGTGCGCCGTAATGCCTGCATTTTTTTGTCAGGATTGAGTGTGGTAAACCGGGATTCATCGATCGCAGCCAGTAATGCCAATCCTGTCGATGTACCACAAAGAGGAAGTCGGTGACCGGGTTGCAACCAGATGGAAGCAACACCATCTGGTCTCCACGTTTTCGTTAGCAACATGCGTTCACCATCGCGCAAGCCCAGCGCTACCAGTGTTCCGGTGTGATCAGCGAGCGATTGCATCTCCACACGAATCAAGTCCATAAAAGACCAGGAGGCCGTTGCAACGCTTCCCAGCGCCAGAGCTGCCGGCCCCAACCTAAAGGCGTTTTTGGATTGACTGAGAAAACCGACCTCACACAAGGTGTAAGTCAGCCGTGTCAGTGTTGCGGGTGCAAGACCAGTGCGTTGTACCAGCTCTGAATGTGACAAACCGTTGTCGTCAGTGCGAAAGGCCTGAAGCACGGAAAGACCACGTGCGAGCGTGTTGGCAAACTTGCGGTCGGTCATCGCATCATGTCTGGTAGCAACAGCGAGATGGCAGGTATTGCCATGATCAGGATCAATACGAGTATATCTACCGTCAGGAAGCGCAGCACACCAGAAAAAATTTGATCAATAGGCACTTCTCGCCCAACGACACTGGAAATGACGAAAACGTTAAGTCCGACCGGTGGCGTGATCAAGCCAATTTCCAGCAATTTGATAATAACGACGCCAAACCAGATAAGGTTAAGACCGTAGCTGTCAACCAGTGGAATCATCAGTGGCAGCGTCAATACCATGATACCGATGGGATCGAGGAACATGCCAAGTACGAGATAGATAACGGCAAAGCAGATCATCAAGACAAAGACTGATGGGTCTGTGGCCGTAACCGTATCCACCAGCGCTGGCGCCATGCCGGTCAACGCAATGAATGCGGCAAATATCTTTGCACCAGCGGCTATCAGGAAGATACTGGTGGTCTGGATACAGGTTTCACGAAAGCTCTCCCATACGCCCGATGCCGTCAGCTTGCCTTGTAAAAATCCGATGACGGTAGCTGCCAGCAAAGAGACTGCTGCAGCCTCGGTAGCCGTGAATATTCCGCCGTATATTCCGCCGATAATCAAGACAAATAACAACATAGCAGGCCAGGCCAATGCGCCCGCCTGTAGTTTGTCCGCAGCGCTGTAGCTGATGCCTTCACTCGGTGCGACGTCTGGATCGCGCCAAACCCAGACCGATATGACAAGAATAAAACCCGCAAGAGTCAGGATACCTGGTAATACTCCGGCCAGAAACAGCTTTGATATAGAGGTTTCTGTAAAGATTCCATAGATTATAAACAGCACTGAAGGCGGTATCAGCGACCCAAGCGTTCCACCTGCTGCAACGGTCGCTGTGGCAAGTCTGGCGGAGTACCCCATACGCATCATCTCTGGCGTGCAGATGCGTCCCATCGTTGATGCGCAAGCAATGGAGCTACCGGTTATGGCAGAAAAACCGCCACAGCCGACTATCGATGCAATAGCGACCCCGCCCGGTAAACGTGTGAGCCACACTTTAGCGGCATGATAGATATTGGTTGTAATGTGAGCGCGATGCGCAATATGACCTAACGCAACAAACAGGGGGATCATCGACAGGTTGTACGAATGCATGAGGTCAAATGCATTGGAAAAAACCAGAGATGCTGTCGGACGGATTGCCCTCTCCGGCGCAAAAACACCAGTACGCATCGCAAAGAAAAAAAATGTCCCCACGGCTGCTGCACTGGCCAGGGCAAATGCAATAGGCACCCGCAGGGCAAGCATGACAAGTACTGCGCTAAATGCACACAGACCGATAAGCGTCGGATCCACTACTTATGAACACCTTTGTCTGTGGGCGTGTGGCTAGCATTCCCGCGCCAGGCGAGCAAGCCGTCGTTAAAGAGCATCTGTGCAAGCCTCAACGCACAGACGCCAACACCAAGAACAAACATCAACCGACCTGGCCACTTGGGTAGAGAAAGATCACCAAAGAAAAAACCACCAGACTGCCAGGTAGATGTCAGCTCCCGCCATCCGGAATAAAACAACATCAGCATGACAACAAGACCAACCAGCCAGCCCAGCACAACAAGCCAAGCCTGCACACGTTCTGGCAAACGGTCTGCGATGAACTCGACAACCACATTGGCGCGCGCTACGGTAACCGCCGACAGCGGCAAGATGACAGCAGCCACCATCAGTTCCCTGGCGATCACTACGCTATCGGGTATCGAATAGTCAAACAGGGCTCGCAGAACAACGTTACCCGCAATCAACAATCCCAGCGCGATGACTGCAATCGCGCCCAGGCTATGCAGCAGGCTCTCGACACGAGATAGCATGCCTGGTTTGCCTACTTTTTCTAATGCGCTATTTGTCTGCCCAGGGATAACCCTCCTTGTCTTTCTGACTGGTGTACTTACCAATCAGCTCGCGATAGTCTGCCAGAAGAGCAGCTCCATCCAGTCCGGTTTCACCCGCAGTGTCTATCCAGGCATCAACAAACTGGCCACCGAGATCAACCAGCTTTTCGCGCTCACTATCGGGTAGTGTGTGGACCTCAAGACCGGCAGTTTTCATGCTGTCGATAGCCTCATTGTTGGCCGTTGTAACAAGGCGACCAAACTCGTCGGCCATATCCGAACCAACGTCGGCTAAAACGGCTTGCTGTTCGGAGCTAAGACCATCGTGCACATCCTTGTTCATGAAAATACCTACACCACCCACCTGGCCCCAATCCAGAATTGTGTAGCTACTCATTACCTCACTTTGCTTGAGTGCTGTGACTGCGTAGGAATAGCCTTGCGAACAATCGATCAAACCACTGTCCAATCCCTGATAGGCATCATAGATGGACATGCGAACCATATTTGCACCCAACTCACCAAACACCTTGCCGTACGCTCCGACGCCGCGAACTTTAAGACCGTTGATATCCTCAGCCGTCCGAATGGTTGTCCCTTTGCAACCGATGTTGACCTGGCTGGTTGTAAAAGTGCCAATGTACACAAGCCCTTTGTTGGCAAGATCAGCCTGTAGTGATTCGTTGGTTCGGAACAACTCGTCAGTGGCGCGCATGCCCACCCAGGCATCGGGATTATCAAGCGGTAAATCTGCGATTCCATAACCTGCCATCTCCTGCGGATAGTACACGGCAATGACAGTGCCTGTGTCGGCTACGCCGTCCTTGATGGCGGACACCGAGGCGTTTGCCTTAAATAGTGCGCCACCCCACTGGATTTGAAACTTCATGTCTCCTTCCGAGCGAGCTTCCACCTCATCGGCAAACCAGCTTAGCGCTGCTGCTCTCGCGCCGCGATTAGGCCCTGCCTCCCCATGAATAAGTACTGTTTCGGCAAATGCCGTACCCGCAAGGTTTAAAAGGCATACCGAAAGCGCCACACGTTGTAACAGTCGCATCATCCTCTCCAGTTTTAGTTTTACTATGCGAAATATAATTTTGCAGATTAAAAGTATCAACGATGCGAATAAGCCCTGTCAAGCTGATAAAAGCGTCAACCAGCCACCCGGTCGTAGCCCAGCCTGGAGTTTTTAGTCAGAACTCATGTTTGTTCACCACGACACCAGCGCTATCACCAGTCCGCCTGTCACAAGCCCGGCTTTAACCACACCCTGCTTGTATCCGATGAGGCCATAAGAGACGGCTGACAAACCAACAGCTATTTTTAGAAAGGCAAGCAACGCTAACAGGGGTTTATCTGCCAGTTCCAGAATCAACGGGTTGGCAATCATTCCCAGCGGTATGAGATACAGCCCGACACCCAGAGCCATGGCCGTTAAGGCAACCTTTAACCAGTTTTCATCTACCATGCCTGCTGCTATAAATACTGCACCACACACCGGTGGCGTTATTGTTGACAGCAATGCAAACCAGAAGACAAACAAGTGTGCCTGCAAGGGTTCAAGTCCCAACTGGATGAGTGCAGGTCCGGCGACCGATACACAGATGACATACGCCGCAGTCGTTGGTACTTCCATGCCCAGCAACAGGCAGGCCAGTGCAGTGAGCAGCAGCGATGGCCAGAGCATGCCGCCACCACCTGAAACAATCAATGACGTTATCTTCACGCCAAGTCCGGTAATGGACAACACGCCAATGATGATCGAGGCACAAAGAATGATCGAGGCGATTACGGATATCTGTTTACCCGCATTGATACACAGGAATTGGAGACGAGTTACGGTTCTGTTCCAGTCCCATGACAGTCTGGCATCGACAAACAACAACAGAAAACCGACCGCCAGTGCCAGACAGGCTGCGTACTGAGGCGTCACACCACGAAAGAACATCGCCCAGAGCAGTATTGTAAAAGGGATAAGGAAAAAAACAGCGGTAGTCAGAACTGCAGGCAGCGCTGGTTTTTCGGCCTCATCGATACCTTTTAAATCGTAGTGTCGTGTGTACGCGTTTATCCCTACCCAGACAACAAGAAAAAACAACACCGCAGGTAGTATGGCCGCCGACATGATGTCCACATAAGCAACGCCGGTAAGCTCCACCATGACAAAAGCGCCTGCCCCCATCAATGGCGGCATGATTTGCCCGCCAGACGAGGCGACAGCCTCCACCGCTGCCGCCAGTCGTCTGGGATAGCCCAGCCTAATCATGGCTGGTAGTGTTATTGCGCCTGTGGATGCAACATTGGCGGAGGCTGATCCGGATATGGAACCGAACAACGCCGACGACAGTATGGACACTTTGGCCGCACCACCTTTTAGTCGACCTGCGGCGGCTGCAGCCACATTCATGAATCCCTGCCCGGCCTCACCTGCATTGAGTACCGCCCCAAAGATAACAAAAATGGCAACAACGCCGACGGATATTCCCGTAAGGCTTCCCCATATTCCCCCTTCGGCAATAGTCAGCGTGCCGAGAAAGCTATTTAGCGGTGTACCGGAGTGGCCGAACTCACCGGGAATGTGCTGACCGAACAAACCATACGACAGGGCCACTAGAGCCACAACCGGTAAAGGCCAGCCAATAGCGCGGCGTGCCGCTTCGATGACAACTATCAGCAAACAGACGGCAACGCCACTCTGAAACGGGCTTTCTATAAACCCGTACTGATCGCTCAGTTGAGACTGATTGAACACTATCCATAAACAGGCCATGACACCAATAACGGCAAACATGGCTCCACTGATGCGCGATAGGCCAGCACGACTTGAAAACACCAGCACCCACGGCAAGGCTAACGCCATATGAACTGGCCGGGCAATCAGATTGGGGACCAGGCCATAGAAAATCAATCCCAGATGCAGGGCAATGCTTATGGCACCTAGTGCTACCCAGAACAATGATGTAGGTGGATCGTAGTCAACTGTCTTGTCAATATGAGTGCTTGAACTACCCGACATGGGGACTACAGTCCATCAGACATATCATCGGATAGCGTTATTTCTGACTATCGTCAAGCGCAAAACCTGCCTCCTCATAATATCGAATGGCCCCCGGATGAATTTTTCCAGTGATGTTTGCCATCAGTGATTTGTCAACACCATTCCACCAGGGCGCGGTATCACCCATGCTCTCCTTTGCCTCCCAATACGTCTTTGTGAGTGCGTAGGCCGTGTCATCGCTCATGGAAGTTGTGGTAAAAGCGGCGACCGGCAGCGATGTTGTGGACACGTCTTTTTCCTGACCAGCGTAAGTGCCTGCAGGTATGACAAGCTTCGAGCGCTTTGACTGGGTTATCTGGTCATCACTGAGAGAGATTACAAACACACCTGTGGATGCTGCGGCTTCGATGACATTCGGTGCCGGATAGGAGCCTGCTGTCACGAACCCGTCAATCTGCCCGTTTTTCAAGGCGGCAACGGCGTTGGATAGCTCAACTTCTGCCAGTTCTACTTTGCCTTCAAGGCCAAACAGGGCTAGATACTTTGCACCTTCTGTAGCGCCGAAAGAGCCTTTCCCGAGAAGTATTTTTTTACCCTCCATTCCAGCAAAATCGGTAATACCGCTATCCGCTGACATGACAAAGTGCATGGTCAGCGACGGGATCGGGAACAAGGCTCTAATATCGTCGAATCTGGGATCTCCCTTCCCTTCAAACATCGCCTTGCCGCCTTGCGCAAGACTGACCAGCACCGGTGGTGTGGTAAACACATAGTTTTCTCCACGTGCCCTGACCTCCATGACGTTTTGCACTGAGCCCTGGCTCTCTTCTACCGTGACGATAATATCGCCATCTGATCCTTCTTTCATCGCCTCGGATATCTGCACACCCATCTGATAATAGGACGAAGTAGATTTTGCTGACTTATAGGTGATGCGTGTTTCAGCCAACACAGACGCTGACAGTGCGACGGTGCTGGTGATCAATGTAGCGATACCTAGCCTCAAGAATTTGTTCATTATGTCTCCCTTTTTATGATGTTGGATGCTCTAGCCCTCCGGTTACCATAGCCTACTCTAGGAGCCTGCGCGGCAGAAATCAATCGGCTACGAGCAGCCCACTTTTGGCCAAATTTTGCGCTCATTTTCGTCACTTAGCCAGCTAAACTCCTCAAATGAGCACAAAATTTGACTCAAAATTGGACTACTCTCGCTCGA
>JBGCGC010000085.1:0-8459 GCA_045110475.1 Granulosicoccus sp.
ATACCCATCTGCGGAACTGGCTAGAAATGGGCGACCTTCCTGATGGGTTAACAGAGGAAGAGCTGGAGAGATTAGACAGCCTTGTTTCTGCCTGGGCGGAAGAAATTCCTGATGGACTTACAGCATCAGCCGACTCGTAGAACTCGGTACTCTCGAGTCTGTAGTATCAGCAGACTTAAATCCATAGGACTTTCTCATAGTCAGTTTGGCTTTGTTGTTAAAATCTTCAACAATGCCACTGGAAAACTGCCCCGTCGCTTCAAACCAATTGATGATTAACGGTTTGTGCTTTCTAATCTGCGTCGCCATCTTCTTCATCGGTTCGATCTTTGAACGCATGGTTCGTGTGCACCAACGATCCAGATACTGACCAGCCCAACAAGGTGACACGTATTGCCACAGCTGCTGACAGTCTTCCTTGAGCAAGTAGTCTCGTACTGATTTGAGATTGTATTGCAGTAAATCTGACAGCTTCGTTTCCTGCTTATCTGTCAGGTTCTCCGGTCGTTTGAGAAGCAGCCAACGTGTGTTCGTAAGCAGGGGCTCATATCCGTCGCTGCGCATCTTCCTGGTTGCCTCCGCCGCCTCTTTCCAACTGAAGGTACCACGCATAGCTCTGAGTCAGTTGATGCTTGCCCACAGACCACGGCACTTGTTCAACATGCATTCCACAACGTCGGCATTAAAATTGACGCGGCGAATATATGAAGAACACTCGGATACCCCCGAACGGAATGAATTCATATTGCCGCTGTGGCTGAGTATCATATCCATGAGCAGGCTTGCTGCACAGCTTGCACCGTCCGCGGCTATTGCTCCTGGCAACTACCTCGACTTCCAGCGATGGTTCTTCCTTCTGATCCACCCATTTGATCGACTTATAAACAAAACCCGTGAATTTTTGCACCTGATTAAGGATAGTCTTGAGTTGCACTCCGGCTCTGCGTCTTTGATTGATTTTTGTTCGCACTTGAATCATCTCAAACATTGGTGCCGGGTGCACCCCTAGCGCCTGTACTGGTTAACTGGACAGCAATTCACTGAGTTTTTACCCACAGATTCCTCTGAAGACCCAAATACATTGATTTAAACGATAAAGGGCGGGTTGTCGCACATCCTCATGTTGGTGGACTCCGTCATGAGTACCGACGCGCCGCATAATACCGGAGACCAAAAATAGATTATCCTGTGCAGCTGTACCTTGGGACACCCGGATAGTGTTTTTGTTAGGAACAGCCCCTGGCCGAGCGCCCAGATTTATTTGACAACATTCCAAAAATTAATTGATAACTGGTTTTAACAACTTAAATGGTAGGTCATACCGAATCCTCCCTAAAACCGGGCAGGTTCCAGTGAAGTTCTACATGGCAATTTAGCGCGCGGCGTCAGTATTGATCCATAGACGTATTGCATCTACCACCGCTGTATCCAGGGGCCTGCCTCGAAACGGCATCTGTGACCCGACATCATGCGTTCCTTCCAGTTTCCGTATAAGCAGACTGTTGTTCGCATCATTGGGCGACACTCTATCGAGCTGTGGCTCGTTCAGACTGGGTGTATTCACTAGTGCGTTATACGAACTGTCAGCTGATGTGAGATTCATGACACCGGGCAGAGTCGATCCCGCACCTGTATGGCAGCCGGAGCAAGTTGGTGAAAATACCTTGGTTTGTATGTCATCAAGCGTGCTCTGCAGGGCAATTACCGGTCTTTCATTACTCAGTTGTGAGCGGATTTCACCGTCGGGATTCGCCACTGATAACACCGTTATGTGAATCTGTCCGGCGTTAAACGCGGCTATTTGCCCTGATGTAAGAATGACATTGTCCGGTAGGGCGTAGGTGTTCGCGTCCGCTGGCACGAGCGTTGCGATCACCGCACCATTCTGGCCAATGTCTCCTTCACGAATCACCGCACCGGTTGCATTGCTAACCGTGTGTGTGACCGTTCCTGTCAACGCTCCGGTGACCGAGTTCAGTGCCACGCTGGTAGTCCCAACCGCCCGCGTTGCCACCGGTGGTATTGTCTGTGTACCATCAAGTGCATTGGTTATGCTCAGCATAAACGATGCGTTTGCCGAAGGACCGTTGTCGGTACTGTTATTGACAAACGATGGGTTATTATTTGGGATCGTCGCTTCATTGCTACCTGGATTGTCCGGCGCCAAACCGCTAACACTGTTGCCGTTCCCACCGCACGCTGTAACTACCAACACGCTGCCAATCACTGCCACTGCCTTGAATCGCATCTTCCTGCGTACTGATGGCAGCCTTCGATGCAGTGCCAGTAACAACGTACCTATCATAGACCACAATCCGAACAAACCACCACCGTTAACGGCACGACCGTCCATAGCTGCCGGTACTGCGAACGACGCATCATTCTGCACGGAAGATAATGTGTACGACAGTTTGTCCGGCGTTGCACCCTGATCTGGATGATAGTCCACGGCATCACCGTCCACTGCGGCGTTGTCTCCTCGCATCAGCAAGTCAACACTCGCAGGATTACCCAGTAAACTTCTTGGAATGCTTAGCTCTGCGATATTACCCGCAATCGCCACCGTCATCACACCAGCGCTTTCCCAGGACCACTGATTTTGTGTTGTACCGGTATAGCGATTGAGCTCAATACCTTCCAGCAGATATTCGGCACCAACACTTAACTCGTTACTAAAACCTTTGAAACCGGTGGCCGAATTCTGGTCCGTATCGATGGCTATGCCATAGCCCCAACTCTGCGTGATTGGCTGCCAACTCTGGTAGGCCATGTACAGATTGGCGGCGTCATTAGTAACTCTTAAACTGCGCCAGTCGATGGTGTTCAGTCCATTCATCTCGATTGCATCCTCTGCGCCCAGGACAGAGTCAGTTGGCCAATCATCGATAACACCATCAAGTGTTAGCGATACCGGTGGTGTTGTTGGTGGGGTTACAGGCGGAGTCGTCGGTTCCACAGTGGTGTAGGTAAAGCTTCTGTCGTTCAGACTTGCTGCTGTGTTGGCGGCGTTATTTGGGTAATAATCAGTAACTGATCCGCCAACGGCTACATTGTTGCCGCTAAAAAACAGATTCATCGCAGCTGGACTACCAAGCTGTGATCGAGCCAGTTGAATTTCGGTGTTGTTACCTGAAATTACCGGCTCCATCGAGCCAGCATTGATCCACGTCCAGTCAGTACCAGTACCTGTATAGCGATGGATTACCCGGTCTTCGAGAAGATAGTCGATACCAACCGACAATTCATTACTAAACCCCTTGAATCCTGTACCTGGGTCCTGGTCAGTATCGATCATAATCCCGTTACCCCAGGAGATCACCGCCGCTTCATCGTTTCGCCAACCGATATAGAAGTTATTCGCATCGTGAGCTATCCAGCCTTCGCGCCAGTCGATTGTGTTACCGGCACCTGTAGCATCATCCGGGTCGGGACCAAAAGAGTTCAGTTCGGTCCAGTCTGCCAGGTTTCCATCTACCGTTATGGTTTGCAGGTTATAAAACACCCGCGCCGGTGGCACGGACGGCGGGGTGACCGGTTCGCTGCCCAGATAGTATTCAAAGCTGCGTTCAGCCAGCGGTGCTGACGTATCGCCGGCCTTATCCGGGTAGAAATCCACCGCAGTGCCATTCACTGCCGCATTGTTTGCGTACAAAAATACGCGCAAACCGGTCGGGCTGTTTAGAGAATCCCTTGGAACTCGCAGTTCTATCGAATTCGCTCCGGTAGCAGCCGGTAACGACACACCGGGGCCCCACATAAAGTCATTCCCGGTGCCGGTGTATCGATGCAATGTGCTGCCTTCGATCATATAGTCCACTCCAATTGGCAGCTCGTTAGTAAAACCTCTAAACCCTGTAGCAGGATTCCCATCGGTATCGAGTTGGACACTGTAGCCCCAGGTGATCTGTGCCGGGTTAGAGGCGTGGTTGTCGTAACGCACGTACAGATTGTTGGCATCGTGTGCCAGCCAAACGCCCGCAAGATCCAGTGTGTTGTTGGCTCCACTGACATCACGTGCGTCATCCGCATAGGCTGTAACGTCTGTCCAGTCCGAGAAATTCCCATCCACCAGGATGGCGCCACTTGGGTTACTGGGCGCTGTATCGGGTGGAGTGGTTGGCGGTGTAGTTGAACTGGTTGCTGCGGGCTCAAGGTCATCGATTTGCAGCAAATACGCTGCTAGGTCACTGAGTTCACTGCTGCTCAATGATGCCACTTCAAAGTTCATCCCGCTGGTGTGAGCAAGTACGGCGTCCTGCACAGTCGGCGCCGATCCATCATGTAAATACGGAGCACCATGCCATAAGCCTCGCAGGGTTGGTGTATCGTGCCCGCCGTCCAGCAGTGCCTGACCCAGGCGACCTCCGGTGTCACCGTCTACAGTGCCGATGTTATGCCCCATCGCTGCGGGACTATCGGAAAACGGCGAATCGTTGTGACAGGCAGCGCAGTCCGCGGCTTGAAAGACACTTTTGCCTCTAATCGCTGCGACAGTCAAACCTCCATCGGCATTTCGGTAGGGGCTGTTTCCGTGACTGGTCAGAGACGCACCAAACGCTGCCAACGCATCCAGATCTGCACTCCGACCCGCTTTAGGGCTGGCGCTATCAAGCGTGGCAGCAGTATCTGCAAAATCAGAATCAGACATTAACCCGGTGCCTTTAAATATTTCACGAATATCATTTTCAAAGTCATGAAACTCATCAAAATTGCCTGTCCAATGGACATTGCCATGACGAGTGGCTGCACGACCGCGCAGATCAATGGTATTGCGTAAGCCTTCTCCAGCGTCACTGAAATCCCAGGTTCTGCCATCGTGCCCGGCGTCATCGTGGCACACCGCACACGAAATATAACCTTGTGTCGTGAGGCGGTTGTCTTCAGCGTCATGAAATAACTGTTTACCTTTTAACACATCAGTTGAAAGTTGCTCATTGCTAACGACGCTTACGGTTGTCAACAAGGTGGCTGCGTTGCTCTGGTTTGCCGTAATTTGCGAGATATCAAAAATACTGACGCTACGAGACAAATAATTGTGTATGTATACGCGATCACCCTCTGGCGAAACTACAATGCTTCTGGGGGCAAACTCAGCAGTCGTTCGAAATACAACGCTGTTGTCGTACACATCCATCACTTCAAATGCACGGCTGGCCTCATGAATAACATAACGATAACTGCCAGTCGGGCCATAGGCGACCGCTGTCGGTGGGCTGTTATTATCAAAGTCAAAACGCTCAGTGACTATTTCCTGATTGGTTTGCGTTTCAAACTTCAATAAAATCCCCCGAACCAGTTTGTCGTGCGCCCGCGCTTTGCCATCACGCATCGATCCCCGGTAGATGTTGTCAAGTTTTGCCGGCACGACTCCTGTTTGCCCGTCGCGCGAAATAACCGGTGCCCGTAGGTAGTTGGGTATACCTCGACTGGAAGTTCCTTCTTCTTCTTCTTCCTCGCTGACTTCGCTAACGCCGAACTCAATCACGTCGGTCAGCGACATTGTGCCTGTGTCAATAACCATTACTTCGGCACTGCCGATGTTGCTGACATTGCGTGTGCTCTCGCCGGCAAGCGGCAAGGTTATGAAGCGCGGCGCATACAAAGTTTGGCCATCACCTGACAGTGCGAGTTCACGCGGCATCGGACCTGTGTCAATTTGATCTACCGTCTGCAGTGAGGGTAAAGACAGCTTCAGGATAGAACCTGATGCCTCCAGTGCGACATAGGCGAACTGACTGGCGGCATCGATAACAATGCCGTGTGGCTTCGATGCGTACGGTAGTGAGACTTGCGTTGTGGTTGACAATGAATCAGTATCGATTACAGAAATAGTGGCACTTTTCTTGTTAACCACGTACAGGTTACCCGTTGCCCCCAGCGCCAATCCGTGCGGCTCTGTACCAACCGAAATTTCCTGAATCACCTGGCTGCTCGCTGCATCTATTACCGTAATCTGGTTGTGATCCGGGTTGGCGACATAGATGCGATCTGCGCCATCATCCCGAACCTCATAGGCCAGCCCTGATGACGAAGATGGCTGCCGGTCCGTCAATGACGCATACACCGTTTGCCTGAAGCTGATCTGGTCCGAACCATCAGGGCCACTGACCGTTACCGTGACCGTGTATTGACCGGGCTGGCTATAGACGTGTTCAATGGTTGGAAGTGCACTGGTCTCACTGTTTCCATCGCCAAAGTCCCAGTCATATGACGCAGCGGTGCCGGACAATAGTGATACGGCTAGTGTGGCGCTGAAACCTACCTCTGCGGCAGACACGGTGACGTTATCTTCCAGCTCTATAGTACGCGGTGGTGCTGAATTGATATAAACACCATAGCGGGAATCATGACCAATAAACATGTCCAGATTGCCGTCGGCGTTGATATCGATAAACTTCATATCGTGAGAATCTTGTATACCCCAGTCCTCACCAAGATGACCTTCCAAAATCCCGCTATTAATTCCTGTGTTGAGTACCACCAGTGTGCGTACCCCGATTCTACGCAAACTCGTAGTGCCATGAACCCGTTCATAACTTGATTGCACATAGTCAAGATCACCGTCACCGTCGATGTCTCCGACATCCGGCAGACCGTGTCTTCGACTCATACGCCCAGGCACCGCTGGCTGGTCAACGTACACGTGCTCTGGCAAGCCGTTCTCGTCAATCACACCGGTTGACATAAAGGACGCCAGCCGATCATTGCCACCACCATCAGCGTGAACGGCAAAATCAAAAATCCCGTCACCATTGAAGTCTTCACAGCCACACGTATAGGCCAGTGGCTGACCAAATTGCGTGTTTCTAAACACCTTTCTGCGCTCGTGAGCAAAATTGCCAAAGCCATCGTTGTAGTAGACAAACAGGTTGTCATCGGCCTGGATATACATAATATCATCGACCCCATCGGCATTGGCATCACCCACCAGCCCAAAGTGACCATTGTTCATGGTGCCGCGCAATGTAGAAAGTTGTTCTGATGCATCGCGAAAATTGCCGCTGCCATCATTAATCAACAGAACATTGTCGCTCAGTAGTTGATTCACAAACAGATCATCCGCAGTACCATCGCCGGCGATATCCCCGGTTGCTATTGTCAGGCCACTTCGCGTGTCCAGCAGATCCGCACCGCCATCAAAGCCCAGCCAGTTGCCGTTGCTGGTACCTCGGTTCAGATGTAGTCGCACTGGCTGACGCTGTGGTGAAAACAGAACATCAATGAATCCATCTCCATTCGCATCCATCGTTGCTACGAAAAGAGAATTGTCGGAGCTGCCGGGGTTTTGCAACAGTTCGCTGGTACGGTTAGTTAAGACACCAGCTTCATTAACCAGCAATATGGGATCGGCATTCCTTCGTGCGATGGCCAGATCGTCGTAACCATCATTATTAAAGTCCGCACGAGCCAGAGTTTTTACGGTGGAGTCGTTATCCAGACCCTGCAAATGTTCGCCAGTGCGGTCAGTGAGCAAAGGCAGGTCGTCAGCCTGTGCGACTGAATGCCAAAGAGAGATTTGCAAAATAAAGCAAAAGCAGGCAATTGATCGAAGATGTTGTCGTTTGGTTGTCACTGAATGTATATCCTAATATTTTATACGGTAAGATCTGCTCAACAATCTGAAGGGTTCATGGCACGTCAACTTAATTTGCGGGAGTCCCAGCAGGCATTACTGGATAAAGACGACAATTGAGGGCAGGTAAGCCGATTACGCAAGAAGCACGCCTTAGCACCTGGCAGGTTAGCCATTATCCTTTCGAACAACCGCCCATGACTTGGAGCTGCGCCGGGTGTTTACCATTGGCCCTTGTTCAGGTGTCACTCTTTGTTGGATATCAGCTTCATCTGAACAATAACAATTGCAACGCATACTTCGTTTTTGGGAGCGCACCGTGAAACGGTAAATCAGCCTCTGGCAATCCGCTAAAAGCCCTGTTAATGGAGTTTACTAATTAAGTTAGCGCCAGAAATGGTGGTCTAGCCTGGACTATTCATGAAACGCCTGATTCTTCCACCAGACCCTTTTTCTGTAGTGAATTCTGAGAAGGAGCGGAATACAGACTGTATTTCCGACTGAGCAGGATTCGCTACGGGAAAAGGGGATGCGGAAGAATCTGGACTGGGCGTCCCCGTGGCTTCATGAATAATCCAGGCTAGGAGTCTGCGCGGTGAAAAGCGATCGAGCGAGAGTAGTCCAATTTTGGCCCTTATACGGGGAGCTTTTCTAACGCCGGGCTGGCGGCGTTGGGGTAAAATGTGTTATCGAACTAACCGCACGACCCATGATTGAATGTTGAAGCACTTTGTGCAAGTTTGACTCAATAATAATATGTCGGTTATTTTCGACATATGGAAATATCAGCAGCAGCCTCAGCCATGGCGGCGCTTGCACAGCGCACTCGTCTGGAAGCATTCAGGCTGCTCCTGAGTGCAGGGGCCGAAGGCATGCCCGCCGGGGA